>CAWDQD010000014.1:0-8235 GCA_963804385.1 uncultured Microcaldota archaeon
TTGGATTCGACCTTCCCCAGGTTCTGGATTATGGACTCCATCGATGAAGAATCCGAGATCACGCTTTCGGCCTTCTTCTCTCCGATCCCGGGCAGGAGCCTCAGGATGCGCGATAATGCGGCCTTGTCTTTGGGATTCTCATGGACGCGCAGCACCGCGAGCATATCCTTTATATGGGCCTGCTCCGCGAAACGCATCCCGCCCCGGAGCTCATATGCGATGCTTCGGCGGTTCAATTCTAACTCGAGCTCCGAGACGATATACGCGCTCCTGAAAAGCACCCCGACCTTGGAGCCGTTCAGCAGCTCCTGCTCCGCCAAAGACGCTATGGCATACGCTTCTTCCGAAGGATTCTGTGCCTCCATGAGCTTGGGAATGTCTCCGCCTTTCCCGGTGGCCGTGAGGGTCTTGTCTATCTTCACCGAACTCGCGTCTATGCACTTGTTGATCAGTTTCACTATCGGATCGCTGCTCCTGTAATTCGTGGTCAGGAAGAACACCTTCGCATCGTAGCAATCCTTGAATTCTAGCATGTTCCTCAGGTCGGCCCCCCTGAAAGAGTAGATGCTCTGGGAATCATCCCCAACGACCATTAGGTTCCGCCCTTGAGACGCTGGAAGGCAGAGCAGGGATATGAAAGCCGCCTGTAGGTAGTCAGTATCCTGGAATTCGTCTATGAGTATATCCGTGTACTGCGAGCGGTAGTGCTCCAGGATGCGCGGATTGTCCCGCAGAAGCTTGTATGCTAGCAGGAGAAGGTCGTCGAAATCAAGCGCGTCCATGCTTTTTTTCTCGTTCTCGTAATCGGCTGCGATCTTTTGGACGCCCTCGACGTCCTTGGAGAGCTGGAAGAATTCCGGGTCATCCATTATGATATCGGATAGGGGCAGCACCCTAAGCTTGGAAAGCGAGAACGCCCGCATGAATATTGAAGCGGAAGAACGCTTGACATCGTGGAAGGAGCGTTTCATCACCCGCACGAGAAGCGTGATCGCATCATCTTCGTCCAGTATCGTGAAGCGCGGATTGAGGCCTGCCGCGAGGGGATGGCGGCGCAGGAGCACGTTGGCGAAATGATGGAATGTCCCTGCCATGATACGGCCGGCGCTCTCACCTGCAAGTTCCAATGACCTCCGCTTCATCTCTGCTGCGGCCTTGTTCGTGAATGTCAGTAGGAGGATGCGCTCTGGTGCGACGCCTTTCTTGAGCTGGTGGCAGATCCTGCTGATGATGGTCCGGGTCTTCCCTGAGCCCGGCCCCGCTACCACGAGCACCGCGCCATCGCCTTCCGTGACAGCGCGCTTCTGCTCGTCATTGAGATTCTTCAGATGCTCCATCCTATTCCTCTTCCTCGGTGAGACCGATCGCTTCCCTAAGGCTCGTCGTGTCCTTCGTCCCGCCTTTTTCCACCCTGAAAAAAGAGACGCCGGCCGCTTTGGCCGCTTGCTCATCATACACGGAATCCCCTATGAATATCGTGAAACGCCTGCTTATCTTCGTCTTGTGGATGATGTGGGTTATCTGGTCCGGATACGGCTTGTTGAGAGCGATGCGGTCCCGCCCGCAGACCACTTCGAAATGCTTGTCCAATCCCAGATGCCTGAGTATCTCCTCTATGTTCCGGCTGTGGTTCCCGCTCGCGATGCCGAGCTTGATCCTTCTCTTATGGAGCTCCCGCACCAGGGCGACCATATCCGGGTAGACGGCGTAGGACTTCTTGAGCACGGTCCCCGCTTCGTTCTTCCTGTATATCTCGTCCACTTTCTTCTTGAGGCCTGGCTTCGAGGCGACCAGATTGGATATCACGATAAGATGATCCGCAGGGTTCACTTCTACCCCTTCCCTGCCGGCCAGGGCTATTATCTCGGACCTCACTTTGGCCCAGTCAACGTCCATGCTGACCAGCGTGTCATCTAAGTCGAAAATGACGAGCTTCATCATGATTTATAATTATGGCAATACTGATATTAAATCATGTCAAAACCGCAAGATGGATCCACGGTCGTCGAGATCGACGCCACATCAGAGCTGCCGGGCATCGTCATAGCCCGTGGTCCGCTCGAGGAATGATTATGTCCGATGAAGGGGATCTGCACAAGAAGTTCGAGACTCCCAAGCCGGTAGCTGTCGGTGATCTGAGGGACGTCACCATCGAAAGCCAAGGAGGCCATGGCGACGGAATCGCCAAGATAGAGGGTTTCGTTGTCTTCGTCAAAGGTGCCAGCCGCGGCGAGACATGCAAGGTCAAGATAACCGATGTCAAGCGCACGTTCGCCACGGCAGAGAAAGTCCAGCACGGCGATGTGGAAGAGAGAACGGATGACGAGATAGAAGGCGGAAAGGGCGGGCCGAGCGGCTAGTCTATTTTAGGGCCCAGAAGTTGATGAAAGCGAGCAGCAGTATCACTGCCACCAAACCGAAGCTGACCGCGGTCCGATTCAGCGTATCTTCATTGAACGGGGCGCTCCCGCGCGAGATGTTCGCATCGATAGGACTGCCGTTCTCGAGCGTGTTGCCATTGTATGAGAGCATCCTGCTCAGAAGCGACGCGTTGTAGGATTCGGAACCGCCGCAGGCATCATTGACTGTCAATGACAGGTTGTTGGTCCCGAGACCGGAGTATGACGTATTGAACTCGTACACGAACATGAATGGATGGTTCTGGGATTCGAGCGGGTATGGAATGAACGAGCTGTTGGATACCAACTCTGACCATCGGATCGCCGGGTTTGGAGGGGATTGATTGTCCATGTCGGTCAGATTCGCCAGCATCGACTGGTTGAGCGATCTGAATCGCAGCATCCCATACGGACCGGTGGCATTCTCGAACCAGACCAATGTGGAGTTGCTCGCGATCCCGTTCAATTGCACCGAGGCGCTGGAAAGCGGATCCTGCGAGAGCACCACGACATCGAACTGGTTATCCCTGAACCACTGCTCGCCGAGGACCGGAGCGCTGAGGAAGAACAGGTGGTTGGTACCATACACCGTATAAGTGAAATTCTGCGAGATGGGTATGGAACCGCTTTGCGAGATGAAATTATCCGCGCAACCTAATCCGGATGGAGACTCGATATCGAACTGATATGTGATATTCACGTCTCCGTGGATATAGACGCTGAGATTGTCAGAGCCAGATGAGCCCTGCATGGCGGAAAGCATGTCATCCGGGATTGGTATTATCGAGTCCAGAGGCAAGGTATGATTGATACCGCGGAAAGAGAGGTCCACCCTGACGCCGCTATAGTCTACGACAGTCTGGTTCTCGTATTCAATGCACTGGCCGGTGGGGAAATTAACGAAATGATCCACGTTGACGCCGCGTGCGATCATGAGGGAAAGCCCGCTCCTAGGGCACACCGAACCATCGAGCATGGATGAGAGCCCTATGGGATACACACTAGAACTAATCGTGAGGGTGGAATGCGGGGGGAAAGTAACGTCCACCACAGAAGCTGTCGCGAACGTATCGTTATACGCGTTGCCCAGACTCAGGTTCTGGTTCGCGTTTTCGACAGCGCCCCACTGGGGCTGCGAAGTGTATTGTGCGGATGCCAGCCCCAAAAGGAGCAGCACGATGAGCATCGCGTAAATCGGGCTTGCCACCGCTTCACCTGTCATAGCATATCGCTCAGCCGATCTATAGGGACGAACTCTATCGTGGAATTGGACTGCATTATCCTCATCCTCGCTTGTTCGCGCTCGGTGAGGCTCGAGAGTATGCGCTTTATCTCCGCCTTGTCGTCCACCACTATGATGCCTTTCTTGGAGAAGCTGTCCCCGAAGAAGCCGATCTCGTAATCTTTGGTGATGAACTTGCCGCTTTTTTCCGAAAACGGCGTTCCGCTCTCTATCAGGTGCTCGCGGATCATCCTGCGCAGCACATTTCCACGGACGTCGCCCTCGCCTTTTAGCTGGTAATAATCGCGATGGCTCTCTAGGCGGCCTGATTTCTCGAGCCGTTTCAGTATCTCCTCCACATTCCCTTCGGTTATATCGGCTCCGTTGGTCAGGTACCTTTTCAAGCCGACCGAGAATTCCTGGGCGGTTATGGGGACCCCTTCGAGCTTCATGTCCTTCCGCACGCTGGTGAAGCATTCCATGGCGCGCTCCAACGGGACCGCGATCTCCTGCCTCACATAGCCCACGCTGTCCCCGAATCTCAGGCTATACACCGGTCGCTTCGTCATCCTCGCTCCGAAGTATACCACCAGTATGACGAACAGGCCTAGGGAGCCGTATTCGAGGTAAAAATCGAACAGAGGTATCTGCGAGTTATCGTATGGGATCTCGGTTGTGGAACCATCCATCTCTATGTTGAAGACATTCTGGCCTTGGGCAAGCTGGGCATCCACCGTGAGGACGCCGTCGGACACGTAGTAACTCCTCTTATCGGATGAATTTCCGATAGACACGTTCGCCTCTCCATCACCCATCGGCATCCCATCTACCAGAACCGAGAAAACGTATGTGACCCCGCCGTGCTGGGTCAGGTTGACCTCAAGGTCCTTGACGTGCAAGAGCCCGCTCGCGATCTCATGGCTGTCGTCATTCACGAAAAGCAGGTAATCCCCCGGATCCTTGAACGAAAGCTCTTCTATGAAGACGTTCTCGTCGAGCACCCTGCGCAGCTGGTCCTTCTGGACTATCTTCCCGTCTTTCTCTACGTTGAAATAGGCTGTGCCGTTCGTCTTGTTCAGATCGAAACGGAGGTCTGAATGCTCCCATGGGAATATAGATGATGGCTGGGGTTCGAGAGTCTGGGGCATCATGGCGAGCTGGGCCGTATCATAGACTCCCCTCAATCCATCCATATCGTATATCAAACGCTCATAATCGCTTCCGTTCAACCCCATCGAGATCGTGGTGACGCCGTTTCCAGACAACGGCATAACGGTGCTGTTGCCGAGCATCCAGGTATTGTATAGGATATCGTGCTGGAGCGAGAGGCTCCCGCCGCTCATGAGATCGTCCAGGGTATCGTTGTAGATTATGATGCGCCCTTTCTGCTTGCTAGTGAGAGAATCGTACCAATCAGACTGCTTCATGCCGCTGCTGAGTATGAGGTCGGTCGAACCCAGATAGATGATCGTGGCATTCGAGCCGACGCTCTGGAGATTGAAGAGCACATAGGATGGGAGAGCCCCCGTCGGCACGATATACACTCCGTCCCCTATCGTGGGCGCGTCGCTCACTGAAACATTATAGCCATAGCTTTCGAGCTCATCGATCTGGTCCACTAGCTGCGGCAGAGTGGTCGCCTGGAGCGCCTGGCTATCGTTTATTATGGTCACTTTCATGGAAGGCGATGAGCTTAGGCCAAGCACCGTGAGATTTCCGCTCCCACGATAATTGAACACCGCGTAACCGTGATCCCCTGCCGTGCCGGTCTCTAGGACCGAGAAGGTCGGTTGAGATACCTGCACGGGACCTCCGGCTTCCGGAGCCGAAACCAGGTATAGCACTATCCCTCCGAGCACTAGAAGAAGGACGATCAGGACGCCTGCGATTATATTGAGCAGTTTCATATATCAGACCCGGGATCCGTTAGGAAATCCACGTCGTTCTTGTAAAACGCGCGTATGTCGTCCAGCTTCAGTCCCAGCATGAGCGGTCTTTCCAGACTCAGCCCCCAGGCAAGGACCGGATAGATCCCCGCGAGCGGCTCGCTCACTTCAGGCCTGAAGATACCCGCCCCCCCGAGCTCCATCCATTGTTTCCTGTCCTCGAAATAGACCTCTATCTCGAGGCTGGGTTCCGTATAAGGGAAGAAGCTGGGCCGGAAACGGATCTTCTCGAAACCTAGCTTCCGGTAGAACTCCTTGAGGATACCAAGGAGATCGGTGAACTTCGCCCCTTCCCATGCGATTATGCCTTCGACTTGGTGGAATTCGGCGAGATGCTTGTAATCGGTGGCCTCGTTCCTGAATACGCGTCCGATGGAGAAGTATTTCCTGGGGCTCTTGTCCTTGATGCCGGCCACATAACGCGCCGAGAGCGCGGTCGTGTGCGTGCGGAGGACGCGGCGCATCGCCTCTTTCGGATTCCACTTGTATTTCCAACCGCTCTCGTGGGATTCTTTGACGCGGGAAACTAGCGCGCTATCCTCAGGCAGCGGTGCCTCCCCGCGGAGATAGAACGTATCGGCGAGTTCGCGGGCGGGGTGGTCCTGCGGCTGGAAAAGGGCATCGAAGTTCCAGAAGGAGCTTTCTACTATGGATCCTTCCATCTCGCTGAAACCGAGCTCCAGCATTATGGCGCGCATCTTCTTGGTCATCTTCGTTATCGGATGCGCCCTGCCCATCGGAGCATCCGCTCCAGGGACATTGAGGTCGAACCCGGAGTCCGCCACGTATGGTTTCCCTGTCGGCCGCACCAGCGTCTGCTTCACCGCTTTCCGCAAGACTAGCTTGCGCTCCATGAATTCCTCTAAAATGATCGGGTCGCTCAGGGCCCCTTTGGCCTTGATCTCGTCATAGCTCCTGCGGAGCGTCTCTGCCATCGAATCCGCGTCTTCCTTGTCTTTCGATGGTTGGATAGCCCCGCCCTCTATCGTGACGAGATTCTTGACTTTCGCCCATCGAAGCCCTATGGATTTCTCGGGCGGGCTCAAATCTGATATCTTGGCTCCCTTGAGCGCTTTGTGGAATACTGAGATCTCCGGAAATCCGTCCTTGCCATACCCGTCGAGCTCTCCTGAAGCGAGGATGGAGAATGATTCCTTAGCCTCGACGTCCACGTAACCAGATGATCTGAGCGATTCTATCGCCCTCCGTATGCTGTCTTCATTGAGACCGGTCTCTCTGGCGAGCTGCGGTATGTCCATCATGCCTTTTTTGGACAGTATGCCGATAATGACGTCTTCTCCCTTGTACATGCTATTCCTCCTCTAGCCCTCTCCTCTTCTTTTTGACATCATGATATAAAGATATGAACCTATCAGAATCGCCGCTAGAGCGATCAACGCCAGCCCCTGCGGACCGCTCAGGGCACTGCTGATAAGCGTGAGTATGTTCCCGAAGAAATCTGACACTTCCTTGTCTATGCCTTCCTCCACATCGAAGACCAAGGAGAATTTCACCAGGACGACATCGGTCCATGAGAGGCTGTCCACGTGGGATGGAAGCGCTATGGAGAAGCCCTCAGGAGCAGGGTTGAGATCCAGGAGGGTGCTGTCCGAGGGCGGGATTATAGTGAGAAAGACATTCTTGTCCAGCGTTATGCTTCCGTCGGCGTTTGTGGTGAATGAAAGCGCTGATGGGTTAAGGGTATACCGTTTCGTGCGCGGCTTGTAGCTCTCGACGCTGAATAACCCCGTGCCAGGGATGGGTTCCGTGCTGCTCAGATTATCCTTGTATGACGGGTAAACCCAATAATCCAGTATGAGCTCTCCGTGGCATGTATCTTGGATGGGATTGCAACCCGTGCGGGGCTGGGGCCTCAGGCGCAGATCCCTGACGTCCACTTGGGCCGTGTTTACGTGCAGTTTGACATCCTTGAGGCCGGTGTCGGTGGACCAGAAAGAGAGCTCGTTGCTGGATATCCCGCTATCGTAGATGGAGATGGAGTAATTTCCGGTCATGAAGAACTTTATGCTCTCGTGCACATACGCGCTCCCGTCTCCTTGTATATCGCTCACCGTGACGTTCACGCGCTCCATTATGAAATCCGCGCTGGATACTCCGAGAAGGATGAGCAACACTAAGATGACCAGACGCCGCATGGAAGTGCTCTCTCCGTCAATGTATATAAATATAAGTAAGGGAAAACACATCATGAAGCACACGATTGCGACTTTGGGGAGCCACTCAGCGCTCGATGTCTGCGAAGGCGCGAAGAAGGAGGGTTTCGGGACTATAGTCGCTGCCCAGAAAGGAAGGGAAAAGACGTATCTCGGCTATTACAAGAGCAGGAAGAGGAACACGGGCGGCAAAGAGCGTGAAGTGGGGATCGTAGATGAGCTGCTCCTGCTCAACAAGTTCAGCGAAGTCGCGGATCCCGGCCGCATAAAATTTATGGCAGAGCGGAATGCGGTATTCGTGCCAAACCGGTCGTTCGCGGTCTATGTCGGGTATGACAGGATCGAGAAGGATTTCACGGTGCCCGTATTCGGGAACAAATCGCTTCTGCGCGCCGAAGAGCGGGACGCGGCCAAGAACCAGTACTATCTCATGGACAAGGCAGGCGTGAGGAGGCCCAAGGAGCTTTCATCCCCCGAGCAGATAGACCGGCTCG
>CAWDQD010000015.1:0-15791 GCA_963804385.1 uncultured Microcaldota archaeon
AAGGACATGGATGCACTCGAAACCGCGCTCGAGGACGAGAAGGGCACATACCTCACGTTCCAGAAGATAAAGGAGAAGGTGGTGCCATCCATAGAGGCCTTCCAGCAGCAGCTCGCCGACATGCAGAAGAGGATAGACAAGATAAAGGCGGAATCGTTCGGCCAGATGGACTCGATCCGGAGCGAAGCGCAGAAACTGCAGCAGTCGCTGAAGAACCCGGATGTGCAGGAGGCCGTGAAGGTCGCGCAGGAGATACATGAGAAGAAGGGGGAGCTGGACGAGATACGGGTCTCGCTGGAGGAGCTCGTCACGATGTCCGATAACATCAACAAGAGGATCACGCTCTTATCCAGGGAAGCCAAGCTCCTGGAGATCAGATCAAGCGGCGGAACGCCAGGAACAGGCGGCGCAGGCTCCGGGGGAGAGACGGATAAAGTGAATGAGTCCCGCGCCAACGTGGGGTTGAGCCCGGAGGAAGAGCTGGAGTTCCGCCAGAAGAGAGAGGAGCTGAAGAAGCTCATACAGAAGCTCTGGGAGCAATGAGGTTGATACGAATGCCGAAGGACGAACCTGATACTTCAAGAATCGACAGGGAAGAACCCGAAGAGATGGCCCCGAAAGCCAAGCAGGAATTGCTGGCTGCGTACGCTTTCAGTTCGGAAGGCCTCCCCGTGGAGGTCAAGATATTCAGGAAAACCGAGTTCGTGCCGAGATACGAGATAACGATCCCCGGCATAGCCGAAGGGACGAAGCTCATCCTCGAGACCAAGCTGAAAGGCGAGCTGGTCACGGAGGTCAAGCTGGACATAAGCGAGATACTCGACCCGAAGAAATACGAGGCCGTCAAATCGAAATTCCTCGAGGCCGCCAAGAAGATACTCCAACGGAACTTCCCGTCCTTGCCCGAAGACAAGAAGGAGGTGCTCGCGGTATACCTGCTCCAGAAGACATTGGGCCTGGGAGAGCTCGAGGCGCTGCTCGCGGACGAGCAGCTGGAAGAGGTAGTGGTGAACAATTCCAGGGAGCCGGTATGGGTATACCACAAGAAATTCGGTTGGTGCAGGACCAACATCACCATGAAGAACGAGGAGATGGTCTATGATTACGCCTCCACGATCGCGAGGAGGGTCGGCAGGCAGATAAACGTCCTCAACCCGACGCTGGATGCCCATCTGCCGACAGGGGACCGCGTGAATGCAACGCTGTTCCCGATATCGGCCTTCGGCAACACGATCACGATCAGGAAATTCTCGCGCAACCCGTGGACGGTGACCAGCTTCATAAAGTCCAAGACCCTCACCAGCGATGTCGCCGCCCTGATCTGGCTGTGCATGCAGAACGAGCTTTCGCTCCTCGTGGCTGGAGGAACCGGAAGCGGTAAGACTTCGTTCCTCAACGCGATGTCCGGTCTCATACCCGCGAACCAGCGCATCATCACCATAGAGGACACTAGAGAGCTCACGCTCCCTTCGTTCCTGCAGTGGGTGCCCATGACGGTGCGCGAAGCGAACCCCGAAGGCAAGGGGGAGGTCACGATGCTCGACCTCATGGTCAACGCGCTGCGCCAGAGGCCGGACCGCATAATCGTCGGAGAAATCAGGAGGCAGAGGGAGGCCGAGGTCATGTTCGAAGCCATGCACACGGGCCACAGCGTGTATGCGACGCTGCATGCGGACAACGCCGAGCAGACGATATCGAGGCTCACCAACCCGCCGATAAACGTGCCCAAGCAGATGCTGGACGTGCTCTCGGGCATAGTGGTGACGTTCAGGCACAGGCGGCTGAACATCCGCAGGGTGCTGGAGTTCTCGGAGGTCACCAAGGGAGGGGAAGCCAACACGATCTTCCGCTGGGACCTCAAAAGCGACAAGATGAAGAACGTGGGGAAGATGACGACGCTCATCAATACGCTAAGCTTGTATGCGGGTATGGACGAGAAGGAGATACAGAAGGACATAGAGGAGAAGATGGGAGTCCTGGACTGGATGGTCAAGAAGGATTACTATGAGGTCGACCAGGTGGGCGAACTGGTCTCGAACTACTACCTGAACCAGGAGAACCTCCTCGACGCTGTCCGCAAGGGCAAGCAATGGGATTTCAGATACAAATCGTAACGATTATGAACTGCGAGAGGGATATGCAAGTATGGCTGACGCGGAATTCATGGGCATGATCGACGAGGCCAGGAAGCTGGAGAAGAAGCTGGTCGATTATTCTCCTTACGGAGGCAGCATGGAGATAGAGCGCACCATGGATCTCGAGCCGAAGGAGTATCTCGACCTCAGCTACAACGACATGATCAACCTGTACGAAAGGACGCAGAAGATAATAAGCACTACGGGCATGCTCGGCGGCATGACAGCATCCGAGGCTCCGGCCGCGGCCCCGAAAGCCACGGCGGCCACGCAGGAGGTCGAGAACAAGCTCCTGGAGATGACGAGCGAGACCCTCCAGAACGCGGAGCAGGTCGGGAAAGAGCCGATCGTCATAGAGCAGCAGCCGCAGGAGCAGGCGAAGCCCGCGGATAGCAGCATGACGATAGAGTTCGAGTCGAAGCCGGCCGAGCAGGAGATAGAGATAGAGCGGATATCCGAAAAGCCGGAGAACCCCATAGAAGCCCCGGAGATCAAGAGGGAGGAAACCGAGATATCACCGGAGCCCGAGAAGCCCAAGATGATCGAGAAGCCTTCGGCGCCGAGGACTGAGGAGATACAGGTGCCTGCGGAGAAGCAGGTCATCGTGGCTTCCATACCCCCGGCGCTCAAAACCGAACCCGGAATCGGCGCCAGCAAAAGATACGTGCAGATGGAAGAGCAGGTGAGGGCCGCGGTAGGGGAGAAGGCCGATGAGATCACGCTCAAGAAGAAGATGCTCGAGCTCACCAAGCAGCTCTTCAAGGAAAAAAGCTTCGATACCAGGGAGGAGATAAAGCTCCAGATAACCATCCTGAAGAACATGCTGAGCAGCTCGGGGACCGCCCCTGCCAAGAAAGCCAAGGGGAGCGAGACGCACATGAAGATGCTCGATGCCCTGTCTTCAGCGCACCAGGCCGAGCTGGCGCAGACCAAGGACAGCATAATCGACTCGTATAGCAAGCAGATAGCTTCGATAAAAAAGAAGTTCTACGAGGATATATCCTCGACCGACGACCCGGTCCAGCGCAAGAAGATATTCGAGGCGTTCGTGTTCTCCGTGACTTCGCTCGTGGAGCAGCTCCCCGAGGTCATCGCGAAATACAAGGACTTCACGCTCAAGAAGCACACGGCGGAGCTCGAGCAGCTCAGATCATCGCTCGGGCCGGAAGAGAAGGATGCCGCGAAAGCGGTCGCCACGCGCGTGGATTCCATCGATTCCGGGTACGGGCAGGAATTCTCCGGCATCAAGGGGATCATCGCCCACCAGATAGACAACCTGATCGAGATAACCGGCTCCGAGATCCTCAAGAAAGGCGAAGCGGTGACCAAAGCAGACGAGAAGGAGGGGCAGGATTACGATATAGTCAAGGAGATAAACGAGATGGCCGAAGGGACGTTGCTCGTGGTCCTCCATAGCAGCGACCCCGCCATCTACGGCAAATATGAGCGCAAGGAGATATCCAAGGCCCAGGCGATATTCAGGGCCAAGGAGCTGATCGCCAGGAAGAGGGGTCTCAAGGAGAGCATGGTGAAGAGATATTTCACCCATAAAGAGGGCTACTGATGGAACAGACACAGGAGAGATCCCGGAAAAGAGGGCCGCTCATGCCCCTGGCCGAGATCGTATCGTCGTATTTCCCGGACATGAAGCACAAGCTCCGGCTCGCGGACATGAACGACAATCCGATAGATTTCCTGGAAAAGACCCTGACATCCACGATATATGTCTCGGTGGCGTTGGTGGTCGTGACCTACCTGTTCCTGCTCGGGGCGATGCAGACCGCTGACATTCCGACGCTGCTCCTCATGATCGTAGGCCCGATAGTCATACTGCCGCTCATCACATTCGCTTTCTTCATGCTGACCCCGGATGCCGCGCGCATCAGGCGGGAGAGGGAGATGGATTACGAGGTCGTGTTCGCAGGGAGGCACGTCGTCATAGCCCTCAAATCCGGCATGCCATTGTTCGACACGTTCCTCGGCGCATCGCACGGATACGGCGCCTGCAGCAGGGAATTCTCCAGGATAGTCGACCAGATAGTCATGGGGGTTCCGATGAACCAGGCGATCCGCGATGTCGTGGCCAACAACCCGTCCAAGTATTTCACGCGCCTGATGATGCAGATGGCGAACGCCATATCGAGCGGCGCGGATGTCGGCGACTCCATAGAGAGCGTGCTCGACCAGATCTCGAAGGAGCAGATGATCTCGCTCAAGGAGTACAGCTCGAAGCTCACTCCGATAGTGATGTTCTACATGATATTCGGCATAATAGTCCCGTCGCTGGGCATAGTCCTCGCCACGGTGGTCTTCTCCGCGATAAGCGGCGGGAAATTCGGTTTCCCGAAGGAGCTCCTGATAATCGCGTTCTTCCTGATAGCCCTGATACAGTTCCTGTTCCTGGGATTCGTGGAGAGTTCGAGGCCTAAATATCTGCTGTGATGCTTATGACGAACGAAACATTGTTTGAGAGCGCCGGACGCATCTTCTATAGCAGGGATACGATAAAGAAGCTGGAGAACGACCTGAACATCGCTGGCATAGACATCCCCGCGGATTCATTCTCCGGATACATGGCGCTCAACGTG
Source organism: uncultured Microcaldota archaeon (assembly GCA_963804385.1). Classification (GTDB taxonomy): domain Archaea; phylum Micrarchaeota; class Micrarchaeia; order Anstonellales; family Bilamarchaeaceae; genus Bilamarchaeum. The sequence continues at coordinate 4,724 of CAWDQD010000015.1, forward strand.
ATCGTCCTCACCGCGATCCTCACGCTGCTATTGCTGCTCTATGCGCCGATCGCGGAGGTCATAATCAATTTCATGAAGCTCGTGGGGGACGTTCCCTACCCGATAACCGCGCTACTGGTGCTCATCCTGTCGTTCTTCACGGTGTACCTGGCCACCATGACATTGGTGACTAGCTACATGCTGATGAAGGCGGATGACCGGAGGAACAAGCTCGAAGCCTCGCTCCCGGATTTCCTCGCGCTCGTGGGCTCGAACATCAAGGCGGGCATGACGCTGGACCAGGCGATGTGGTATTCGGCAAAGCCCGAGTTCGGCCTCCTTTCAACAGAGGTCAAGATGCGGATAAAGAGCTCGTTCAGCGGAGAGTCGCTGGAGAGCACGCTCGATATCCTGGCATCCCGCTTCGATTCGCGCGTGTTCAAGCGGACGATACTGCTGCTGAAGCAGGCGTCCTCCACCGGAGGCGAGCTCACGACGGTGCTTGAGAAGACCGCCGAGGATGTCCGCAGCAACCAGAACATGAGGAAGGAGATCGCCGCATCGCTCGTGCTCTACGAGATATTCGTGCTTTTCGCGGCGATAGTCGGTACCCCGTTCCTTTTCGCGGTGGCCGCCAAGCTGGTCGAGGTATTCGAGAAGATCGGATCCCAGACGGTGATAGGCGGCATCCCGGCCGGGCTCGGCGGCGCCATGGGCGCCCTGTCGAACCTGTCGTTCTCAGGGCCCATTATAAGCTCTTCCGACTTCTTCTGGTTCAGCATACCTACGATATTCGTCACCGCGCTGATATCGTCTTTCATGGTGAGCGTGATAAGGACGGGCTCGAGGAGCCAGGGCATGAAATATTTCCCGTTCGTCCTTGTGGGCGCGTATCTCGTTTATTATCTGGTGGTGAACGCCGTATCGGCGTTCTTCGCCAGCATGGCAGTGATTCTATGGTGAAACGGAAAATGAAACGGACAACCCGCAAAGGACAAGCGGTTATGGAATATCTAGTCACCTATGGCCTGGCGCTCCTGGTCATATTGCTGGTTCTGGGCATACTGTTCGCAGTGGTCTTCCCGATGCTGAAGGCGCCCGCGGACTGCAAGTTCTCGGACCCGACCTTCTCATGCGACCAGAAACCGCAGGTTTTGGTCGCCGATTCGAACAACAACGTCGATATGCTGTTCCAGCTCTCCAACACGGGCGGCAATTCAGTCCAGATCCTGGATGTATTGTGCACGACAGAGCAGCCGGCCAATGTCAAAATAAGCGATTTCAAGAGCTCTTTGACTACTGTCGATGCCAGCGCACTCGCGCTAGGGGCAGGCCAGAGCATGACGTTTGGGGGCACCGGCAGCACGGCTACCGTAACGGTCCCGGTGGTATGCTACAAATCCGACGGCAGCAAGGTCATCCTGACGCCAAACTCCCAGTTCCAGGGCACCCTCGCGATAGAGTACCAGAACTCCGAAGAGGTTCCTGGTGCGCCGCCGAGGCTCGCGACAGCGGTCGTGACAGGGTCCGTACAGGCAGGCTCGAGCTAATTTTTTATTTTTCTAATTTTATTCATTAATCCTTTAGCCTCATATCGAATATGAGGACTTCGCCCCAGAAAAGCTTTCCGCCATGGAAATGCACTGATACCTCGTCGTAATCCCCATCGATGCGCAGCACGCCGCCCCTCATGCGGTTGGCTATATAGCTGCCGGCATTGCCCTTCACTATTATCGTGCCGCTTTCCATCGATTCACCAAGATCGTCACGGACACCGCCTTCCACGGTTATTTTCTTCGTGTTACGGAATCCCAGGGCATCTATCGGTTCATCAAGATGAGCGGTATGGATGACAAATTCGCCCTCTTTGCAGTTGTTGATCAGCGCGCTCAGGAAAAGGCCGGCTTTGTAGTACGAAAAGTCTTTTTCACCTTGGAATTGCGAGAGTGCGATGGAAAACGACTCCACGTCTTTTGCTGAATATTCCAAGGCCCTTATCCTGCCAAGCATCAAGACATAAGCGTTGTCAAGACAATCGGCGATGCGGCATTCCGCCCAGGCCCGCTTCATCTCCTCCACAGCATGATTGGTTTCCGTTTTCGCTATCCTGACCACATGCTCGGCTTCTGGTTTGAACGCTCCGAATCTGCTGGAAGCTGCAAGCGTATGCTTCTTTTCCCCAGCATAGGTTGCGGTTTCCATGAAATCACTTATCGACTATCAATTCGCCTTTGTGGAAGATTCTGCCGTTAACGGCATTTAAGGCAAGCACCTCCTTGAAATCGCTGAACGTGCCATTGAGATAGAGCTCGCCGCCCCTCATCGCTTCACCGGCGAAGAGGGCGGCGTGCCCATTCACGGTCACCTTGCCGCCGTGCATCATGATCCCCGTGCGAAGGCCGGTATCCCCGGTCACTATGATGTCGCCGCCCCGCATCTCATGTCCGACCTCATCTCCGGCGTTCCCGTTCACGAGTATCGAGCCGCCGGCCATGTCATATCCGATGGTTTCGCCGCAATTGCCGTTCACGATGATAGAGCCACCACGCATCGTATTACCGGCAGTATCGTCAGCATCACCGTTCACTATTATCTCGCCCGCGTCCATCTCACGGCCAACATTAACTCCTGCATCGCCTTCCACGGTTATTTTTTTCCTGTTGCCAAAACCGATGCAATGGATCGGCGCATCAAGGTGGGCCGTGTGGATGACGAATCCCTCTTCCTTGCAATTGTTGATCAGCGCGCTCAGGAAAAGGCCGGCGTTGTTAGAGAACACCATTTCTCCCTGGAATTCGGAGAGCACGACGGAAAAGTCCTCGATATCCTTCGCGGAATATCGCAGTTTTTCCATTCTTTTAAGCATCTTGGAGTGCATCTTGCCGGAATACTCGAGCTTGATATCCCTGCACATCGCCCATGCCGCCCTCATCCCTTGGACAGCCGGATTCATTTCGACTACATGAGCTCTGACATCGTGCAGGGGTTGATTACAGTACTTCCCGAAGCTTCTGGAGGCTGCCAGTAACGGAGGCTTTCTTTCAGATTGGAGCGCAATTTCCATAGATATCACTTACCGGCTATCAAAATCCCTTTGTGGAATATCCGTCCCCCGAAAATGCCGCTCGAGAGCTTTGCGCAATCTCCGAGAATGCGGATATCGCCGCCGTTCATATCTTCTCCGATCCAATCAGCAGCATTCCCATTCACTGTTATGATGCCGCCTTTCATTCTGTTGCCGACAAGATGGGCTGCATTCCCTTTCACGGTTATCGTCCCGCCCTCCATCTCGAATCCGACACACCTCCCTGCATTCCCTTCGATGATGATGTCCTTTTTGTTGAGATACCCGATATAACGGATCCATGTGTCAAGATGGTTAGTGGGAATGATGAATCCGCTATCCCTGCAATTATTGATCAGGGCACTGAGGAAAACACCCGTGTTGGATGAGAAATTATCTTCATTCTCGTAAGCTCCTAGCCTGAGGCAGAATGCTGCTATGTCTTTCGCACCATATTCGATCTTCTTCACCCGTTCAAGCATCTCGATATAATTCTTCCCCGGAGCTTGAAATTGGAAGCCGCCGAACCCCAACCTGGCTCCCAACATGGATTGGATAGTAGGATCGATTTCCACGATACTCTTCCTGACGTCATGCTCGATTTCTGGTCTGAAGCCCTTGAACGTGCCTGAAGCTGCCAGTATAGGCGCATCCTTCATTCTGGCAACTGCTAATGATTCCATGAATACCACTAATTTACTACTTTAATTAGTGAAGTAACTTTTATAAACAGGCCGAAACACGGATTATAACATATAAAACAGGAGAATCAGCTTCCGAACTTCTCGGCCCTTCTTGTGATATTCAGTATCAGCGGGATTATGTCTTTTCCCCGCACGTTGCCTAGCCCGCCTTTCGCGCAGCTGATCTCATCGAATCTCTTCACATCATCCACGCGCTCGCCCCTATAGACCAGGATCGGGACGGAATGGCCGGAATGCGCCTTGAGCGAGCATGGCGTCGAATGGTCGGCGGTTATCACGATGCACGCTCCGGTCTTCTCCAGGATGGGGAGTGCCGCGTCGATCTTCTCTACCATCCCTGTCTTCCCGTCAAAATCGCCGTCATGACCGAACGAATCGCACGCCTTGACGTGCATGAAGACCATATCGTAATTATCCAGAGCCTTGGCCGCGGCTTTCGCCTTGGCTATGACATCAGTGTTCTTGTCTCCCGTGGCTCCGGGGACGAGTATCAGGTCCATGCCCATGAACCTGGCAACGCCCCGATAGAGGGCTCCGCCAGCTATGCACACGGCATCCATACCGAAACGCTCTCGGAATGAAGGCGCTGGGACGAAATGGCCTGCCCCTCGCAGAAGGATGGCATTGGCTGGCAGGTCGCGTTTCTTGTTCTCTGGTGCCGAAGAGAGGCGTTCCATCGCGAGCTTCATGAATTTGTTGACTATGTCTGCGGTCTTCCGGGCTTCCGGGGATGGATCGAGCGGATGGCAGACCTGCATATCGCCGAGCGCATGCGGGTCGGTCTCGCTGATATTGCTGCTAAGGCCTTTGCCGTGGAGGACGAGGGCGCCCCGGTGCTCCACCGAGTTCCTGAACACCGCATCCACATCGTCTATCTTCATGGATAGGAGGGGAGCCAGAGCCGAAGCGGTCTTCGTGTCTACCCTCCCTGCGCGCCGATCCGTGATTTTTCCGCCTTTCACCGTGGCGAAATTCGCGCGAAACGCCACGTCGCCTTCCTGGAGGGTTATGCCAAGCCCGAGTGCTTCCAATGGACCGCGGCCATGATAGAAGATGGTCGGGTCGTAACCGAGGATGTTCAAGTGGGATACGTCGCTGCCCGGAACTATGAACCGTTTAATGGAGCACATCATGCCGCTGATGCCCAGCTTGGCCATCCGGTCGAAATTCGGCTTCTTGGCGGCCTGGAGAGGTGTCTTGGGGGTCGGAAGATCCCCGAGCCCGTCTATTATCAGGAGTATCGCTTTCTTAGCATCCGGATTATGGTTTGCCATGCTTCTCCACTCGGAGAGAGAATTTAAAGGATTTGCTGGCCGATGACTCCATGCTCGACAGGCATTCTGCGAAGAGACGGTACGGATGAGCGCCGCGGAAATGAGGTCTAGGAATCTTTATTAATATCTACTGACTTATACTTCCACTATTTTTCGGGGATTACGCATGCAGGTGGATTTGTCTTCGCAGATTTCGGTGTTCAACGAGTTCTTCACGACTATCTACAAGCAGAAGATAGATGACCTCCTCCTCGTATATCCGACCCAGAAGAGCCTCATCGTTAATTACAAGGACCTTGAGAAATTCGACCCGGATCTCGCGGACGCGCTCATCCACACCCCGGACAATCTGCTCAAGGCCGCCGAGGAAGCGATAGATCAGCTCAACCTTTCGATACCTTCGGTAGGCAAATTCGAGCCGCATGTGCGTTTCATGGACGTACCGGCGGATTCCATGCTCATAGAGCAGCTCAGCTCCAAGAACATCAACGAGCTTGTCGCTTTCAAGGCGGTCGTCACCAAGCGGGCAGAGGTCATGAACAGGGTGAAGGTCGCGATGTACAAATGCGAGCTCTGCGATGCGGAATTGAAGCTTTTCGTGGGGAAGAACTTCACGCCGCCCAAAAGATGCGAGGAGTGCAAGAAATTCGCGCTCAAGCAGGTGGAAGATGAAAGCACATACACCGACATCCAGAGAGCCGAAGTGCAGGAGCTTCTCGAGAAGATAAGGGGCGGGGCTCCGGCTGCGCACATAGAACTCCTTCTCGAAGACGATTCCGTGAACAAGATCGCCCCTGGAGACAATATCGAAGTCGTCGGCATCCTGCGCCTGAGGCCTTCATTGAAGATGAAGCAGAAGCAGGAACTCATATACGGCAGGTTCATCGAAGTCAACAGCGTCAGGAGCATGAAGAGGGATTTCGAAGAGATAGAGATAACCAAGGAAGACGAGCGCAGGATAGTGGAGCTCTCGAAAAACCCCGCGGTGATGGATGTCATAGTCAAATCCATCGCGCCATCCATCTATGGGCATAACGAGGTCAAGCTGGCACTCGCCCTTCAGCTCTTCGGAGGCACCAAGGGCAAGATAATGAAGGGCGGAGCGCCCATACGTGATGATATACATGTGTTACTTATTGGTGACCCGGGAATTGCGAAGAGCAGATTTTTGCAGTCCGTGTCGGACATCGCGCCTAAGAGTATATATGTGAGCGGAAAGACCGTCTCCGGAGCGGGGTTGACTGTATCAGCTGAGAAGGACGAGCTCGGTGAAGGCGGCTGGACCCTCAAGGCGGGCGCGCTCGTGCTTGCGAGCGGAGGCAGCGCGCAAGTAGATGAATTCGACAAGATAGAGGAGGAGGACCGCGCGGCGATGCATGAGGCGATGGAAACTCAAAGTTACCACCCTTCCACGAAACTTATGCTCTCTGATGGCAGGGAAGTTCCGATAGGAGAGATCGTGGAGTCCAGAATGGAACGGAACAAGAAAGATATGGTGAAAGGCCATGACTGCCTGGTCCTGCGGAAAGGCGTCAGTGATCTGAAGCTCCTGACTACTGATTTCAATCGTATATTCGAGACCACACCGTCCCAAATCAGCAAGCATACCGCACCGGATCATTTCATCAAGGTCGTCCTGCAGACAGGACGGGAATTCCTTGTGACACCCGAGCATCCGTTCTGGGTTGTCGAAAACGGCGAGATAACTACTAAGGAAGCGCGTGCCTTGACTGAGAAGGACTATACGCTGATGCCACGCACGCTTCCCCTGGCTGAGCAGAGTGTATCGGATGGATCGGCTATTTTCAAGCTGGTGGGGTATCACATCACAGATGGAGGATACGAATTGAACCGTGGCAAGAAAAACGACATCAACTTCCATAACAAGGACGCGGATCTGATCGATGATTATGACGATGCCGCCAAATCGGTTTTAGGCGCGAACATATACACGCGGACCAATCCGGCATCAGGAGTGATTGCATCGCGGATAATATCGAAATCCGCATTCGAGACTATAAAAAGCATCCACCCGTCCCTTGCGGGAAAAGGCGTGGATAAAATTATCCCACCGCAGATGCTCGCTGCCCCGAAAACGCAGATTGCTGCGCTGCTGAGGGCGGCTTTCGATTCGGATGGCACTTTCAGCGGCCATTATGTAGGATTGGTGGGGGAGAATAGAGAGTTCATTGAACAGGTCCAGATTATTCTGCTTCGCTTCGGGATAAGAAGCCACATATTCAGAGATGGCAAGGTCATCCGCCTGGTGATAACAGGGAAAGATAATCTTGGAGCATACAATAAGGAAATCGGCTTCCTTTCAAGCCATAAGAAGGAGAAGCTTGAGAGATATCTGGCTAGAGAAGGATCGTACAGGAACACCACGGATGTAATCCCTGGTTGCGACAAGCAGGTGTTTAAGCTTCTTAAGGATTTGAAAATATCGGAATGCTCAGTGTTCGGGTATGGGCTCCATATGCAGAAGAGAGGATACTGCTTCACTAGAAGGAATTTCAAAACTATATGCGAGACCCTCGGGCAAGAGATAGAGCGCGCCAGATCCAGCTTGCTTGAATGCAAGAATTGCGAAGGAAAAAGATTGCAGGAAATCAGACGCGAGAGCAGGGTGTCACAAGACGAGCTCTCGAAACTGGCTGGAGTGAATCGTGCCACGATCGCATATTGGGAGAAGACCTCCAACCAGGACAGATATCGCAAAGCCCTTATGACCGCGCTGGAACGCAGGACAGAAGTCGAAAAGGAGCTTGCGAAATTGGAGAGGTTCGCATACGGAGACATCGGATTCGTGGGCGTCAGCAGCGTGGAGAGCGTGCCGAACACGGGCGAGAAGTGGGTCTACGACGTCACTATCGAACCGAGCAGGGCTTTTATCTCCGGATGTGCTGTGTTACATAACACGATCTCGGTGGCCAAGGCAGGCATTGTGGCAAAGTTCCGCACCAAAACGGCTATCCTCGCTGCAGCGAACCCGAAATACGGACGATTCGACCAGAACAAGAGCCTCTCCGACCAGTTCAACATACCGCCGACCCTGCTTTCCAGGTTCGACCTCATATTCCCGATTGTCGACGTCCTTGACGAGGAGAAGGACGCCAAGCTCGCCGAGTACATCCTGAACACGCACATGGGCAAAGGGAAGGACGATAATTCGGAGATCATGGAGAAGGAAGTCCTGCGGAAGTATATCGCTTATGCGCGCAGGAAGATAGTCCCCAAGCTCACGCAGGCGGCTTCCGACAAGATAAAGGACTTCTATGTCGAATTGCGCGGCAAAAGCAAGGGCACTGGCTCCGTTTCGATCACACCTAGGTATCTTGAAGGCCTCGTAAGGCTCGCGGAAGCGAACGCGAAGGCCAAGCTCAATGACACGGTGGAGGTTGAAGACGCGGAGGTCGCGATCTCGCTCTTCAACTACGTCATGCACCAGATAATGACGGACAAGGTGTCCGGCGCGTTCGATATCGATGCGGTCGCCACAGGAAAGACCAAGACGGATAGGGACAAGATGCAGAAATCCGACACGATCCTGGATATAATCAGGGAGCACCTCAGGAAGAAAGACACCGCGGATATCAACGAGGTCGTCTCTGATGCCCAATCATACGACATAGACGAGGCGACCGCGAAGAAGATAGTCGCCGAGCTCCTGCGCAAAGGCGTGGTGTATGAGAAAGAGCATGGGCATATAAGATTAGTGGGCGAATGATTCGCTACGCCGTCGGGTAGATGAGATGAAACTGATTAACTCAATGCTGGCAATGTTCATCATAGCCCAGGTGCTGGGCGTTTTCGTGGGCTCGATGATCCTCAAGGACATGAACACGAACCCATACGTGAGCGGGCTGGTGGTCACCACGAATGCCGACAGCCTCGGCAACGCGGCGTTCTTCATACTCTATATAGTCTTAGGCGCTGTCCTGATGCTGATCTTGATAAGATACTTCAAATCCACAGGCATCCTTTTCAAGGCGCTGGAGTTCTTCCTGATCGCCACGTCCAGCTCCATCGTATTCTATGCCTTCCTGCGGCTCTTCCTGGGCTATGGCGAGAGCACCCTTCTAGGGATAATCATCGCGCTTGTTTTCTCCGGGTCACGATTCCTCTTCCCGCAGATCAAGAACGAGGCAGCCATATTCGCGACAGCCGGCGTCGGCACCATATTCGGGATATCGATGGGCATCCTGCCCCTCCTCCTGTTCCTCATACTGCTCTCTATCTATGATTTCCTTTCCGTATTCGCCACCAAGCATATGGTGGAGATGGCGGAGTTCATAGTCAAGAAGGACATGGCATTCACAGTCACGGCAAGGGCGCCCCCAGAGAAACCTGGGGGGAAGGAGCAACGGATAGATCTCGGCACCGGGGACATGATAGCCCCCATCATGATGGAGGTCTCGGCTTGGAATATAAGCCCGGTGGCAAGCGCATGCGTCTTCATAGGCGCGGTCGCGTCCATGGGGTTGTTCCTGAATTTCGTGTGGAAGAAGAAGATGGTCCTGCCCGCGCTCCCTCCGATTGTGCTCGGGATGATAATCGGATTGCTGGCAGGCTACCTCATCGGGCTGTATTAGGATTTCTTCACTTTCAGGTCGAGCACTACTTGGACCGTAGACGGGGAGTATGGCCGCACGATGCGCTTGTTGATCACGCTGATAGACACACCATTCTCTTTTGCCGCATTCTCCGCCTTGGCAATCGCATCCCCGAAAGGGTCTTTGCTTTCCGCGAACGTGTAGAAGTGCACCACGCCGCTGTCCTTCACCCCTGCGAACGCGACGTCCAGGAAATCATAGGCGCCTTTGGGAAGCGGCATGAGGACACGATCCGCGAAATTCCTGTAATCCCGCATGACGACCTCCCGCGCATCTCCGAGGACCGCTTTCACGTTCTTCGCCTTGTTCCGCTCGATGTTCTTCTCCATGGATGCCACGGCATCCGGATTCAGCTCGATGGCGATTATCTGCGTGTCGGGATGCTCTTTCGCGATGACTAACGGGAAGGGGCCGACCCCTGCGAACAGCGCGAGTATTTTTTCCTTGGGCTTGACGAGCGAGGATATCCGCGTCCTCTCGTGCGAGAGCCTCACGGAGAAATACACCTTCGCCACGTCGAGCTCCATCACAGCGCCGCTTTCCTTGTAGAGCGTCGTCGTCCGGTCCTCTCCGGCTATGCGCTTCACTTTCCTGACCCGGTATTCGCCCTCCATGGGCCCGAGTTTCTTCAGGACGGTCCGGATATTCTTATGGATTTCCAGGAGAGCGTTCCCGATCTCCTGTTCTTTTGATTCTAAGTCATCTGGTATCTCGACGCCGGGCGCTGTCTCCACAGGATCCGGGCCGGGTGACAGATGGCGAGCTTTCCAACTTTAAGTTGGAAGTTACATCCAACCTGGCCAGATTTTCCACCGCCGTGCTGCTCGACCCGGAAGTTTCGGCGGCGCAGGCGATCGCTACAGGCTGTCTTCCCGGTCAGGTCGGTTTGGTGGTGGCCCTCGAAAAATTACCGGCTACAACGGCCTCCCGATCGCCCGTCAAAGCCAGGTGCTGCCCGATTGGAGCGTGGAGAAAGCCAAACGGATGGGAGCCAGCATGGTCAAGCTGCTGGTCTACTACCACCCCCAATCGCCAACCGCCGCAGAGATCGAGGATTTCGTCCGCCTTATCGGCGAGGAATGCAGCCGTTTTGATCTGGGCCTGATGCTTGAACCGCTTTCCTACTCGCTCCAGGAAGGATTGAGCCTCAGCTCTGCAGAAAAGCGCTTTGTGGTTACAGAGACCGCCCGCCGCCTGGTCGTTCCGGGTGTGGACATCCTTAAACAGTGAGTTCCCTGGGACGCGCACGGCGGAGAGGATGAAAAATCCTGGGCGGAGGCCTGCGCAGAGATTCATCGGCCAGCCCGGTTCCCTGGATCCTGCTCTCGGCGGCGGTCGAGTACAAATCCTATCTGCGCCAGGTGCTGGTAGCCTGTCAGGCGGGAGCCCGCCGGGATTGCCGTGGGACGGGCCGTCTGGCAGGAAGCGGTTGGT
>CAWDQD010000016.1:0-9396 GCA_963804385.1 uncultured Microcaldota archaeon
GCCTCCCCTTGGTCACTAGAGCTTCGCGGTCACGTGCCCGCTCGCCCTGGTCGGCAGCGCCTTCTATCCGGTTCTTGTTCATCGGCCCGCAGTTTCGCTCCACGCTTCCTCCCCACACTCGGTCACCCTCATGCAGTTGCGCTTCGCTTCGCTCGCTGTGACCTGCTTACGGCGGGACTTACACCCGCTAGAGTGCGCCCATGCTGGGCGCACACGCGAAAAGGCCCGGCTCGCGCCAGGCCTTCGTCCTACTCCCTATTCCCTGTCTTATTCCGTCCACCGCCGCATGATCAGGCTTGCATTTAGCAGACCCTAACTGAACCAAAGAACAACAATAACAAAACGTATTGCTACATCGAAATGGCGTATAATGAAATCAACAACACCATCTCCGATAACGTGATCACGAATCCCGATTATGGCGTTTCAGTATACCCGTGGAACAATATCTATATGTCCTATTCATCTGACAACACCATCTCGAACAATACCATGAGCGATGGCGGATCCGAGTCCGGTAATTACGAAGCCGGAGAGTATAACATCTACATCAATTCTGGGTCCGGCAACAATACTTTCTCTGGCAACACGCTCTCGCAAGCAAGTTACACGGGGATCTATCTCGAATACGATTGGCTAAATCCGAAAAACAACACGTTCTCCGATAATGTCTTGAGCCAGAACCAATACGGATTCTTTGTCCATTGGAACGCCAATGACCTCTTCATCAACAACACGGTTTCCAACAGCTCGATCGATGGCATGTTCATCTACGATTCCAACGGCACCACAATCCAAGGCATGCACTTCTACGACAACACCCAGGACATGGAGGTGCAGGACGATTCCGGAAACCCCATGCTGCTCAACACGTCGGATATGGTGTTCGACAACCCGAGCGGCTCCATGGACAACTACACCACGATATCCATGAACGACACCGTGCAGAACGAGCGCTACGCCCTCAGCTGGATGCAGGATCCGGGCGGGCTCCCGGACCGCTCCTTCAGGGAGAAGTTCGTGAACATCGTGGACATCAACGGCGGCGCTTCCATAGACAGCATAGCATGGACCTGGCAGGTTTCCGAGCTCCCAGGCTATGACGAGCCGTACCTGAGGCTCTTCAACTATAACAGCTCGTGGGGTAACACCAACGCCACACTAGATAACCATGCGCTGTCACTGTCCAATCTCGACCCCGCAGGGCAATACGCCATCTTCCAGCTCGTCAACTGCCCCGTGATAAACCAGAGCGGCACCTATACCCAAGACGCCAACTACACCGGAGCGCCGAACGACGCCTCCGAGATGCCGGAGCCAGGCATGGCATGCGTGAAGATAGACGCATCCGACGTCTTCTTCGACTGCAACGGATACACGATAACGGACAACGGCACGGGCGGGACCACATACGGCATGCTCATCAACGATTCTGTGGACGGCGTCACATTGGAGAACTGCAACGTCTCGCAATACTCCAACGGCATCTACGACTACAAATCCGCGGGCGGCGTCTTCGCGAACAACAGCCTGTACAACAACAGCGAAGCCGGCATGGAGCTGCGCGATTCAGCCAGTTTCGTGGAGTCCTCCCACCTCTTCGACAACGGCCATGACTTCGTCGCAGCCGACGATTCCGGGTCGATGCCGATAAGCCTCTCCAACGACATATTCGACAGCCCGCTCGGGAACTACACGCAATTCTCCAACCTGTCGATAAACGACAGCTTGAGCGATGGGGAATCCTACTCGATCAACTGGTCCGCGATGCCTGCCGAGCCGGTGCCGCTCAACCACGTGTCGTTCCAGCAGAAGTTCGTGAACATAACCCCGATCTCAGGCTCACTTTCGATAGATTCCATATCGTGGAGCTGGCTCGAACCGGAGACCAGCGGATACAACGAATCCAACTTCCAGCTCTGGAACTACACCTCGGGCTGGTCGAACGTCAGCTCCACCGTAGATCCGATCGGACATACGCTCACATTCACAGGCCTCAGCATCCCGGGCGGCTACGGCCCCATAGAATCGGCCGAGAACATCCAGCTCAACCCGGTGAACATCACCAACCAGACCAACCTCCCGCGCTGGGGCGGACAGGAGCCGCAGAACCTCCAGCTCACCGGGGGCAACATCACGCCGCTCAACCTCTCGGCCACGCTGCTCACCAGCCACTGGGCCGGCATCTACGGCAACATCACGGCCGCGATCGTGCTGAGAAGCAACCTGTCGCTGGTGTACTCGTGGACATGGACCCCGCAGCAGGGAGGCGTGATCTGCGCATCCACCAACTCCACCATGCTCGAGCCCATACTGATCGGGGCCAACGGCACGGACATAGACACGGCATGGGACATGGCCGGCTTCTCGGACAGCGGCAACAACACCTTCACGGCCCCCAACTGCACAATCACCTTCGGGACGACGCAGATCGCGAACGCGTCCTATGCCGCCACGGGAAACGGGGACGGCTTCTTCACATGCGCCTTCAAGCAGAAGCCCTCCCAGGTCCCTGTCAAGGACAACATGGTATTCTGCTCCAACATGGTGGATGACGGCATGCTCTGGGACGGGCAGAGCGGGAACTTCGAGATGATGGTCCCGACATCCGGCATGGGAGCGACCGAAGTGTACTACATGTACGCGTCCATCCAGTGATACGATGCGCGCGGTCATACTCTTTTCCGGCGGCAAAGACAGCACCTACGCGGTCTGCTGGTCGCTTTCCCAGGGTTTCGAGCCCGTGCTGCTGACCGTCCGGCCCCCGGAATACTCGATGATGTTCCACCACCCCAACATCGAAGCGACCAGGCTGCAGGCCGAGGCGCTGGGCATCCAGCAGGAGTTCGTGGAGACGACTGAAGAGAACTGGAGGGCCAAGCTGGTCGAGGGATTGAAATCCCTCCATGCGCAGGCCATAGTCACCGGAGCCGTGGCGAGCACTTACCAGAAGAACAGGATAGACGATATCGCCAAAGAGCTCGGCATACCCGCCTATGCCCCGCTATGGAACGCTGGAGAGGAAAAAATGGAGGAGATGCTCAGCTCCATGGAGATCTTCGTTTCGGCAGTCGCGGCGGAAGGCTTGGGGCCGGAGTTCCTGGGCGAGCCGCTGGAGAAGCTGGTCCGGGCGAAAAAACCGAACGTCCACCTGTTCCTGGAAGGCGGCGAGGGCGAGACGTTCGTCACGGACGCGCCGTGCTTCAAGAAAAGGATCAGGATAAGGAAATGGAAGAAATCATGGGACGGGGTCCGCGGAGTCGCGGAGATCGTGGACGCCGTCCTAGAAGAAAAGAAATAATAGATTTACTGGCCCGCGTAGCACTCGTAGGACGCGTTCCTCCATCCGCCGCTCGCGCAGTCATCCGTGCTCGAGGCGTCCGTGCATTTGGTCCCTTCCTGGCACCATTTGCATCCAGAGCCGCTGAGGCAGTCGGCGCAGTTCGTCTTGGACGAGCATGAGCTTCCGCCAACAGGCCCCGCGCATGCGGTCTGGGTCGTGGCCCAGTCCACCGCCGCGCAAACGACATTCCCGGTAGGCCCTGAGGTCGTTCCCTGGAGGCAGCCGTTGACGCTCTTGCACCAGCCGCATCCGGGCTTGGCTACGCAATCGCCGCATGTCGGAGACAGCGCGGAGCAGTCCACCGGTGGCGGCGTCGTAGGAGCCACCGTCGCATTCACCACCGGAGTGTTATTCACTGGGGGCGGTGTAACATTAACGGTGGGTTGCGTCACGTTCTGCGGTGTATTCACCGTCGGGCTCACATTCATCGGAGCCGGCGCCTGCGGGCTCGTGCATCCCAACACCAAAGCTGCTGCGAACAATACGAATAATATGGATAATTTCATGCCATCACCCCAAACTTATGTCGAGTTCTTTCTCTCCATCCTTAATCCAGACTCCCTTCTTATCCGTTACCTTCCCGATGATGCTGGCTTCCACGCCGTGCTTCTTGGATATGTTCATCACGGTGCCTGCGCGGTCCTCGGGCAGGATGATTGCCATGCCCACGCCCATGTTGAACGTCCTGTGCATCTCCGAGACGTCCTTCACTTTCTCGGCCAAAGCCTTGAATATCGGTTTCGGCTCGGGCAGGTGGTCAAGCTTGTAGCCGACATCCTTGTTGAGCCTGGTGAGCTTGGAGAATCCGCCGCCTGTTATATGGCCGATGCCGTGGACATCGCAAGCGTCTATCACTTCGAGGACAGTGCTGGCGTATATCCTAGTGGGCGTGAGCATCTCCTCGCCCCATTCTTTAGCATTGAGCGCCTTCCTGGCGAGGGTGAATCCGTTGGAATGCAGGCCAGAGCTTTCCAGCCCGATTATGACATCCCCCTTCACTATCTCATTCCCTAAAACGAGCTTCTTGACCCTACCTACGACCGTGAATGTCAGGTCGAACGGCTTCTTCCCGCCTTTTATGATGTCCGGGATGAGCGCGGTCTCGCCGCCTATGATCGCGCAGTTGCTCTCTTCGGCGCCTTTGACCAGCCCGTCCATTATCTGGGATACGAGCTCGTCATCCTCCTCTGCCAGCGCGATGTAATCCACGCCTACGAGAGGCTCCGCGCCCATGCAGAGTATGTCGTTCACGGACATGGCGATCGCGTCTATGCCTACCGTGTCGTACCTGCCCACGTCCTGAGCGGTGAGTATCTTGGTGCCGACCCCGTCGGTGTGTATCACCAGCTTGTCGTTGTTGCACTGGAAGACGCCGCCGTAATGGCCGAATATCGGCAGGGGCTCGCCATATCCTTTCCTGAAGGAGAAAGTGGATTTTATCCTGTCCCAGATGCTTCCCTGCATCTTCTTGACATGGCCCACGTTGACCTGGTATTTCATATGAATCACTATCTGTCTACGATTTTATAATGATTAGTGGGGCGCTCCAGGAACGGTGTTTTATTGTTATGGAAAGAGTAAAAAAGAGAATATTTAAATAGTTTGGATAAGTAATGGTGCTATGCTCAACCTTCACGATACTTGCCGGCCCGGCCCCAGGGGCAGATCTACGGCGTACCAGCTACCCCAGCCTCGGCTGGATTCTCTCGCATCCGGTTTCGGCACCGATGCCCGGAATATCATCGCTTCCTGCGAGAAGGACGAGCGCGCATTGGGGCGTATAAGCATCCCCAGCGAGGCATTATCCGTGCTATTGATATCCCGGATCTCGAAACCCGAATCAGGGGACAGGATCGGGATAGTCCGCGGCACGGATTCCTGCCCCATCGAGGATGCCCAGATGCTCTCCGCGGCGATCACTCTCGTAAAACCCGAATTGGATGCAACGCTATGGCTCTCGCACCTGCTGGTCCATATGATAGCCGACCACGGTTTTTTCGGATACGCTTCCGGTTCGCCCAGGTCCCGCGTGGGGCCCCTGGATATCGCGCTGATCCTGGGTCTGGTGGATAAGGATACCCATGCGGCAATAACCACGGAGATCTACGGGGAATTGAACTGGAAGGGGGTATTCCTGCCGATCCACGAAACCACCTACCCGCTCCTGATAAACTGCCCCGGCCCGGAACGCGAGTGATGGCATTCAAAGTAATTTCCATGAAAATAAGGGATAGGTTTATATACTAATTCATATCTAATTGTTATCAACTAATAACTATTGGTGACTGATATGACAAAAGGAGTTCAGCTAATGCAGCATGCGCCTACGCTTAACACGGTGATCATGGTGGAAAAAGTTTTGCAAAACGCGAAAGACAGCGTAGTGACGGTCGCAGAGCTGAAGAGGATGCTCCCAAAGCAGGTGAACCATAATACTCTCATGACGATACTCTCATATCTAGAGGAAAGCAACAAGATAGCCGTCACTCTGAAAGGGATAACCTGGATACACAATCCCAACCCCAATCTAAGGAAAGCGATCGCAAAAGGGATGGAACTATGAAAACCGTGCGGGTGATCCTCTCCCCGGAAGCCGAAGAGGTCTACAGATATTTGAACGAACACGCAGCGCATTCAAAGCACGAGCAAACCTTCCTCAACGCGGTGAACAATAAAATCGAACTGATCAAGACGAATACGCATTATGGCGATTCGGTGGCGAAAAAGCTCATCCCTAGAGAATATGAGGTGAAATACGGAGTGAACAATCTTTTCAGGGTTGAACTCCCGAACTATTGGCGGATGCTTTACACGCTGACCGAAGGCGAAAGCCAGGTGGAGATTATCGCTTTTGTGTTGGATATGATTGACCACAAGGAATATGACAAGAAGTTCGGCTACAGAAGCCGCTGAGATCGCATTCGCCAATCTATTAAGCCTCATTTTTCATCCGCTTTAAGCGGGCCTAGCGATATATTATAAACTTCTCCGGCTTATGCCTCTTGTATGGAGTTCATAGGCGGGTTCTTCAAGTTCGCGAGGCGCGTCATCGCGGCAGCGAAGGCCGGCGGCCTGAGCGATTCCGACATAAAGAAGCTCGACAGCCTGCTCGAGCGGACCGGGAAGAGGAACACCATCGTGGCGAAAGGCCTCCTCAGCGCCCTAAGCGCCGGCGGGGCGAGCGAGAAGGACATCGCGCGCTTCGGGGATATCCTCGCAGCCGCAGAGGTCAGGATAACCAACGACAAGGACCCCTTCACCAAAGGCGAGAAGGACGAGCTCCAGGACATATTCAAGCACGCTTACATATCGGCAAAGACAGCAAGATGGTTCTCCGGCCAGGTGGACGCGCTCCTGGCGGAAGAGATCGGCGAGTTCATCTCAGGTTCCAAACGCGTCGACATAGGGGTGCCTGCCAAGAAGACAGTGCGCTTCGAGCGCGATGAAGATGAGAAGAAGAAAAAGATAAAATCATAGCAACGGCGTTTCGCCTTGCGGTGTGCAACATGAAGATAAAGCTGACGCCCGAGCTCTCATACATCATCGGATTGTGGAGGAAAGCCCGGTGCACGGAAGGGATCGGGGTGTTCGGAGACAAGAACGTCCTCGAGGTCTTCATGCAGCAGGTCCTGGAGAAGCAGCTCACCACCTCGGACAAGTTCCTGACCGGGGACGAGAAGGTCTTCTTCTACCATACCGCTTACCGCAAATTCTTCCAGCAGGTGGAGGCCGAGGAGCTCGACCGCTTCAAATACATAAACGAATACGCCGCCAACTACCTGGCCGGCATCTTCGACGCGAGCGGGGAGATAGACGAGCGCGGCGTGGTCTCGGTCACGAAAGCCACCAGGCAGGACGAGATGATGCTCCTGCGCCTGGGCTTCATGACCAGGCGGCGCGGCGACCGGCTCATAATCGAGAGGCCGCTCATATTCCTGGCGTTCATCAAGAATTACGTCAAGATAAAGAAGAGCCACCGGGCCTTCAGCCTGATAAAGGCCCAGGAGCTCAAGAAGGTGGAGAAGCCCCCGGTGATCAAGAAAATCGTGAAAAAGGAGCCTGCGGTCGAACTGATCGAAGTCCCGAAAAGCTGAAACATAACTTTATAACTTATTTTCACGACTAAGCTCCAGAGAGGTATCCATCATGAGAATTCTCGCAGTGCACGCTGATTACATAGAGGTAGAGCCCAAGAAGCAGGCCATCAAGGACGCCGAAGAGCTGAAAGTCAAGGGGCCGGAGCGATTCGAAGAGGTACTCGTCGTCTTCACGGCTGTGGAGGACGGGGACGAGGAGATAATGTCCGAGAGGCTCGCAGAGGAATCCATCAAGGTCATGGAGCAGGTGAAAGCGAAGAACATCCTGTTGTATCCGCTCGTCCATCTCACATCCAAGCCGTCGAAGCCCGCCATCGCGCGCGCCGTCATAGCGAAGGCCGAGACGATCCTCAAGGAGAAAGGCTATTCAGCGTTCCATTCGCCCTTCGGATGGTACAAGGGGTATACGCTCAAATGCAAAGGCCATCCATTATCCGAGCTTTCGCGCGAGATGCACGGAGCCGGGGCAGCGACCGTCTCGCCGAAACCGGGCGAGGTCGAAGTCGTGTCCAAGAGCCTCCAGCAGGAGAACGCGCTCAAATCCCGCTTCTGCATCCTGGATCTGGACGGCAATCTCCACGAAGTGGACAAATTCAATTACAGCAACCTCGGGAACCTGAAGAAACTCGCGACATACGAGACCAAGAAGGTGCGCGCCTACGAGAAGGAGCCGCCGCACATCAAGATAATGAAGGAGCATTCATTGATCGACTACGAGCCCGGTTCCGACTCCGGGAATTTCCGCATCCTGCCCAAAGGCCGCTTGATGAAAAAAATACTCGAGCGCGCGATAACAGACTGGTGCATAAAGTACGGCGCGTTCGAGGTCGAGACCCCGATAATGTACGACTACGAGCACCCGTCGCTGAAGAAATACCTCAACCGCTTCCCGGCCCGGCAGTACGTGGTCCTGAGCGACGAGAAGAAACTATTTTTAAGGTTCGCCGCATGCTTCGGCCAGTTCCTTATCGCCCACGACATGGTGTTCTCGTACAAGCACCTCCCGCTCAAGATGTTCGAGCTCACACGCTATAGCTTCCGCAGAGAGCAATCCGGAGAGCTCGCTGGGCTGAAGAGGCTCCGCGCGTTCACCATGCCGGATATGCACACGCTCGCCGCGGACATGGACATGGCGAAGGCCGAGTTCGAGAAGCAGTACGATCTGGGCCTCGCATGGAACAAGATGATGGACCTGGAAACCGAGGTCGCGTTCCGCATCCAGGAGGATTTCTTCAACGAGAACAAGAAATGGTACATGGGCATGGTGAACCGGGGCGGCAAGCCGATCCTGGTCGAGCTGTTCAAGGAGCGCTACGCATATTTCATCACCAAATTCGAGTTCAATTTCATAGACAGCATGGACAAGGCGAGCGCTTTGACCACTGTCCAGATAGATGTGGAGAACGCGGACACATACGACATAAACTTCGTGGCGGCCGACGGCTCGAAGGTACGCCCATTGATATTGCACGCGTCCATAAGCGGAAGCCTGGAGCGCGTGATATACGCCATGCTCGAAGCCGAGGCCATGAAGATGGCTTCTGGGAAGAAAGCGATGTTCCCGATCTGGCTCTCCCCCACGCAGGTGCGCATCATACCTGTAGGGGACAAGCACAAGGAGTTCGCGACGAAAGCCCTCAATTCGCTCGATTCCAAGCAGGTGCGCGTGGACATAGACGACCGCGACGAGCCGCTGGGCAAGAAGATCCGCGACGCGCAGAAGGACTGGATACCTTTCATCGCGGTTGTCGGAGACCGGGAGATGGAATCCGGCAAGCTCTCGGTGAATGTCAGAGGTCGCGACGGGGAATCCAAGAAGGACATGGGCTTAGATGAGCTCGCATCATTGGTCGAGAAGGAGAATTCCGGCAAGCCGTTCGAGAAGCTTTCCCTCCCGATGGAGCTCTCCAGACGCCCGATCATCTAAGCAGATTATTTAAGTTGAGCGGAGTTATG
>CAWDQD010000017.1:0-8473 GCA_963804385.1 uncultured Microcaldota archaeon
ACCTGTGGTGTTTCTTGCTCCGTTGAAGCATGTCTGGGCATGCGTGCCGTCGCAGAACGGCTTGTTCTCGGACAGGCCGCAGCGGCATACTGTGACCCGATTCCTTATCTCGTACACCGTACCGTCGGACGATTCGAGCGGGATCTTCCCCTTCAACCATATCGGTCCGCTCGCGTTGGCTCCCGGATCCTCCACTATGCTTATGGATTGCTTGAATTCCGGCTCTATCGCCTTGCCTGCCTTCTTGTCGAGCATGACCAGCCTTCCCGAAGGGCAGCAGCATGCCTGGCGGATGGCCTCCTTCTTCGCCTTGGGGTCCTTCGAATCTTCGGTGTACTTCCATGTGCCGTCCCCAAGGTCGCAGAATCTGCTCGAGGCGCAGAACGCCACAGCATCCATGAGGTCTATCCCATCGCCTTCGGTCTTCTCAGCCTGCTCGGCATGGCTCTTCCTGAGCGCGGTCTCGGTGCCGTTGAAATCGACCTCAGCGTGCGTCCCGGTGCAATACGGCTTGTTCTTCGAATGGCCGCAGCGGCATAAAGCGTATTCCTCCTGCTGCGGGAACTTCTCGCCCCTGCTCCACTTGGTCGGGATGCCCTCCTTCCCGGTGGTTATGATCTCCTTAGCCAGGGGCAGGCCGCCGGAAACCAGATAAGGCCCGTTCTTGGTTATCTTGACATTAGCCATGCGTACACTGCTGATAGCTCAATTATAATACTTCTTTCCGGTATTCCAATCATGGTCTCGAGGCGGAGTCTGGATCGGAACCTTGCACTGGAGAAAGTGGACGTGCTCTTCTACAAGGTCATCGAGAAGGACGGGAAAAGGATGCTCAAGCCCCTGAAGCTCGACACCAAGGTCTCGCTCAAGCTCGTGCGCGCGATAGCGGACAACACCATCATAACAAGCTTCTATGACACGCTTTCGAAAAACCTGCGCGAGCGCGGCGTCGCTCCGGGTACCAAAGTGCAGCTGCGCGCCAAATTCTCCGAAGGGCATGCGATGCTCGACCCTGCGCTCAAAGGGACGAGGATCCTCTGCGAGATAACCGTCGAATGATCAGTCGTACAACGCTTTCGCTTTCGCGAGCGCATCGCCGAATTTCTTGATATCCTCTCCGGTGTTGTAGATATACGCGCTAGCGCGCACCGCTCCTGCCTTGGCCCCCATCGCTTCCATGGCCATCTGCGCGCAGAAGAATCCGCTCCTCACCGCTATGCCCATCTGGTCGAGCAATAAAGCGACGTCATGCGGTTTGGCTTTATGGAAATTGAAAGAGTACAATGCGCATCTGGGGGAGGTCCTAGACCCATAGACCACGGTGCCGTTTTTATCTAACTCGGCGAGCATGGCCTTGCCGAGCGTTCCCTCATGCTCCTCTATGTTCTCCATGCCGAGCTGGCGCAGGTAGTCGCAGGCGGCCGAGAGCCCTATCATCCCAGCGTAGTTCTGCACTCCGCCCTCGAAGCTCGCGTTGTCGTCCGTGTAGATCGCCTTCCCCCCGGATACGGTCTTGATCGTCCCGCCGCCGACTATGAATTTCTTTAATTTCGCTACGTGCTCCTTCTTCATGGCGAGGGCGCCGATACCTGTCGGGCCCAGCATCTTGTGGCCTGAGAAGCAGAGGAAATCGACATTATCCTTCTTGATATCCGTCTTGTGGTGCGGGACTCCCTGCGCCCCGTCTATGCAAATATAAGCGCCGTTATCGTGCGCGATCTTCGCTATCTTTGCGGCTTCCTGCGTTATGCCCGTGGTGTTCGTGCCGGAGTTCGTGACGACCAAAGCGGTGTTCTTGTCGATGGCTTTCTCGAATGATGATAAAGGCACTTCGCCTGATTCGCCGAACGGCAATATCTCCAGCTCTATCTTCCCCTCGTCGCGCAGCTTCATGTAAGGCAGGAGCACGGAATGGTGCTCTATCATCGTGGTGACGACCTTCCTGCGCTTGGAGTAATCGAGCGAATTCGCGACCAGGTTGAGCCCTTCGGTCGTGTTCCTGGTCCATATCAATCCTTCAGGGTCGGAGCCCACGAATTTCGCGACATTCTCCCTAGCGCGCTCCATGACCTCGCTCGTCTTCCTTCCCAACGAATGCGAGCTCCTGCTGCCGCAGGCTCCGAGCTCTTTGTAGTACGACATCTCCGCTTCGATGACCTTCATGGGCTTGAGGGAGGTGCAGGCGCTGTCCAGGTAGGTTATGTCCGGCCTGTTCAAGAGAAGCGGGAAATCGTTCCTTACATGCCTCATGAATTGTTCGCCCCTAACGATTGGTTCGCAGCGGCTATCGCCTGCTCGAATTCAGCCAGGCTTTTCGGCCCCACGATCGGCTTCCCGTTTATGAAGAACGTCGGAGTCGCGTATATCTGCGCGTCCTTGCCCTCCTGGATGTACTTCGCGAGCTCCGGAGCGGTCTCGTTGTTATCATAGCATGAATCGAACTCGGTCATGTTCATGCCGACCTGGGCCGCCAGCTGCTTTATCTCGAGCGTGCCGTTAGCCGTGCACGCCCCCTGCTGCGCGAATATGGCGGACCGCAGCTGCCATTGCATGCCCTGCTGGTTCGCGCAGAGCACCGCCATCGCCGCGTCCTTGCTGTCGTTGTGGTTCGGGAGCGGGAACGGCTTGAACACGTAGAATATGCTGCCGTTGTATATCCTGAGGAGCGATTGTATGGTCGGCTCCGCTTCTGCCGTGTACGGGCACGTGAAGCACCCGAACTCCACTATCTTGATGCTCGCGTTCGGGTCGCCCGCGGTTATGCCGTCGTACGTGGTCGGCGCTATGAGGTTGGTCGGAGCCGAGAACCTGCCGTAATCGCCGGTTATCGTGTTTATTATGCACGCGCCCACCGCGGTCGGCCCGTCGCAGTTGCCGAAGTAATAGAAGTTGTAGAGGCCGTAAGCCGTGTAGATCAGGCTCGCGACCGACAGGATGACGAATATCCACGAGAGCAGGGTGAAATGCTTGTTCACGATTTTAGCCGTCAGGGGCGAGTACTTCATTATGCTCGCGACCACCTGCGCCTTTATCCTCTCGTCCAGCCCCGTATCGCACGGCTTAAGCGTCAGCGTCCTGAACACGCACCTGAACCCCTCCTTGGCGAGAGGCCTGTATTTGGCCGAGAATATCGACATTATTGCGAATACCACAAATGCGATTATGCAAAGGACCAAGCGATTCACCTGACTGGCTTTGGATTGTTTTCACTTGCTCATATATTTATGCTTTTAGTTTTTATCCTGTCTTGGACTGATGGAACCAGATTATTAAGTCTATGTGGTCTGCCAATGAAAATACTCGGGAATGCTTCTGGTGAACAAGGCCAAAAACATAACTTCCGGTGATCTGCTACCTATGACGTTATCATCCATTTCGTTAAGCTAAAAACGTCCACCTCGTCCGATGATAGCAACATTTATAAGACCTTATTACACATATAACTATGTGAAACTATGGTAAATGTAACGATAGCGGTTCCGGACGAGCTGAAGCGATTGCTTGACAAACACAAGGAAATGAATTGGAGCGAGGTCGCACGGCAGGCCTGGTGGCAGAAGGTGAGAGAGCTCGAACTGTTCAATAAGCTTGCCAAATCCAGCGATGCCAGCGATAAGGATGTGCTTGAACTCGCAAAGACTATAAAGAAGGGAATGGCCGAATGGCATAACCAGCAGGCAAGGTCATGATATGGACCTGGTCGTCGACACGAGCGTGGTGGTAGCCGCATTGTTGAAACCCGGGCACACTAGGCCCTTGTCTTCAACCCATATCTGAAGCTTTATTCTCCAGAACGGCTTGAAGCCGAGATTGTCAATAACAAGGATAAGTTCAAAGAATATTCCGGTATGGATGAAAATGAATTTTTTGAAGCGTTGGGCCTTCTGCTAAGGCAGATCGAGATAATCCCATTAGAGGAATACGCCGGAAAGTCTGATGAAGCGCAGAAATTATGCAAACGGGACCAAAGCGATTGGCCATTTGCCGCGCTGGCATTGAAACTCAATATCCCCATCTGGACTTCGGATCCAGATCTGCTGATAGGACAGAAAACGATACCTGTGATGAAGACTGCCGAACTGATCCAGATATTCAAATGATACGATGGGATCTGGGGAAGGAGGATAAATAGGGGTTTTGAAGCCGGGAAATTGACTTTAAAAATAACGTATTTGGAGAACAATTAATCCTTTCCGTTTTTATGCAGTGCGGACCGACACGCTCAGAATCCGCAAGGTCCATCCCAGTGATTATTCCTATTTCTGTGTTTAGAAGTAGAAAAATGAGGAATTAAAAGCGTTTCCATGCATATTCATTGCGTGGGAACGACTCAGATAACGCCAGGGCCATCGAAGATTCAGGATCGCCCAGTCTTCAAGCTTCTCGAGCGGAGCCGATTCCCTCTAAGGGACGGCTTTGCCGGCTATGAAAATATAGAGGTGCTCGGCCAGGGCTCGTCAGGAGTCACGCGGAAGGCCACCGATACCGAAGGCAGGGTCGTCGTCATAAAAGAGCTCAAGGATTTCCTTCTCCCTATCATGGATGAAAGCATGTGCGCCCACGCGATAGAGGGCTTCGGGAAGGAAGCCGCCATCCTCGCGGGCATCAGCCACCCCCGCATCCCAAGGTGCCTCGACACCTTCGCAAGAGAGGTCGAGGGGGAGATACGGTTCGATATCGTCACAGAATATGTAGAAGGGAAAAGCATAGCCGATCATATCCGCGAAGGTAGGCTCTTCTCCGAGGCCGAGGCGATAGACCTCCTTAGACAGAAGCTCGACATACTCAGATACCTCCAGGATTTCAGGACACCGATATTGCACAGGGATATCAAGCCCGGCAACCTGATCCTCGCACCCGATAACCGCCTTCACCTGATAGATTTCGGCATCGCGAAGGCCGCGCAAGGCAGCACGAAAAGGGGCACGGAATGCGGCACGGCCGGATACGCTGCTCCGGAGCAGATGCTTTCCGGGATGTCTTCTACCGCGTCAGATGTATATGGGATTGGCGCTACCACGATAGCCATGATAACCGGCAAGGACCCCGCCGAGATGGTGAATGGCGACGGGGCCATAGATTTCAGCAGATTCACGCGCCTGTCCGAGCCGTTCTCTCTTTTCCTAAGGAAAATGACCTCGTTCGATGAGAATGGACGATTCAAGAACGCGGACGAGGCCACGAAAGCTCTAAACATGCTGGGGAGTGCTTCTGCATTGGAGTTGTCATTCGCCGCATCTGAACCACTCGCTCTTGAAGCTGTCGACGCAACAAGAAAATTCGATAAGGCGCTGGAGCAGAATGCTTTGGGGCTGCTAAAAATTCTCAGATCCGCTTCTGAATTGGCGGTGTTGGCTGGCAAAACAGGCAATGAATTCATTGACCTATGCTTCGGCAAGCACAATGTCGTAAGAGTATATTGTGACCGGGTCGAATTTTTGTGTGTCGAGAATATAACAAGCAACGATTTGTTGTATGTCGAGAATAAGAACCGCTATTGGATCCCGATCCGGTCTACCGCTTACCATGAAAAGGACGAGTACGCTGTCCCATTATTTTTCGGCCGCGCGGCATTGGTTGTGGGAACCCCCATCGTCTTCGCGGGCGTGAAGGATTACATCACCAGCGCATGCCATGACATCAACTACCTCATCATCGGAGCTTTATTGGAAGCTACCAGTCTGTGCCTATCCATAGTGTTCCGGGAAAAGCACTTTCAGAAAATGGCCAAGCGGGATGCGGTGGCCAACCTGAAGAAATTCCTTCGCGACAATAAACAGTTCTGGCCGCACATCAATGAGATCCCAGCATATGAATGAGTCAAACATAACAAAACCTATTGCTCCCCAAAACCCCAAAACCCCAAAACCCCAAAACCCCAAAAAATTTAATAAATAAAAATTAATTAACTCAAATATTTGCTCGTTGCAGTTAATAATAAGAAAGATTATGACTGGAGATAAAGAGCGCCAACTTCTGCTCTGAGAGCATTTCTGCGAGAAAGTGTTGCTTTATAAATTTTTTGTAGTTCGTCTTCAGTTTGATTAATCATTCGCAAATGCTTCTCTAATTCAGCTTCTCTTATTAGCATTGATTTTTCTTCCTATTCCATTTATTTATTTATTTTTATTACTTGTGCTTTTAGAGTTCTGAACACCGCTAGCTTTAATTTTTCTTGATCAAATTTCTCGATTACAGCTTCATAGCGTTTTTTCATATCTGCTTCTTCAAATATATATGATTCCAAGTTTTTATTTGTTTTTTCTTCAGTTTTTAAAATGTCTTTCCTTAGTTTTTCAAAATGCGCGGCATATCTTTCAAGAGTTTTTTCCTTAGCTTCTACTATTTCTGCTAGACTTTTCCCTTCTTTTGATTCATATTCTTTCGTTCCTGGGTAATATTCAAACATTTCATTGATGTCTTGCCATGTTTTCTCCACTTCTTCTGCCGAACCAAAAATTTTCTGATAATCCTCATTATTTGTTTCTGCAGCAATTAGATCTTTTGCTTGGCCTATGTCTTCCCTTGAATATTCATTGAGTACAGGCTTAATTTCAGGTGTTTTGATAAATTTTCCAGGATAGATACAATTGTCATATTCCACTAGTTTCCAAGTTTCTTCTTGAATTAATTGAGTAGCTCGCTCTATTTCAGTTGAAATATTTTCATTCTTTATTTTTCTAACGACGAAAGGTCTAGGTAACTTCTTTTTTATTGGTAAAGATCTATAAAATTTTGATATTGTTTGTCTTACATTTTTTCTTCTTCTTCTTCTTGTTCTAGCTTTCTCTTCTGCAAATCTCGATTTTCAACATCTTCCATATCTTCCGGAATTTCTTTAATTTCTGGCTCATCAATTTCTGGAATATCCATGTTATACTCATTCTGAGGTTTTGGAATTTTTTGTAATAATTCTTTTATGCTCACTTTTTCTTCCGTTTTCGAAAGGTTGTCTTCACTTACTTCTTTAACTTTTGCAGGTTGCTCCCATGCTTTATCTGCTTCTTCTATATTGATTTCTACATTTATATTGATATTGTGCTTACTAAACTCATCTCTTAATGGTACTAAGTCTTTCCCTTCAGTTTGTTTTGCTCCAGTTCGCTTTGTCGGAATTCTAAAAACTGAGCCCATTCTTTGCTGAGACTCGAGTTGATTAATGAGGGTATTTGGGGTCTGCGGAGCATTAGTGCCTAATTGTTTAGTAACTTGTGGTGTCTTAACCTCTTTGTTTATTCCTCCAACCAAAGGAGTGTCTGCATTTCTCATTGCGAGTGCATTTTGCGCTTCTCTCAAAACGCTATCTTCTGACCATAGGAGTTCTCATAATAATTGGTGTTGGATCTTTTTGTGAATAATTACCAACAAGAGTTTGTGTTGCTTCAATTCTTTGGCTTGTTGTTCCAGAAAGAGAATGTGTCTGAGCACTAAGTTTTGCTATTGCTTGAAGCTCGAGGTCTGATACTTGTGGTTCTGGAAGAACTAGTTCTCTCTTATGGATTATTCCTGCCTCCGACATTTTGTTTATTATGCTAAGAGCTTTTGGCATATTTTTGTCTTTTAGCTTTTTCATCTGTTTCTGGTCAATCATTTTCCTACGCTTTTGATCTTCATCCCTTCTTTTTCCTTCTAATTGTTGTAAACTGATAGCTGACTTAAAGGGATCAGTCTTTGGTTCTTCTTCCACTCCTGCTTTGAAGCGACCTTGTGGAACTGGACGTTCAAAAGGAATTTCCGAATTAAAGTCCATTCCACGATGTCTTTTGGGAATAACAAATTCAATTCCAGCTGCTTTTAGTTCTCTTTTCTTTTGCAGATTTGCAAGCCGACGTGCTTCCTCTAATATTTTTTCCCTTGCCTTTCTTTTAGCTTTTTTTCCACGTGTGTTTGCCAATCTTGAACGTGCTTCCTGCAGCATTTCTTTTACATCCTCATCCATATCCACTTCATCAGGTCGAGCAGGTTTTGCTTCAGGATTTGGATCGATTTCACCTGGTCTCAGTCGGCGAGGATCATTCTCATCTTGATCTTCTTTTCCTTGAGCTCTATCAAGCAACCTTTCATAATGTTCTACACATTGTGCAGGAGTTCTTTGTAAAATTGGAGCAATTGTTCGCCATTGACATGGAAATATTTTGGATAAGTGAAGCAATTTCTCTTCCTCTTCTCTCGTCCACTCGGTTTTCTTTATACTTGGGTCTAACCATTCGTACCATCTAGCTTTGCACTCTTTTGCTGATTTCCGCACGAGAAGAGATGAAATTCTGGACCATTGGTTAAGCCCATACTTCATTACTGCCGCTTTCAAGACCTCATCTTCGGCATTTTTCCATATTCCACCTTTGATCATGTACCTCATCTTTCAATTTATTCTATATTTTTATTTGGCTCCTTATTGAATTAATCAGAAATTTAAACAGAATATAGAATAATATTAGAATATAGGGGTTTTGGGGTTTTGGGGTTTTGGGGT
>CAWDQD010000018.1:0-9535 GCA_963804385.1 uncultured Microcaldota archaeon
GCGAGGACATCCCCCGGCGCTCGTGGCGCATTTTGTCGTCCAGCATGGCGGGGATCTCGGGGGCGTCGCGTCGGTGCAGCCGGCGGCCTTGAAGTTCCTGTCGGCCCAGCCGTGGCCGGGCAACGTGCGGCAGCTGGAGAATGTCGTGAAACGCATGCTGCTCCTCGCGCATGGCTATGCGATCACCGAGGATCTGGTGCGCTCCGCGCTCAGCCAGGGGCCGTCGTCCGCCGCGACTCCGGAAGCGGCCGGGCGCACGCTCGCCGCACTGTGCGGGGCGGCGCTGGAGGCGGCCCGCCGCGACCCGCCTCTGCGACCCTCTTCAACGCTGCGGGGTTCTTCGCGATCTTCCCGAGCGCTGCGCTCCTTGAATCCTTATGCGGGGACCGGGCAGCTACGGACGCGAGGGACTGCGGGTCCGAGAGCGCGCTCACGGCATCGAGCCGCGTATCCGCGAAAAGCGAGGAGCACGAGACCTCGGAGAGGGCGCTGGTTTCCGATGAGAGCCCGTCCACCGCAGCCGAGCGCGTGTCGCTGTACTGGCAGAATTTGGCTATATCCACAAGAGCTTCTATCTCGCTGGCCAGATTCTCTATCGCCGCGAGCCTCACGTACTGGAAGGTCGAGAAGGATGCAAGCTCTACGAGAACGCGGACCCTACCGCGCAGACGGTCGACGGCATTGAGCATCGCCAGGCGCGTCCCGCTGGTGAGGATCCTGGCCAGGTGCGAAAGGCTGTAGCGGTCCTGCGCGAGCGCGCCGCGTTGGGGCGGTTTTATCTTCTTCTTGTTTTCTTCGAGGTATCCGGTAACCTCTATGCTGGGGAGTCGTATCTTTCTGGTTGCCATGTGGTGTTTTTCGCAATTAACTATATAAATGATACGTCATGTGCCGAGGAGAAGAAAAATGGGGAAGCTGAGATTTGAACTCAGATAACCAGCTCCCAAAGCTAGCAGCATACCAGGTTGGCTCACTTCCCCAGAAACTATTCCCGGATCCTGATGGTAAAAGTTTCATCAAAACTTCTGTAGGATATTATTATAACGGAGAGCATTCACGCGTTCGGCTTCCGGACCAGCGTCAGCGTATGGTCGTTCATCCTTTTCATGAAGAACCCGTGCCTGGCGTAGAGGTCGACCGCGGGGTTCATCGTCTTGACTTTCAGCATCACCGTCATGTCCTCGTCTATCGAGTTCAGCATGTGCTGGAGGAGCAGCGTCCCGACGCCGCGGCCGCGCGCCTCGCCGTCCACTCCGAGCCCCTGCAGTATCATCCGGTCGCCTTCGTCTATCACGTGGGCAAAACCGACTATCTTGTTGTTGTATTCGGCTAAGATTATCACGTCGTCATCGGCTACGCTGATCATCGCCTTCGGGAAAAGCTTGCGTATGAAGCCCTTGGCATCGTCCATGTCCGAGTGCATGGCTGTGCGCACTGTTACCATCCATTCCATCATAGCGATATGTACTCCGCGTGAATTCTTTTACGTATTTCGGTGACCGCGCACGCGCGCATCGAATTGGCCGGCGGGATCTTCACGAGCGTGGTCCCGTCCAGTTCTTCTATCCCGAGCGCCTCGTGCGCATGGCCGAAGAACGCCGCGAGCGGTTTTTTCTCCAATATTATCCTCAGTATCGATTCGCTCCCGATATGCCTCCCCATCGACCCGGTGTCTAGATGGCCTTTCGGAGGCGCATGCGTCAGCAGGAGCGTGTTGCGATCTATCTTCAGCTTCTCCATCCTGGAGTATATCTCCTCTTCGCTCAGTTCGCCATATGTGAAGAACGGGCTCGGAGGCGAGTATCCGAAACCCACCACGTTCAACCCATCTCCTATCTCGACGCGCCTCTCATGAACGAACCGCGGCGATTTGGAAAGAGCCTGCCCCACCTGCTCGTTGTCCCAGTTGCCCGGGACGATGAAGGCGTTGGGGATTTTCATGAGGTCTTCCGCGAACGAGACGCTGCGCGATATGTCCCCGCACACGAACACATGATCGTATGACGGCGAAAGCGCGGCTATGGATTCGAGCGCGGCCTCCTCCTGGTGGATATCGGACACTGCGAGGAACCTCATCGGACCATCTATTGAGGGTCTTCCGGAGCCCTAGGCGCCAGGCCTTTCGCCTTGGCGCTCTCGTACTCCTTCATGATCTGCGCGAAGCGCGATTCGAAATCCGCCTTCAGGTCGGCTGACAGGTCCCGCTTGCTGAACGCATCCGCTTTCGCGGCGAGGCAAAGCTTGTTCGCGAGCGCCCTGGCTATCTTCCCGCGCACCATCCGTGGCGAAGAAGATATCTTCGGGTGCTGGAAGATGATGCCGTGCTTGGGCGGGGGGACGTTCCGGTTTTTCAGGTGCTTGAATAACGCTTTCTCGGCTCCGAGCACCTGTATGGCGCTGGCCGGAAGAATCGCGAGTTTTGCTAGCGAACCCACATGGGAGACCAGCTTCGCGGCGATCTCGTACCCTCCGACCGCGGTCAGGTTCGGGCATAATTCGAGCGCGATCTCCTTCTGGTAGGTGCCGTATTCCCTGCGGAGCGTATCGAGCGAGACCACGGTCCTGGCCAATGCCTTGCATTGGTCGAGATCCTTCGGCGAGATCTTCGCGCCGAGGCTCTTCTTGGACGCTTCTGAAAGGCCTGCCGCGGCCTTGGGGCCCAAGATAGCCAGCACAGTGTTCTCGTCGAAATTCTCGCGGTCGATTATGAGCGAGACCTCCGCGTATTTGAGCTTGTCCTCAGCGCGGAGCTCCGGGAAATATATCCCGTACCAGTCCTCGAGCCTCTCGCCGAGCAGGTTGATCGTCTTGTCCAGGTCATCCTGCGCTTTTGTCACGCTGGCCAGGAGCATGTCCCTGCTCCTGAGCGCTTCCATGACGCTTTCCTTGGAGCGGCTCATGAATCTCTCGCGCTTCATGGCGCGGTCGTATCCGCCCCGGTCGTTCGGGATCGGCGGCTTCGAGTATCCGCCTTCTCTCGGCGGCCCGCGGAACTCGCGGCGCTCCACCGGGCGTGGAGCGTATCTCCTCTCGCCGCTCGGGTATGGCCTGTTCCCTTCCCGCCCTGCGCCGCCTTCGCGGCTTGGAGGGTATGCGCCTTCGCGCGGTGGGTAGCGTCTTTCGCCATAGCCCCCTCCTTCGCGTCTCGGAGGTGCGCCTTCGCGCGGCGGGAATCTTCCGCCTTCACGGCGAGGCGGATATCCTCCTTCGCGTCTGGGGGCGCCTTCGCTAGGAGTGTATCTTTCGCCGCCCCTCCCTTCGCGCGGAGGGTATCTCCTCTCGCGGTTGTACGATGGACGCGGAGTTTCGCCTTGATCGGGATTCCTTGACTGGCCTTCGCTCTGGGGAGCGCCTTCCTTTCTTCTGGGACGTCTATCGTTTTTCCATGCAATCATGATTAGCACCTATAGAAAGAATGTCTGGGGGGTATTATTAAAGGATATTCTGGAAATAAGCAGATTACGATTATTTGGAAAACGCTCCGGATGGGAGCGCGGCAGAGTGTTTGATATGGATGTCGAGAAAGTCACTAAAGAGACCATCGCCAACGGCGGTGTGCTGGCCCTGTTATATTTCGATGTGCATGCGGCCACCAAGGAGATGGTGCAGGAGCTCGGGACGGGGTTCATCAATACCCTGATTGCGAAGGAAGGCGTGGTCTACGCTCTCGGGGAGATAAACGAGCCGGTGGGCGGGGAGAAGGACACGAACTGGACCACCTCCGTG
The DNA here is from genome assembly GCA_963804385.1 of uncultured Microcaldota archaeon. GTDB lineage: Archaea > Micrarchaeota > Micrarchaeia > Anstonellales > Bilamarchaeaceae > Bilamarchaeum. Next base: position 3,727 of record CAWDQD010000018.1, read on the forward strand.
ATGGTCAAGATACTCACGGTCAACTTCACGACGCTCGCCGCCATCTGCATGACCAACAGCCCCTTCAGCACCGAGATACTTCGGCCGGACGAGATCAGGCTGCCGCTGAGCGAAGCGCACAACCTTCTCGGCAACATGTCGGCCACCACAGCGGAGTACAAGAGATACATCCTCACGAAGGTCGCTAACCCTGAAGAGCTCGCCCAGATGAAAGAGAACATGAAGAGGCGGGCTGACATGGGAAGAGAGATACTCGGAAAGAAAGACAAGAAGGGGTGAAGGGATGGAAAGGAAATTCATCAAGAGCGGCATCCCGGGGCTGGATGAGATCCTAGGCGGGGGGTTCCTGCAGAATTCCATAGTCGCGGTCGGAGGGCCTTCCGGGAGCGGAAAGAGCACCTTCGGTTTCCAGTTCCTGTACAACGGCGCATATGAGAGCGACGAGGTCGGGGTCTACATCTGCATAGAGGAGAACAGGCAGGAATTCATGTTCCACATGAGCGGGTATGTATGGGACATAGCGAAAGCCGAGGCTGAGCGGAAGCTCATTTTCCTGGATTACCCGGTCCACGAGGTCGACCAGATACTGGGCCAATCCACCGCGGTGGCCGAGCTGATAAACAGCGTGGGCGCCAAGCGCGTGGTCATCGATTCGGTCATGCCGATAGCGCTCCAGTTCCATAGCGACGACGAAAGGAAGAAAGGGTTCCTCAAATTCATCGAGAACGTGAGGAAATGGGATACCACCACGCTCATATTGTCCGAGGACACCACGCCCGAGGCTGGCTGGGAGATGCCGACGTCCAACTATGGCATTGAGAAATTCACCGATGGCTGGATAGACATCTCCTACCGTTTCGATGAGGAGAAGGGCGAGAGGCAACGTTACATAGAAGTGCTCAAGATGAAGGGCGTCGCGCATTCCATGAAGCCGCATCCGGTAGTCATAAGCTCGGATGGATTCACTCTTGGGCGGCCATCTTCCAAAGAACCGGTGAGGGTCGCGCCCGTTCCGAAACCGAGGATCGTCGCCGAACCCGTCGAAGAGGAGACCAGGCCCATGCGGAGGATAATGATGCCTCCGGGCCCTGCCCCGAGAGCAGCCATAAGGACGGTCTCGAAAGTCCCTGTCGCAAAAGTAGCCACGAGAACAGAAGCGGCTCCGAAAAGCAAGTCCGAGAGGGACATCACCGCCGCCAAGCTCTCGCTTGCGGCCAAGCTCGCCCAGGCCAAGAGCAAGATAATCAAGAAGTCGAAATGACGCCCCATATCTTTTTCATGCTTTTCAGCTTATCCTTGTCCTTCTCATAGATTATGACCCGCTTCCCCAAGGAATCGAACCGCTCCACGGAAGCGTCGTCCGCATCCTCCAATATGACATCATGGAACGGAGCGAGCTCGGCATCTTTCACGACAGAGCCGGACGCGATCTTCGCGACAAGGAGCTTCTTCTCTGCCATGGCGGCTATGGAAGCCCCTGCGGATGGAGAAAGGACTATCCGGCATTTCAGCGTGAGGAGCTTGGTGAAGATCGCCGGGATCGGGGCGCACTCCACCTGGACGTTCACGAAATAGGTGAGGTTGTCGTAGATGTCCAGATTGGTCGTCATGCCTTTCTGCGCATCAGAATCGATTATATGTATGAGCTTGCAGCCCTGGTCCCGCCATTTCTTCGCGACATCTATCGGCTTGCCGATCAGGCGCATCATGCCATCCTTCTGCATGAAGGCCTGCTTGTCCTTCACGATCATGGAGCGTATCTCGAGAGTCAATGGCACACCTAACCTTTCAGCTTGATTATAGCGTCGTCGATCCTCACGATCTCCTCTTTCCCGCTCGCCATGTCGCGCAGGGTGAGCGTCTTCTCGTTCCTCTCGCGCTCGCCCACTACGGCGACATACGGTATGGACAATGAATTCGCGTAATCGAACTGCTTCCTCAGGTTGCGCTCGTTGAGGTCCGTCTCGGCCATTATGGATGATGCGCGCAGCTTCGCGGCTACCTGCGATGCGTATGGATAGAATTCAGGCTTGACGGCGGCGACGAAAACGACCGTGTCTGTCTTCTTGGCCACGCTCTTCTTCTGCTCCCCGATCAATGTTATCAGGCGCTCTATGCCGACCGAGATGCCGACCGCCGGGGATGGCTGGCCATACACCCCGAGGAGGTTGTCGTAGCGTCCCCCTGCCATGACCGTCCCGATATCGTCGCTCAGTTTTATCTCGTAGACGGGCCCCGTGTAGTAGCCGAGGCCGCGGACCAGGAATAGGTCGAATTCTATCGGGAAGTCGCAAAGCGAGAGTATCTCTTTCATCTCCTTGACGCCATCTTCGCTGTATTTGGCCGCCATGGCGAGCTTTTTCTCGTTATCGCCTTTGGCCCAGATCACTTTTATGAGCGGGCCCGCTTTCTCGCCTAGAATGTCGCGCAGGAGCTTCTCGACCTCCGCCTCCCCTATCTTGTCGAGCTTGTCCAGGACACGGAACACTTCGGCGCGCTCTTCGCCTTCGACTCCGAGGCTCGCGGCTATGCCGTCCAATATCTTCCTGTTGTTGAGCATGATTTTAGGTTTGTCGAATCCGAACGCCACGCAGATGTCCCGGGCGAGCGATAGAAGCTCCGCTTCGCATCGCATTGAGTTGCTTCCGATTATGTCTGCATCCGCCTGGTAGAATTCTCGGAATCTCCCCCGCTGCGGCTCCTCCTTCCTCCAGACCACGTCGATGGCATAGCGCTTGAACGGCTTGGGGACATCCGCGGATGCCGCATAGCGCGCCAGGGGGACCGTCAGGTCGAAACGCAAACCGTATTCATCTCCGTCGATGACGAAAATCTGCTTGTCGACCTCCTGCCCCGCTTTGGCCCGCATCGTCTCCAGATATTCCATGGCAGGAGTCTCGAGGGGCCGGTAGCCGTAGGACTGGAAGGTCGTACGTATCCTGCTGATGACATCTTCGCGGACGAACATGTCCTCGGGCCCTATGTCCCGCATGCCTTTCGGAGTGAGTTTGGTCGACATGAGTATCCATCTTTATTCTGGAGCAAGGTTTTAGATGGTAATCGCTCTTGGATGCGGCTGTAGCGCCCGCGATTTTCCCCGTGCCCGCTCCATCCGCAGAGTGGCGCGGAAATTATGAAGTTTAATAAATGGTTGCCAGAAATTAAGATTAGAAACAGCCCCGTCGTCTAGTGGTCAAGGATAACTTAGGTCACGGCCTGGGTCCTTAAAGGAGGCTCTGGTTTTTCACTTGAGCAAAGGAGAAACCTCTTGACATCGGTTCGAATCCGATCGGGGCTATTTTTATTTTCTCGTTCTGATTCGGGGGCAATCCCAACTTTTTCACACCGTAGAATCGGCTGTTCTTTTCCATATCTCGGAATATTTATCATATAGAATAGGCATATTTATATACTTTTATTGTATAAATATATTCATGAAAGTGGTACAAATACAATTGATGCACTCTCCGACTCTTGCTACGGTGATGATGGTTGAGAGTGTGCTGCAAGAAGCCAAAGAGATCATCAAAATCTCGGAACTGAAACGGAGACTGCCAAAACAGGTGATGCACTCCACGCTCATCCAGATTTTGGATTACCTCCAAGAGAGTGGCAAGGTCCTCATGACGACCAAGGGTATAGTTTGGATCTATCGCCCTCCAGCAGAACTGGAGAAACTCAAGCAAAGAGGGTTGGAGATATGAACGATACGCGCCGGGTCAAGGTCATCCTGCTGGACCAGGCCAAAGACCAATTCGACGAGCTCAATCGTCTTGTCGGAGAGCAACAGACGAAAGGAATAACGAATTCGGAAGAGATCCAATTATTGAAATCCATAAAACAGAAATCAGAACTCCTGAAAATCAATCCGACCTACGGAGATAAGGTTCCGCATAATCTGATTCCAAAAAACCTAGACGTTTCGAACTTGTTTCGCATCGAATTGACTGGGTACTGGAGGATGCTTTATACTTTAGATGGCAACCAAATCGAGATAGTGGCATTCATCCTTTATCTTGTGGATCACCCGACTTACGACAAATTGTTCGGATACAGGAAAAAATGAATTCCGAATAAAGCGCGCAAATCATAGACGGATTAATAAGATTAATGCACCAATTCTAACCCCATGGGTTCTCCTCCCATCAGCATAAGCGATAGCCTTGCCGAAGCGGAGTGGGAGACGCTGGCGCATACCCTCAAGTCGATAAGCAGCGGCATAGAAGGGAATGACGCGGCGTCTAGGAAGCTCCGCACCCAGCTCGGCTTGATACGGTTGTTGATGTACGAGGAGATTCGCCAATGGAACGGCAACGGCTTCATAGACCTTTCTTATCTCATGGCTTCCCTCAAGACGATGCGGAAAGTCGAGAAGGAATTCGACGCGAGGAAGCAGAAGAACACGCAATTTTTGATTTTCCTGAAGCTTCTCATTTATAAATTCGAGAAACAGAAGATAAGAGTCAAGAAACCGCTCGCCACGCGCGGCGAGTTCGGAAGGATGAAGGGGGTTGTGGAGAATGGCCATGGTATTATATGAGACTCCCGCGAAGATAGAACTGGTAGGCATCAACCTTTTCGTGAACGGCGCGCAGCACCCCCACACCACCCGGACCCTGCGCGAGATGAGGAAGACCCTGCGGAGCTATTCCGAAGGGCTCGGCAACATGGACGCTTATTATATGTACAGGAAAGTCCACCAGAGCGGAGCGATGCGCTTCGACATCACGATCATACCGGCCACGCCTTTCGGGGACGAACTGCCCAAGACGCACGGGCATTACCACCCGGGAAGCGAGGATGGGATGGCTTACCCTGAGATATACCAGGTCATGCGGGGAAGCGCGGTCTTCATACTCCAGAAGAAGAACAAGAATGGCACCGTGGACGCGCTCATTGTGAAAGCGAAGGAAGGCGAAGTGCTCCTGCTGCCTCCGGGTTTCGGCCACGTGACGGTCAATGACGGGGACGAGCCGCTGATACTCTCGAATCTCGTCTATGACCGGTTCGAATCTATGTACGACGAATACGACGAGAACCATGGCGCCGCGTACTATCTGCTCAAAGACGGCGAGATCGAGCAGAACGGAAGCTATATAGTGCGGGTGAGCGACCGGATTACCGCCAAAGAATTGAACGCTAGATACGGGTTCTCGTGCAAGGACATCTTGAGCGAGGTTGAAGAGGCTCCGGAGAAAAGCAATAACAGAGAACTGAATGTTAGGTAAACATAACAAAACACGTATTGCTAATTATCTACCATGACAGGACAAATTTGCAGTGATTATGCATGGTACGATGGCATCGATCGATTTTCTTGACTAATTCAGTTCTGGCTGCAAATTTTGTCACAGAATGCAAAAACCCACTGTGCCATCAATAATGTCCAAACAGCCTGTTAATCATCACAGTAAACAATCATCTTCAAGCGCATGTAATTTCGAAATGCCTCCAAATGACAACAGACACTAGTACTACATCAAGGTAAAACTATCATGTATCTATCAAAATACATCGATAGAACTACTTAAAAATAACATCAGTTGAACCGCCATTTCTTTAGGCACCGCAATGGCACAATATGCACCAACCTAACGTGCTTGAATTACGTCATGGAAGAAAGGCGGTGGAATGTAGCTATAAAGCCCACAAGATCATATTGTCATGTACCGCCAATAATTACTATACAAACGAAAAAATATTTGAGACGCTGAAGTGTTTTCGAGCCATGGAATGTTAGCAAAAAAAGAATTAGTAACTGCACTTTTGCAAATTCAGCTTTTTAATATTCCCATCACAATGATATTGA
>CAWDQD010000019.1:0-41467 GCA_963804385.1 uncultured Microcaldota archaeon
AGAACAAGAATGGCACCGTGGACGCGCTCATTGTGAAAGCGAAGGAAGGCGAAGTGCTCCTGCTGCCTCCGGGTTTCGGCCACGTGACGGTCAATGACGGGGACGAGCCGCTGATACTCTCGAATCTCGTCTATGACCGGTTCGAATCTATGTACGACGAATACGACGAGAACCATGGCGCCGCGTACTATCTGCTCAAAGACGGCGAGATCGAGCAGAACGGAAGCTATATAGTGCGGGTGAGCGACCGGATTACCGCCAAAGAATTGAACGCTAGATACGGGTTCTCGTGCAAGGACATCTTGAGCGAGGTTGAAGAGGCTCCGGAGAAATTCACGTTCCTCGAGAAGCCTAAGCTGCTGTTCAAATCGTGAATAAAATTTTGCTGCGGCGACTATTGATTTATCTCAGTTACCTTCAAGGTCGTATCTCCCAGCTTTATCAAATCGTCCGCCTTGAGCACGCATTTGTTGACCCGCTCTCCATTTACGGTGGTGCCGTGGGTGGAACCGAGGTCTATCAGAACGTAACCTTCATCTGTTTTTTCTATCACCGCGTGCATCCTGGAAACCTTTTCGCCCAGTACGCGGAAATGCGAGCTCGCGAGCGTGCCCAGTTTGATGACCGGTTCTTCGAGTATGGATTCCTTTATTACACTGCCATCCGGACCCGTGTGGGCAAGCCCGATAGAATAGGTTAGAGTTATCTTAGTCACCTTGAACGCAACATCCCCGAAATGTATTATGTCGCCTATGTCGAGCGCACACCTGTTGATTCTTTCTCCATTCACAGCGGTACCTCTGGTTGAGCCCAAATCTATCAGTTCGCATTTGTCCCCGAATTCTATGACCGCGTGCATCCTCGAAACACTTTCATGATCGATGTGGGCATGCGAACTCATGAGCTTGCCTATTTTGATGAATCTGGTCCTATGACAGGATAGCGCTGCCGCAGGTATTATGATTTCCTCGAATCTCGAGCCGTCCGGCTTAAACTCGGAAAGCCCAATCGAGAACCTGCTCTCGTTTTCAGGAGCGCGTACTGTGAGGTGACCATGTTCTTGAACCGGAGGAGCTACTGGCTGGGGAGCTCGTGGCAAAATTTGATCTGGCCTCAGAGAAGGCGGCTTAGCTGCAAGCGCAGCAACATGCGGAGCAGGCGTTGATGCATGGGGAAGATTAATCCCCATCACCTTGTAAGGCACATCTCCGAAACGTATGTTGTCGTTTTCCTTGATTATGCATCTGTCGATTCTCTTTTCATTGACGTAAGTGCCACGGGTGGAACCTAGGTCGATCAGCAGCCATCCATCATTGGTCTGTTCAAAGACCGCGTGCATCCTCGAGACCGATCCGTCTTCTATGATGAGATGAAAATTCTTGAGCTTGCCTACCTTGATGACCGTTTCATCGGAATTGAATTCCCGCCTGGTCTGGCCGTTCCAGAAAAGCTCGATGGCGTATTTATGCGCGCGGTCCGGCTCGGGCTTAGCTTTCCGGAAATCAGGGATCGAAATGGAATGGTCTCCGAGGACCATCCTCGCGACCGATGAAGCGCTCAGGCCAGGGATAGACCTGGCATCACGATAGCTGGCCCAAGATAACTTGTGCTTTTCCATCCGACCCACCTGTTTCTTTAAGTATAACATTGTGGGAAGGATTTATAAAAAGATGGATTATAGCCCGACTACCCCGATCTTCTTGGCTTTTCCCTGGGCGAGCCTCTCGTTACCGCCGCCCGAGCCGCCTAGAGCGGCAAGGGCCTTGTCGAGCATGGTTTTCGCGCTCTGACCAGAGGATTTCCCGGCGCCGCAGACGATCGTGCCTGTTTTATTCAGTAAGCACGCAGCGGATTTCTCGCTCTCGGCTACTTTCGTGGCGAGCTTCCGCAGGGACGCGTCGTCCAAATCAAGGACTTTCATGGCAGGTTTCCCTTCGGATTCGGCCAGGATCTCCTTGGCTTCCTCATGGACTATCAGATCTGTGAGCTCCTCTATCTTCTTGCGCTGCGATTTCCATTCATCGAAGAACTTCTCCACCGTGCGTTTGAGATCCCCTTCGGGCACGGAAACTACGTCCGCCGCTTCCTTGAGCATCCGCTCGCGCTCCTGCATGTATGCGATGGCGACCGCGCCGCACTTGTATGTTATGCGTTCGATGCCGTCCTGAACGCTCTCGCGCTTCACTATCTTGAAGCAGCCGATCTCCCCTGTTTTCGAGAGCATGGTATGCGTGCCTCCGCAGGCCTCGCTGTCTATGTCCCCGACGCTCACCACGCGCAGCTCCTTGCCCGGGACCGCGCCCCCCTGGTAAAGCCGGAAACCGTACGTGGCTTCCGCGACGTTCCTCGCGAGCACTTCGGTCTTTATCTGCAGATCACGCATGATGTACTCGTTCACCTTCTGCTCTATCGCTGCGAGCTCTTCGGAAGTTATCTTCTTGTAATGCGTGACATCCAGATGGGCCTTCTCCTCGTCCTTGTGCGATCCTCCTTGCCAGATGTGCGGGCCCAGAACCTCGCGGCAGGCCGCGTTCAGCATGTGCGCCGCCGTGTGGTGCCGCGCTATCGTCATGCGCCGCGCTAAATCGACCTCCCCTTCGACAGTTCGGCCTTTCCTGAACGCTGACGTATCCTTCATCCAATGGAGCGCTATGCCAGATTGCTTTGTTACCAACGAGACGGGCATGCCATCTATGGTGCCGGTGTCCGATACCTGGCCGCCGCCTTCCGGATAGAACGCCGTCTGGTCAAGTACGATGTACTTCCCGGGCACGACCGCCATCACCGTTGCGCTGAATTTCTTATCCTTCGAGTAGTAGAGCGGCCTTGTCCTCTCGATCGAGGCGAGATCGGCCGCGAGTGCCTTCACCTGCGGCGCGTTATCCGCCGGAGCCTCTTCACCATCGGCAGCCCTCACCATCTGGTAGAAGTTGCCCGGGACCTCCACATCCACGCCGTTCTCCTTGGCGACGTTTATCACCGCGTCCAGCGGGATGCCGTTGCTCCGGTAGAGCGTGACTAGATCGGTCGCGGTTATCTTACCTCCGGTGGTCACACGCTCTTTGTTGGTGGAGCCATGCGCAGTCTTCTTCACCAGGTTCAACACCACGCTCTGGGCCTTCTCTTTGGTCGCGAGGTAGCGCTTCTCCTCCTCTGCGATGACATCAAGGGTAGTATTCACCCCGTATTTGAGATGCGGGAAGATGTATTCGAGATGGTCCGCATGGCCTTGGATTATCTTCTGGTAATCGAGATCGTAGCCGAAGCGCTGCTGGAATCCGAACACACGGCGGAGGAGCATCCTCAGGTTGTATCCTCCCCCTGAATTGCTCGGGAGCATGCCATCCGTGACGGTGAAGAGCAGGGTGCACATGTGATCCGCTGAAGCGTAGAGCGCCTGGAGCGGCTCGAGAGTATCGAAAAGCTCCTTCTTGCTTATGCCGAGGACGCCTGCTATGCGCTCCTTCTCTTTCTCCAGATCAGGTACCTCGTCCTCGTTCAGGCTTCCGGATATTTTTGCAAACCTGACAAAAAGGTCCTTGTCTATCTTCACGTTGGCCTCTTTCTTCATCTGCTCGATGACCGGGCCGAAGACGACCTCGTAGCTCGTCGGCTCTCCGGAAGTTATCCATGCGAGCCTGCTCAGGCCCGCGCCCATATCTATGACTTTTGTGGAGAGTTCCCGGCTCCCGGTAGGGGTCGTCTCGTACTGCATGAAGACGCAGTTCCCGAGCTCCAGGCCACGGCAGAAATACTCTATGCAAGGCCCGAAGTTGCCGCCGCCCGCCCAGACATCCTCCTGGAAGATGATCTCCTCCTCAGGTATGCCGAGGGCGTTCATGTAATTTATATCGTGGGTCAATGCTTCGTCCTTCCAGTAGAACAATCCTGTTTTCTTGGTATTGAAAGCGTGCTGGCCCACCATCACGAAATTCGTGTAGTGCCTGCCGCTCACGCCGACATTGCTTATGTCAGGGAAGCGGATGCATGGCTGCGGGACTATGAGCGGGTTCGCCGGGGGGTCGAGCTCCCCGTTCACGACATAGGGCTGGAAATCGTTTATCGAGGCAATCGTGAAATACAGATCGTCGCGCCACCTGGCGACCGTCGGGTAGGGCTTGACATATCCATGGCCGGTGCTAGTGAAATATTTCTCTATCACTTTCCAGGTCCCGATGTAATCGAGCTTCTTCTTCACAGGGGTGTTCCCTATGAACTGGTATCCGATGCACGATGGGTCTCCGCACAGCTCGCGCTTCTGCTTGCTCCAGAACATCCTTCCGCATTTGCCGCATTTCTGCCTGAGATAGCCGCGGTCGATGAGCGCTTTTATCTTGTAGTGCTTCTCCCATTCGGCTGAGAATTCCTTTCGGAGAACGTTCTTGTCGACATCCATGAGAGACAGATGGGGATGAAAGGATTTTAACTGATAGGGGAGAGAAAGCGGGGTATGGCCAACGGGAATGAGAAGCCGGGCCCCCGAAAGATAGGGGCGAGCGTCTACGCGCTCGGGATAGTCAGTTTCCTGACAGACGTGTCGAGCGAGATGATCTTTCCGATACTGCCCGTATTCATCACGACGTTCCTCGGGGCCAGCACAGCGATCCTCGGGCTCATAGAAGGGACCGCGGACAGCATCGCGAGCATAGTGGAGATATTCTCCGGCTACTGGGCGGACCGGACCGGGAAGAGGAAGCAGCTCGTGGAGCTCGGCTATGGATTGTCCTCTTTCATGAAGATATTCTTCGCCATAGCGAATTCGTGGCCGTTCATTTTTTTCGCCCGCGCCTTGGAACGCGTCGGCAAGGGGATCAGGACGTCCCCGCGCGACGCGATCATCGCTTCGGATTCCCCTCCTGACCAGAGAGGGAAAGCGTTCGGCATACACCGGGCGATGGACACCGCAGGGGCGGTGGTCGGCCCGACGCTGGCTCTCATAATATTCCTGCTCATCGGCCAGAGCGAATCCGCGTACCGGACGGTTTTCTTGCTCGCGATCATCCCGGCGTTCCTTTCCGTGGCCGTGCTCTACTTCTTCGTGAGGGAGCCGAAGCCGGAAACCGCGGTGGCCCCGAAAGCCAGGACGCCGTTCTGGCAGGCGCTGCGCGAGATGCCGCCGGAATACATGGTCTACCTGAAAGTCTCGATCCTATTCTCGCTATCGTACTTCAGCTTCGCGTTCTTCATCGTGAGGGCGTCGGACCTGAAGATCGCCGAGGATTCCATAATCATACTATATCTGATATACAACATCGCCTACGCCCTCGCGTCCATACCCGCAGGCATGCTCTCGGACAGAATCGGGCGCAAGAGCGTGATCGCGGGCTCGTTCCTCCTATATGCGTTGGTGTGCATAGGGTTCACATTCGCGGGCTCGTACCTGCAGCTGGCAGGGCTTTTCATAATATACGGGATATTCGTGGCCATAGACGACTCGGTGAACAAGGCGTACATAACCGACATCGCGAAGGAGGAGAAGCGCGCGACAGCGCTCGGTGCCTACAACACAGCTGTGGGAGTCGCTTATCTCCCCGCGAGCATAGTGGCCGGAGCGATATGGGCGGCATTCGGGGCCCCGGCCGCGTTCATCTCCGCGGCATTCATCGCTTTGCTCGGGGCTGTCGGCATGGCGCTGTTCTGCAGATAGTGGTATATTTTTAAACAGTTTTAATAACATTATACCCATGCACCTCTTCAGACCACGGACTAGATTGCCTGACCCTGAGGAGACGGGCGGGCTCCTGAGAAAGGCCGTGGAGAAGCGCAAGCTGCTGGGCAAAGAGACTATGGTGGAGAGGTACTCCCGGGCCCATGGCAATGTGCACGGAATGATCAATGTCTTGAACCCGCTGACCGCAGAGGCTGAGCTGAGGACCATAATCGCTCTCAAAGGAAACGAACTGGGCGCTGTCAAGGTCGGTCGTTTCGCGCCATCGGATTTCTATTCCGGGCAATGCAACCACGCAGTGGACCTCTCGAGCATGATGAGCGCCTCTGAAGCGGGTGTGGTGGTAAACACGGACCCCCGCTCCCCGGAGTTCGACCATTTATCTATGGAAGGCGGGATAACCGACCTGGCAGGTTTCCGCAACCACAGCATCCTCATGGCCAGGAAATTGTCGCTGGATACATACACCGTTTGCCTGGAATCGGACCTCGGCACCACCATCCGAAACCTGGAGCTTCTCCTCCGAGTGGGCCGCGGAGAGGACCCGGATTTCATCGGACGCTTCATGAAACGTCCTAGGTTGCGCGATCTGGCTGGGTATCCGGTCTGCTGGGCGGTAGGGCTCGGCATCCTTGGATACGGTGCAAGAGCTAAAAATTTGAATATGATGCCGACCCTGGCTATGGCGGGTATAATCACCATCATGGGCGTGCTGGGCCATCTCAGGAGGCAGGACTATTATTTGAAGGCTGTACTGAGGGTCGCCGGCAACGACCATAAGGCGCAGATCGATATGCTGGGCGAGCACGTCTCCAGGATCGAGGAGGCGAGGCGGGTATTCGCTTCCGAGTCAGAGAGTTTGTCGGACACGCTGATACCATACATGGAAAAGCAGGTATGGAGCGGAAACTGATTTTTCCCTGGGATAATATAGCGATTAAAAAACCGCCCGTATAATCTCATCTCATGCCAACACCACAACCTGTACAACTTCACGAGAAGATATTCGAGCTATCCCTGAAAAGGTCGTTTTTCTTTCCAAGCAACGAGCCGTACGGCAACATCGCGGGATTCTACGAGTACGGCCCGGTAGGCGTGCTCATAAAGAAGAAGATCGAGAACCTCTGGCGCGAGACGTTCATCAAGAACGAGGGTTTCCACGAGGTGGAGACGAGCATCATCACCCCCGAGCCGGTGCTGGTCGCTTCCGGCCATGTCGGCAGCTTCGCGGACCCCGTGATCGAATGCGAGAAATGCAAGACGCGCATCCGCGCGGACAGCTTCGTGGCAGAGAAGCACTACGATCTGCATGGGGAGAAATGGGACGGGAAGCTCGATTCCTTGGATAAGGTGATCAAGGAGAAGGAGCTGAAATGCCCCAAATGCGGCGGGGCTTTCGGCAACGCGTTCATGTTCAATCTGATGTTCCAGACCGGCATCGGAGGGGAAAGGTCGGTCGCATACTGCAGGCCAGAGACTGCGCAGGGCATATTCACGGCGTTCCCGAGGATATTCCGGAACCACGGCACGCGATTGCCCATCGCTGTCGGGCAGGTGGGTAAGAGCTTCAGGAACGAGATATCCCCCAGGAAAGGGCTCATCAGAATGAGGGAGTTCACGCAGATGGAGCTCGAGTATTTCTTCAACCCGGCCCATGGCGAATTCGATGGTTTTTCCGCGATAAAGGATTCCCGCATGAGGATGGGCGTGAAAGGCCACACCAGCGAGATGAGCGCCGCGGAGATAGTGGAGAAGAAGCTCGCCGCCAACGAGATAATGTCGTATTTCATGGCCCGCGAATGGGAATTCTACAGGAAGGTCGGCATCCCTCCATCCAAGATGGTCTTCAGGGTGCTGGATCCGGCTGAGATCCCGCATTATTCCCGGGCCAACATAGACATGGAAGTGGAAACGTCGTTCGGCAGCATCGAGACCATAGGGAACGCGTACCGCACGGATTTCGACCTGGGCTCGCACACCAAGCACAGCGGCCAGGACCTGAGCGTTTTCGTCGAGGAAGAGAAGAAGAAGATCATGCCGCACGTCTTCGAGCTCTCGATGGGCGTGGACAGGTTGTTCTACTGCCTGCTCGAGCACTGCTTCCGGGACAAGGACGAGAAAGACGAGAAGGGAAACTGGAAGCTGGGGACCGCCAAGGAATGGGAATGGTTCGACTTCCCGCCGTGCATCGCCCCTTACCACGTCGCGGTCTTCCCGCTCATGAAGAAGGACGGGATGGGCGAGAAGGCCATGGAGCTCATAGGCATACTGCGCTCAGCGGGGCTTGATGCCGATTACCGCGAGAGCGGGAGCATAGGACGCAGATACGCGCGCGCGGACGAGATAGGCATCCCGTATTGCCTGACGGTCGATTACCAGACGCTGGAAGACGGGACGGTGACGATAAGGTACAGGAATGACGGGAAGCAGGAAAGGATTAAAATCACCGAATGCGAATCGCATCTCCGGAAAGCGGTCCATGATAACAAGGTGACGCTATGAAACTGGCTCCTATACTCGCGATACTGGTCGTATTCATGCTGATATTGGGATGCGGAGGCAAGACCCCCGTTTCGAATGTGACCAATGCCACCCCGGCAAATAGCACGAACGGCACGACCCCGGTCACCATCATCATCAACAACCAGACCAACCAGAGCGTCGAGCAGAACAACAGCGTGCAACAGAACACGACGACCGCTCCGGTGAACAACTCCATACAGTATACCAACGACCCGACGCAACCGCTCGGCATATACTTCATAGACGTGGGCAGCATGGGCCAGCACGGAGATGCGATACTCATAAAGAAAGGGGACTTCAACATGCTCGTGGACGCGGGCCCTCTCGAGGAAGGCGGCAGAGTGGTCGATTTCCTCAAATCCAGGGGAGTGGACAATATCGCCGTGCTCGTCTCTACGGCAGATGATCCGCGCCGCTACGGAGGCATCGGCAATGTCGCGCAGACATTCCCCATACAGAGCTACTGGTGGCCTGGCGAGACGTTCAACGATACGAGCTACGCGGCTATCGCGAGCACCATGGGGAGCACGACCAAGCAGGTCGTCATCGCGAACGACGGCTACAACGCTTCCTTCGACGGGATAGATTTCACGGTCCTGAACCCGGACCCGAACAAGCTGTTCTATGACCCCAATAACGATGCGATGGTGATCAGGGTATCCGAAGACGGCTTCACGATGCTGCTGACATCCGATATACAGACGGGCGCGCAGGGGAAGCTGATCAACGAGTATCCGAGCCTCATCAAGACGGAAGTGCTGGAAGCCCCGTATTACGGTGTCGGCACAGGAACGGCGAACATCGTGCAGTTCCTCAATGCCGCAAAGCCCCAGACGGTCGTCATAAGCGGAAGCGCGGACGAATCCGCCGCCAATGGCGGATCCAGGGCCCCGTTCGAGAGGCTCATGAACATGTCGCAGTACGACATCAAATGGTACGACAACTACGACAACGGCACCCTGCGGATAACTGTCACCGATGGCCAATACGCGATCGACACGCTAGGAGGATAACGACTATCTTCCGCGGAAATGAGGTCCCGGAGATCAACGCAGTGTGCACAGATTTGCAGGTGAGATTGGATTTACGCACCCGTATCATGAAGATAGGTATCTTTCTATCACCGGCATCAAAAAAGAGAGAAATGCTTTATGAGATTAGATTTTAAATGGATGTAT
The DNA here is from genome assembly GCA_963804385.1 of uncultured Microcaldota archaeon. Lineage (GTDB taxonomy): Archaea > Micrarchaeota > Micrarchaeia > Anstonellales > Bilamarchaeaceae > Bilamarchaeum. The sequence continues at coordinate 9,370 of CAWDQD010000019.1, forward strand.
GGAGATAGTAAATTCATATCTTTGGGCCTGTAGCTCAGCTTGGTAGTGTGGCGTTCTTCCATAGAAGAAGCCTCGCCGAAAGCGACGGACTCTTATCTGAAGGAAAATCTTTTCCTAAAAGGTGAAATCCGTGTGTCGTGAGTTCAAATCTCACCAGGCCCGTATTTTTTTCTTTAAAACGGCCCCAGCCTAAGCCATATGCGGGATCAGTCGTCGCCTGGCCTATGCTTGGACCAGGTCAGCACTCCGTTGAGATAGAGTTCCACCGGTATCCCGGCCCTGACAAGGTGAAACCTATCATCCGCCTTCAGCAGACTCAGCACGGAGACGAGGAGGTGGAACCTGTCGACTCCATCCAGCATGCCCAGATTATCGATAGGGTGGTAGTCGTCCGGCATCTCCAGCGGTCCGGATATGTTCAGCCAGCGGTCCGTGGCGGTGTTCGTGAAAGGATTATTCATGTACCAGATAGCCCTCGCGGCCATCCGCTCCTGCGCGAGCTTCCAGTTTTCACTCTCGTTGGTTCTTCCCGGGTGCGTTGAGAGGCAGAACGCATCGTACTCGATCATTCGGATTATTTGATCGTGCGCACTTATCAGCTCTTGCGTGTCTGCCGCCCCGGGCGTAGTAAGCTCTTCCAGGATGCCCAGGACCTTGGCGTAGCTGGGGTAAATGACCCCGGCGAATTCCCGGCTGCCGAAGACCGCATCGGATTTCTCGATGCTGAGCACCGCCATGGTCTCTTCTATGGCATATTCCCCGCGAGGGTATAAAGGCTGGGGGTAGTTGTGCCGGTCGTACCAGATCCGCGGGTGGGAGAGCCGGGTACACAGGTCATAGACCGACCGCAGCAATTCGTCGGCCTTTATCCCGCCTTCTATGCACTCTAGCACCATGAACCCTCCGCCCAGGTGGGCATCAGGGCAGGCACTTGTATTGTGCCAGAGATAATCATACCTCGTCTTGCTCCCATTATCTACTTCGAATGCGACACTCGCTCTCAGGGTCTTGCGAGCATCCATACCTTTGATGAATTCGATGATGGGTTCGCGATCCTTCGATTTCCATCCGATGCTTATCGCATCCCCGCGCTTGCTGCATCCGAGAAGCCTCCTTTCAGCCGTGCCTGTCATATTCTCACTCCCACCATGAATCGCTCATACATGGTTTAAACCTTTTTATCAATCCCTTCAGTTTTGATTATTGACGACCGCCTCTTTTTTGTTCCTAATCATACAATCTCGTTCCATGGGAAAAGTCTCATTCGGCGAGAGCGCCCGCAAGCAGTACGCGAAGAGCTACGGCATCGTGGGGAACCACAGCGGCGTGCAGATATGCCACTGGACGAAAAGCGCTCTCCATGGCGGCAAGGGATGCTACAAGGTCAAATTCTACGGAGTGGACTGCCACAGGTGCGCCCAGATCTCCCCCGCCCTCGCATGGTGCAACGAGGCATGCATCTTCTGCTGGCGTCCGATGGAATGGATGAAGAAGACCAGGTTCGAGGAGAACGAGGTCGACGAGCCGGACGAGATAATAAGCGGTTGCGTGGAAGCGAGGAAGAAGCTCATGTCCGGATTCGGGACGTACAGGAGCGCGGGGAAATTCGACGAATCATTCGAGCGCTTCCCTTCGCACTGGGCGATCTCCTTGAGCGGAGAGCCTACGATTTATCCGAAACTAGGCCAGATGGTGAAGAAGCTGAAAGAGAATCCTGAGGTCCGGACGATCTTCATCGTGACGAACGGCCAGGAACCGGAACGAATAGAAAAATTAGCGCGGGAAGACGCCCTCCCGACCCAGTTCTACCTCTCGTTGTCCGCGCATGACGAGAAGAAATTCAATGAAGTGAACAGGAGCGTCTACAAGGACGGGTGGCAGAGACTGCTGCGGACGATCGACCTTTTCCCGTCCCTCAGGTGCAGGAGGGCGATCAGGTTCACGCTCATCAGGGGGGTGAACGATTCCTTGGGGTCCATAGCTTCTTATGCCGCGCTGTTCGAGAGATCGAAAACGGATTTCATAGAGATAAAATCGTACATGGCCCTCGGATTCTCCCGCAAACGCTTGGGAGTGAAGAACATGCTCGAGCATGATGAAGTGATTTCTTTCTCGAAGAAGCTGGCCGACGCGCTTCCGGCTTATTCCATAGCGAGCGATGACGAACAATCGCGCATCGTGCTCCTGAAAAGGAAGGATTCCGCGTATCCGAATATTATTTAGTGACGAACCGCGCGCGCCTGCCTTCGATGACATAACGCCCTTTGGAAAAGGAATCTATCACTTTGGCGTACGCCTTGTGCTCGATTTTGAGTATTTTACCTGCTACTTCCTCGGCGCTCTTGCATCCGCTGATGTCCACGGCCTCCTGGTACAGTATGGGACCGGCATCCAGGCTCTCATCCACCAGGTGTATGGTCACGCCGGACACCTTGACCCCGTATTCGAACGCGTCCTTCTGCGCCGTGGCCCCGGGGAACGCTGGGAGCAGCGCGGGGTGGATGTTGATTATTTTATTTCGATAAGCATCGAGCAGTTTTTTCCCTTTGAGGATGAGCATGTAGCCGGCGAGTACGACGAGCTCTGCTCCGTGCTTGTCCAGCAGCTTTTTTATCTCATCGTCCATCTCTTCCCTGCTCCGGAATTTCTTCTTATCTACGATTTCGACCGGGATATTGGCTGATTCGGCTATCTGGATGGCTGGAGCATCGGGATTGTTCGTGATAAGGACGACTATCTTTGCATCGCACCTTCCGGCAGCGATCTCGCCGAGTATGGCCTTGAAATTGCTGCCTCTTCCGGACGCGAGGACCGCGGCTTTCACTGTCATGGATAGGAGAGGTTCAAAAGTGTTTTAATTAACATATGAGAAAAGAAGACATGGCAGGGAAATATGATCTGGCGGACTTCACGGACGAACCGATAGAAGTCATCATAGGGAACCTGCGAAAAGGGATAGCGTCGGACTGCCACCGCCTGCTGGAGAACGCCCGCATGGTGAGCGAGAAGCGAGAGTGCTTCAACCTCAAGGCATGGGAAGGCAGGATCTCGAACATAAGGGAAGCCGAGCTCGCGACATACAGCCTGCATGAGCTTAACGCGCTCAAGAGGCAATGCCACGTCCTCTCGGTGCAGCTCTCGAACTTCTCGAGATGATGGGCCGACCAGTTTAAGGGTTCCCGAAAGGCCAGAATGAACCGTGGCTTATTTTATAGCTTTCTATCCTGATGATATATAGCAAGAGGTGGATGGAGATGTTAAGTTATATCGTTCCTACTCTGAATGAAGAAGAGCACATAGACAGCATACTCAAATCGCTCAAGCCCCAGCTCGACGGCGACGACGAGGTCATAGTCGTGGATGCCAACAGCACCGACAAGACCGCTCAGATAGCCAAGAGGCATGGCGCAAAGGTGCTCCTGCGACCGAAGAAGGGCGTCGGAGTTGCGAGGACCGAAGGGGCCAAGGAGGCGAAAAACAGCATCCTCGTGTTCATAGACGCTGATTGCGTCGTCCCGCAGGATTTCTCATCCAGGATAAAGAACCATTTCAAGGAGAAGAAGACCGTGGCGGTCGGCGGCCTGGACCTCTACGAATGCGATTCCCGGGTCATGGGCACGATATACAATTCCTATTCGGTCGGAGTATTCCATCTCGTGCGCCTGAACCATTTCCTCACAGGAAAATATTGGGTCCCTGCGAACAACTGCGCCATAAGGAAGGACGTATTCTTCAGCGTGGGCGGATACAGGTCCGTCATCTGCGAGGACACAGACCTGATGGCGAGGCTCCCTCCGTCGAGGGATATAGTGTATGATTCGAAATTGGTCATGATGCTCTCGGATCGCAGGTTCAAGAGCGACGGGTTCTTCAGGACAGTCGCGCTCTGGGGCTGGAGCAACATCTCGGCCATGATGGGCGGCGGCGTAGACGTGATGAAAGGATATACTAAGCAGTGATCTTCCATCTGGGCCCGCTTTCCTTGTCTTTACGCTTGTCCTCCAGCGTTATCCCTATGGCCTGGAGCTTGGAGCGGATCAGGTCGGATTTCGCATAATCCTTTGAAGCACGCGCCTTCTCTCGTTCGTCTATCAGCATGTCGAGAGTCGTAGCGGCATCGCCGGACGTGAGACCGAACTCGTTAGCCAATCCCGCTATGGCTGCTTTCTTTGAGTCCAGGTCGGCCCTCTCCTCTTCCAGACCCAAGACCCAGAGCATCGTCTCTATGGCTTCCTTGATTTTGAGCAGTTGCCCGGAATCTATCTTCGCTTGCGATATATGGGCATTGGCGAGCCGGACCAGGTTGAAGAGCGCTGCTATGGCTTGCGGGGTGTCCAGGTCGTCATCCATGCACTTCCAGAACATGTCTATGAGGTCGTCGCTCTCCTTCCGGAAATTCTTGTCCTGGAAAGATTCACGTTTCGTCGCGCATTCCTCCCTGATCAGTCCGAGCGAGTTGAATATCCTCTCCACGCTCTCGTCCAGACCGTCCACCTTGTCCTCATCGTAATCGAGCGGGCTCCGGTAATGGGCCTGGAGATAGAACAATCTCAATGAATTCGGGGTGAAACGGCCTAGCGCCTGCCTCAGCGTGACGAAGTTACCGAGAGACTTGCTCATCTTCTCCCCATCGACGCTGAGGAAGCCGGGGTGCAGCCAGAAACGGCAGAATTTCTCTCCGCTCGCGGCTTCGCTCTGGGCGATCTCGTTCTCGTGGTGCGGGAATATCAGGTCCCGGCCGCCCCCATGGATGTCTAGCGTCCGCTTGGCGTATCTCTTGGCCATGGCCGAGCATTCTATGTGCCATCCCGGCCTGCCTCGGCCCCATGGGCTGTCGAACTCGATTATCTCGCCATCCGTCTTCTTCCAGAGCGCGAAATCCGCCGGGTCGTGCTTGCTCTCGTCCACCTCGATGCGGGCCCCGGCCTTTATCTGCTCTAGGTCCTGTCCGGATAATGCGCCATACGCCTTGAACGATGGGACGCTGAAATAGACGCCGCTCGGGGTCTCGTAGGCAGAGCCGTTCTTGATGAGGGCCTGGATCAATGAGATTATGTCCGGTATATGCTCGGTGACCTTGGGGTATACATCCGCCGGAAGGACCCCGAGTCTACCCAGGAGCTCGAGCGCTTCCGAATGGTTCTCTTCGGTCAGTCTCTTCGGGTCCGCTCCGCTCTCCTTGCAGCGCCGGATTATCTTGTCGTCCACGTCCGTTATGTTCTGGATATGGTAGACCTTCATGCCTTTCTTCATGAGGAACCGCTTTAGGACATCCATCGACACGTATGTCCGGGCATGGCCGATGTGCGCGCTGTCGTAAGGGGTGATGCCGCAGACGTACATTATGACCTTGCCGTCCTCGGAATCGAAGGATTCTGCCGATTTTGTGAGGGAATTGTATAGGCGCATGGCCAATCTGTGCTCCTAAAAATATTTATAAAGATAGTGCGTGAGTAGCCTTAGACGGCAGAAGCCGTAAATACTAATTAGGGAGGTAGAAAAATATGGCGGGCGAAAAGGCTCCGGCTCCGAGTATGGCGGCTCAAAAGGCCCCAGCTTCGAGTGGAGTGAGCAACGACAGCAAATTATTCGGCGCATTGGCGTATTTCTTGAGCATCATCACGGGGATAGTGGTCTTCGTGATGAAGAAAGATGACAGCTACGCGAAATTCCACGCGATGCAGAGCATCCTGGTGGGTATCGTGGTGATCGTCTTGTCCATCGTGGTCTTCATCGTGCAGATCATACTCGCGATCATCCCGATCCTGGGATGGATCCTGAGCATCCTGATCGGGCTCGTGTTCTATCTGGGCGCGTTCTTGCTGTGGCTCTTCCTCATGTGGAAAGCGTACAGCGGCGAGAAATTCAAGCTGCCCATAATCGGGGACCAGGCGGAAAAGATGTCTGCCTGAATCTTTTAATTTTTTTATTTCCTTTTATAGGAATTCGCTGAGACCGGTCTGCTTTATCTTGTCATCCTCGAAGATGCTCTTTATCTCCTTGCCTACAAGCTCGAGCCTCTGCTTCAGGTAATCCGGCAGGTCGTAGCGGCGGACTATCTCCTTGGATATCTCCAGGTATTTCACTATCCCGCCCTTGTTTATGGTCAGGAGCAGGTTTCCGCCGCATTTGGCGCACCTGCCCGAGAGCGGGACCCTACGAGCGATGTTGTTGCATGACACGCACCGAAAGGTCTGGCGCGAAAAAGAGCGGAGGTTGCCGTAGAGGTCAGGTATGAAGTGGCTCAGGATTAGCCTTTCTGCGGCATCGCGCTGATCGACAGGGCGGAGCCTCTCCTGGAGCCGGAACTGGATGTCTATCTTCTCCGGGATGGAATTAAGGAGCACATAGGCCGTGCGGCAGTTCCCCACATCGACGCTCCCCCCGGGATGCGTTATCGGGAGCTCGAATTGCTCCGGAGTGCCGAGCACGTCCTTCACGGTCTTGAGCTTGATCTCTCCGGGTGCCGCGAACCTCTCCCCGGCCTCGTAGAATTCCAGCGGGTATTGCCAGACGAACTCTATGCAATGCGCCTCATCGTCGACTTCCTTGGGGTTTATCTCCATGGAAAGCACCAATGGCGCATCCATCGTGCCCCCGCGCTTCTCGTTCAGGTATTTGCGTGAGAAATTCAGGAAGGCATCCATGAGCAGCATGACGCAATCTTCATCCCCGTCGCACTGATTCGATATAACTCCTGAGCATATGAGTGTATGGTGGGGGGAAACTGTAAGGCTGTATACATGGCGTTCGTCAGAGTCAATCTCTTTTTTAGAGACGATTTTGTCTGAGAAGGCATCGCCATCGAATCTCGTACGCGCGGTACCTCTCTTCTTGAGCCATTTGTCAAGCAATTTCACGGCATGAACGTGCTTCTCATCAAGGAAACCGATATCCTGGATGAATCTCCGGGCTTGCTCTCCGAAGATGCATATCTTGTAGGAGTGGCACTCTTTGGGCTTGCCATAGAATTCATACACCTGGCCGCTGGTGATGAAACGTTTTTCCTCTTGTATGGAATGCTTTATCCCTGAGAAGAGAAGGAGATATGATACGGCGTCTATGAGCGGTTTGTTGACTGATGTCACATTCACTTCCAAGGTACTCTGGAGGGAACATGAACCGTCTCCTGAGAAGTATCCCCTGAGGAACGCATGTCGTTTCCCTTTCGGCAATGAATAGATGAATCCAGGCACCCGTTTCGAATAGGCATCCGAACCGATCTCCAGGCGTGAGAATAGCTCGCGGACTATCCTCGAGCAGATGACCACTTGGTTGTCGCATATGGCCGGCTTAATGCCGAATATCTCTTCTATCGTGTTGGCAAGGTATCTCTTGGCCCATCCCTTGGTAGCGGTGATGGCGACCTGGTTCGTCCTCACCTGTGTTTTCCTCATATACCCCTCCGCGATATAGAAACCTAAGATGGAGAGGAGGGAATCATCGACTTGCACTTCTGGGTTCAACGATACCCGGTCCCGTTTGCTGCCGAGCTTGTATTTCCCGTCAAGAATGGATGGCTTGAATCTGCGTATGAGCCCTACGGGGTAGGAACCGCGATAGGAATAATTGGTGAACGTCTTGTAGCTCATGCCAAGCGAACGGCTTATACCTGATAGCTGCGCATCTGGGAAGATGTCTTCATCGGTCCGTATCATAGCAGCCTCCCCGGCGATTGAAAGGAGTGATATGGAGCGCGTATCATTCTCAACGCAGTTCTCTATATTCCATGGGGAGAGGAGTTCAAAGGCATCCGACGCCGGGATTTTATGGCCTGCGGAATCCGGGAACGGGTGATTGGGTGTGACACGGATCCGCCTCCCGCTCTTCGTTTTGATCTCCAGGAGCTTGGATGGTGCGATATGCTTGGAGACATGAGTTATCTCCGCGAGCTCGAACCTTTTTGTATCCTTGTTGAATGCGAATGTCTTGAGCCCGCTGACCTTCGTGTATTCTGTACCGAAATCATCTTTCTCTGTTCTCCCTTTCAGATTAGACTGGACAAGGTCTCTCATGCGCATATGACTGAACCCCTTGCCGTCGTGGACCAGGATAGTCTCATCGCCATGGAAGCAGTTTCTCCTTTTAGCGGTATGGAAATACGGGTGCCCGTACCCTACAGTGGCCTTGGTGAAGCCGATTATGCGGCATAGCGCGCCTGCGCTCGTGTGGGGCGACAACCCGACGGCGAGGTGGCCGATCAGGTCTTCCCGCTTCTTGATATTATAGAAGGATTTCTGGCCATAGAAGTTGACCAGCATCTCGTCTATGAAATTGCAGACCTTGGTGAAGTACTGGTATCCGGCTTCGGCCAGGATTATGTCCTGGTGCCGCAAGGAGAGCAGCTGGTCCCCGTTTTCCAGAGGATTGCCCAGATAATCGTTCTCGTATCCTAGCTCCTTGGCTTTCTCCAGGCTCAGGCCGACCTCGTTCGGGGTGAAGTGCGTGAGCGGGACATCCGTCGCGTCGAATCTGGAGGTCCCATCCCTGAATACGAATACCCCGTGCTTGGACCGAAGGAAGCCTTTCTCCAGCCGCTCGGGTATCTTGGACGGGTTCGAAAGCCCCTTGACGCCTTTCACATCATCCGGAAGGATGCCGAGCTTGTCTTTTATGCCATCGAAAAGCGTCACCACGTCCACGGGCCTCATATCGTATGACTGGGTCTTCATGTCGCAATGGATCTCCGTCTCCACGACCCGCCCGCATTTGTGGCAGACGCGCTCCCCTACGGCGCGCTCGCCGCACACGTCGCACCTGCGCGTGTACCCGAGCTTCTTGCACTTGGTGCAGCGCATGCGCACGAGCTCGAGGTTGAGCGTCTTCTCGCCCTCCCTGCTTTTGAGCGTGCGGTATTGCTTGGAGATGCTGCGGTTCTTGAACGAGCCGGTCGGGAAAAGCACGTGCGGCGAGCCTTCCATGGCGCGCTCCTTCGCCTTCTCGGGCCTGCCCATCCTACCGCCGATGTATGTCGGGGCCTTGGCCTTTATGCGGACCCCCGAGAGCTCGTTGACGAGCGCGAGCGGTTGCTTCGATGCGTCGTATGCCTTCTCGAACGCGGAAGCGTCGATTTTATTCTCTACAAGGCAGCCCAAGGAGGACAGCAGCGCGAACGCGATGTCGGCCTCGAGGATGACCGTCCCTTCATGGACGCGGTGCTCGCATATCAGTTCTTCGAGTACCCGCTTGGCATCGGATTTCGGGAGCTTGAGCGAGCGGACCTTCCCTTCTTCGATATCCAGCTGCCCGGCCTTGAGCCATTGCATGAGGGAATTGATCTGCTCCGGGGTGATGTCGTGCCAATGGAACGTATGGTCGGGATGGAGAGGCACATTGTGGAGGCGGGAGAAATCGAACATGGACCTCGCATCCCGGTTCTGCGGAGCCTGCACTCCCTTGGCCTCGAGCTCCCTCTCCCACCATTCCTCGCAATACCCCGAAGGCATGAGGGGATGGTTGGATTTGAGGAAATCTCCGTAGGTGCAGAGTATATCCCCGAGGAACAGGATCTCCTCGACCTCGCTCCTTATCTTCTCCGCCTCGGCCAGAGTGCGGACCTTCATCACGCGGCCGCATTTCAAGCGGACCGCAGGAGGCTCGATACCGTCATGCGCAGCGACCACGCATCCCTTGCCCGGCCGCTCCACTTTCATGTGCGTGCCGTAGGCGAGGAAGTTGTCGAGCAGGAGCATGGTGGCGGGGTGGACGTTGCGGCCCATCAGGCTGTTGGTCTTGCTGCGTCCATAGCGCAGGCGGAAGCCGCCTTTTGCGCTGGCGTGAGCGAACACCGGGCGTCCCGCGACCAACCCTTCCAGGTAGGTGGGATCGGGCTTGATCTCGACCTTGTCGGCCTTCTTCTTTATCTTGATCACTTTCTCGAGCCAGTCCCAGCCGAGCTTGAGCTTCTTGGTGTATTTGAGCAGCTTGGCCGCCTTCGCCGCGACGCCCTCGCACAGGACCAGGGGGACCCCGCCGCGGACGCGGTCCGTCTCGACGCCCGGGACCCCGCGATATGCCGACACCTCGACATCCTCGGTCGGATCGCCGTCGATGCAGATCGGGCAGTTCGCGAGTATGACCTTCATGTCATCCTCGTGCGGCATGTACTGGAGGTGGGAGACGCGGTTCTCGTACACCATGACCTCCTCGATGTAGCGCATGATCTGGGAGTCGGTGGCGCGGTAATCGCCCACTCCGCAGATCCTGCGCGCGATATCGGCCAGCACCAGGCTGAGCGCCGCTGCGGTGCCGCCCGCGCTCCGTATAGGGCCTGCGAAATAGATGGCCAGATAATCGCTGCCGTCGGGATTCTGCTTTATTTTGACGTGCGTAATGCCTTCTGTTGGCGCCACAAGGACGCCTTCGGTTATTATGCCCAGGCCTGTGCGGACCGCCTGCTCCATGAGAGCGGTCTTGTCCCCTTTCATGACCTCGCCGGAGGCGATCTTCCTGGCGACCTCGAACGAGAGGTCCTCGCGGGACATGCCGCCAGCTTCCAGGGATCGTATCAGGTCCGCAATCCCGGGAGGGCCGACTATACCTTCCACGCGGGCCGCGACGTCTTTGGCTAGCTTCACTTCTATCTCGTCGCTCGGGTCCAGACCTTTCGCCCGGGCTTCGCTGGCGACAGCATAGGCCTTCTGCAGCCCGTCACGCAGCATCTCAGAATACGGAATCGCCATCCAGTCCAGATATCCGATGAAGAGAATAAAAACGAACAGGGCGGTCCCGGGCCCAAGGCATTTAAAATTAATCAGACAACAAGCACTGTACTATTCGCCGAGGTAGCTCAGCTGGTTGAGAGTGCTCGACTCATAGGTGCAAACCCGATGAGTGATGAGGCATGCCGCGAACGTTCGCGGGCATCTCGGGAACGGTTCGCCGTTCCCGAAGTGGCCGATGATATTATGCACTCGAGAAATCGAGAGGTCGGGGATTCAAATTCCCCCCTCGGCATTTTTTCCCAAAAAATGACTACAGAGAACGAAGTCATCTGCCCGGCAAATTTCTATCTGCCGGAAGCGGCAGCTAATCGACGGCGAATCCCGCAGCGCGCTTCTGCAGTCCGACGTTGAGGCGAAGCAAAGATATTTACGCCTTATTAGCGATAGCCGTTCGTTCGAAGCGTCAGATGTGATACTATGGAAATGAAGAAATGCGAAAGCTGCGGAATGCCCATGATGAAGATATCCGATTTCGGCGGCAAGAGGGAAGACAACAGATACTGCGTCCACTGCTCCTACCCAGGCGGAGAGCTCATGGCTCGCCACCTCGTGCGCGAGAACATGGTGAAATACTACATGAAGATGAAGAGGCTGGAGCGGCCGGATGCGGAGAGATACGTCGACCAGTACATGGCCGGCATGCCCGCATGGCAATGATGTCGCTGAAAGTAGATTTTGCGTATTTATTTTTTCGGCGATAAAAGAATCATTTAAAAAAAGATGATGCGAGAAAGTGAAGGGATTGAGACCATGCAAGAAATAAGAACGGAATTCAGCGCTCCAGCGGCTCCTAACCCTTCGAATCTGTCGGAAGCGGAGAAGATAAAGAAGGGCATCTGCCCCTCGTGCGACGGCGACCTGACATTCCAGGAAGGATGCAAGGTCTGCTATGCGTGCGGCTGGGGCGGCTGCGAATAATCCTTTTTTTAAATCAGTACATTCATCTTTTCCTAATCAACGGGCTTGTAGCTCAGTTTCGTTTTGCTAATTTTCGCCATCGCGAAAACGCAAAACAAGGGCAACAGCAGAGCGCTCGCTTTGCATGCGAGATGCCGGGGGTGCGAGTCCCCCCAAGTCCACTTTTTCTTTCTCCCCCACGCTTCAAGCGGCATTAAATCCTTTCTCTGCGATTCATGTATGCGGTTATGAAGAAAAAAGGTATTTCTGAAAAAATGATGTGAAATCATTCTCTGAGCCGCATACGGAGATAACATGGACAAGAGGATCGAAGGCGCATTCTTCATAATCCTGACGATAGCCATCGTAGCCCTTGCCATTTATTTCTCAAGCAACATCGCTCAGTTCAGGAAATACGGCTATCTGGGGGCTTTCGTGATAAGCGTCGTGAGCTCGGCTACGATAATCTTTCCGACTCCAGGCTGGATCGCTATAGTGGTTATGAGCAGGTACCTGAACCCTTATCTCCTTGGTCTCACGGCAGGTATTGGTTCGGCATTGGGGCAGATGACAGGATATCTGGCAGGCGAAGGCGCTGGTGATATCCTCGGCGACAGGATAAAGGAGGCTAAGGACATCCGTGCGCTCGTAGAAAAGTACGGGCTGCTCGCTATTTTCGTCTTGGCCTTCATCCCGGACCCGCTCTTCGATATCGCTGGGATAGCTTCCGGAGCGCTGCGAATCCCGTGGTGGCAGTTCTTCCTCGCATGCGCTGCAGGGCGGGTGCTGCGGTATGTCCTTCTGGCGATGGTAGGTGCTTACACATTTGGAATGGTCGGTTGAAAGAGTGAGAAAAAAATAGCGGGGAGTGGATTTGAACCACCGATCTCTGGGTTATGAGCCCAGCGGGAACTCCAAGCTTCCCATAGGGCAGAATCTAAATCATTAGATTCTGTTACCCCGCTATGCTTGGAGATTCATCCCATTATCATTTGTTCTAATTCTGGCGGAGTTAGAACAACGATATTAGAGGGCAACGACTTTTTATACTTATCAGCGAGAGAAGTTTTTGTAACTACTACAAATCTTAAGGATGGATTGATGCGTTTCAATCGCTTGAATTTTGTCCTTAAAATCGAGCATTTATCCATAACTTTGTCCCAGTAGGTGGCTTCTATTGCAAGATTTAACGACTCAACAAGAAAATCGACACTGAAGAAGCCATTTTTCGTATCTGAAGCAAAATGTTTCTCATAAAAGTATCTCAATCCGGCGGCCATCAATATTTTCGCGACTCTGATTTCAAGGTAATTATACATGTTTTCTCCTTGAGGACCAACATATTTTCGTGAAGTCCGCCTTAAGCCTTTTTGGGACCATAATCTTCGTGCATTAAGAAGAGCTGGATTGAAAATGCCTTTCTGGAGTTTGGCAACCGTATTGCCACCTAGGGAACATTTTGCTGACCACGAAGAAGAGAATGAAGGATCCAACATTAGTTCAGAAATTCGGGCATTTCCTTTCAACGAACCAGATTTAGCTTTCTTTTCCCAGGTTTCCCTAAAACGGGTCTCGCTCATTCGTCTTAGTATAGAATCGCTAACTGAGCATTTCATTTTACGGATATATTCTGCTTTGTAAGTCGGATTCTGCAAAAGTCGCTTGACCATCTTAGCCCCAATAAGATGTGAGGTGTGAATATATTTCGATAATGGCATAGAACGTTTCAGGATGTTTTTTACTTCACTTACCGGCAGATTATGTTTTGAGGAAATTTCTTTTGTGGGGGTTAGATTTAGATATTCCTCCACAATCTTTTTTTCTCTCATGATTGAATCAACAATAAGGAAAAATAATAAGATTGCGGGGGTTCATTTCCGCGGCAGTTACGACGGAACCGTACACCTTCGACCATTTCATCTTATATTTGATAATATGAGTTTTCTCGGGTCTAGCGCATTATACAATTCATTTCCTCTTCTTCGAAGGCGGTGGAGGTTTCGGCGCCGGCTCCTGAACAGGGGTCTCTTCCTCCGCAGGCACATCCTGCGTTTCTGCCGGGTTTTCCTGTTTCCCCACGTCGAGCTTCTTCACGAGTTTGTGGACCATCTCGCGCTCCATCTGGTCCTTCTTCGTTTTCTCGTCCTCGAACTTGGATTTGTGGTAATAGAATCCTCCGGCGAACATCAGTATGCCGACTACGATCAGGATCGCGGGCATGCCCATATATAGGGCTGGCGATATCAGCGTGACCAGGTCGGACCTGAGCTTGATGAACTCAGCCGGGATTGTCAAGCCGCATTTCGCCAGCGTGGACATGTCGTTCGAAGAGACGAAAGTGACGATTGCGCTCAGCAGGTTGGTCACGTATGACAGAACCAGATATATCGAACCCGCCGCCACGATTATCGCCAGGATGACGAAAAGGACGCTTACGATGGTGTTTTTGTTCATAATATCCCCAAACCGTTATGGCATTAAAGTAAAATAAATCCTTCGGTTTTCCTTTCCCTTGTTCTCCAGCTTGAGAATCTCGATTCTTCCGGCCTCTGACAGGTTGCGGACATGGGTCCCTCCGTCGGCCTGTATGTCCACGCCAGGTATCTCCACGATGCGCAGCTCGCTGATGGACGGGGGGAGCGCGCCGGCCAGCTTCACCACTCCGGGGATTTTCATCGCCTCCTCGCGGGGTAGGGAGTATGTCTTCAGTTCCACCGCCCTGGATAGCGCCTCGTTGGCCTTCGCGACCGCGGCATCGAACTTCACGCGGTCGAACTCTTCCAGGTTGAAATCGAACCTCGTCTTGTCCACTTCGAGCTGGTTGCCGGTTATCTTGGCCCCAAGCTCATTGAACATCATCGAACCGAGCACATGCGCAGCGGTGTGCATCCGCATGAGCCTGTAGCGTCGCTCCCAATCAAGAACGCACCTCACTGGATCCCCTACCTTGATCCCGGGCTCCGACTCGAGCTCGTGGACGACTTTCCCGTCTTTCTTCAACGTGTTCAGTACCCGGAACTCGGACCCGGATACGGAAATTATCTTCCCAGTGTCACCTGGCTGGCCGCCGCCCCTTGGATAGAATACGGTCCGATCCAGGATCATCTCTTTTCCGGTTATTGATTCCACTTTCGCGTCGCATTCCCTCAGATAGCTGTCTTTCAGATAAAGCGCATCTGTCATATTTATAAATTCAGGAAAGCATAATTTAATGCTGATGATTATGGCTGACGTCGCACAAAAAAGGCGGGAAGAAGAACAGGTTGCACCGGTGGTAGCCCCCCAGGTTGCCCAAACGGACATGATGGCAAGGCTTCGGGAGGCGAGGATCTCCAGAGCGGAGCCGAAGAGCACTGAGAGCATGCAGCTCACGATGGTGCAGAGGTTTTGCACGGATTTCGTCGCTGGGTGCAGCGATAAGGCTAAGAAAGAAGGCACCTTCTCCAATACCTTGAAAGGCAGCGAGATGGAACGGCTCTTCGGGTGAAAACATGATACCTGATCTTTTCAAGAATGCGTCGATGCAATACGCATACAACCAGAGGCAGAAGATATACAGCATGAAGGTCACGCTCGACAACCGGCCCCGCATAATAACCATGCGCATCGGAGATGACTTCACAGAGCTTTCGATAGCGGACACCAAAGGGAACATCCTCGAGGTCCTAAGGCAGGAAGAAGGCAAAGGCATCACTTTCTCGAAGGCATGAACATGAGCCTGTCCAAGATAAACGCTGCCAAGGCGGCTTTAGAGTACGTCAAAGACGGCATGTGCATAGGCCTCGGGAGCGGCTCGACCACGCGCGAGTTCATCAAGCTCCTTGGCGAGAAGGTCCGCAAGGGATTGAAGGTCACATGCGTCACGACCTCTTTCGATTCCAGGATGCTGGCCATAGAGAATGGCATATTCGTGACCGAAACGGATGCGATCGATGAGATAGACCTGGCCGTCGACGGAGCCGATACGGTCACCAAGACCGCGCTCCTCAAGGGAGGCGGCGGAGCGTTGACCAGAGAGAAGATAATAGACTACAACGCCAAGAGATTCATCGTCATAGCTGATGAGAGCAAGGTCCAGGAAGGGACGCTTGAGGGCGAAGTGAACCTCGAGGTCGTGCCGTTCGCGGCTCCCCTCATCATCAGGCAGCTGAAAAAATTCAACCCCAAGATAAGGATGGCCAAGGCCAAGCTCGGCCCCGTGATAAGCGACAACGGCAGTTTCATCATAGACTGCCAGATGAAGCTCGAGAATCCGAAGAAAACCGAGGACTGGCTCAAAAGCATCCCCGGTATAATAGAGAACGGCATTTTCACCAAATTCGATCTGATCATAATAGGGAACGAGAAGGGGTACCGAATACTCTAGATATCTGTTAATACTAATGTTTAAAAATGTTTTCTTATAGAACACAATTATACAATAACATTAACATGGGTGGGGTATCGATGGAACTTCAATATACAAGAAAGACTGAACCAGTGGGGCAGGGATCTGATCGCGTTAATGATAAGCCGAAGTTGGGCAAGTATCTCATCGCAGGAGGCATGCTGCTCGCAGGATGCAATGGCGGGACTGCCAATAGCACAATCCGGATACCGGCGATCGACGCCGAGGTCAGCGAAGCCGGCCACGTATCCAACGAAGCGGGTGCGGGTGAAGCAGGCCAGAACCAAAACGGGCCTGGCGTCGATGGCGGCACGGGGCTGGATGGCGTGACTGGGATCGGCACTACTTCAACACCTGATGGAAGTGCCACGGGGATCGATGGAGGCGTCACAGACGACTCCGGAACTCCGGTCGGCGATATCGACGGCTCGATCGCAAGAGATGGAGGCGTCGGACAGACCGGCATCGCAATGGACGGACCTGGCTATGCTGCGGAATCTGGGTTGGACATTAGCATCGATGATGGCGGAGCAGCCTCATCGGATACCGCTCCTGGAATAACCGTAGACGGAGCGACCAGCGTTAACGGCGAAACAGGAAGTGTCGCGGTAGTCGATGGCGGCGTGTACGGTGAAGCGGGCGGAATCGATTCCGAAGCGCGACACGATGCACAAGTGGCGACATCGGATGCCAAACCGAACGTCTGCAATGAACAGAGCGCAGGGGACTTCACCGGTTATATATATGCAGGGCAGTCGGAATCAGCCGGCAGCTTGTCATTCACGTATAACGGTGTAATCACCACGGACGCAGGAGCTACAGTATACGATGTCGATGTATCATGCGGAAGCGGGCCTGCGACAAAAGTGCTTCTGACGAGCGGCGCGAACGCGCTCGGAGGCGGGATAAGCGTCAATGTGACAGAAGGAGGCCCGGGCTCGGTCTACGTTGTCATCAAAGTAGAAGCCCAATCCCAAGATGCGGGGGCAGATGTCGGATCTCCGGTCGCCATTGACACTGGGTCTCTCGATGTGGATAGCTGCACCGGGACCGGATCGCACTCTGGATATATCAACTACACCACGTCTGCAACGGTCGGCGGCCTGACCTTCAAATTCGAAGGCACGGGTTCCACTGATGGGGGAGCCATGAGCTACGATGTGGGCATATCCGGAAACGGATCGTCGACAAGCGTGCCTATGGTGGATGGCGTAAACACCATGAAGATCGGTGATAAGACCGTGACCATAAACGTGGTCGAAGGGGGCAAAGGCGAGATCTACGTGGACATCGCCGTCAATTGCCCTTGATCTTATTTTTTATATATAGGTAGTTGGAAATGGTAAAAAATGAATGTTTATAAATGTTTGCCACCATAATAGAATATTAAACACATTTAACTAAAGGTGATTGCACAATGGAATTGAAACATGATACGGTGAAGCGGGATGGAAAGACTGGAACGGATACGAAGCCGAGCTCTTTCAAGGGCAAGTTGGCGACTACCGTGCTGACAGCTACCCTCGTCGGCGGGATTTCATGCGCAAATAGTCCTGGCGCCAATACGATAAAGGTGCCTTCTGTTGATAGCGGTGCTTCCGAAGCAAAAGAAGCGATCGATGCTGAGAAAGGAGAGGCCAGCAAGGGGATAGATGGCGGTGAGATCGATTCCGTCGGCAGCGTGGACGTTTCTTCAACCGCAGACGGACCGGCATGTACGGTACTCGGTGGATATACGGTATGCAACGGCCCGACAGGACCGGTGGTCGTTGATGCTGCGGTCGCAGATGGACCTGCAGCAGCTGATAGCGCACCTGCAACCACGGATGGACCGATAAGCGTTGTTGATGGCGCACCAACCGCGACAATGCCGACCGCAGTAGATGCATCGACGGCAGTCGCAGATGCGACAAGCGAAGCATCATCCGGATGCCAGGCGACCAGCGGGGCAGGATACAAGGGCTATATCAACACCCAACCCGTGACATTCGGGAACTTGACCTTCGTATTCCAAGGGACGACCTACAGCGATGCGGGGACCCCGGCGTATAACGTCGGCGTTTCATGCGGAAACGGACCCGTGACGACCGTGTCTCTTAAGGACGGCGCGAACACCGTGAATATCGGTGGCGACAGCGTGTCCATAAACGTGGTCGAAGGGGGCAAGGGCGAGATCTTCGTGAACGCCAGCTCCTAATAATTTTTTTCTTATTTTTATATCTTCTAAGAACCCGACTCATTTGATTCCTAATGCATCCTTTGCCTTGGCCATGTCTTTCTCTAGGGGTCTTATCGCGACCTCGGTGAAATCCTGCTTCTTGCTCACGATATAGAGGCTCTCTACGTTGACGCCCTTGTTCGCGAGCTTCCTCGTTATCTTGCCGAGCTCGCCTGGCCGGTTTATCATCTGGTATATTATGGTCTCAGCTTCCTGGACCTGCACGTTCGGGATCCGCGATATCGCCTTCATCGTGCTCGTCACATCATTGGTTATTATCCTGAACACCGCCTTGCCGCTGAGGCCGTAAGCGGATATCGCCTCGATGTTGACTCCGAGCCCGCCTATCGCCTCGGCTATGGCCGCTAGGGCTCCCACGTCATTAGCCGTAACAACAACGATCTCTTTCATGGGTTGGGCAATGGCGGCCAAAATTAAATAACCTTTCCCCGACTATCCTTCTATGGTGAGCAAGGAAAAGATATTGGCTAAGCTCAGCGAGGTGTCGGACCCTGAGCTGGGCATGAACATAGTAGACCTGGGGCTTATATATGACGTCGACGTCAGGAAAAAAGAGAAGGGAAAGCCCCAGAAGGTTTTCATAAAGATGACGTTCACGACTCCGGCATGCCCGATGATCAACGAGATCCTCGAAGGCGTTAAGGCGAAGCTGGAGGCCTTCGATGACGCGGATATAGAGGTGAACATAGTCTTCGAGCCCCTCTGGTCCATAGACAGGCTGAGCAAGAAGGCTAAGTTGAAGCTGGGATTGATATGAAGGTGACATTCTATGGCGGTGCCCGGGAGGTCGGGAGGGCTTGCATGCTGCTCGAGGAAGGGGAACGCAACCTCATGCTCGATTGCGGCATCAAGCTAGGAGAGAATACCGAATACCCGCTTCTCCATGACGATGAGCTGAAGCGCGTCCAGAATATCACTGTGTCCCATGCCCATCTGGACCACTCAGGATATCTGCCCCATGTTTATTCCAAGAAAGCGAGGCCGAGGATATTCCTCACAAAGCCCACCAGGGATCTGATGGGGATCCTGCTGTCGGATTATTACAGGATACACAAGGACGAGATGGCGCAGAGCGAGCTGTTCACCTCGAAGGATGTCGAGGACGTCCTGAAGGACGCGAGGATGATCGAATATGGCGAGAGCGTGGATTGCGGCTTCAAGACTACGTTCCACACTGCCGGCCATATAATGGGCAGCGCGATGACCATGGTCGAGCATTCGGGGGAAAGGATCTTGTTCAGCGGAGACATCTGCATGCGCAAGACCAGGGTGCTAGACCCCTGCGCGCGGGGGCTCTCGGCAGGGACGCTCATAATGGAGAACACTTATGGCGGCAGGAACGACATAACCCCCAGCTACAAGGAGAGCTATTCCAAGATGATATCGATAATCAACCAGACCATGGATAAAGGAGGCCATGTGATCATACCTAGCTTCGCGGTCGGAAGGGCGCAGGAGGTGCTTCTGGCCCTGGACGATTACATGCGCTCCGGCGCGCTCGCTCCGACGAAGATGTTCATAGATGGCATGATCGGGAAGGCGATGAAGATATACCGCCACAACGCGATCTATGCCAATGACGACATAAAGAGACGCATACTGATGAGCGAGGACGACCCTTTCAACAGCCCGAATTTCCACCACCCCCGCTCGAAGACCAAGGAGGACGTGCTCAAGGAGCCGTGCATCATAATAACCACATCCGGCATGCTGAGCGGAGGCCCGGTGCTATCCTACCTGGAGAAGCTCGGCTTCGACCCGAGGAACACTATGATATTCGTCGGTTACCAGGCCGAAGGGACGGTAGGGAACCGCATAATGAATGGCGAAAGGAGGATTATGCTCAAGGATACCGAGCTGGATCTCAAGCTCAGGGTGGAATCGGTGAAGCTCTCGGCCCATGCAGATTTCAACGAGCTGGTGCAGTTCGCGAAATCCGTCAAGGGGCTGAAGAAGATATTCCTCATGCACGGGGAGAAGAGCGAGCTGGCAGAGGTCCTCTGCAAGGATTACGACGTGACTGTCCCGAGGCTATTGGACGCGTATACGATATGAGCTAGCTTATCTCCCAGCAGGCACGATCCCCAACGATGAAATCCCTGTAGCAGCTATGGTCCGGATTGCCGCCAACCGATACGGTGATCCTCCCCGTAGTGCCCTTGTCCCCGGTTATCGTGACCGTGACTCCGGTGATGCCGGAAGGGTCCGAAAACGTCGCTGCCGATGAAGGATACGCGGTCCAGGTGGCCTGCGTGCACGTCTCGTTGCCGTATTGCCCGCATTTGAGGCCTATCCATCCGCTGAAGCCCTTGAACGCGTTCGTGAGGTCGTCGCTCAGCTGGCACCAGTTCGTGTCACCAGTGCGCACGCAGCCCGGGCAATTGCCGGTCGTCGTGTTGGTCGTATTGGTCGTGTTGGTGCCAGTACCGTTCGTGGAGCCGTTCGTCACGCTTATCGGAGCGTCTGCGACCGCGCCCAGTATCGGTGACTGCGCGCTGTTGAATTGGCCGAAACCGATCAGGTTCCCGTTGGTATCGAAAGTGGGCGCCGTGTATGTCACTCCGGTATTGCTCTGGTTGCTGAGCGTGCCCACGAGGCCGTTTTTCGTGTTGTATGTGGTGCCATCAGGAGTCTGCGGGGTCCCGTTCACCTTGCAGTTAAGGATGAATGGCTGCACCTGGCTGTAATTGAGATCCGCGTTCGGGGTGAATCCGCAGACGTATGTCGGCGTGATCACGTTTATGTCCGAGAAGCAATCTGCGATACCAGAAGATGGATGGAAACCCAGCGTCCCGCTGGAACCTGGAGCGGATGTTGGGTATGCGAGCGCATGCGTGTTGTCCTTCTCGATGAAATCCCCCGAGATGCCGCTCCAGAACCAATCGTCTCCGGTGCACGGCACGGTGTTGTGGGTGAGATCCTGGCAGGTCACTTCGAACTGCGCGACCTCGTTCGTGCCGTAGGTGAGGCTCGATGGCGTTATAGTGCAGGAAGATGATGTGGAGTTGCTCAGGTCGGCTGTGAACGTGCATGAGCTCCCGGTCGTCCCTCCGCTGCAGCTACTTGATGACGCCACCGTGGAACTGAAGGTCAGGATCGTCCCGGTGCCTCCGTTGTTCTGCATGAGCACATAAAGGTCCTTCGAGCCGCCAGAAGGTATGGCTTCGTTGAAACCGTTGTCAGATGGGCACATGCTCGACGGGAAGCCCAGGACGTCGCATGTGGTTGTCGGAAACGGGCTCACGGTGAATCCGGAATCGGAACTGGATACGTCGTTCATGGTGACGGGGTCGCCGTCGTTCCTGACAGTTACGTGGACCAGCGAGGTGCCGGGCGTTCCCGGGACGCTGGTGGAATCTATCGCGGTCTGGGTCAGTTTGCAACTGCCGCCAGCCGGTTTGACGTTGATCGTCGCCGTTGTGGTGCCGACAGGGCTCGAACCTGAACCGAACGTCGGACGGTTAACGGTGTAGTAGTAATACCAGAACCAGCTTGGATTGTCTGCGATGTTATCGGGATGCTTGAGCGTCGCGGCGAAGCAGTCTATGCCGCTGATGCTCGTGGAGATCTGATGGGTACCAGAATTGAGCGTGACTTGGGGATTGCCGGTTGTGGGGAGTTCGTAGCTTCCGATGGAGGTTGATCCATCCATGACATTGAGCGTGCCTTTGCAGTATACTTCGGCGCCGCCTTCCTTGTTTGCGAATGTCCCGGAACCGTTGTCATAAGACATAGGCTCGGTATCGAAGGGTTGCAGGTTGTTGTAGTGGGATTTGCTCTGGGAGACCTCGTTGGCATAGTTGCTCCCCACGAAATTTAATTCACCGTCATAAGTCGATGCAGGCAGCCATCGGATGCCCATGTCCGTGTTCACGGTGCTGTCCGAGATCATCGTTGGATAGTATCCCGAACCTGAGGATGTCGGGTATATGGACACTATATCGAGCGAAGATATCGCCCAGTCCGCGCTGACTGTTGGGTTGATGGTGAGCGTCGTGCCGTTGCATACGGTGTCTCCGCTCTGTACAGTGGTGGAGTTGAGCCCAGACATCATAAAGCTCGTCGTGACAGACATGTCAGTGGAGAAATGGAATTCCGGACTGATACCCTGCGTGATGTCCGCGCTCACACTTGTCGCATATGCTGCTGATAGCAGCAGGATAAGCAACGCGAGCGGTTTGGTGATGCCCATGTCAACAACCTTTTCACTGTTCCTCGACTTCTTTCTTCTTCGGGACAGACCCGGTTATCGTGCGGCTTGATGACGTCCTGAACCAATCCTGTGGCGACAGGGTCAGGTTTATCCCGCCGAAAGGAGTCGGCTTGAGGCGCTGCCCCGGATCACCGCCCGTTTCCTTGAGATATCCCCCCCGTAGGTCCAACGCGACACCTCGTGCGTAATTGATTCCGGCCGCACCGTAGAACTCCATCGTCGTTACCTTGTTGCCTGTATCGTAATCGTAGCGAATCCCCGGGCCTGCGAAGAACGACCACCGGTTATTCGGCTGCGCCGTGAAATCGAGCGGATGCAGGTCTGCGCCGGCCCTGTGCTGCTGGAGGAAATACGAATATTGCGGGGTTATGAATGTCTGGAGCCGCAATCGGTTCGTCTCTTTCCAGTTTCCTGAGAACGTTATGTATGCGAGCGCGTTCTGGGGAGATCCGACTGCGCCGGCTCCGAAACGTTCGATCCTGATGATCCTGCGCTGACCTTCCTTGCCCGGGAAGTGCATCTCCGCTCCCCAAAGTCCGATATACGCGCCCTTGTTGTCGATTGTTATGTTCTGCTTCGAACCATCAGCCATCGGCAGATTGGTTCCAAGCTCGTATTGCCTGTATCCGGCATTGGCATGGAGAACGATCTCCACCGGGTTGCGCCAGAGGCTCGTCCCGATGCCGAGCTGCGGCGTCGCGCTGACCACATTCCCAGTGCCCGTGAGTTGCGTGATCGGACCAGCTGTCACCGCCCCAGTACCAGGCGCTATCGTCATCTGTTGGAGCTGGCCGCTCATGGCCAGGTATTCGTAATTGAGACCGAGGGCCATGTAGAGGAAGCGCGGCTCGAAGCGGCTATCTGCGGCTCCGCGCATGAATTCCTGGAACGCTTCCATGTTCTTCTCGAATTCGTATTTGACCGTGATACCGGAGTGCAATATCGCGACCGCCCTCTGATTCACGCTCACGACGTAAAGATTGTTGAGCGAGCCATAGACGGAGTTGAATCCAGTCTCTTGCGCGAGCTCGTTGAGCCCGGCTTGGAGCATACCCTTGCCGAGATAGTTGAGAGCGTTCACGAAGTGCGGGTGATCTGTGGTGCTGCGCATATCCGAGTTCTGAGGTACCGTGTTCAGCGCGTTGAAGAGCGACTGCGCAGCGGCCTGCTGCTTAGCGAGGTCGTTCGGGTAATTGGTGAGAGTCGCGTACGCATTGCCCATCTGATTGAGCACAGTCTGTGCATTGCCCGCGCCTCCGAACATGACGTTGAGCGTAGGCGTCGTCTGGGCGTTGAAAGCCACAATCGCTTGTTGGTTGGAGCTGCTGAGCAGGTGTATGGCACCGAGATCGAAAAGCGGCAACTCGAAGATAGGCAGCGCCTCCGCACCCGCCGTGATGTCCAATTCAGTGGGCGCCACATTGAGCTCCCCGCCTTGAAGAAGCCTGCTCAAGCGCGTTACTGTGTTCCCTTTGTAATTCTGGTTGTCGAAGTTTATCGCGTCCAACATCGTGGCGACCTGGGCTTCCCTCCCGCCAAGGTTCTCCCCATTCTTCACTCGAGTATAGAGGCTGGAGATAGCTGTCATGTGAGCCTTTTCAAGCGTCGCCGTGGCGTCTGCCAGATTGCCGTTCCCCAGCGTCGCGACGGCTTCGGTATAGACTTTGAAGTTTGGATCGGTGTTCGCGGGTTTTGGATCCCTGAGGATAGTCAGTAGTTGGTTCATCTGAAGAGCGTAGTCCGCCTGGGATTGCGCATTCGGGGCGTTCTGGGCGTCCCGGAGCTTCCGAACCACAACAAGTAGGGTATCCGTATCATCCGATTTCCTTTCAACTTGCGCTTGAGCCATTGTCATCACCTTAGCCGTAGTATTTATTCGAGTAGTACCTTTAATAATAGAGTTTGGGTTAGGGAAAGCTGCCTGAGAGGTTAAAAGAATGCCGAGCCCTAGGGCTCCCGCCACCGCGAACCGCGCTGCCGGAGATTTCGCCGGGGCACCAGTATTTCGTTGTGTGGTGTCAACTATTGTGTTCCTATACAAACGCATGTCCTTACCCTCCTGCTTTGAATGCCTCCATTTTTCCACCCGATAATCTTCCCATCAATTTTTGAAAATAAAAAAATCACTTCTTTTTCGGAGTGACCGTTCCGACCACGTACGGAGTCGAATCCGCGTATTGATCCACCTGAATCTTTCTCGTATTCGCGTAGTTCCGCTCGAAGAAGAACTCGGCTCCCTTGCCGCCCTGGGCATCCGATACCCTTGTGCGGAAGAGATCGTCCTTCTGCGGCTCGCCTACAGTACCTGGCTTCACACGGAAGAGCACTTGCGACATATCGACGGTATCTGGACTCAGCATCACAGGTTCCCACTGCGGTTTGGATGATGGGCTCGCTTTTGTCCAGCTGATTTTCACTGCGAAGTCCCCTGTCTCTCCGGTGTTCGTCTTGACGCCGCGGACTATCATGCCGATATAGCGCTCTTCAGGCGGGGATGACCCAGCCACATAGTTGGGGTTGTAGACGTATTGAATTTTCTCCCCGCTCGCGTCGGTCCTGCCTAGGGCCTGGTACACGACCCAGAACAATGTGAGGTTCGATGGGTTCTTTCTCGAGAACTCCTCGAAGCTCACTGGTTTTCCGCCGTCTGAGGTGACCTCTGTGCGCGTCACAGTGAATTCCAACCGTACCGGATTGTATTGGTCCAGCTTATCGATCTGTATCGCAGATTGGGGGATGCTGACGTTCCCTTTCACAACCGGAGCGGCTTCTTTCTTCATCTTTTCGAAGTTCTTCGGGTCCAGGCTCGCGATGCCCATCTCCGCGAGAGCTATCGCGCTCCTCGGGTCGATTGGCCTTGCGGTGAGATCGGATCTCGATCCAGCGGCGAGCTGGGCCCGTATGCCCGAGTTCCCGTCCGCTCCCTGGAGCAGCTCCAGCGCCTTGAGCGCATTGGCCGCGTATGCGGCTCTAGGATCCTTGTATCTTGCCAATTTGGCCACCGTCTCTTCTCCGTCGCTTACCTTGACGGAGCCGCGTACGAGGGATCTGAGCTCGGCCATCCTTGCATCCAGGACCGCTAGCACGAGACCGTTCAGGTTTTCCTGCTGCTTGGCGTCCAGCTGCTTGTCCCCAGTGGCTGTGGCATAGCTCGCTGAAGCATCGAACATCTTATCGCGTATGGCCTGCAAGAATATTTTACTCGGATCTGCTCCGACCCTCTTGTATACGGATTCCAAATCTTTGCGCAGCTGCGGATCGGAAACCTCGTTCAGGGGCCTGTTCAGCCTGGTGAGCGTGCTCGGCGCGTCCTTGTCTGAATGAAGAAGCGTGAGCCTGAATACCTCGATGTAGAGCTGGCCGTTATGGTATTGCTTCGTGTCTTCGTGGTAATTGTCCTCCACAGTATGGAGCCTGCCGTGCTGGATGTAATGCGCGTCCACCGGCTCTATGCTGGTCCTTCTCCTGAATAAGTGCCGCTCGAAGATCGGGACTTCCAGGAGGGCCCGGTTGGATATGTCCCTACCGACCTCGAAATCGAGCTCTCTCATCGGGCCTGACAATCTCAGGTCGTGGAGCCGCTCATCCGAATCCGGAACCCCGAACCTCTGGCTCCCCGTGAGTTGAGCGAGCATGGACAGGTGCCTGGCCTCTGAGATCGCCGCGGCCTTGTTCCGCTCGTCTTCCGTGGGGGTGTCACCGCGCAGCTCGATGTCTCCCGCTGGATCGTAATATGATGCCACCGAAGCGATGGTGGCCGGCGCTTCAGTTAGAGCGAATGCCTTAGGCGCGAGCATGTTCGTGACGCCGTTCGCGACGTTCGCGGCGATGTTGCAGTGGTATCCCGGGAATACCCAGAGATCCGGGTTCTGGTTCGCACCCGAGAAATTAAGGTTGAATATCTCTCTCGCGCGTTTGATATTCTCCCGTGCCGTATCGACTGTCTTTGAATCCGGAGCCGAAGGCTGGAGAGCTTGTGTGGATAACCAGAGCTCGGCTTCCCTTATGGCTGCGATGCTCTTGGCCATGTAGTAGATCGTGTCTGCGGTCTGAGCGACTTTTTCGTTCGGGACCCCGCCTTTGGTTGCTTCGAGCCATGCATTGGCTCTCCTGACCATCGGATCGTCCGCGGCCAGCTTAGCCGACTCGAGCACATTTGAGAGCAATGATCTGACCGCGCCCATGCGACCGGTCGTGAGCTCCTCTGCCGTGAGGGGGATCGGTTCTAGGCCGTTCTCGTATTTCTTGCCCACGATGAATTTCTCGTAATTCACATCGGCGATGGCGCACAGCGACCTGAGCCGGGCCATCTGCTCGAACTGCGGGTCCGAAGACACCAGGTTCGCAGCCGATTTGTAAAGCGTCTGTATGACATCGTTGTGCCTTGTCTCCAGCGAGCGCATCAGCACCGGCCGTATGTTCTTCTCTGCATCGGCGATCTGTTTATCGGACATCTGCTTGGGATCGAGCACTGCCGACATCTTGTCCCCGCCCAAATAGATGGCCACTGCGCTCCTGCGCTGTTGCTTGGTCATCTCCGCATATATATCCTTGTCGGGATCGGCCACTATGCCAGCTGCGCTGGAGTAATCCGCCAAGAACTTTCTGCGTTCATTGCTACCGGCCTTGTCAAGGACACCCTTTTTGCTCGCGAATCCGTGCATGTCTATGAGAGCCCTGATCAGACGGTCTTCTGACACGACCGCATTGAAGAGCGCGGCAACCTGGTGGTATGGCAATTCATCCTTTTGCGCAAGGATGCGGGCGTATTTCTCGCGGGCTTCCATGGCCTTCACCATGTCATCCTTTCCGTTGCCCCTGCCGCTTTTGGATTTCTTCGCGAACACGATGTGGGTCTTGCCGACGTTGAATTCTTTTTCTGCGGACTTAAGCTCTGAATATGTGGGGAGATTGCTGCTTTTCAAATCCGCTTCGAGCTGATTGCAGAGAGGTATGATCATGTCGTTCAGCAGTAGCCTGAAGAACTTCTGCTCCGCGTTGTATATCGCCACCGCGGCCCCGTATTTCTGTTCTGCCTTCTCTGGGGTTTTCTCTGCCGCTGATTCCCGCAGCATGGCCATCACGCGAGCCGCTGCCTGCTGGCCCATGTTAAAGAGACGCGGGAGGCTCTGCCGTATGCGAGGATCAAGGCCAGGCCTGTTGCTGAGCTCGGTCACGTCCGCGATGAGCGGGTCATCCGGCGCTTTCCCTATGGATTTGTAAGCGGCCATCTGCTTTGCAAGCGCGGCCTTTTCCTGCTGCTCGACGAATTTGCTTGCCTTCGTGATGTCTTTCTCCGTGTTTTTGTGGTGTTTCTTCTGCAAAGCTGCCGATTCCTTTTCTGCCTTCTCCAATTTAGCCTTGAAACCCTGGGCCGCCTTCTTCGCTTTTTTGTCTACAGGATTTCCGATTATATCTGCGAGCTGGACGATTATTGGTTCCAAACGTTCGGCAAGCGTCGGTGTCACGGCGGGTAGAACCCTAGGTACCGGGACGACTGCCGCCACGGTTGCAGGTGCAGCGACTTCGGCGACAGGTTCCGGTTGCCTGGTTGACGCAACCGCATCCGCAACCTTGGATTGCTCGGCGGCCCCATAGACTTCGACGAGCTTCCTGCTCAAGGCCAACATAACGTCTGGGGCTTCTGTCTCTGCCTTAAGGCCTAGCCATTTACCCAAGGAGATTATTTTTTCAGCGCTGGTGTCCCCAGCCATCGCAGGTATAGTAGGAGCGTTATATTTCGCCAACAGGCCGTTCAGCGTGGAGAGGCTCTTGAAAAGATCGGTCGACGCGCGATCGAATTCGGTGGTTGTGCGGGCGCTCCTTATCTTCATGACATCGTCATTGATCTGCGTCCTCACCTTATCCAAATCAGAAACATTCCCCTGTTGATGAACTTTTTGTTGAGGCGGCATGTCTACACCCTTTGCGAACGTCAATCCCTGTAATGACATTACCCCGAAGGATAATGCCCCGACGGCCCTTAGAAAAGGGCGCTTACTTGGTATCCCATGAGTAGACTTTAAAGCTTCGCTGTTGGCGCTGGATGCATCTACGTCGTTGTTTGAGCGATGTCGAAGTCTCTTGATTTCCATGCCACCCAGCCTCACGATTTATACACTTATATATACTATTTGAAACCACTTATTTATAAAATATGCCCTTTCCACCAATAACTACAAAAACCAAAGAACCTGCTCGGAGAGTGCGGGAGGATTAATATTTTTGATGCTGGATATGTGCCCATGGACTGGAAGACTCTAGCTAGCGCAACGATTATCGAGAAAACCACGGCCGTACTCGCTTCAAGGGGCATAGAGGCTATCGTAGCGGAAAACCGGGATGACGCCAAGGCGAAGGTGTTGGCTCTGATTCCTGACGGCTCCGAAGTATACTGCATGTCGTCGACCACATTGGAGGAGACCGGAATCCTCAAGGAGATAGAACAGGGCACCCGGTATCAATCAGTGAGGAAAGGGGTGATGTCCATCTCTGATAAAGAAGCGAGGGACCTCGCAAGGAGAGCCGCTTCTGCATGCCAGTTCGCCATTGGGAGCGTCCATGCTGTGAGCGAGAATGGAGAAATAGTCATCGTGTCGCAGTCTGGCAGCCAGCTCGCGCCATACGCTTTTTCTGCCAGAAACGTCATCTGGGTCGTTGGTGCGCAGAAGATAGTGAAGGACCTCGCGTCCGCTCATAGAAGAATCAGCGAGTACGTGGTCCCTCTCGAGAATGAAAGGGCAACGAAGGTTTATGGGAGAGGCACGTCACTGAACAAGACCCTCATCATAGACAGGGAAATAATCCCCGGAAGGATCAAAATGATAATCGTGAAGGAAAGACTCGGATTCTGAATAGGTTTTCCGTGAAAATAATGCAGGGGAAGCAGGTCTAGAGGGATTCTAGAGTCTGAACCAATCTGCCCGGAATCTATCTGCAGGCGAAATGACCGGTATGCTTAGTTTCTGATAACCTTGAAGCTTGTGCCATCGGACGTCACCGCGGAGGGCGTGGCCAGTATATGCCCCGTACTATTAGCCATAATCAATTCGGTCGGTGAGAACCAGCCCATTGTCTGGCAACCCATGGCGCGGTCGCATTCAGAACTGGTGTTCGCAACTCCGGTATAGTCCAGCCCATAATTCGCGCCGCTGAAATTTGCAAGGTTCGAGGGTGCACCATTAATCAGAGGTCTTTCATCAATCCATTCTGCCGAGGTTGAGGAGGAAGAATAGCTGAATACTCCATAGTATGTCCACGTGTGGGGCGGAGTCAGATCGGCTATGGTTATATTCCATTGATTGGACGTACCCGGCAACAGATATACCATCGCCCAGACGGTGTCGCCCGGGGCGACTGACTTCGGCAGCTGGATAGCGGTGGCTGGCAGCATTTCATACCAAGCAAGATAATGGGCCTGGCCATTGTAATAGTCAGATTCCGTACCGGTCTGTATCAGTGTGTTGTCGCCGCTTGAGTAGCCGCCTATGCCGACCCACTGGACTGAGTAGGTCGGTTGGGTGGAGGCAAAGACAGACTGGATTTTCCAAGAACCCTTGACGACATAGATCGTATTGAGCCATGCGGACACGACGTAGCCCGCCCAGTTGGGAAGGATGACACTGGAGGATATGGAAGTTGCATTGGATTTGGTGCTGGATATGGGAGTTGCATTGGATTGGGCCTGGGCGCGGACCGCCTTTGCTTTTGCGTCATAGTATTGCATGACTGCATCGGCGTTCCGTTCCAGTTCGGTGATGTTCGCGCCATCTGAAATGCTGGTCGAGAGCGACACCATCGTATAGGTGCTTGGGTGGGCCGCCAGGTTTTTCTGCAAGGCTGTGAGGTCCACGCTTATCCCGTACCCGGCTAGTATGCCCGCGCGGTCGTACTCGTTCAATGCGGCCAGGGCGCAGTATCCATATCCATCGCCCTCGTTCGTGGCGTTGATGTAACGTAAGATATCAGCTCTGGTCGGATTGTATGGGGCAGCCGGGCAATTGTATACGCTTCCGTTGAGCCCGGTGATGTTGTTCGCAAGGTCGGTGAGGTTTATGTTTATGCTGTAATTCGCCAGGATGCCCGCTTCCTGGTAGTCTTGGAGCGCTCCCAGCGAACACGCCGCGTCTCCTCCGGTGCCGGTCCTGGCAAGATTGATGTAATAGAGGACTTGAGCTTTGGTTGGATTGTATGGTACCGCAAAGCAATTGCTGGGCATTTGCGAGCCATTGGTCGCATTGGCGCCGGAGACATGCGTCTGGTTCGCCTGCTGGTTGGGAACCGGGCTCGCGCATCCGAAAAGCAGCAATATTGGAATAAGCAATAGCAGTTTTTTCATAAAATCATTATAATTTACGTATTATAAATATATAAATATTCAGAAAATATATAAATATTCTATTCACATAAACCCGGAAATCCGCTCCGAGGTTCCCGCGCAGCTGGCCAGTGTGTGCCGAATTCCAATTGGTTATCGCCTCCCGATGTGTCTAAAATCCTTGGTTTTGGAAGGTAGCGCAGAATTATGAAGACGACGGAGCTCCTGCTCAAGGTTTGTCTGATGCTTGTAAATCGTGTACTCGTTCATGAGGCCCTGTTCTGAGATAGGTTCTATTTAAGCTCAGGCCTGAACGCATCTCGTCAATCCCCTGAGTCCGCAAACTAGGCAAAAGACGGGAATCATTTTGATAATCGACGGAAAAGAAGTTCAAGACTATAACAAAAAACTATATGCAGGGGAAGGGTCGGTAGACCTCGCCTGTGTGCTGATTGGCCTGGATTTGACACTACAATGCCCAATTGGGCACTGACCAATAAATAGTCCTTCCACCGGAGAGGATAGCATGGTAAGGAGTGGAAGGCTGGAGTTGTACGACTACCCGCGCAGACTTGAGCTTTGCTTGGAGCATTTGCGGAAGGAGAAGGGAATAGGTGAAGAGAATATCCGCGAAATCGAGACGTTCTCGAAAATACGTTTGGCGAAGGGTTCGGGTTATGGACGAGTGGCCAAAGTCGTCTATTGCATCCGGTTTCTTGCGCGATGGCTGGGCAAGCCTTTCAGGGAAGCAACGAAAGACGACCTTATCGCACTTGTTGGCGAGCTGGAGACGAAAGACTACGCCGAATACACGAAGTATGACTTCAAAATCGTCTTGAAGATGTTTTACAAATGGTTGAAAGGCAACGACGAGATTTTTCCGCCAGAGATAAGCTGGCTGAAGCCAAGGCTCAAGAATGAGGCCCATAAGCTGCCTGAGGAATTGCTAACAGAAGACGACGTTTTGAAGATAGCCAGCGCCGCCAATACGATACGTGACAAGGCCTTCATAATGACTTTATATGAGTCCGGCTGCCGTATCGGTGAGATACTAAGCCTTCGACTAAAGAACGTCCAATTTGACCAATACGGGGCGATTCTGAGGGTTACTGGCAAGACTGGGGACAGAAGGGTACGGATTGTTAGCGCTGCGCCGGTTCTGGCGGCCTGGCTTGATATCCACCCTGGAAGGAACGAGCCAGAGGCCGCCCTATGGCCTCAGAGGGCTACGAACTATTCCAATCCGAACAAATACCTGCGCCATTCCTCGGTTCAGGTTTTGATTAAGCGGCTGGCGAAGAAGGCTGGAATAAAGAAGCGA
>CAWDQD010000020.1:0-12082 GCA_963804385.1 uncultured Microcaldota archaeon
CTTCCTCACCGACAGCGAACTGCTCATTGTACATCAACGGGTATTGAATCAGACCAACGCCACTACAGCCAACAATACCAACACCGCCTTCAACGTCACAGGGCTCTCTCAAGGTCTCCACAACTGGTCCATAAGCTGCACTGATTTAGTAGGCAACACCAATTCAAGTTCCACGAGGAACTTCACCATAGACATCACAGCACCGACAGTGACCCTGAACAACCCAGCCAACAGCACCTTCTTCAACGTGACTACAGTGAACCTCAACTTCACAGCCACAGACAACATCGCGACAAGCTTCAACTGCTCATTGATTCTTGACGGTGTTCAGAACACATCAAATGCATCGGTCTCAAACGGTACTCTCACCAACTGGCATGTCACAGGATTGACTCAAGGCGCTCACACCTGGCTCACCAACTGCACCGATAATGCGGGCAACCAGAACATCAGCCAGACCAGGAACTTCACCATCATCACGACAGCTCCGACGATAAACTTCGTCAGCCCAGCAGCCAATGCATACCTGAATTCCACCAACCAGACATTCACCTTCAACTACACCTCCTCCTCACCGACAGCGAACTGCTCATTGTACATCGACGGAATCCTGAACCAGACCAATGCGACAGTAGCAAACAACACCGCCACTTCATTCAACGTCACAGGACTGCCAGTAGGCTCAGACAACTGGTCCATCTCCTGCACTGATCTAGCTGGCAACACCAACAGCAGCGCAACAAGGAACTTCACCATCATCACGACAGCTCCGACGATAAACTTCGTCAGCCCAGCAGCCAATGCATACCTGAATTCCACCAACCAGACCTTCACCTTCAACTATACCTCTAGTTCCCCAACAGCCAACTGTTCCCTCTACATCGACGGAGTCCTGAACCAGACCAATGCGACAGTAGCAAACAACACCGCGACCTCCTTCAACGTCACAGGACTGCCAGTAGGCTCAGACAACTGGTCCATCAGCTGCACTGATCTAGCTGGCAACACCAACAGCAGCGCAACAAGGAATTTCACAGTGGACACCGCTACCCCAGTCGTCACACTCAATTCCCCGGCTAATCTCTCCATCTTCAATTCTTCCTCAGTCACCTTCAACTTCACGGCAGTGGATAATTTCTCAGCTACGATGAACTGCTCAATCTTCTTAGATGGAGCCCTCAACCAGACCAACGTGACTACGGCCAACAACACAGCGACGACCTTCTTGGCTTCAATTCCTGAAGGTTCACACACATGGCAAATATCCTGCACGAATCTCGCGGGCAACACTGGCGTCAGCAAGATAAGCAATTTCTCGATCATATTCAGCAGCGTCACGACGCCGCAGCTTTTCACATTGCCGATATTCAAGAACTCCACTCTCTTCGCGAATACGACCTATACCAATACGAATAACCTTTCGAGCAACATCACCTTCAAATGGTTCGTGAACGGTATAAATGTCCTGAATCAGACGATAGCCGGAGTGGCTAACGGTTCCACTGTGACCGGCAACATCACCAGCCAGTACTTCAACAAAAGCAATTCCATCAACGTTTCGGTTTCCGCTTTCGACGGCTTCACCACCTCAGTGATCCAGAATTCGACCACCGTCATCGTGCAAAACACCCCCCCGGCCATAACCACCCCGATAATACTGCCCTTCAGCCCCACCGATGCGGAAAATCTCACCGCGACTTCGAACTACACCGATATCGATCAGGATACCGGTTCCCTGACGTTCCAGTGGTTCGTCAACAACGTGAACGTATACAATCAGACCATATCCGGCGTAACCAACGGAACCGCGGTCGTGAGCACGCTTTCCCCGGGAAACTTCTCGGCAGGGGAATACGTGAACGTGACCGTGCAAGCGAACGACAGCCAGAATCTCTCACAAGTCTACCCGTCCCCTACAGTATATATACTGTCATCGACACCCTCACCTGTGGACGCGGTGATAGCTTACCGGTCCGGCACCGGCGTCTTCGGTTTGAACTCGCCCAAGGTCAGGTTCTGGAACGCAAGCGGCAACAC
Organism: uncultured Microcaldota archaeon; assembly: GCA_963804385.1. Taxonomy (GTDB): domain Archaea; phylum Micrarchaeota; class Micrarchaeia; order Anstonellales; family Bilamarchaeaceae; genus Bilamarchaeum. The sequence continues at coordinate 2,038 of CAWDQD010000020.1, forward strand.
CAGCTGGGGCCCGGAGATCGAACTGCCATCAACCGGCTCCAACGTGCGCTGGGCAGTCGCGAAATGGTCACCCATCTCCAGCAAAATCGTAGTGGTGGCATTGAGCGCCGACGGCAACTTGTACGGATATGTGTGCATGGCAAACTGCACTTTGGCGAACAGTTGGCAATTCACGCCAGACATCGGAAACGTATGGTCAACGCCTGGAACGGAGAGGAGATTCGACATCGGATTCGAGTCGGATACCGGCAATCTCCTGCTGGTCTATGGAGTGAACGATCTCAACCCCGCCCATGACTTGGGCTACAGAGTCCTTGCAGCCAGCGCCTCGAACTTCTCAGGCATCCCAGAGCAGTACATCGATGACACTGGTCATAGCATAGATATCCAATACACCTGGGTGCGCATTGCCAGCAAACCGGCTCCTTCCACAGAGCTGATGGTGATCGGTTTCGACACCACTGATGCAAATATCAATTCATGGATATGGAACGGTTCGGTCTGGGGCAACCAGATCGATCTCACGAATTCAACTCCTGCGACCAACGACGGCGAGGCGCTGGCGGCGGCGTACAGCTCTGACGGCAGCGTCGGGATGTCTATCGCCGCGGACGACTCGAACGGCAATGTCAACACGCGCTACTGGAACGGATCCTCCTGGTCCTCTATCATCACATTCGATGTAGATAGCAGCAATCTGCATACCGTGCGCTGGGCCAATCTCAAATCAGACCCAGCTTCGGATGCGTTCCAAGCGGTCTTCATAGATAGCGGCAACGAGCTGGAGACAGCGTACTGGAACGGGACTGCCTGGAACGTGACCTCCGGGATCGACTTCGGTATTGATAACTCGCTCTCGAGGGATGCCGATTTCGACTGGAACAATTCCGGCTCCGTGGGTAAGCTCGTCTGGGATACCGACGGTGTCGTCGGAAGCACATTGAGCGTGATGAACTGCTCGCCCCAATGCACAGGCACAATATCCACCATCTCCACTTATGCGGGCAGCGGCGAATGGCTGACACAATACCGGAACCCCATATCATCCAGCCAGGTGCGCATCCTTTCTGCTAGGATAAATTCCAATTCCGATCTGGGTTCTTTCGAGTCCAATGGCGCATACGCCAATTACGGCGATTCCGCGATAACAGCCAACTCGACCACTGCCTATGAAAGCTATTCGATCGCCTTCAACATCACCGATACGACTCCGCCTTCGATAACCTTCACGCCACCGACCTATGGAAACAACTCGACCATATTCTCGAATTACACATTCATCAACACGACGATCATCGATAACATGGCCGTATCGGTGGCATATCTTGAGTGGAACGGCACTAATGTGACCATGAATTCCACGAGCAACTCGAACTGGTACCTGAACGAGACCAACCTCCTATCAGGTACCTACACCTATCGTGTTTTCGCGGACGATTACGCCGGAAACTGGAACGTCAGCGAAACCAGGTACATAACCATAAACGCGTCCATCCCGGTAATATCGTTCGTTTCTCCCACCCCTGCCAACGGCTCAGTGATCAACATGAGCTGGGCATACATAAACATAACCTCCAGCAAGTCCCTCGCCAACGCGCTGCTCGAATGGAACGGGACCAACGTGACCATGAGCGGCTCAGGCAAGAACTGGTTCTACAACGAGACCGGTCTGGTTGATGGTACATACACCTATCGGGTGTTCGGCAATGATTCCGGCAGCAACATCGGTGTGAGCCAGACCAATACCCTCACTATAGACACCACTCCGCCTGCATGGAGCAATCCTTCAGTGAATACTACTCCAGTGTACTGGAATCAGAGCGTCTCGTTCAACGCCTCGTGGACCGACAACATTGCGCTGGCAGGGTACATCTTCAGCACCAACCAGAGCGGCTCCTGGGTCAATTCGTCGTTCATCCCATTCAGCGGAACCTCAAATGTTTCCCAGAACATCTCCACGATAATCGCACCCCCCGGCACAACGGTCGGCTGGTACTTCTGGGCCAACGACAGCGCAGGCAACAGCAACCAGACCAGCGTTCAGACATTCATCATGCAGAATAGGACCACCTCGCTGATATTCACCGTGAACCAGACCAACTATCCGCAAGCCCAGCCTCCAGGCACCGGTTATGACGTCTTCGTCCCATTCCAGGTGGCGTACACCGATTCAATCACGGGCCAACCTATAATCGGAGCAGCATGCAACGTCACTAATGGCGAGACATCGGATGTGATCAGCCTGGCATACAATTCGAGCACGGGCAATTACACCGGAGAGATGACCACAGCCAACCTCTATTTAGAGGCCGTCTTCAACGCCACGTGCACCAAAACCGATTATTCTACGGCAAGTAACTCCACCAACACAAGCGTCACATTGTATAATTACCTGTGGGACTGGGAAAACCAGTCTTACGGCGCCAACAACTCATATGACATCTACTGGCTGAGGAAGACGCCGCCGACCGGTCCGATCGTGAACCTGACGGAGAACCTTACAGTCAGCGCCGGAGATAACCTGGTCCGCGAGTTCTACTTCTATAATGTCGGGGTCAATGGCTCGTTCGCCAGGGACCTGACTTATCGCGGGATTCATTACGTCCGGCTTAACGTATCGATAAACGATACCGTCTGCCAGCCTTACCTCTCATATACTATACAGGACAACAACCTCAACCTGCTCTATCAGGAGGATCCAGATGACACGCCCTCGCAAGCGATCCCGGCCAACACGCCCACCCTGCTGGTGTATAACGACAGCGACACCCATACCGTGCTCCAGGGCCAGTACCTCTCCATCAGGTACTACCTGAACTGCAGCGCCCCTGCCAGCATCAGCACATCCATGTTCTTCAACAATTCGATCCTGCAGCCCAATTTCGAATGCCCTGACACCGAGCCGACTGAGCTCCTGTCCAACTTCAGCTATGACTATCCGGCTAATTATCTCATCGGTCCGCAGCAGGAACTCAACGTTACGCGGCATCTTGTCTTCGCGTTCAACAATACCGGAAGCGTATCAGACTATTTCTTCTTCCAATACTTCTCGGATATTCTCGCTGGCAATCTCAATAGCAATCAGGCCGGTTCCATCTACATATATAATTCGACAGGCGGTCTCTGGGCGAGCGACAACATATCGGCAGGAGCCCCCATAGTCGCGACAGCATATCCTGACAATTCTATCTCCTGGCAGACTGAATTCATACCTGCTCAGACAGAAATAGTAGAAAACCTCACGCGGGGCGTCATCAATGCCATAATGGACAACGAGACCCTAGTATCCTCCAACGCATACCAGAGCGTCTGGAACATCAGCGTCTCAGACATATTCATCCCCCAGGTCACGATATTCAATGTCACGGCATTCACCAACTTTTCCACTTATGGCGTCCCCAGCACATACAGGTTCGTCGTGAACCTGACCAACTCGAGCGGGACTTTCGATGTGTCCAACCAGACGATCATCAACACATCTGCTGGAACCCTGACATTCCCGGCAGAGAGCCTCGGCCCGATCTCGTTCACTGTTGCAGCCACGATCAACAACTCGCCGAACATCACCTTCGTCTCTCCGACCCCTAACAACAATACCCAACTGGGGCAGAACTGGACATACATCAATATCACATCGGACCGCAATCTCAGTTCAGTCGTCCTAGACTGGAACGGCACGAGCGAATCGATGAACGGCTCCGGAACCGTTTGGTTCATGAACCAGACCGGACTCGTGGACGGCGTCTACACCTACGAGGTATTCGGTAACGACAGCTACAACAACTCCGGTGCGAGCGAGATTCGGACCGTAATAATAGATACAGCCGCCCCGACCATAACGTTCGTGAGCCCGACCCCAGCGAATGGTTCGATCCGGAATGTTAGTTGGGCATACGTGAATATCACATCTAGCGAGAATCTCAACGCATCCGAACTCGAATGGAACGGCACCAACGTGACCATGAGCGGCTCAGGCAAGAACTGGTTCTTCAACGAGACCGGATTGGTAGACGGGAAATACACCTATCGGGTGTTCGGCAATGACAGCGTGAATAACATCGGGGTGAGCCAGACATACATCCTCTTCATAGACACCACTCCGCCGCTATGGAGCAACCCCTCCGTGAATACCACTCCAGTCTACTGGAACCAGACGGTCTCCTTCAACACCTCCTGGGCGAACACCGGAGGCCTCTACGGCTACATATTCAGCACCAACCAGAGCGGTTCCTGGGTCAATTCGTCGTTCATCCCATTCAGCGGAACCTCAAATGTTTCCCAGAACATCTCCACGATAATCGCACCCCCCGGCACAACGGTCGGCTGGTACTTCTGGGCCAACGACAGCGCAGGCAACAGCAACCAGACCAGCGTTCAGACATTCATCGTGCAGAATAGGACCACTACGCTGGCATTCGGCCTGAACTCATCCGGCTACCAGCAGGGTGCCCCGCCAGGAGCGGGCTATGACCAGAACATCTCATTGCAGGTCCGCTTCCTGGACAATCTGACCGGGCAGCCTGTGCCTGGTGCAAACTGCAGCGTGATAAACAACGTGACGAGCGACAACATAAGCCTCTCATACAACTCATCGAGCGGAAATTACACCGGCATGGTAGATGATTACCTGATGTACGGCAATGTCAGTTTCAACGCCACCTGCTTTGAAACCAACTATAGCAGCTCCAGCAATAGCACGGCTGCGAGCGTAACATTCTCCGCATATCTCTGGGAATGGCAGAACCTCAGCTACAGCACGGGTTCGAATGGCAATATCTCCGAGTGGTTGAGGCGCCAGCCGCCAAATGGTCCGCTCGTGATATTGAACGAGAGCGTCAATTACGGCACGGGGAGCAGCATCGTGGCGCAGTTCCCGCTCTATGGCTATGGCGTGAACGGCTCCGTAGCGACGGATTATCTTCTCCAAGGGAACCATTCCATATCGATGAACGTCTCCTTGACAAGCGCGCTCGCATCGAGCTGCCAAGCTTATCTATGCGCCAATCAGACCGATTTCAATCTCAACCCCGTCGATCTGGAATGCATGCCTGAGCAGAGCCTGGCTGCTGGAGTCCCCACTCTTCTGACGAACACCAGCCAGACTAACATCACGCTCCGGCAAGGGGATTATCTCTTCCTTAGCTTATACCTGAACTGCAGCGCCCCGGCATCGGGAAACGTGAGCATCTACTACAACTACACCGGGGAGCCGGCCGGCCTGAAGGCGCTGAACGCGATCCCTACCCTCCTCAACAGCTTCACATCCGCCAGGATCCAGCTCGAGAATAGCTACCTCATCGGTCCGTTCCAGGAATTGAACACCTCGAGGATCACGTACGTAACCTTCAACAATACTCAGGCCCATCCGTTTTACACGGAGTACAATTTCGTCTCCCAGATACTCTCGCAGTATCCGAACAGCAACATCCCCAACACGATTTACGTCTATAATTCGACCGGCGGCTTGTGGGCGAGCGACAACGTGAGCGCCGGTGCCCCGAACGTGGTGGTGTCCTATTCCGACAACCACGAAAGCTGGCTGACCGAGGTATTCCCGGCCAACACCGCCCTGAACGAGTCGCTGGTGAAGAACATCCTCAACGGCATACGCGACAACGAGTCGCTGGTCTCGAGCACTCCGGACGTCAAATCCTGGAACATCTCGGTATTCACCATCTTCAACAATGCGGTGACGCTATACAACGTGACCTCGTTCACCAACTACTCTGCATACAACGCGCAGGACAACTTCACCTTCATGGTGAACTTCACCAATGGCAGCGGGACTTACGATATATCCTCTTTTGTAGTGAAGAACACGACGGCAAAGACATTGACGTTCCCTGTCATGAACCTGACCGGTGCGGTCTCATTCACGGTGTATGCAATCAATACGACTGCTCCGGTGATAACCTTCGTGAACCCGACTCCGGCGAACGGAAGTTCCAGGAATCTGAGCTGGGCCTACATAAACGTAACAGCCGACAAGAACCTCACCTCAGCGATCCTGGATTGGAACGGGACCAACTACACCATGGATGGCTCTGGAGCGAACTGGTTCTTCAACGAGACCAGTCTTTCGGATGGGATATACACTTACACAGTCTTCGCCAATGACACCGTGAACAACGTCGGTGCCAGCCAGGCCTATACTATCCTCATAGACACCACTCCGCCGCTATGGAGCAACCCCTCCGTGAATACCACTCCAGTCTACTGGAACCAGACGGTCTCCTTCAACACCTCCTGGGCGAACACCGGAGGCCTCTACGGCTACATATTCAGCACCAACCAGAGCGGCTCCTGGGCGAACTCATCTTTCATCCAATTCAGCGGCTCCTCCAACACTTCCCTAAACATCTCCACGATAATCGCACCCCCCGGCACAACGGTCGGCTGGTACTTCTGGGCCAACGACAGCGCAGGCAACAGCAACCAGACCAGCGTTCAGACATTCATCGTGCAGAATAGGACCACTACGCTGGCGTTCAGCGTGAACCAGACCAATTATCCGCAAGCCCAACCCCTGACCACTGGATATGATGTCTTCGTTCCGTTCCAGGTGGCTTATACGGATGCGATAAGCGGACAACCGATAGCAGGGGCGTCATGCAACGTGACGAACAATGTGACCTCAGACATAATCAGCCTCTCATATAATTCCAGCACAGGGAATTATACCGGCTCGATGGATACGGCCGACCTATATTCCCAGGTCATCTTCAACGCCACATGCTTCAGATCCAATTATTCTTACGCAAGCAATTCCACCGACTCAAGCGTCACACTGTACGATTACCTCTGGTCATGGGAGAACCTCTCCTATGGTGGCAACAATTCCTACGATATCTACTGGCTGAGGAAGACGCCGCCATCCGGTCCAATAGTCAACCTGACCGAGAACCTGACGGTAAGCGCAGGAGCCAACCTGGTCCGCGAGTTCTACCTATATAACGTGGGAGTCAACGGCTCATTCTTCAGGGACCTGACATTCCAAGGCAACCATACCCTCAGGCTGAACGTGTCGATAAACGACACCGTCTGCCAGCCCTACCTCATAGACACTATCCAGGATTTCAATCTCAATGTCATCTACCCGGGAGATGCAGCAGATGCCTCGCCGCAATCGATAGCAGCCAATACGCCCACCCTGCTGGTGTTTGACGACAATAATACCGTCACCGCGAACCAGGGCGATTATTTGACGTTGAGGTATTACCTGAACTGCAGTGCTCCCGCCAGCATCAGCACATCCATGTTCTTCAACAATTCGATCCTCCAGCCTAATTTCGAATCTCCTGATGCTGAGCCTACCGTGGTGTCGACAACCCTGATAAGCTACAACTATCCTGCCAATTATCTCATCGGCCCCCAGCAGATGCTCAACGTCACAAGAAACTGGTCGTTCGCATTCAATAACACCGGAAGCAGCCCCCAGTATTACACATTCCAATTCATCTCGCAGATACTCGGTCAATACCCGGATAGCAACATGAACGGATCCATCTACGTCTATAATTCGACAGGCGACCTCTGGGCGAGCGATAACGTGTCAGCCGGTGCCCCGAACGTCGCCACGAGCATGTCAGACAATTCGATCATCTGGAGCACTGAAGAGCTGGCACCGCAGGTAAAAGTCGTGGAAAACCTCACCCGTGGCGTGCTGAACGCCATCCGTGACAACGAGACCCTGCTATCCACTGACGCATACCAGACTGTGTGGAATATCAGCCTTTACGACGTATTCATACCTCAACTCACGATATTCAACGTGACGGCATTCACCAACTATTCCACATACAACGTCTCGGACAGCTACAACTTCGCGATCAACATGACCAACGCGAGCGGGACTTTCGATGTCACAAATCAGACGATAATCAATATATCGGCCAAGACATTGACATTCCCGGCAGAGAGCCTCGGCCCGGTCTCATTCACTGTCGCAGCCACGACAAACTCGTCGCCCATTATCACCTTCGTTCCTCCGACTCCGGATAATGGCAGTTCCGTGGCAAGCACCTGGGCGTACATCAACTTCACATCTGACCGCAACCTCAGCTCGGCCGTCCTGGACTGGAACGGCACCAACGTGACCATGAACGGCTCAGGCACGAACTGGTTCTACAACGAGACCGGATTGGTGAACGGCACATACGCCTACGATGTCTTCGGGAACGACACATTCGGCAATATCGGGGTCAATACCGGAACCGTTACCATCGACCTGGTTCCGCCTCAGATCACCTTCGTGAGCCCGACCCCAGCGAATGGCACCGTCCTCCCCAACCCTTGGGCGTACATCAATATAACCTCTGACAAGAACCTCAGTTCAGCCGTCCTGGACTGGAACGGCACCAACGTGACCATGAGCGGCTCCGGCACGAACTGGTTCTACAACGAGACCGGACTCGGGCCTGGCAACTACCCCTTCAAGATCTATGGCAACGACACCCTCGGCAATCTGAACGTAAGCGAAACAAGGACGGTACACTACGAGACGCCTCCGTTCGTAGTCATCCTGTCCCCTCTGGGAGAATCGCACTACCAGAGCGCGCAGGTCTCCCTCTCAGTGAACGCGACGAATCTTTTCGGGATAGACACGAGCATAGCCCAGGTGACCTACCCCAACGGCTCGATGGCCAATTTCACACTCCACCCTGCCCAGCAGAGCGACAGCTTCGGTATCGATGACCTCGGGACGAGCTGGTTCAAGGAGAACCTCTCCATCGGCCCATCACAGACCTGCATAGCCGACATAAATGCCACCTACCCGGGCAAGGCATTCACCTCCATAAGCGGAAACGGGGCCCCTGAAACCGACACCACGTGCTCTTTGATAGCGGCTAGGACCATGGACGGGGATTTCGATATCAACGTGTCGTTCAACATCACCGGTGAGAGCGGCGCGGATAACGCGCTTAATTTCGTGGCGAGCGAGCGAAACAGTTCCGTCACAAACGAGCTGGTGTTCATTTCGCTCTCGAACTGGACCGGGCTGGGCAAGGCGTACGAGGTATATATGGCCGGGGAGAACTTCTCAGGATATATCTACAATCAGTCGACCAACGATACCTACGGGAAGCTCAGGATAGTCCGCGCAGGAGACCTCTTCTCCTTCTATATCTGGAACAACACTAACGATTCATGGTATCTGGCAAATTCCACTCCGATGGTGATAGACCGGCCGCTATACCCGGCATTCACTTCCGAATCCGCACTGCCTTCTTTCGGTGCGATGAACGTCACCTGGGATGATTTCGGAGCCTCCGGGGATAACGCCACGTTCACCGACTTCGGCGACACGCTGCAGCTGGGCCTCTACAATGTCACATTCTTCGTGAACGACACGGTCGGAGCCATCAACAACAGTGAAAAAACAAACTTCACGGTCGTATTCGAGGACCAGCCCCCGTCGAAACCGTTCATCCTCAGCCCATCTGTCGGTTCTGTGCTGAGCGGCATGCAGACGATCGCATGGTCGAACGTCTTAGACTACGAGAACGACTCAATGAACTTCAATATCACTCTGCTCAATCCGGACGGTTCGGACAACGCCACCATCGTATCTGATTACGGGGACATCAACAGCACGAGCTTCCTGTGGAACACCAGCCTGTTCCCCGATGGCCAGTATTCCATCCGCGTAACGGTCTTCGAGAACGAGACTCCGGAGCACCTGGCCAATACGTTCACGCTTGCAGGCACGTTCTACATAGACAACCAGCCCCCATCGGTCGTGATCATCGCCCCGCTAGGGGAAAACTATGCACAGAGAAGTTTTGTCTCTATCTCCACCAACATCACGGATCTCTTCGGGATTTCATCAGCGATAGCCCAGGTGACCGAGCCTAACGGTTCTGCGGTCAATGTGACGTTGGGCAAGGGCCAGCAGAGCGACGACTTCGCCGTAGATGACGTAGGGACCAACTGGACCAAGTACGACCTCCTGCTAGGGCCGTCGCAGACCTGCATAGCAGACATAGATACCTCCGTGGCGGGGGCGGCGTACACATCGCTCAGCGGCGATGGGACTCCGGAGTCG
>CAWDQD010000021.1:0-24667 GCA_963804385.1 uncultured Microcaldota archaeon
GCGGCTCGGCGCCGGCGACCGGAAGGGCGGCGGCATTGACCAGCATCACACGCGGCCCGATGACCTCAAATTCGTGGCGCACCTCGTAATCCTTGACGGTCTGGACGCGGGCGACACCTCCTCGAAAGCCGGCGCAGCGCGGAGGATATCCCACTGGCGATTGCCGAGGTCGTAAATTCGCCGACCTTGTGTTTCCTCCGGTTGAGCACGCAGGAAACACTCGTAAAAGGCGCGGTTGGCCGACTTGACGGCTGAGAGAAGCATCGAGCAGCGAGGAGGGGCACGCGGGCATGGGCGAACGATACTTTCGGCGTAGTCCCGGGAGGTGCGCAGTTCCCGCGCGAGGCGGCTGAGTTCGGCATTTCGCTCGCCGAGTTGGTCGTTGAGGGCCGCATTCTTCATTGCTGGCCTCCATCTCCTCCTTCGAGGTTTCCAACTCCTCGTTGACGCTCTGCATCTCCTCGTTCGCCGATTGCGCTGCTTCATTGGTGCAGAGCGGAGCTCCTCGGTCACTGCCTCGTGCTGTTCACTCATGCGAAATGAGCGATTCGCGCACCGCCGCCAATTCTTGCGTAAGGTGGCGGATTTCCTCGTCGCGCTGCGAGGCGCACCGGCTGTTTGCGCGCCACTTTTTCCACCAGCGGGCGAGCCAGAAGCCGGGCTCAGGCTCCGGCAGCGGTCCTTTTCGCATCGTCGAATAGCACGACGAAACCGCCGTCCCGACCCGATGCGATGGGCTTGATCGGGATGACTTCCACATCCAGAGCGACGGAAACCGTCGTTGTTCCGACACGCAGGCCTTCCGCGCGCACCGGGCCGTTTTCTTTTTCCGCCCGCTGCAAGGCCTCGCGTACGCCGCCGGCCAATCCCTCGCGCAGCATTTTCAAAAGATGATGGCTGGCCGCCCCCGACGCGTGCGCGAGAAATGGGCTGGTGTCGCCTTGGAATTGCACAATCTCCAGCCCGGCGGAAACGATCACGCCCGGCGGGGCGTATTTGGCCAGCAAAGCCGCTCCGCATCGCGGTGAAGCACACCGTGACCGGATGGCCGCGGGCCGCCGGCTTCTCAGCCGGCATCAAATTGGGCGAGGTTGAACGCGCACGAGTCGATGCGGGGCGGTCCCCGGCACGGCGAGTAAATATCTTATGCCTTACATCCGCGGCGTCGAAGAGCGTGCTGGTGGCCCCCACTGATTCCGAACTGCCAAGCCAGAGCCAACCCTCGGCCTTCAGCGCGTAGTGAAAGGTTCGCATCAATCGCTGCTGCAGCACTGGCTCCAGGTAGATGAGCAGATTGCGGCAGGAGATCAAATCGACGCGTGAAAATGGCGGGTCCGCGAGCAGATTGTGCCGCGAGAAAACGCAGCGCTCGCGGATCGATTTGCGGACCCGGTAACCGCCGCCTTCCTCGATGAAGAAACGCCGCAGCCGCTCGGGCGAAACTTCCTGCGCAATGCTCCGCGGATAGTAGCCGGCGCGCGCTTTTTCCACACATCGCGGGTTCACATCGGTGGCAAAGACCTGCACCCTTGCGTCGCTCTTGGCCGCCTCGGCGCATTCGGCGAAAACCATTGCCAGCGAATAGGCCTCCTCGCCGCTCGCACAGCCAACGATCCACAGACGCACGGGCTCCCCAGCAATACGAAGAAGTCAGGCAAAAAAAAAAAAAATGCACGTATTGCTCGATTATCAAGGTGTCCTTGAGCTCGTTCACCCGCGTGTTCCCGCCGCCAAGGTCCACGAATATCGTCTCTTCCTCTTTCAGGTACCGCTCGATGGCGGCATCATCGAGTTTTTTTATGCACTCCCGCCGATAATGTTTTCCCTGTTCCAGGAAAGCCGAGACGACCAGGGATCCGGAGCTGAGGCCGTCCGCATCGTAGTGATGCACGATCAATGGATTCTTGAACGAGAAAGCGATCCTCTTCATCTCTGCGCATGAATCCAGGAATGCCTCTGGCTTTTCTTCTTCCATCATCAATCCCTTGCCTCGGAGCGATTTAAAATTGATTCTCCCAATCAGATTCCATACTCATCGGTGCTGATATGAAACTCGACAAGAATGATTTCTCGGAATGGTACAATACTATAATCAAGGAGGCGCAGCTGTGCGATCTCAGGTATGGCATCAAGGGATTCGTGGTCTTCATGCCCTGGGCTGTAATGTCCATGAACCGCATGTACGCGATGTACGAGGAGGCCGTGGAATCCACCGGCCACGTGCCCGCTCTGTTCCCGGCATTGATTCCCGAGGATTATTTCAAGCGCGAGGCGGATCACGTGAAGGGTTTCGTCCCGGAGGTCTTCTGGGTGACCGAAGCCGGCAACAACAAGCTCGAGGAGAAATACGCCATGAGGCCGACGAGCGAGACCGCGATGTATGCGATGTATTCGCTCTGGGTGCACGGCTCGCGCGACCTTCCCCTCAAGATATACCAGCGCTGCCAGGTCTGGCGCTACGAGACCAAGGCGACCAAGCCGTTCATACGCAGCAGGGAATTCCACTGGATCGAGGCGCACGACTGCTTCGCCACGCGCGAGCAGGCCGTCGCCCAGGTGCGCCAGGATATGGAGATGGCGGAGCAGGTGATACATGGCCAGTTCTGCGTCCCGTTCATATTCTACAGGAGACCGCAATGGGACAAGTTCGCCGGCGCAGAGGACACGTTCGCAGCTGATACGCTTCTTCCGGATAGGAAAGCGCTCCAGCTGCCGTCGACGCACATGCTCGGCCAGCATTTCTCAAAGGCGTTCGGCATCAAATACACCGATGACAAAGGCAAGGAAGAATACGTCTGGCAGACGACTTACGGGCCATGCATCTCGCGCATTTATGCCGCGGTGATAGCCACGCATGGGGATGACCGCGGGCTCGTGCTGCCGGTCCGCCTGGCTCCGGTGCAGGTCGTCATAGTCCCAATCGTGAAAGACGAGACCAGGGAGAAAGTGATGCAGAGATGCACGGAGGTCGCGAACGCGATCGGCTGCTGCTTCATTGCCAGGATAGACGACTCAGATCGCACACCGGGCTTCAAGTTCAATGAATGGGAGATGAAAGGCGTCCCGATACGCATCGAGATCGGCATGCGGGACGTCGAATCGGACGTAGTGATCGTAGTGCGCCGCGACACCGGAGAGAAGATGAAAGTGAAGACGAGCGAGGTCGACGCCAAGCTCGACGAGGTCGCGCAATCCATCGACAAGAACCTGCGCGAGAAAGCGGACAAGTGGTTCGCGGAGCAGCTTTCGGATGCGGACACCATGCAAGCGCTGGGGGAGAAGCTCGAGAAGCACGGATTCGTTCGCGTGCCGTTCTGCACGGATGCGATGGAAGGAGAGAAATGCGCCGACATAATCAAGGACAAGGTCCAGGCGAACGTGCGCGGCTCCATGTTCGAGAAGAACGACAAGCCGGAAGGCAAGAAGTGCATCTCGTGCGGGAACCCTGCGACGATATATCTCTATGCGGCGAGGCAATATTGAGTTCGTTAGATGCTTTCCATCGGGTTTCGCTAATTGATGATCAGCAAGAGCGCTACCAGGATGATCCACAGGTACGTTATGATCAGGAAGAGCCGCTCAAACAAGCCGAAGACGCGTCGGAGCGGCCGCAGGAGCGTGATTATGACGAGCAGGATCGCAGGCAAGACCGCAGAGGCCAGCCAGGTCAATGGCAGCGCCGCAGGCTGCCAGGGCTGGAGCGCCACCAGGATCGGAGTCAGATTCTTGATGGCCAGGATGAGGAACGTGAAATTCAGGAACGCGATTGCATAATGGATGGCGCCGGTTCGCGTCAGGCGCTTCCCTTCAAGATCCGTTGGGAACAGCGACGACGCAATATAGCCGAGAGCGGCAAGAGCGAGGAATATCTGGCCCGCAACTGCAAGCGGCGATTTAAATCCTAGGGCTAGGCAAAGCACAAGTATTCCTATCGAGATGAACCAGAGGTAGAAACGGTGCAGCTGGCCGAACCTGCCGACAGCATAATCGCTGGCGGCCTGGCTGACCGGATCATAACCTGTCGGAAGGAGATGCATGGAGGCGAAGATCGCCAAACCGATGAGCATCGCCAGGAGACTTATCAGGGCGAGCGCCCAAATGTCTGCCAAGCCCAGCGATACCAAAGCGCCTATAATGAGAAGGGCGATCGCGCCCTTCATCATGAGATAAACTGGCGCCTTTATCGCAGTCATGATGTGCTATCTGATTTCATAATTATAAAGCTGGCTCCGCTCGGTCAGAAATATTATTAGCCCCGGGCAGATTCGAACTGCCGTCAAAAGGTCCAAAGCCTTCTATCCTTGACCGCTAGACGACGGGGCTGATATGAATCAATACTGTTCACTCTTGTTTTATATCTTCCTTTAGCCTCTCAAGTATTTCTTTACCGCATTGGTTCCAGAATGCCACTATCTCTTCCGCGACGGCTTTTGGGATGTCATCCCCCAAATAATTGGCTTTGTTGCGTATCGACCTGAAACGGTCGAGCTTTTCGAGTTTGGATGAAAACCTGATCTGCTCTTCCTTCAACACCTCCATGCTAACCTCATGGTCGTTCGGTTCGTATCCGAGCAGCCACCATCTGGCATCTCCCAATTGGCGGATCGATTCATATGTCTCACGGAAAATTATCGTGCTTGTCTCTTCCGTCACCGGCATCGCAAGGATGGCCGTCATGGTTTTTTCAGATGCGCTGATCAATGATCTGGCCCTTGGCCGGTCTGGAGACCGCTTCCGAATTTTGGACATCGATTCCAGGAATCTCAAATTCATATCATCACTTAGAGACCTCTAGGAAACCATAAAGGACGAATCCGTTCGCTATGTTCTCGAACACATTTATATCGATTTCCTTTCTGGAAAAAACGTGTATATTGACCTTTCTCTGAGTGAGCTTCTCGAAATCATTGAAGTCGCTTGCCTGGGGGAATCTGGTTCCAGATCCTTCAGCCACCTCGACCGCGATATCTACGTCCGATCCCTGCGCATCCTCTCCTTTCCTGAAGCTCCCGTAAAGCACGATCGTCTTGGGATTATGGAACCTGCCGATTAATTTCTCCACAATATCCGAGCGTATCACTACTGAGAAATTGTATGCAATCTTCTCTTTTCTGAACGTTTTGCTATTCTTTGCACGGATGCGGTAAGACGGGCCGACCTCAGTTATATCTAAGACGTCATATCCCCTCAATTTCGCGATTATCCTGCTCAATGTCGCTTTGGAAAGCCCTGTTCTTTCCGCAACCTCGGTAAGCGTGAACTCCGTCTGCGGATTCATGAAGAAATGCCCCATCACCCTAGCCGCATTGTTTTGAAAATCGAACAGTTGTTCTTTTTTTTGAACATTTGTTTTTTTCATGAAACACTATTGCATGGATACTCATTTTAACCCTTTCGCAGAACCATAGTACCTAGGGCCCGTAGTCGAATGGTTAAGACGCCACTCTCACAGGAACTTTTTGGGAGACCCGAAGAGTATTGAGCTCAGTGGAGATTCGCGGTTCGATCCCGCGCGGGCCCATTATCATTTCCCGCCTTAGCAGCTCATGCGCTCGCGGGGATAAGGCGTCATCTTTTTCGTTTCAGCGGGCAGCAGTGGAACATCTCCTTGAAATCGTAGAACATCCTGCAGAACATCCCGCAGGAAGAGACGACTTCCCTCTCACCCTTCTTAGTCAGCGAATAGACCTTGCCCTCGTCCGATGAGATGAACCCCTTTTCCTTGAGCTCCTTCAGCGCAGGATATACCGTGCCGGGGCTGGGTTTCGTGCCGCGCCTCCTCTCCAGCTCGGATGCGACCTCGGACCCGCTCATGCTCCTCTTGCTGAGCATCCAGAGTATCAGGTACGAGAGGAATCCCCTCATCTCTCCTCTTTCCATGCAAATGCTATCTTTGCGCATGTTTTATTCACTATGCTACTATCGGGTATCCGATATATTTATATAAGAGGGTTATCATATCTAAATATCGGATAACCGATATATGGAAGGTGAAAACATGAAAGGAAAGGAATGCAAAGTCGTATGCGATGGGAAGGAAGTGGCGGTCTTGACATGCTCAGGCGACGGGTTCAGCCTGAAATGCACGGAAGAAGGCAAGAAGCTGTGCAAGGACATGAAATGCTGCTAATTTTATTCAATTTTTTTATTTTTGCCCGTCCAGACTGGCTCTCCCATCCTGGCGCCCTGCGCCCTCAGATATTCGGATACCGGATCATGGCAATTTCTCACTGCGAAGTCCAGGGCCGTCCATCCGGTATTTGTGGCAGAATTTATTCCAGCTCCATCGTTATGCGCTCTTTTCACTTTGTCAATGTCCCCTTCATATGCGGCAGCGCGCAGCTTGAATCCCAGCAGTTCCTGTCTCCTTTGGGTTGGAACCTGCTTCGTAGTGGCCGTTCCATCGATATCTCTGCAAGAGGATAAGTTCATGTTTATATTTATTGTAAATTGTGTTTATAAACCCGCAGGCTTGGCGAGACACTATCGGATTTATTATCATTGAGGGTTTCCTAGTATGCGTGATAAGATGAGAGATCCAGAGAAAACCGTCGGCAATATCATCGACAAGGCGAGCGTCTCCATAATCAGTTCCATAGACGATCGCGGTTTCCCCAACACCAAGGCGATGCTTCTTCCAAGGAAACGGGAAGGCATCAAGCGCTTCTACTTCACGACCAACACCTCCTCCATGCGGGTGAAGCAATATGGCGCCAATCCGAAGGCATGCATCTATTTCTTCGACAAACGGTTCTACCGCGGCGTCATGCTCAAAGGGACGATGGAAGTCCTGAATAACCGCGGCTCGAAAGAGATGATATGGAAGAACGGCGATGAGATGTACTATCCGAAGGGCGTTACCGACCCGGACTACTGCGTGCTCAGGTTCAGCGCAGATGCCGGCCGCTACTACTCCAATTTCAAATCCGAGGACTTCGATGTCGAGTGAGCGGAGTCCTCGCTTTCGTTTTTAATCCTTGCCTGGCTTTCCTATCTCATGGCCAAAGCCAAGATCAAGAAAGCGAAACCTGCGGGCGGGAAATCGGCCGCTGCGGTACGAAAGGCCCGCCTGGTCACGGCCGCAAAGCCCCGTAAAGCCGCTTCGAAGAAGCCGCTTTCGATCAGAGAGAAAATCATTGGGCGCCAGACCGAAAAACTCCAATCGGTCCCCAAGCCTCTGTCGGAAGGGCCGATAACCCCGGAATCCAAGGAGAAATCTCCGAAATCAGGGATACAGCCGGCGTTCGACCTTCTCCCGCCATGGGAAAGCAAGTCCGTCCTGAGCGACTTTTTTTCCGAAGAGGAGATCGTATTCGGGTTGCAGAACGCCAAATCCGACGCATCCGCTTTTCTCGCGAAATCCGGAGAAGTGGACCAATCATTGCCCGGGTATTTCCTGATAGAAGCCCGGGAAGGGAAAGAGATAGTCGGAGCTATCGACGCGTTCTACATGCAAGGTACCCTGGTCATCATGCGGTGCCGTGCCACAGGAGAGAGGAAGCGCGAGCTCCATTCGCTGCTCTACTGCGCCGCGCTATCCGTGTCACGGGATTCCAAAACAGTGCTTTTTTCTTCGCCGCGATCCGCATTCTCGGAAGAAACTGCGGGCAGGCTGATATTCCTGGGCCGCAGCGCAGGCATGCAGGGCATCCCTCCGAATCATTCCGATACTATCTTTTTCATCAGGCGGCTCGGCAAGGAGTATGATTTGGCCGCGGACGGGAAGGAGCTGGCCGCTCTGCTGAGGAGCGTCGGCACGATCTTCAAGCCCGCCGCGGTCATCGATGAGCTGGAGAAGAAAGGCGCAGTGCAGCTGATCCCTCTCCCGACATCCCCCGACAGCAGCGGCAGGCTCCATGAGCTCGAGGACGTGGTGCCCGCGCTCGGGATCGAAGCCAAAGAGATGGCAGGGCTGCTCGAGAAGCTGAAGGAGGATTATGTCTATGACCGGAAGGACATAACCCCGGAATCGCTTTGATTAATATCTTTCTCTTCCTCA
This sequence comes from uncultured Microcaldota archaeon, assembly GCA_963804385.1. Classification (GTDB taxonomy): domain Archaea; phylum Micrarchaeota; class Micrarchaeia; order Anstonellales; family Bilamarchaeaceae; genus Bilamarchaeum. Next base: position 8,000 of record CAWDQD010000021.1, read on the forward strand.
AATAATCCGGATGAAACTGCTTACTCTCTACGACCGGATGCTTTCCGAATACGGCCCCCAGCGCTGGTGGCCCGCTGATTCCCCGTACGAGGTCATGGTCGGAGCCATACTCACCCAGAACACCAACTGGAGGAACGTGGAGAAGGCTATCTCGAACCTCAAGGCAGCTGATTGCCTTTCGCCCGAAGCGATAATGGAAATGGGAAAAACAGGACTCGAAACCCTGATCCGTCCGAGCGGATTCTATCGCCAGAAAGCGGAGCGGCTGAAACTGGCTTCGGAGAAATGGCTGCAGGTGACGCGGAAAACCAAGGATCTGCGGAACGAATGGCTGTCAGTCAAGGGGATAGGGGAAGAGACCGCGGACTCCATTCTCCTCTACGCTTTCGATCTGCCCTATTTCGTCATCGACGCATACACCCGGAGATTCTGCGCGCATCATAAGCTCTGCGGGTTCGATGATTACGATGAATATCAGGAGTATTTCGAATCCCGGCTTCCAAAATCGGTGCCGCTCTACAAGGAATACCACGCGCTAATCGTGGAATGGGGGAAGAGGAACCCGGCAAAGAGGGGAATCTCAGAAACCGAGAAGGTCCTTTAATTTGTGGACCACGCCTTTTTTCTCAGGAGTTTTTTCTATCGCCGGTTCTTTTTCAACCTTCTTTACGATCTTTTCAGGAGCGGGTTTCTTCTTCGGCTTCTCTTTGACCTGTTTCTTCGCAGCCTTCCTGGGCGGCGTCGCAGCCTTTTTCGGAGCCTTCTTAGCAGCCTTGGCCGGCGGAATCTCCGGCTTTCTCTGGGTTTTGGCTTTTTTGGATATGCTCTTTATCTCGTCGATGATGTCATCGTAGACCTGCTGCCGGTTGCTCTCATCGATCTCGAAGACCTTGCCTCTCGCTGCGAAATTGTCGACCATGTCCTCATGGAGCGAAGCGATGAGCGGGGTGGATGCGCTGAATATCTCGTCCAGGGCGTCCAGGAAGACGCTGCTTTTCGTCTCCATCGGGCCTATCTCGTCTATGATTATCACGTCGTATTTCCTGAATTCCGAAAGCGAGATCATGGCTATGGTCTCGAACGACCCAATGTCCACGTGGTACTTGCTCACCTTTGGCCCGTCTCGGTCCAAGGATGCGAGCGTGTCTGTCTTTCCGGTTTCGATATCCTGAACGAGGAATCCGGTCCTTTTCCCGGAGTGTGTCTCTTCAGGAGATAAGAATCCGCCGACATAGAGCCCGCGGGCCCGGAGGTCCTTGATCAGCGTCCTGAGGAGCGTTGTTTTCCCTGCTTTCGGCAATCCGGTGATGAAGAAGTTCTGTGGCATGCTCATCTCAATTCCTGCAAGGATTATAATGGTTGATGCGCCTGACGGAAGCTCTAAAATACAATCGCGGCCTTATCATCCCATGTTGCGTTTGACTTTCCTGGGCACTTCCGGCTCGACCCCCACAATAGAGCGGGGCATGCCCGCCATCGCGATAAAATACGAGAGCGAGCTCCTGCTCTGGGACTGCGGCGAAGGGACCCAGCGGCAGATGATGCGCTATAAGGTCGGCTACGGGAGCGTCAACGCCATCTTCATCACCCACCCACACGTGGACCACTACCTCGGGCTCTTCGGCCTGCTCGAGACCCTCAAGCTCTCATCCCCATCCCCGAAGAAGCTCAGGCTCTTCATGCCCAAGGCCATCGGAGAGCCGAATTACGATTTCATCACGACCGAGAGCGTGAAATCCGGCGAGATCTACCGCGGAAGGGATTTCTCGGTCACGGCGTTCCAGGTGAAGCACTGCCGCGGTGCATACGGCTTCGTGTTCCAGGAAGACGAGAAGATCAAGTTCCATGAGGAGAAAGCGCATTCGCTCGGCCTCCAGGGCCGCATGTTCAAGGAGATACAGCAGAAAGGGTCGATGAAAGTCGGGGGCAAGACGATAGATCTGGACGATATCACATGGAAACGCCCTGGCCGCAAGATAGTCTACAGCGGAGACTGCTTCCCGGACCGCCATCTCATCGAGGCAGCTAAAGGCGCGGATATACTGATCCATGAAGGCACATTCGACGCTTCCCTAAAGGAAGAGGCGACCGAGCGCCAGCACAGCACGGTGGAGGACGCTGCCCGGACCGCCAAGGAAGCAGGCGTCAAACAGCTTTTCATAACCCACATAAGCCCGAGATATTCCGACGTGGCGCCTCTTATAGAGCAGGCGAAAGCGATATTCCCGGCATCCGAGATCGCGGTGGATGGGCTTTCGATAGACGTATGAAGGCCCGCATATATCTATATAATACGTTTGCAGCAATCTTTTCTCGGGTTGGGAGTGTACGGAGGATTCCGGACAGTTGACGGACTTTTTCTCGACCCGCCTATAGTCCGTCTATGAGCGTACTCTACCTACGCTGATTGACTAAGTTAAAAATGCAGTTTATAAACTGGAGTTTGGGTAAGCGCAGAATCTTTATAAATGTTTTGCCCGACTGTTGCACTAACAGAGACAGGGGGAACCCTATCTCTATCCGAAGGAGATTATCCTTCGGGGTTTTTTGGGCCGTATAGGCATCACCGCTATAGTATTTTTCAACGGCCCTAAAGAGAAGAAAGCAAGCGGTGAAAACAAAGGAGGTTGAAACAATGAAAGTAAACTTGAAGAAATTAGGAGCAATCGTCGCAGGTGCGGCGATACTCGCTAGCTCAGCAGCGTTTGCGGGCCTTATGTTCGGCTCGACGACGCTCGTTGACGACAACGGTGCCCCAGTGGCCAAGGTCGTTGTGGGAAGCATGGCTCTCCCGTCCGACGCAGTGGCTGCAGCACTTATCGCCAACACGATAGCGAGCAACACATATAAGACTGAGAGTTTGACCGCGCAGGTCGCAGGTTCGGCAAGCTGCACATCGGCTGCTGCTATGTCCAACTCGACAACCGGCGGAACATGCTCAGTGACCAACAAGCAGGCACAGTTGTCTATAACAGTGCCAGGCTCGGTCGCAGCAGGTACCTACACATTCGGAAACCTGATGGGCGACTGGGTGAACAGAGATCTGCAGGACAGAATCGACAATGTCGCAGACACGGCCACGAACTTCAACAGTGTCGGGTACAAACCAGGAGGATCTGATACCTCGGCGGATGCAAGCCCGTTCACGGACGGACAGACATCCACCCCGGCCAGCTTCCCGAACAACGAGTACCTCTACAGAATAAGCGGCTCGATGTTCTCGTCGTTCGCGGACACCCCGATAACGGACCCGAACAGCGGCAACTCGTATGTAGAGCACCAGAACCTGTGGGTTCAGGGAAACAACCACTATTCAACAACCGTTAACGCGGATGTCGGACAGGTGGACTTCCTCGCCTACACACTGCAATTCGACGGCCCAGGCTCGGACCAGATCGGTATCCCGGTTTGTACGAGAGCGAACAACCTCGACTACACCGCATGCCTCCAAGGCATGTCAGGAACGAGCACTGACGATGAGACAGCATCTCACCGCGTGCAGATAAACTTCCTCGGTTCGCAATGGGTCATCAGCGACATGACGCCCCCGACTTCGCCGCAGGCGACCAACGACAACACCGTAGTAAGCGGTGGTTCGGTCAAATTGGCGAAAGAGTCAATCGGTGGTATATTGAACCAGGGTGAATCGCTCCCGGTCGACAACCTGAAATTCCAGCTCGACGACTTGGAAGCGAACGGTGGCGCGACAGCAGCGATTATATCGGTGCTCGATGCCAACGGCAACGTCCTGAAGAAGGACACGATCCCTCCGGGAGAGACCACGGAGTTCGATGTCGCAGGCACAACGTACAGGGTACACGTCTACAAGGTCGCCCCAGGTTATACCTTCGGTGCGAAATGGGCAGACATGGCTATCTACTCGCAGGAGCTCACGCTCGCGGATGGACAGCAGCTTGACCAGGACAACGGCAACAACAAGCAATACACCGTGTCCCTTGGATGGAAGAACCTGGACGCAAGCAACCAAGTCGATGCAACTCCGACCACAGTCGGTGACCAGAGGAACGTCGACACGCTGAGGACGATCGTCATATACTCGTCCGATATCAGCGAGATGAGCAGCAACGGCAACTCGGAACTCACGGTTGGCGCTTTCGTGCCGATCGTACAGGACCCGGTTGGATGGGAGCTCTCGTACAAAGGCCTTGACCTCACTTCGGCAGACCGCGAAAACCTGAAGTTCGAGATCGAGACCCAAGACCTCTCTCTGTCCAACAAGTTCCCGTCAATCGAAAGCACGGGAAGAGAAGAGAGCTGCACCATCTACGCGCCTTACGTGAAGGTGACGTCTGGTTCAACTGGTTCGATATTCGAGGTCGACGCATCTGGTACCTTCGGTGAATCAACGACCCTGTCCAACAACGAATTCTACGTTGCAGGCAAGTTGGGATCGAGCGGTTCCATTAACTGCACCAACAGCACTGGTTCGCAAATCGCGACCTTCGGCGCTGGTTCAGTCGTCATGAAGATCTCGCCGTCGGCTACGGACTATGACATCTCGAACTACTCGAGTGGTTCGAAACAGGTCAGGTACAGCGACATCGGTGATGGAAGCACAGCCTTCGCCCCTCCGGAAGGAGGAGCGATATTGATCCAGAGGGCTGCTGACATAACGCCAGGCGACCAATTACTCGGTAACCTGTTCGGGTCAGCTTCAGGCGGAACCGCTCCGACTGCGACGTTCTCTGGTCCGGTTGCGCCACCAGACATGATGTTCGCCTTGTCCGAAAAAGCCGGAACTGGTACGTCCAACAACTTTGTTGACTACTATATGTTCGGTATGGCCAAGACCAACACTGGAACGCCATCAGACGCGCTCTTCCAGTTCATCTCGAACTGGAACGACGGCTCTTCATCGCTGCAGGTGACCTCGGACAACGCTAAGGTCCTCTATGGACACGCGACCGAGAACGCACCGCTTGGCGGTGGACGCTACTGCGGTAATGCTACGTTGAACTCAACGGACTATTACTGCTCGGGTGGTGCACCATCAGGTCCAGTGAACGGTAAGACCGAACTCGTCGAAACCGGATACATCTCCGAAAGGGGCTCAGTATTCCAGTCGATGAGCGACCGCGCCATACAGTTCAACATGGCTACCCAGTTGGGGACAGCACAATGGTTCCTCGGCCCGACAGAGGTTAACGCAACCTCGTCAGACCAGACCATAGTGACCCTTGGTGAAGGCGCATCTCAGACAATCGATGGCGTCACCGTGAAAGTCCTCGGAATAACCGAGGATGTAGGTGCATGCAGCGCAGCAGGCGCGGCAGCAGCTTGCACGTCGGACATGTCTGGTGTTTCAGCGGTCATAATGCCGCAGAACGCAGCCAACGTCTCAGTGGCCATCCCGTACACCGGCAGCTATGACAACTTGGTCATACTGGACTCGGATGCAGCGGGCGTCAACACCCTCATTTCAGTGGGTGGTGACAAGGTCAACTCAGTCACAGCAAGCCTTCTCCAAGGCTCCGCGGTTGACTGGACTGCAACGCCACAGATAGTCAAAGAGGTTGTGCAGGGCTCAAAGATAGTCGTAGCAGGTTCTTCAGCAGAAGACACCCTCGCGGCTGCCCAGAGCTTCATCAGCCAGGTCAAGAGGACCTAATTTAATTTTTTATTTTTATTTTTCTTATTTTTATCTAATCTACTTCTCTCTCAACAACACCATCATAATCAGTTTCCGCATTTTCCAAGATCCTATCGGTCTCAGGTCGGATTCGCGGGTTAAAACGTATTTAAATCTTCTTCCACCCAATATATGAGCATGGCACCATTCCAAGTCGATAAGATGACGGTGAGGGGTCCGGCGGCTTTCCAGAATCCGGTAGAGACGAACGGGAAGGGGGAGATAACCGGGATCGTGCTCTCGGTGCCTGTATTCTATGAAAAGAACTCGTTCCTGGTCGTCCGCATACCCAAGAACGTCGTCCAGGATCTCATCCGCTCCACCGCAGCCAAGCCGGAATCCGAGCGCGCGCAGTTCATCAGGGACTGGATAAAGCAGAACCAGCTCGCGATATACGACCAATACGTCGCATCCGGAGGCAAGGCGACCCATTTCGATTACGATCTGGTCCCGCTCACGCGGTTGGGCGTCACGCCGAAACTGGCCGAACCGCCATCAAGGGCGATGACCCCGGCCAAAGTCGAGCCTCCCCCGAGGGTTTTCCCGGCCGAAAGGCAAAAAGAAGAAACCGCTCCAGCCAAACGCACGATGAGGATAGAGGAAAAACCTCCGGAGAAACCCGAGGAGAAAGTCGCTTTCGAAACGCCCGCGAGACGCAGCGCTAAGATCGAGGTGCCTCCGCTCCCGAAAGGCGTGCGCGGCAACGGTTCCCCGAAATCGCCATATCAATTCAGCGTCCCGGGCAACAAGGAATCGAGCGGTACCGGAGCGAGCGAAGTCTTCTTTCCGTTCAGCCTGAAAATCCCGATCAAGAACTCCGATCCGATGCCGATCACCATCCAGGCCGTCCTCACCTTGAGCCAGCTAAAGAAGGACACCCGCGGCGACACCGAGACCGCCATATTCCAGTTCTGCGCAGGTATAATCCAGCATCATGTGGCCGAGAACCGCCATGAGTTCGACAACACCGTCCTCAACACCGTCAAGTTCAATATAGTCAAGGCAGTCACCGGCGTGATCGACCAGGTGATCGATAAGCACCCGGATACCCTGAACTATCTCAAGTAGGGGAATGTTCGAAGAAGGCTTTCCAATACCCTTTTTAATCGTCCCGCCTATTTCCATCCCATGACGGGTACCTGCTCCAGATGTGGCCGTGTCGACGAGATGGAGCACGGTTCAGACGGCCTCCCATATTGCTCCGCCTGCATATTCTACGGAATGAACAAGCAATGCTACCGCTGCAGGATGTATCTGCCTGCATCCGAGCTCCAGCAGTACCGCGGGCAATTGATGTGCCCCTACTGCATCCAGGATTCGCGTGACCAGGATCGCAAGGAAGAGGAATATGTCGACCATGAAAACCACAAGGCCGAAGTCGTCACGTATGCGGAGCAGTGCGAGCGCTGCGGGCGGGATCTGCAAAGCCGCGCGTATATCTGGAACGGGAGGAGGCTCTGCAAGAAATGCCTCGATGACGCGAAGGATTCCTGGGAGCTCGCGCGCGGCGGCCCTATGGGGCCCGCGCAGAGGATAAAAGTCAATACGCAGAGGCAAAGCGAGAAGAGGTCCTTCATCGAATCCATGATAGGCGAGTTCCTGATGCTTCTGGGCATGAAGAAGCGGCCCGTGGACGAGATAATCGTCTACCATCCGAAGATGCAAGGCGAGATAATCGCGGCCAAACCGATGTCCGAGAAAGCGGAGATCATCAAGAAGGAAGACAATGTCGAGATTGAGGGCCTGATGACCAAATCTTCCGTAGCGAAAAAAAGCGAAGCGCCGCCAGCGAATCCAATCCCGGTGACGGCGAAGAATCAATCCGAAGACATCGTGGCGGTGGGGCCGCAACCAGATGCCGTGAAGCCGAAAATCGCGGCAAGGAAGAACGAAAACGGAGGCGTCGTGGCGATAGAACCGCAGCCAGCGAAAAAACGCAGGAAAAAACCCAAGCCATAAAAATGCGTGTATGCTATTTCTAAGACGGGAGGGGAAAAATGATAAGTTATTCTGATCTTCGTGATATGCAACGCCGCGAGATGGAATCATCGGCCATAGTCGTGCTGCCGGATGACTTCTACCAGGTGATCTCCCACGTCCTGGCGAAGAAAGGCGCAGAAGCCATCGCGTCGAAATCGCTCCTCGCTATCAAGGAATACGAGAACATCAAGAAGATCGTGATCGCCATCCAGGCCAAGCGCGAGGAGAAGATCGTCCTCATGGCGGTGCGGGGCGAGCGCGAAGGCGCGGGCCTGACGGCCGAAGAGCGCCAGATGCTCAAGGATCTCTCGGGGATCGTCTCCAAATACCGCGAGGTCGTCAAAAGCGTATGGGGCAACGAGAACCCTGTCCCGGTGGATTCCAAGAGGATCAAAGTGGTCAAGGAGGTCTCGCAGTACCGCGGCCTCGACAATGCGCTCTACGGCCCGTTCAAGTCCGGAGACGAGACGTTGGTCCCTAACGCCGAGGCGGAATGGCTCCTGAAAGCCGGCATGGCAGAAATGCTCTGAGGAGCGGCTTTTTAAAAGCGATTGGGGATTAATATATAACGCTGATTATCGCATCCCTCACGGGTCGATAGCAATTAGGGTGAAATCATGAAATTTCCGAAAGAACTGAACACCTATTGTCCTTACTGCAAGGTGCACCAAGTGCACAAGGTGAAGGCCGCCAGCAAAGGCCGCGCTAGCACGCTCTCAGCGGGCAACCGCAGGCACGCACGCCGGCTCAAAGGGCACGGGAGCAAGAGGAAAGGTGAAAAGAGCGTGAAGAAGCAGGGCAAGAGGCAGAAAATCGTACTCCAATGCCCGAAATGCAACAAGAAGCACGAGCGCGTCGTAGGAACGAGGACGACCAAGAAGCTCGAGTTCAAGTCGTGATACTATGGCAGGCAAATATCTCAAGGTTCAATGCAAATGCGGGAACGAGCAGAACATATTCAGCAACGTCACTTCGGTGGTCAAATGCACGAGCTGCAAGGAGCCGCTCGCGCACCCATCCGGCGGACAGGCTGTGATCCACGGCAAGATCGTGGCTGATCTTGGGTGATTGGAATAGTCGATATCCCCGAAGAATCAGAGCTACTCATAGCGGTGATAAAGAAGATAATGCCCTACGGCGCCTTCTGCTCACTGCCGGAATACGGGGATAGGGAGGCGTTCCTCCATGTCTCCGAGGTCGCGCCGCGCTGGATAAAGAACATCCACGAATTCATATCAGAAGGCCAGCGCGTCGTCGTCAAGGTCCACCACGTGGACAAGGAGAAGAACCAGGTCGATATCTCGATAAAGCGCGTGAGCGAGGAAGAGAAGAAGAGGAAGCTCGAGCTCATGCAGAACGAGAAACGGGGCGCGAAACTCCTCGAGATAGCGATAGATGGCGCTAAAGGCACGGTCACCCTCGCGGACGCGACCGCCGAGATAGAGAAGCATTTCGAGGATGTCTACACCTGCTTCAGGGAAGCCAGCATCAAGGGGGAGGACGCGATCAAGAAGGTCGATCTCCCGAAGCCTCTCAAGGCCAAGATACTCGAAGTCGCCCAGAAGAACATCAAGAAGCCGGTCGTGACGATCGGCGCCATAGTGACCTTCACATGCTACAACTCCGATGCTGTGGCGACCATAAAGGAAGCGCTGGAAGTGGAAGAGGATATAGAAGTCCATTACCTGGGTGCTCCCAAATACAAGGTCTCGCTCAACGCTCCTGATTACAAGAGCGGGGAGAAGAAGCTCCTCAGCATCTTGGAACATATAAAAACCTACGCCCAGAAGAACAACTGCGATTTCAAGTTCGAGCGCGAGGAATGACACCTTGAAGAAGATGCTCAGGTGCGTTGTCTGCATGGCGTACACGTTGTCGCAGGCCCATTGCGGCAAGCAGACGATCTCGGCCCATCCTCCCAGGTTCAATCCGAACGATCCATACGGCGATTATCGGCGCAGGGCGAATTACCCCGCGGATGTGGTCTCATGAAGGATACGCTCATCTTTGAGAAAAAAACATTGAAGAAGTTCCATAATGGGGTGCTGCTAACCGGTCTCCCGGGCATCGGCCTCATAGGCCAGGTCGTGGGCCGCTACCTCGTCACGGAGCTGAAAGCCGAGAAGGTCGCGAACATATTCTCGCCGCATTTCCCGCACCAGGTGTTCATGACCAAGAAAGGCGGCATGCGCATGATCAAGAACAGCATCTACCATTTCAAGGCCAAGAACCGCGACGTGCTCCTGCTGCTCGGAGACGTCCAGGCCATGAGTTCCGTTGGCCAGTACGAGGTCGCGGGGGCCGTCCTGGATTACTGCCAGAAGATGGGAGTCAAGGAGATACTGACAGTGGGCGGCTACAGCACAGGCAAGATATCCGAGACTCGCCGCGTCTTCGGAGTGACCACATCGGACGAGCTGCGCGAGAGCTTCAAGAAGGAAGGCGTGGTGTTCGGAGAGGCCAAAGGGTCCATAGTTGGAGCCGCAGGGCTCCTTCCTGCGCTCGGCAAGCTTCGCGGCATAGACGGCGCCTGCCTAATGGGCGAGACGCACGGCAGCTACGTGGATACGGCATCAGCGCGCCAGATCGCGATCCTGATCTCCAAGTATATCGGCATAAAGGTCGATCTGAAGCGCCTCAACGCCCAGGCCGAGGAGAGCCAGAAGGTCCTCAAGAAAGTGCAGGAAGAGGTCCAGAAGTCCATGGAGGCCCAGTTCGATACCAGCAAGAACGTATCGTATATCAGATGATTCTTTATTTTTCAATCTTTTTCGCAGACCTCACGGTAGGAGATATTGAAAATGAAAAAGAGAATCACAAAGTAGTCAGCTTTCCGAACTTGCCGAGCGTGAGCTGCGGCGCGCCCTGCCATTCGTTGACGTAGCCGTTCTCGATCTTTATCTTGTCGCCGACCTTGACAGTGTCTATCTGCTGGTTCCAGAGGACGAGCGTTATCGTGCCGCTGTCATCCTTTATCATCGCGTTAGCGACGCGCAGCTTCCTGCCCATCTTGTTTATCTCCCGCGTGGCTTCGATGGATGTGACTTCCGCCTCGATATTAACGCTGCCAGTTCCTGGCTTGAGCTCGCTTATGTTCATAAAGAATTCACCGATTATCTCTTGATATATAGCGTGACTTTAAAATGTTTCCCTCACGGCTTCCGGCTCTGGCTTTCGAAGAATTTCATTATCTGGGTGGGCAGGAGCCATAAGTGCGTCGGAGAATCGTCGGCCGATACGTTCGTGGCCAAAGTCTGCAACGTCCTCAGGTGGAGCGCGCCATGTATGGACGAGAGCTTCCTGGCGGCATCGGCGTAGTTGTTGGCCGACTGGTATTCGCCCTCGCTGAGTATTATGGTGGCGCGTTTCTCCCTCTCCGCTTCGGCCTGCCTCGCCATCGCTCGTTTCATGTCGTCAGGGAGCTCGATATCCTGGAGCTTGATCGCGGATACGTCCACGCCCCAGTCTTTGGTCTCCTCGTCCACGAGCTTCTCTATCTCGAGGGCTATCTTGTCCCGGTCCGCGAGGACGAAATCGAGCTCGTTGTTGCCTATGACGTCCCGGACCGCCGTCTGGGCGTATTGGGTGATCGCGAAATTGTAATCAGTGATGGACATCACCACCTTGAGCGGGTCCACGATCTTGTAATAGACGACCGCGGCGATCTTCACCGGCACGTTATCCTTGGTCATGGCATCCTGAGGCTGTATCGGTATGGTCTTCACGCGCATGTCCAGCATGCGGATGCTATGATAGAACGGTATGTTCCAGGTGAATCCCGGGCCGACGACCGCGTCGTACCTGCCCCAGACGAACCTGACCCCTCTTTCGTATTGGTTGATGATCGTGAATACCATATGCTCACATCTCCTTGCTCTTCTTCGTCTTCTCCGCGGCCTGCGCCGTCTTTACGGCTTTGGCTTCGTCGGAAACCTGCACGCCTTCTATCGGAAGCACGAAGTTCAGGACGTTCGTCTTGTCGGCCGAGACGCTGGTTATCATCTGCAATGTGCGCAGATGCAACGCCCCTGGCGATTCGCTAAGTATCTTCGCTGCCTGCGAGAGCCTGTCCGCGGCCACGCTCTCACCCTCGGACACTATGATCGACGCGCGTTTCTCCCTCTCGGCCTGCGCCTGCCTCGCCATCGCCTGCTTCATGGAATCGGGCAACACGATATCCTGTATCTTCACCCCTGTTATGTCCAGGCCCCAGCCTTTGGCGTCCTCGTCCACCGCAGCGGAAATCGAGTCTGCTATGGATTTCCTGTCTGTCAGGAGCTGATCCAATGTCCTGCTGCCGACCACGTCCCTTATCGCCGTCTGGCTGTGCTGGTATACCGCCATGGCATAATCCTGGACGCTGAAAAGCGCGGTTTCCGGATTGACTATCTTGTAATAAACGACCGCGTTGATGAGCGCGCTGACGTTGTCCTTGGAGAGCACCTCCTGCTTGGGGATGTCTATTGTCTGTATGCGGAGGTCCGCGACCCTCATCTCCTGGATGAACGGTATGATGATCTGGAGCCCGCTCCCCCGCAAGCCGGAGAATTTCCCCAGCGTCAGGACGATGCCTTTCTGGTAATCGTATATGACCCGGACGAACATGAAGAGTATGACAGCGACCGGAACCCCGATGAATATGATGCTCGAGCAACACGCGTCAAAATCAACCATGCCGTTCCTTCGCTTGCGTTGTTTAAAAATATTCTCGAAAACTCATTATATCCACATTTTTAAACATTTTCATACAGCATATTTCCATGCGCATAGAGGCAATACCACCCAAGCGAGGCCGGAAGCCGGATAGGTTCGAGTTCAAGTCCAGCCCGCCCCTTGATGACAAGCCGCTCATGGATCCGGAAACCCAGCGCATGAGGGTTGAACTGGACGAAATCCAGAGGAGGATGCTCAATCTCGGGAGGTCGCTCAGCAGGATTGAGAAAATGAAAGCACATGATCGCTCTGATTTCTTCAATCCGCCTTCCCTAACCGGACTGTGGAAGGAAGCGGCGCTTGCAGAACTCAGGCTCGCACCCCTCCGCATGCTCAGCGGCCTTATTCTCGTAGCCCCTGCCCGATACATGACGAACATGCTGGATCCTGCTGCCAGAAGCGTTGAAGAGACCATCGCATTTATCGGAACCATTGTACTGGTTTCCGCGCTCTTGGCATTGAACGATATCTACTCGTGCACTCGCAGACTGGTCAGTACTATGGAATCAGGGGCAAGCGATGAGCTTAAATCATTGATGAAAGCCAAAGCTTCGCTCGAGCAAAGGCTATCCGGAAAAGCCGAAGTCTTATAACTTATATCCGGTTGATCCGAAGCCCCTATGAGCGGACTACGGGACTGGTTAAATAAAAATCATGCGCCCATGCTCCGCAGCATGGCCGCTGCCCCGATTTTCGCCCTTTCCTCATGTGTATATGGCGCTGAGCGCTTTTTTCACGAGCTCGCAGTCAGAGCCGCCTTCCCTGAGCATCCATATATCCAGGAAACCTGCTGAGAACGCTCGGCTGCGATGAAAAAAGCTAATTTTACAGAAGTGTCTATGCATCGCGGGCAGCGTCATGGCCGTAAAATCGATGGGTTAGTCGCCGGGGCCCCAGCTGCATCGCACCTGTTCTCCAGGAATATATTTGTGTACGACTTTGAATGGCATACATATCGCAAGCCTAGCCCGCTCAGCATCGCACCCGCCGCGAGGGTCCCGAGATCGCCGGTCTCCGATTTGGGGTTGTCCCTTCCCCAGGGCGACGCGATGAGCGCTAGCGAGCGCGCCACGAGCGCAACGTCCTGCCCGAGGCTCCGCAGCACGTAGACTGCGTTCATAACTCTTTTCAGCTCCAGCACGTTCCTGCGGGCCGCCCTTTTCGCATCTGTTCCGTCCTCCGACGATGCCGTGGGCGGCAGCCCGATGATCGAAGCTTCGGCTATGCCGACTAGCCGCTCAACACGCATGCGCATGCGTGCGATGCTGCGTTCGTGCTCCTGCGTGCGCGCGCCATCCTGGTTCAAGTCCGCAAGCATCAGCTCCATGTCAACCCTCCCTACACTTTTCCCTTCGCTCACCCATTCACTCTCCTCCCATCTGTCAACCCTCCCTACACTTTTCCCTTCGCTCACCCATTCACTCTCCTCCCATCTGTCAACCCTCCCTACACTTTTCCCTTCGCTCACCCATTCACTCTCCTCCCATCTGTCAACCCTCCCTACACTTTTCCCTTCGCTCACCCATTCACTCTCCTCCCATCTGTCAACCCTCCCTACACTTTTCCCTTCGCTCACCCATTCACTCTCCTCCCATCTGTCAACCCTCCCTACACTTTTCCCTTCGCTCACCCATTCACTCTCCTCCCATCTGTCAACCCTCCCTACACTTTTCCCTTCGCTCACCCATTCACTCTCCTCCCATCTGTCAACCCTCCCTACACTTTTCCCTTCGCTCACCCATTCACTCTCCTCCCATCTGTCAACCCTCCCTACACTTTTCCCTTCGCTCACCCATTCACTCTCCTCCCATCTGTCAACCCTCCCTACACTTTTCCCTTCGCTCACCCATTCACTCTCCTCCCATCTGTCAACCCTCCCTACACTTTTCCCTTCGCTCACCCATTCACTCTCCTCCCATCTGTCAACCCTCCCTACACTTTTCCCTTCGCTCACCCATTCACTCTCCTCCCATCTGTCAACCCTCCCTACACTTTTCCCTTCGCTCACCCATTCACTCTCCTCCCATCTGTCAACCCTCCCTACACTTTTCCCTTCGCTCACCCATTCACTCTCCTCCCATCTGTCAACCCTCCCTACACTTTTCCCTTCGCTCACCCATTCTCTCTCCTCCTCTGTCAACCCTCCCTACACTTTTCCCTTCGCTCACCCATTCACTCTCCTCCCATCTGTCAACCCTCCCTACACTTTTCCCTTCGCTCACCCATTCACTCTCCTCCCATCTGTCAACCCTCCCTACACTTTTCCCTTCGCTCACCCATTCACTCTCCTCCCATCTGTCAACCCTCCCTACACTTTTCCCTTCGCTCACCCATTCACTCTCCTCCCATCTGTCAACCCTCCCTACACTTTTCCCTTCGCTCACCCATTCACTCTCCTCCCATCTGTCAACCCTCCCTACACTTTTCCCTTCGCTCACCCATTCACTCTCCTCCCATCTGTCAACCCTCCCTACACTTTTCCCTTCGCTCACCCATTCACTCTCCTCCCATCTGTCAACCCTCCCTACACTTTTCCTTTCGCTCACCCATTCACTCTCCTCCCATCTGTCAACCCTCCCTACACTTTTCCCTTCGCTCACCCATTCACTCTCCTCCCATCTGTCAACCCTCCCTACACTTTTCCCTTCGCTCACCCATTCACTCTCCTCCCATCTGTCAACCCTCCCTACACTTTTCCCTTCGCTCACCCATTCACTCTCCTCCCATCTGTCAACCCTCCCTACACTTTTCCCTTCGCTCACCCATTCACTCTCCTCCCATCTGTCAACCCTCCCTACACTTTTCCCTTCGCTCACCCATTCACTCTCCTCCCATCTGTCAACCCTCCCTACACTTTTCCCTTCGCTCACCCATTCACTCTCCTCCCATCTGTCAACCCTCCCTACACTTTTCCCTTCGCTCACCCATTCACTCTCCTCCCATCTGTCAACCCTCCCTACACTTTTCCCTTCGCTCACCCATTCACTCTCCTCCCATCTGTCAACCCTCCCTACACTTTTCCCTTCGCTCACCCATTCACTCTCCTCCCGCTCCCTACACTTTGCCCTTCTCTCCTCCCATCTGTCAACCCTCCCTACACTTTTCCCTTCGCTCACCCATTCACTCTCCTCCCATCTGTCAACCCTCCCTACACTTTTCCCTTCGCTCACCCATTCACTCTCCTCCCATCTGTCAACCCTCCCTACACTTTTCCCTTCGCTCACCCATTCACTCTCCCATCTGTCAACCCTCCCTACACTTTTCCCTTCGCTCACCCATTCACTCTCCTCCATCCGTCAACCCTCCCTACACTTTTTCCTTCGCTCACCCATGCACTCTCCTCCTATCTGTCAACCAGCATTTTTTTATCTGACAACCCTCCCTACACTTTTCCCTTCGCTCACCCATTCACTCTCCTCCCATCTGTCAACCCTCCCTACGCTTTTCCCTTCGCTCACCCATTCACTCTCCTCCCATCTGTCAACCCTCCCTACACTTTTCCCTTCGCTCACCCATTCACTCTCCTCCCATCTTGTCAACCCTCCTCCTACACTTTCCCCTTCGCTCACCCATTCACTCTTCCCCCATCTGTCAACCATCCCTACGCTTTTCCCTTCGCTCACACATTCACTCTCCTCCCATCTGTCAACCCTTTCCCTTCACTCACCCATTCACTCTCCTCCCATCTGTCAACCATCCCTACACCTTTCCCTTCGCTCACCCATTCACTCTCCTCCCATCTGTCAACCACCCCTACACTTTTCCCTTCGCTCACCCATTCACTCTTCTCCCATCTGTCAACCCTCCCTACACTTTTCCCTTCACTCACACATTCACTCTCCTCGCATCTGTCAACCCTCCCTAACCTTCTCTTTCGCTCACCCATTCGGACTCTCCTCCCATCTGTCAACCCTCCCTACACTTTTCCCTTCGCTCACCCATTCACTCTCCTCCCACTGTCAGCCTCCTCCCTTCGCTCACCCATTCACTCTCCTCCATCTGTCAACCCTCCCTCCCTCCCACTATACTTTTCCCTACACTTTTCACTTCGCTTACCATTCGCTCTCCTCCCATCTTGTCAACCCTCCCTACATTTTTACCTTCGCTCATGGGTGAGCGAAGGGAAAAGTGTAGGGAGGGTTACAGATGGGAGGAGAGTGAATGGGTGAGCGAAGGGAAAAGTGTAGGGAGGGTTGACAGATGGGAGGAGAGTGAATGGGTGAGCGAAGGTAAAAATGTAGGGAGGGTTGACAGATGGGAGGAGAGTGAATGGGTGAGCGAAGGGAAAGTGTAGGGAGGGTTGACAGATGGGAGGAGAGTGAATG
>CAWDQD010000022.1:0-31285 GCA_963804385.1 uncultured Microcaldota archaeon
GGAAAGGTCGAATCCAAGAATTCCAACTCATCCTCGTTCTTGCGCGAGATCCTTTCGGCCGAAGGCAATGCGGCAGCGATACTGGACAAATTCTACACCTCCTTCTACCGCAAGTACATGGAGACTACATTCGATGACGCAGCGGAGCGGAAGCTGGACATCGATGCGTTGATAGGCGCCGCGGCCAAGGCCCCTGACGTCAGCTCTTTCCTGGATTCCTTCGTGCTATCTCCTGACGACGTGCGCCGCAGCGAGAAAAAGACAGACCTGATATTGTCCACGATACATCAGGCCAAAGGCCTTGAATGGGACACCGTGTTCGTGATGGGGCTCGCGGAAGGCATGCTCCCGCATACCCGCTCCTCCGATGTAGAAGAGGAACGCAGGCTGTTCTACGTAGCCGTCTCACGGGCCAAAGCAAAGTTGTACCTTAGCTACTCAATGGCTTCGGGCAGGTTCTATTCCACCGATGTGCTGCAGCTCTCGAGATTCGTCACCGAGCTTCCAGAGAACTCCTACGGAACCATCTCAGGGATTTGAATTTATCTCCGCTGCCAGCCTTTTGGCTTGGATGCCATACGTAAGCCTCTCACTCCATCAGCCACATTTGTCCTAAGAGCTGTAGGCTGCATGAACCCCTGATCGTGGTTCACACCATTGCCGTATCTCTCCTCTTGGGAGAACACCCTCATTGCCACACGAGCGTGCTGCGGATTTTTCTCCGCGCGTTCCTCATCGGCGAATCTTTTTTTGATAGCTTCGATATCCCGCTGGTCCAGCCCAGAGAGGATTTTCGCCAAATCCGGGTGGCCCCTGACTTTAGCGACGAGTTCCTCTTCCCCCTTGACCGTGATCGTCCGTCTCGCGGTGAGTTCTGCCTCAGGCGGTGTGTATCTTTCGTCTCTCCTCTGAGGCTCTTCGAAACTGATCGTGAATTTTTTGTCGCCCAATTCAACAGGCACATCGAATCTCGTGTTCCAATCGCTTGCCCAGATGAGCAGCGGATTATTGCCGCTATCGCCCCCCCGGTTCCTGAAAGCGCGTTTCCATGAGAATTCTTTGGTTATCGTTTCCCTGCCGAATATCCTTCCCAGCAGTATCGACACATCTCCTTCGGATGAGCGTTTGCCGAAGCTGTATACGCCTCCGGATTGGTCTGTGGGCTGGAAGACCGGTCTCGAGAGCGATATGGAGAATTCCGGGGTGGCAGGCTTGTCCTCATAGACCTTGATTGCGGAGGTATCACGCATCTTGAGAAGAATGCAGAGGCTGGCGAACATCTGATGATTTGTAATCCTATGGACGATCTCTTCCGGGCCCCTTATGGTGATGACTTTCCTGGCTTCGATCTCATCAGGTTTGCTTCTCCTGGAGTTGGCCGGAGACTCGAAGCTCAGCACCAGGCCCCTGTTCTCGAGCGTGATGTGAAATGACGTCCTTATGCTGTAGACTATGGTTCTTTTATCGTCAAATTCGTAATATCTGCCATATCTGATTATTGCGTTCTCGTCTCTTTTTGCACCAGAAATCTCCTTTTCCAGATTCTCAGACCTTATCAGCACCCTGCCTAGGATCTCGTTCCCGAGCGTCTCCTTGAGCAGAACAGCGATATCGCCTTCAGGATGTATGCGCTTTCTTCCGTCTTTATCCTGCAGTATCGGCTGGAACACCAGCTTGCCGAGCATTATCGCGCCAACAGCGGTGTCGCCCGCTATCGTCTCTTTATAGATTGAAGGAGTATCAACCATGTTTTTATGGTATTAGAAACGATTTAAATTGTTGTTGGGCGTTTATTTTTTTGTTCGCTCAGACTATTTCGCAAGGTATCCCGAAGCTCCCGGCCAGTTTTTTTATCTTATCTTTCTGCGCAAGGTTGGTCTCATCCTTGGCTATAAGGATTTTTTCCACCCGCTCCACGTTCTTCTCTATCGCTTGCCTGAACAGGTTTTCATCCAAGGCCTCGATCGAATATTTTGGCAGTATGTGCCCCACCGCTACATCGGTCTCAAGCACCAGCTTAGTGAACGTCTTCGGGTAATGCCCTCCTCCGATTCCGAAGGCGACTACCGGTTTTTTCTCATTCCCTGACCTTGAAATGGCAGCCATGATCGCATTCGCCACCGCGCCAGCCGCTTCTTTGTCTTCCCATTGTTCTTCCCCATTCCCAATCTCGACGAAAACTATGGGTTTTTTCGAGAGCGGTCCGTGGTGGTCAGCTTCCAGCGAAACCGGCCAGTTTATCCTATCTCCCTCTTTCTTGAGCTCCTGTAGGATCATCTTCAGCAATGCCGCAGGAGCGGTATTCAGTGTTTTCGGCTCCCCGCCCATCTCGGCAGCCCCCCAATTTCCAGGTATATGGGCCGTGAGCATCTTCCCAGGAACCTTGCTCCTGTGCGTGCTCAACACGATGAGCGCATCGGTATCGAAATCAGTCGGGATTTCCAGCACGGTAGGAGCTTTCGTATCGATCAATGAGACGCCGTCCTTCTGCCAACCCGCCCCATCTGTCTTGAACCCATGCCGTTCTATGAGCATCTGCGCTATCAGTCTGCTCGCAGGATTTTTGTCAGTGAAAAGGATATCCATAATGCACCTCATAGAATTAGCAAGAGCGCCGTGCATGCCATCGGGATGGTAAGGTTATCCTCAAGACCTGGGATGCTTTCAACTGCGGCAGCGACCGCAGCCAGCAATATGGCGGGAGGCCCGATGAACAGGTACGCTGAGAGCGAAGCTATGAAGAATGCGAGCGAACCCTCCAGCGTCTTCGATTTATTATACGGTATTTTCACTTTTCCGTGCCTTCCGATCATGGTAGATATGCTGTCTCCTAAGGCCAGCACTATCATGCATGCAGCTATCGCATGCGTATCGGTCAGGAAAGTCAGCAGCATGAGGTTTCCTGCAGCATAGCAGGCCGAACCCCAGCCTGGCAGCCTGACATCATTTCTCTCGAAATTCTTCTCGAACCAGGTCACGAGCGGGATATCGAGACCGCGGATTCGGAGATTCATGAGTAGCATGCCGACGATGAGCACGCAGAACACGGCAGCTGTGGTGAAGCCCCTTCCGAAGTAAAGCAGCATGCCCAGTGCTGCTAGCCCCACGATTAGATGGAATAGCTGCCTTCCGGTCTCCTTATCCATGCGCATCCCCTCTGTCCAATCTGTCCCATACCAAGTCCGTGGCGTAGTACGCCAACAAAGCTATCACCAGGCCGCCGGCGATATCCCGGAACGTATGGACATCGAGATTCATCCTGGTGAACGCCACGAAGAGCGCGAATGCCACGTAGAACGGGAATGCCCTCTTATCCAGGAATGCGATAGCCAAGGCGAACGCCACAGCGACATGCAGGCTCGGGAAGGAATAGTCCGAAGGGCACGCTGATTGGCCGAAGCACGGCCTGTCGACTGCAAACAACGGCTTAATGGCCGTCACGGCAAGCACTACGAGCGTGAGAGAAAACAGGACCTTTATTCTCTTGGAGCTGCGGCGTTCTCCGATAAAAAGCAGAACGAGCACGACCGCTGCGTATACCCATACATTGTCTACGAGCAGGTCTATGCTGTGCAGCAGCGGATTGTTCACCGCGACGGCTGCTGCTGTTATAGCGTCCATCACCTTTTTTCCCCATTATAAATTTATAAGGTTGGGGCCGGGCGGTTAAAACCGCAAATATTCCAACGCGTGCCTCTCGGATGGCATGGTTTTTATTTCTAGCCTATCTCATCATGATGAAAGGTCGATGAGATGCTGTTCGAATTCTTGCTTGCTATAATATGGCTTGCAGTAGTATCCTTCTCTTTCGGATTCGCGCTGACTAAACAAAGGAACCTGATGACGTTCGGCTTCGGTCTCGCGGTCTTCGCGGTCATCTCAATCGCTTTCAATCTGCTACACATCCCCCTGAACTGGATTCTGTTCTTGGCTTTGGCGCTGATACTGCTCGCATGGTCCATCTACAAAAAAGAGCTGGATCTCACCATGCCCAAGATGCCAGACAAGATGCTGACAATCGTTCTCATAATGGTCGCGATCAACATCTACGTCTATTATGTCGGAGCGACATCCTACCAATGGCTGGAAGATGACGACCCTTGGGTGCACGCCATGGGTACTGTCTGGATAGCTCAGACCGGGAGCTATTCCAGGTATTTCGACGGGCAGAACCTCACGCGCACGTACATGGAGCCTTATCCGCCATCATACGATATTCTCATGGGAATGATCGACCAGATGACCCAGACGGTCAACGAAACTCTCAAATTCTTCAACGTTCTCTTGATAGGTTTCACCCTGCTCATGGCATTCTTCGCAGTGGAAGCGCTCACCCGGGACCGTCGTCTGGCGTTGTTAGCGACATTCTTCCTGCTCTGCCTCCCGGCTTTCATGGGTCATTTCATATGGGCGCAGACGCTGGCGATGTTCTTCCTGTTCGTGGCGCTCTATAGTATGGAGAAGCTGTTCGAGTTCAAAGATAACCGTTGGATCCTGGCAGCGGGAATCGCTATAGGCGCCATCCCTATAACCCAGCCATCCGTTGCCGCGACATTCATCCTTTTCATACTGGCGTATATAGCCGCAAAACTGGTCTATGCTCCGGGTTCGGCTAAAGAACGCCTGCTATCCATGAAACCGCTTATTCTGGCCGGAGTAATAGCGATGATGATTACTGCGATGTACTACGTCCCGGTTCTCATGAAATATGGCCCTAAATACACAGCGGAAGGCATCGGGCTGTTCACAGGCTTGTTCACCCCAGGGGACACGGGAGATACCTCGGGTGGCGTGGTATACTCCCTGCAGGATGTCGTCTTCGTCCAGTCCCAGGGGGATATAGACCAGCAGATCGGGATAGGTCTGGTATTATCGCTATTAGCAGTATTGGGATTCGCGCTCGCGCTCGATGAACTCCGCAAGGGTTCCAAAGAACCATGGCTGTTATTCGCTTCCATACTGCTCATCATCGGGATACTGGGGGTTGAAGCGAACGCGACCATCATTCCGATAAAGCTGTTCCCCCACCGTTTCTGGGTTTTCCTGGCCATACCTGTCGCGATGCTCGGCGCATATGCCTATTTCTGGATCGAGCGGAAGGTGGAGAAGCACAAGACAGCGCTTCTGGTGGCCATGGTGATCATCGTGTTCATCACTTCCGCGGCAGGTAAACTCGCTGTCCAGACATCGCAATGGCCGCCAGGCGTCGGATTCTATTCACAGGACGAACTCTCAGGTTACCTTTCATTCAAAGCTTCCGTCCCGGCAGGAACGAAGGTGTTCCCGCTATGCTCGGCAGACAGCAAGGTGATCGGTTTCGACTTGATGAGCGAGCCCTATGTCCCAGAATACGAGATATTCAAGCGGACTGCCATGAACGATAGCGTCAATGTGGTGCATGACTTCATGGTCTCGCGCGGCTATCAATACATGGTGATAGATGGCGGATGCATCGCGTCTCTTGGGATCAACGGCACCAATGCCCTGGCGAATGCTTACCTCTCCTCCGGGATGTTCGACAATGCGTTCTCGAACTCAGGCATGCTGGTCCTCAAGACGAAAAGCTAGAGCCGTTTCCGTAGGAGATAAAGCCCGATATCGAACCCGTGCGCTATCGTGAGCTTCGTCTCTCCCTTGCGGATACCGTATGTTATCGGGACTTCGTGGAGCCTGAGTTTTTTCTTGACGCATTCAACGTAGAAATTGGCTTCGAGCGAGAAGTGCGGTGCGTCGATGTCCATCTTCTTATACGCCTCCTTCCTGAAAGCCCAGAAACCCGAGCAGATGTCGCTCGCACCCTTCCAGTAGAGCACGTTGCCCATGGCGGTGAGCGCCATATTCCCGAGCCGATTGACGCCTTTCATCGCGCCGTCCTCTATCTTCCCCTTGAACCTGCTGCCTACCACGACATCGCAATCATCCAGCGCCTTGATGAGCTTAGGGATCTCTTCTGGTAGATAGCTGGTGTCCGAATCTAGAAGGATGGCGACATCCTCGTCTATCTCCGCGAACGCCTTCTTTATCGCAAGGCCCTTCCCCCGCACATCTAATGTTATGAGCTTCGCGTTGTGGGCCCTCGCCTGCTCGGCCGTGCCGTCCGTGCTGCCGCTGTCCACCACGTAAATGACATACGAAGGATCGACTTTCCTGACCCTCTCTATCATCTCTGCAATTGATTCCGCCTCATTGAGGGTTGGAAGAAGGACGCAGACTCTCATCATCAAGAGTTTCAGTCTGGATGGTTTTAAACCGTTCCATCCCTACTCATAGCGGTGCTACTTTGGACAAGACACACCAGATTATCCTCAACATCGTCATCTCGCTAGCCCTGTTCGCGGCCATCTTCTACCTCGTGGGGTTCGGCAAAATAATATCGGTCCTTCTCACCGCCAATCCCGTTCTCTTCGTTCTTGCCCTAGCCACCTACATATGCATGAGCACAGTCATGGCATACAGGATAAAGGTCGTCCTCGGGGCAATGAAGGAGAGCATCCCTCTTAACCAGCTGATCCCGCCTAATCTCGCAGGCCTCCTCGCATCCGATTTCACACCAGCGCGCATAGGTTATTTCTTCACAGCGTTCTCCATCTCCTCAAGGAACAAAGTTCCTCTGGAAAAGACGATGGCAGCCATATTCGGGCCCCAATTGTTCGATTTCCTGATAAAAGTCGCTTCCGCGGCCATCCTGACCGCCATTATAGTGTCTAAGATCGGAGCGAACAATATCCTCATAAACATCGTGATAATCCTCGCCGCGTTCTTCGGCATCGTCTTGGCAGGCCTGCTCGTGTTCTGGCCCCCTATGGTCAGGATACTATCCCCGTTCGAGAGATTCCCGTTCGTGCCGAAGGTATTCTCCTTCCTCAGAGGCATGCATGAGCACTCCTCGAGCGTGTTCTCGGTCAAATGGAAGATCATAGCCATAACCGCCTTCACATGGATGGCCAAAGGGCTCGAATGGCTCCTCCTCGCTAAAGCCATAGGGATAACGATAACCGGCAACCCATTGTACGACCTGCTCTTCATGATGGTCTTCCAGGGTGCGATAACGATAATACAATTCATCCCGGGTCCGACCATAGCGGGCGCAGGGGCTAGCGAAGTGGCGTTCGCCATAATCCTCCTGCCATTCGGCGTCCCGTTCGAGGCGAGCGTCACATTCGGTTTCCTGACCCGACTCACCATGATAATAGTGGATGTGTTCTCTCTCCCGGTGATAGTGCAATATCTGCACAAGCACAGCATGGAAGGCACGCTGGACAAGCTGCTGAAAATGGAGCACTAATGTTATAAGCGCAAGTTCAGATATCTATCCATGCGCGTCATAGTTACGGGCGGGGCAGGATTCATAGGCTCCCATCTGGCCGATTCACTTGTCTCCGCAGGGCATGAAGTATCGATCCTGGACGATCTTTCTGCCGGTAAGACCGATTACGTAAATAAAAAAGCGTCTTTCTCCAAGAAAGATATACGCGCAGACCTTTCCAGCGAATTTTCAGGTGCGGACACTGTTTTTCATTTCGCAGCGGATCCTGATGTGCGGGAAAGCGCGACAAATCCCACAACCAGTTTCGACATCAACGTTTTCGGGACGCTAAACGTCCTGGAGGCGTGCCGCAAAGCCGATGTCAAACACGTGATTTTCCCGTCCACTTCGACCGTCTATGGAGAAACGGACGTCATCCCGACCCCAGAAACGCATTCCTGCGCTCCGATAAGCAACTATGGCGCTAGCAAACTGGCGTGCGAAGGTTACCTCTCTTCGTATTCAGCGACATACGGCATCAAGGCGACAGTTTTGCGTTTCGCTAACATCGTAGGGGAACGCAGCACACATGGAGTGATGTTCGACTTCTATAATAAGTTGAAGAAAAACCCGAAAGAGATGGAGATCCTGGGTGACGGAAAGCAGGACAAATCCTACCTCCATGTCTCCGACTGCGTGGATGGGGTGCTCACCGCATGGGAGAAGCAGGGGAAATCCTACGATGTCTTCAATGTCGGAAGCCAGGAGAAGCACACAGTGAACGAGATTGCGCAGGCTATGTTCAGGGCCTTAGATGTGAAACCCAAAATCGTCTACACCGGCACCCCGCGCGGCTGGGTGGGTGACATGAAGGTGATGCTGCTTGATACTAAGAGGTTGGAAAGACTGGGTTGGAAGCCCAAAGTCGGTTTCGAGGACGGGGTTCGGAGATATATGGCATGGCTGAAATCATGAAATCCCGTTTTTCTTAGATATCTTTCCTGCTTTTTCAACGAAATCCTCTATGCTCCCATAAAAGATGTCGACGTTATTTTTCACTTCTTCATCCGGCCATTCCCACCATCGAATGCTTTCCATCTTCTCGATGATGTCCTTTGAGAACCTGTACTTTATCACTTTGGCAGGGACTCCACCGACTATTGCGTATGCTGGTACATCCTGCGCCACCACCGCACCCGCTGCGATAACTGCTCCATCCCCAATCTTCACGTTGCTAAGTATGATGGCGTTGGTTCCGATCCAGACGTCGTTGCCTATGATTACCGGTCCTTTCGAGAAACCATCGACATTGCTGTTCTGGGTCATCTTGGTCTTTATCGGGTAAGTGGATGGTAAGTCCAGCCTGTGCTCCCCCCACGATAGGATCCTCGCACCATCCGCGAAACTGCAGTAACTACCGATTTCAACTTTCTGCTGGGTGTACGGTACCGTCGAATCAAAAAGTCCATACGTATGCTTCCCCACCCTGACATTCTTGTTTTTGAGAAGCCTGGCTTCATGGACGTTCTTCATCACGATCCTTCTCACGCATTTGATCCATTCCATCATCATACCACTCCGGACAACCCGTATCCACGTGTATCTGGCTTCCTAAGGCAATTCAGCAGGTAAGTCAAAATACCGCCTATAAGGAAAAACGGCAGTACCAGCACAAAAAGGCAGATCTTAGCGAGATCCTGCACGATACCTGAGTTCCGAGCTATGAGATAAGTCCCCTTCGCAGACTCTATCCAAGTCTCTTTCGCCAGCATCATCGATGCGAGGACGGCATAATTGTTGATCATGTCGAGCAGCACTATCTTTCCTCTAACCATGCCGGAGAACCCGGGCAGTTTGCCGAATCCGCCCCTGACCGCAGAGTAGTCGTAACCTCCCTGCCCCTTCTTGAGCGGGCTCACGATGATATCGTATTCCGGAGCGTTCTCCTGATACCCAGCGTCCTTCGGCAGAGCTTTCTTCCCGTATCTATGGGCCAATACCGATTTCAGGATGTGCACCGCACCTGCCTTCGCCCTTGAAGATCCGAATATCAGGTAAATCGGACAGATGACCGCGAAATCGTACATGTAATCCACGAAGCATTCCGGGACTGTCAAGAGCATCTGGTTTACCCGATAGAGGAGGCTCCTCTCGAAATTCGCGAAGATCGAATGCCTCGCCGGGTGTGTGACATAGGAATCTATCTGCGATATCTTCACGCCTTTAGCGACGCGTAGCGTGAAATCTATGTCATCCGCTCCGATATAAGCCGGAAGGTAGTGCAGTCCGCCTTTCTTCAGCAGGCTAATGTCTATCAAGTTGTAGAATGGAAGCGCCCGGTTCGTGTAGATCACCTTGTCGTCCATAAGGAAGCGGCATTCCGGTCCTGCTGCCAAAGCTCCTCCTTTCCATTCAGACACCATCTTTTCGATGAGCCTATTGTCCATCGGCAGGCAATCATCGTCTCCTATGATGACTGCGCGATATCCCTTCTCAAGAGCGTATTTTTCCCCAGTGAAATATCCGCCTGCAGAACCCGTGTCATCCTTCCTTTTCGTAAGCACTATCCCGAAGGGGAATTTACCAGTTGCTATGAAATCGGAAACCTTCTTCTCGTCAGATACGGCGTTCGCGACTATCACAACATCGAAACCGGTGAACGTCTGCTTCGTGAGCGAATCCAGATGCTTGAAAAGCGCCGGGTAGTTAGTATAGAACGGCATGATCAGGAGTACTTCACCGCCCTTCCTGTTCTCCTTGATGAGAGAAGCGTATTCTGAAAAAGAGCCGCTTCCGGTCTTGAGATTGATGGTCATTCCAATTTCTCCAGTCATATTGACAGGAGAGCCTTCGTATCTGTGCATTTAAAACATTTCATCCGAATTCAAACATTCGTGATCGGATGATTGCCAGGAAACTCGGAGTGGAAAAGCTTCCTTTGGATGGAGCGCTCATGATCAATCCAATGGAATCCAGCGATGAGCGCGGCGCCTTTTACAAGCTCTTCAACGAGGAATTGCTAAAGGAGAACGGCATCGGCACCCATATCTGTGAGCAGTATATCTCGACTTCAAAGAAGGGGGTCTTGAGGGGACTGCACTACCAGGCCGGGGAAAGCTCCCAGGCCAAGCTCGTGCAATGCATCAAGGGAGAAGTCTACGACGTCATACTAGACCTTCGTAGAAATTCCCCGACCTTCGGCAAATGGAGCGGGGTGGTGCTCAGCGAGAAAACTCGGCAGACCCTTTTCATCCCACGCGGTTTCGCGCATGGCTTCGCAACGTTGAGAGAAGCGGCAATGAACTATCTCGTTGACAATCATTATTCACCTAAAGACGAGCGGGGGGTGCGATGGAATGACCCCACCCTTTCAATCGACTGGAAAGTCAAGAAACCCATGGTCAATGATAAAGACGGGCTTCTGCCCCTCTTCAAGGATGCCGAATATTTCTAGCTGCTTTCATGATCGCCAATCCTTCATCCACGGAAAGGAACCGGTGCCCGGTCGTCCTGACGATTTTGCCGTTGTCTAGCGCGCAGTTCGACCGTTTAGCGGGAAGGTTGAGGATTGACGAATCTATGGCCTTAACGAGCTTCGGGTCATGGCCGAATGCCAGCGCTATCTTCCCTGCCCATCCCACCCTATTCAGGTAAGTCGGGCCGACCGCATGGAAAATGCCTGATTCACCATCCCTGAAAAGCTTCTCGATAGCGATCGCTATGTCGTCCGCGTAAGTAGGGCAATTGTACCAATCCGAGCATACCTCCACGGGTTCGTTCCTTTCCATCTTCTCGAGGCAGCGTTCTACGAATGTCTTCTTCTGGTCCTTGGCGGTCCATCCATAAATCTGGTCCGATCTGAGGATAAGATGCCGTTTGTGCATCATCGTATATTTTTCTCCCTGCAATTTCGTCCTTCCGTAGACGCTCGGCGGCGCAGGCGTATCTCCCTCTGCCCACGGCTTATTTCCGCTGCCGAAAACATTCGAAGTCGATATGTACGCTATGCAGGTCTTCGGCTTCGCGTGTTCGGCTATCACGCGTTGGGGTTCTGAATTGACGGCGAATGCCCTCTTCTCATCCTTGTCGCATTGGTCCACGGATGGCAGTGCGGCGGCATTGACTATGAGGTCTGGTTCCAGCTTCCTAACCAGTCTTTCGAGCTCTTTTCCATCAGAAACATCGAGCGGATAGCCATCCTGCACCTCCTTTTTGTTGTTGAGGTACGTGATGGATACTCGATGCCCCGCTCCTGAAAGGGCGGCAGCTATCTTGCCTCCGACCAAGCCGCTTCCGCCAAGTACCAAAATATTCCCCATTAAATCACCGGGTGCAGACCGTTTTAACGCTACTACCTGTTATTATTACTTTTTCGGATGATACGTTATTATTCGATTGCTATTCAAGGTTGGTCCTATGATAAAATGCCGCATATGCAAGGGGAACAATGCTAAGAAGTTCCTCGATCTGGGCGTTGTGGCCCTAGCAAACAGCTACCTATCGAAGGAAGAATTGGGGAAGCCGGAATTCAGGGAAAAGCTGGATGTCTACTTCTGCCCTGATTGCGGGTTGGTGCAGCTCGGGACTATAGTGCCTCCTGAGAAGATGTTCAGCCATTATCTCTACTATTCGTCCAATTCCCCAGCGCTCATGAAGCATTTCTCGGACTATGCAGACGAGATCGCAGCGCTTTATCCAGACAAGAAAGAGGCGTTCATAGTGGAGATCGGGAGCAATGACGGGATACTCATCCGCAACTTCCCGCGCCACGGCATCAAGTTCTTGGGTGTGGACCCAGCCACGAATGTCGTGGAAAAAGCCAATAAGGATGGCTACCCCACATTGAACGAGTTCTTCAATTCAGTCACAGCGAAGAAAATCGTGGGGACCCACGGTAAGGCAACCACTATAATCGGTAACAACGTTTTCGCGCACATAGATAACATCCACGACGTGATGGACGGCACGGAGGTACTGCTTTCGGAAGATGGTTTCTGCGTCTTCGAGTTCCCGTATCTGGTCAGTCTGCTGGAGAACAACGAGTTCGATACGATATACCATGAGCACCTCTCGTATTTCGCGGCCAAGCCGCTCGTGAAGTTCTTCGATATGCACAAGATGGAGATATTCGATGTGAGGAGGACAGGGATACACGGAGGCTCGATCCGTGTATTCGTCCAACGCAAGGGCGGTTCCAGGAAGGTGTCCTATGCGCTCAACGAGATCCTGGAGTTCGAGAAGCAGCGGGGGCTTATGGATTTCAACATGTACGTGGAATTCGCAACCCGCGCCGCCAAGCTCAAGGAAGAGCTGGTCGCGCTTCTAAAAAGCTTGAAGAAAGAAGGCAAGACGATTGCCGCCTACGGTGCGCCGGCCAAAGGCAATACGCTGCTCTGCTACTGCGGCATCGATTCGAAATTGATCGAGTTCACGGTTGATCGCAGCTCCTATAAGCAAGGGCTCTACACGCCTGGCACCCACATACCTATCTTAGCACCTGAGGAGCTGCTCCGCAGGATGCCTGATTACGCTTTCATGCTGGCGTGGAATTTCGAATTCGAGATACTCAAGCAGCAGGATGCGTATCTCAAGGCCGGAGGGCACTTCATAATCCCTATCCCGCAGCCGCACGTGATATCCAAGAGATAGCTAATCTGTAAGTTCCGGAATCGATTTGAGGGCGAACTCCTCATTCATCTGGAGCACGGGATTGCTTTCGGGTTTCTTCTCGAACGGCAGATTGAATATCAGTTTGATGGCGAGGAAACTCCACAACATGAGCTGCTTGAGCACCGGGATGCTCCTTTTCCATGCCATGACTGATATGGCCGCCAGTTCGAATCCGCGTTTCTCCAGCATCATGATCTTCGATATCGTTTTGAGATATGCCTGGAACAAGTATTCCAGCGAAGGTTCATCCAGTGCGAGTCCGCTATTGATGAAAGTCCGACCTATAACTCTTATGGGTGAATCCACTGTCAATTCCGCCTCCTTGAACCAAGGGTATCTCCTTTTCATCTCGAGCACGTACTTGACCAGGATGAGTTCCAGGTATAGTTTCTTTCGATAGGATATCTTGCCTCCGGAAGCCTCCACGACCACTCCATAATCCGCCGCAACGCCTATCTTCTTACCGGCGTCAAGGCACTCCATGAACAGGAAAGAATGGACGAAATCATGAAGCGTGAAATCGCCATATCTCGTTTTGAAAAGTTTGCCGCCCTTCACTTCCAACCCTTTGATCACGTCCAGGGCGGCATCCCTTCTCACGCAGATGCATCCGTTGAAGCTGATATTAGGCCGGATTCCCAGCTTTCCCTTATCGAAAACCATGAATCCGGAAAAATTGCAATCGGTCATCCATTTTCCCTTAGATATACCGTTGACGAAGACAGCTTTCATATCCGGATTTCTGTTAGCGTCAAGGTCTTTGACCAGTTTCGCCACCGCTCCTTTGGTCAGGGTGTCATCATCTCCCATGAACCATAAATACTCGGCCGATGCAAGCGCTGCCGCGGCAAGGACGTTCCTGTCATAACCGAGGTTCTCGTTGTTCCTTCCATGAACTATCGGAAGGCCCTCCCATCTCTCCAGGACTTTCCCGGTATCATCTGGCGAGCAGTTATCCGAGATGCAGATCTCGACCTCGTTTTCGATGCCGTTGATTTCCTTTGATAAATGCTCCAACGCCCTGCCGAGAGCCTGGGCCCTGTTGTAAGTGGGGATGCAGATAGATAGCGTTTTCATCGCTTCGCCTTCTCGCTGATGAATGAGTCGAAAGTTCCTGCCATATATTCGAGCATCTCGTTGGTAAGGCCCGGGTAAACACCCACCCAGAACGTATCGTTCATCACGATATCGGAATTCTTCAGTTCGCCAACGACCTCGAATCTTTTACCTATGTATGCCGGCTGCCTGACGAGATTTCCCGCGAAAACGGTCCTTGTCGCGATGCCTCTGGATTCAAGATAAGCTACGATATCATTCTTTTTGAACGGAGCGTCTTCGCGGACAGTCAGCGTGAATCCGAACGGGCTCGGATCGGCTTTCGCATGCTTCTCCGGGAGGATAAAACAATCCTCGTGCTTCTTCATCGATTTCATCAGGTAAGCGAAGTTCTCCTTCCGTTTCTTTATGAAACCCGGCAATTTTTTCAGTTGAGCCACTCCGATTGCCGCCTGCATATCCGTGACCTTCAGGTTGTACCCGATATTCGAGTAAGTGTATTTGTGGTCATATCCATACGGCAATCCACCGAGCTTCCACCCGAATCTCTTGTTGCATGAGTTATCTTTGCCTGGCGGGCACCAACAATCACGTCCCCAGTCGCGGAAAGATTCGATAAGTTTTTTGTAAATCGGATTTGATGTCATGACCGCCCCCCCTTCTCCCATAGTCAAATGGTGCGCCGGGAAAAAGCTCGCGGTCGCGATATCCCCGAATGTCCCGATCTGTTTTCCGTCGAATTTAGCTCCGAGGGCATCGCAGCAGTCCTCTATGACATAAAGGCCGTGCTTTTTCGCGGCCTTCATAACGGTGTCCAAGTCGAATGGATTTCCGAGGGTATGGGCCAGCATTATGGCCCGCACACCCTCCTTCTCTGCGGCCTCCATTATCGCTTCAGGAGATGCGTTGTATGTCCCCAGTTCGGCATCCACGAAGATCGGCACCAATCCATTTTGGAATATGGGGTTGCTAGTTGTCGGGAATCCGGTGGCGCATGTGATGACCTTATCCCCGCTCTTAAGGTGCCTCTCCCCAGCATGTCTCCCGTCAGGGCGGATATGGCGAGCAGGTTCGCCGAAGAGCCGGAATTGGCCAGAGAGCAGTATTTCGTACCGAACGATTTCGCAAATTTTTCCTCAAATTCATTGGCATATCTTCCCGCAGTCAGCCAGAAATCCAGGGAGCTGTCTACGAGAGCAACCATCTCCTCGTGATCGTAAACCCTTCCGGCATAGGCAATCTTGGTCTTGCCAGGGGCGAATTCCGGCTGCTTGCGCAAGGAAGCGAGCTGCCTCACCTTATCCAGTATCTCTTTGCGGAGCGTCGTTTCATCCATCCTATCGACCGAAGAACTCTTCTATCTGACTGGTTGCCAGCTTACCGGCATCATCCTTTTTCGAGTAATATGACCCGTACCATTCAAAAGTCCATTCCAGCGTCTTGTCGATGCCTAACTTCGGTTTCCAACCTAGCAGTGCCTTGGCTTTGCTAGCATCGAGCCCAGCATCTTCATCTCGTGTTTAGCAGGATCCCTCTCTATCATGTAGCTGCCCTTGCCCATCCTCGCGATGGCTTTCTTAGCGAGATTCTCGACGCTGATGCAATTCTCTTCTTCAGGAGCGAAATTCCATGCGCCTACGAACTCCTTCCTCCCTTCATAGAGGCCTTTACCGAGCATGAGGTATCCATTCAAAGGATCCAGGACATGCGCCATGGCCGTACGGCATCAGGATTCCGCAAAACCAACTGCTCGTCCTTCTCAACTATGGATTTCACCATATCGGGGACCAGCCTATCCTTGGACCAGTCGCCACCTCCAATCACGTTCCCCGCGCGGGCGGAAGCGACCAAGGGCTTTTGCTGGCTGAAGAATGAGCGTGTGTAGGTCGGATGGCCAGTTCGCAGCATGCCTTGGATGCGCTATAAGGGTCGTATCCGCCGAGCTCATCTTCCTCTTTGTAAGGTCGCATCGTCTCCTTGTTATCATAGACCTTGTCGGTCGTTATCATCACGGCCGCCTTGACGGAATCGTTTCCTTGATGGCCTGGAGCATGTCACAGTGCCCATCAGATTCGTTTCGTATGTGTACGGCGGATTGTCGTAGCTTCCCTGACCAGGGGCTCAGACCAGATGTATGACTATATCAGGTTTCTCGCTCTGCATCGCTGCCAGGACCTTGCGGTAATCCCGGATATCATGGAAATAGTTCCCCATCCTATCCTTGAGTCCGAGAATGGAGAACAGGTTCGGATTAGTGTTGGGTTTCAGCGAGTAGCCTGAGACCTCTGCTCCCATGCCTAGCAGTATCTGGCTGAGCCAAGACCCTTTGAAGCCGGTGTGACCGCTAATCAGCACCTTTTTACCGGAATAGAAATCCGCGAGGCTCCCGTCATTCATTTCCAGACCTTCCACGGGACTTTCCCAGAGTCCCAGATCTTATTGAGATGAAGGTAATCCTTGTACGTATCCATGCAATGGAAGAATCCTTTGTGCTTGTACATTGAGAGCTGCTTCTTAGCGAGTGTGGAGAGCGGCTTGGTCTCAAGCACGCATGAATCTTCAGCCTGAAGGTAGTCGAACATGTCCTTCTTGAAGACATAGAATCCCCCGTTCACATAATCGTTGAACAGGACCGGCTTCTCGACGAATTCTGTAACGATGCCTTTATCGTCCGTTTTCACCATACCGAACCTCGATTGGGGGTTCACACCTGTCAAGGTGCCTATCGTGCCTACCATGCGATGATGGGTGACGACAGCATTAATATCGATATCCGCCAGGCCGTCCCCGTATGTCAGGAGGAAGTTATCTCCATCGACATATCTCTCAACACGCTTTACCCGCGCACCAGTCATGGCGTTCGTGCCGGTGTCGGCTAATGTGATATTCCAGTCCTCGATGTTTTCGGCACCGTCATGCACGATTTTCCTTCCGCCTTTGAGGCTGATGGTGAAATCCCTGTCCACCAGCTCTTGGTTCAGGAAATACTGCTTTATCATGTCGCCACGGTATCCGAGGCACAAGACGAAGTCCCTGATCCCATAATGCGAATAGATCTTCATTATATGCCATAGTATCGGCATCCCGCCAACCGGAACCATCGGCTTCGGCTTGAATTCCGTCTCCTCGCGTAGCCTGGTTCCTTGCCCACCGCAGAGTATAACCGCTTTCAATCTGTTTTCAGTCATGTGTCTCCCAGATTTTATCCGACGGCATTATTTAATATTGATTCTCTTATCCTTTCTTATGGTATTAGTTTTGCCTTATCTCTCTGGTGCATTGTTGTGAACAAAACTGAGAAGTGCATGGTCAAGATACTTGAGGAATTGAAAGCGTCTTACGGCGTTGTGTCTCTCAAGGCTGAATTCGAGGCAGAAGCCTCCCGTATAGAAGAGCTCATGCGTCTCAAAGAGATTGCTTCCCATTGCGGAGTCGGACTTTTGATAAAGATAGGTGGAGCAGAGGACATAAGCCACATGTTCGATGCCCTGCACCTGGGAATAAGCGGCATGAACGTCCCCATGATCGAGACCGAATTCGCAGCAAGGAAATGCTTCAAGAGCGTGAAGAGATATATTCCGCAGGATGACCTGGAGGATATCGAGATAAGCGTCAACATCGAGACCGCCACTGCCCACAAGAACCGTAGAAAGCATCCTGAGTGCTAGAGATTCCGAAGTGCTCGAATCAGTTACAATCGGTCGCGTGGATATGACGGATTCCATGGGCCTCACCCGTAATGATATGAACAGCCAGAAGCTTTTCGAGGTATGCGTGGACATCTTCTCGAAATGCCGAAAGAAAGGACTTCATTGCGGTCTCGGCGGCGGGATATCGACCGATGCCGTGGATTTCATCAAGCGACTGTCTGAAAAAAAACTCATTGACAAGTACGAGACCAGGAAAATCGTCTTCACGAACATGAACGACAGCAAGGAGAAGATAACCGAAGGCATCCTCAAGGCGGTCGAGTTCGAAGTGCTCTGGCTTGAGAATAAGCGTGATTACTACAAGCGGATTTCATGCGAGGATGATAAACGCATCGAGATGCTCGATAAAAGAGTCAAGAAAGAGATAACGAACAGCGACAATACCTGCTGATTATTCAAGAGGGGTTGGGATAATGGAAGCGAAGACAGCCCTTATCACGGGCGCATCCAGGGGCATAGGGAAAGCTATAAGCGAGAGGTTCATCTCGGAAGGATATACCGTAATGGCTCCAGGCAGGGAGGAACTCGACCTATCCAGCGAGGAGTCAATTTCATCTTTCATCAAAGCTAATTCCGGTTCGCGGATCGATACAATAGTGAACAATGCCGGGATCAACAAGCTCGGAGTGCTCGAAGCCATCACAGATTCGGATTTCCAAGAGACCCTACAGGTCAATCTGAAGGCCCCATTCCGCCTCGTGCAAGGTTTCGCGCCGGGCATGAAGAAAAGGAAGTATGGGAAGGTAGTCAATATCAGCTCGATTTGGGGCGTGATTTCGAAATCCGGACGCATGACATACTCGGCGAGCAAGAGCGCCTTGATTGGCATGACGAGGACAATGGCGATAGAGCTGGCTCCGTATATACTCGTTAACGCCGTCTGCCCTGGTTTCGTGGACACTGATTTGACGAGGAAGAATCTCGGCCCAGCAGGCATAAAAGATGTGGAGCGATTGGTCCCACTCGGACGCTTGGCGTCTCCAGAAGAACTTGCAGAAATAATCTATTTCCTCGCATCGGAGAAGAACACGTACATAACCGGCCAGGCTATAGTGGCTGACGGAGGATATACCATAATATGATCATCAAATCGAGGCTCAAGGATTACGAGGTTTCCTTCTCCCATGGCTTCAGTTTCATCAGCGAACTCGCTTCGCTCGAGAACCGTTATGTCGTGGTGGATTCCAATGTGCTTGAGCTATATGGGGAGCGCCTTAAGCCCATTCTTGGGGACAGTTCCAGAGTGTTGGTCTTCAGATCCAGCGAGCGGAACAAGAGCGCGAAGAAGGCGCTGGAGCTGGCTGAAAAGGTAATGGAGTTGCCATCCAAACGCAATACAATGCTCATCTCGATAGGCGGCGGCATAGTGCAGGACGTAACCGGTTTCGCGGCATCGGTCCTGTACCGGGGCATCAAGTGGGTGTTCGTACCAACGACCCTGCTTGCCCAGACTGACAGCTGCATCGGCAGCAAGACATCGCTGAACCACGCTGGGAACAAGAATCTGCTAGGCACGTTCTATCCTCCTGACAAGATATACGTCGATACGGATTTCATCCGGACTTTAAGTAGGAAGGATTACCTGAACGGGCTCGGAGAGATAGCCAAGATTGCGATCACGCGCGGAGCGGACGGCATATCCGAGTTCGAATCCGATCTGCCGAAGCTCCTCAGCTCCGATTTACCGAAGCTACAGGAGTGGATCATGAAGTCACTGGAGGTAAAGAAAGCATTCATCGAAGAGGATGAATTCGACAGAGGCAGGCGCAAGCTTCTGAACTACGGCCACACTTTCGGGCACGCACTCGAGAAGACCTCGGCTTATTCGATTCCGCACGGCCAGGGGGTCTCCATAGGCATATTGATAGCGAACCGGATATCCGCTTCCAGGGGCCGTATAGATACAGCAACCGAAACCAAGATACAAAAAATGGTAATCCCGCTCATCAAAGTGAAGATCAAAAAGGAATTTTTCTCTGATGATTTCATCGAAACTATAAAGAAGGACAAGAAACGCACCGGGGATTCCCTGCCTGCAATCTTGCTCAGATCCGATTCATCCGTTCTCTCCCTGGAATCGGTTAATGATGTGAGAGAGGATGAGGTCAAGCAAGCCGCGGATTACGTGTTCGCTCTACTATCTGGTGATTTGCATGCGTCTAGCTGATTATGTAGTATCGTTTTTCGAAGGGCTCGGAGTCAACCATATCTTCCTTGTTTCAGGTGGAGGCAGCATGTTCCTGGTCGATGCCATCGGAAGGAGCAAGGGCGTCAAATATATCTGCAACCACCACGAGCAGGCGTGTGCCATTGCAGCTGAAGGATACGCGCGCATGAAGAACGACTTCGGAGTGGTTTGCCTCACTACCGGCCCAGCAGGAACGAACGCCATGACTGGTGTCGCAGGCGCTTGGCTGGATTCTATTCCTATGGTCGTGGTTTCAGGGCAAGTGAAGCGCGATCACCTGCGTCAGCCGGGGATGCGCCAGCTGGGCGATCAGGAGCTGAACGTGATCGATATAGCCAAGCCGATAACGAAATACTCCGCCATGGTCGAAGACAAAGCCGATATCCGGTTCCATCTTGAGAAAGCAGTCTATCTTGCTAAAAGCGGAAGACCAGGCCCGGTCTGGATAGATATCCCCCTGGATATTCAGTCAGCGGAGATAGATCCATCATCGCTCAAACCGTTCATACCGCCTCAGGGAAAGTTTCCGGCAGAGCTTGAATCGCAGATGAAAGAAGTTGTCCGTCTGCTCATGCAATCTAAACGGCCGATCATAATCGCAGGCAATGGCATCCGCCTCGCCCATGGAGAAAAGATGCTGCTCGATCTTCTCGGCAAGCTCAAGATACCCGTTGTGACTGCCATCAATGGCAACGACTTGGTAAACGAGGATTATCCTTATTACGTCGGTCGCTTCGGCATAATGGGTCAGCGGGGCGGAATTTCGCCGTGCAGAACTCCGACCTGCTGATAAGTATCGGTTCCAGGCTGATGCTGCGGCAGATAGGATTCAACTATGAGTATTTCGCAAGGGAAGCGAAGAAAGTTATCGTTGACGCAGACGAAATGGAGGTCAAGAAAAAGACGCTCAAACCGGACGTGCCGGTGGTCTGCGATGCCAGGGTATTCATGGAGAAGTTGTTATCCGAAGTCGAAGGGACCTCTGGATTCAAGATTGGCTCCGATGAATGGAATCAACGTTGCGTCGGATATAGGGAAAAATACCCGTTGTCCTCCCGGAATTCAGGAAACAGAAGAAATTGGTGAACTCGTACTATTTCACGGAAGTCCTCGAGCAGAAACTGGGTGCCGATGACCCAGTCATCACAACGAACGGCACCGCGAATGTCTGCACGCTGCAATGCATCAAACTCAAGAAAGGCCAGCGACTCTTCACCAATACCGGCCTGGCGTCGATGGGTTATGGTCTGCCTGCCGCCATAGGTGCATGTTTCGCCAACCATAGAAAGCGCGTGATATGCATCGAAGGTGACGGGAGCCTCCAGATGAACATCCAGGAGCTCCAGACGCTCGTCCATCATAAGCTACCGGTTAAGCTGTTCGTCCTCAACAACAACGGCTATCTCTCCATCCGCATAACCCAGAACAATTTCTTCCAGGGATTCTATGTCGCTTCTGGTCCTGAAAGCGGAGTCTCGTGCCCGGATCTGTCGAAAATCTCGAAGGCATACGGAATCCCGTTCGTCAGGATGTCGAGCCATAAGGGTCTCGATGAGAAAATCCAAGAAGTGCTCTCATCCGAAGGCCCGCACATCGGCGAGATAATGATGGATCCGGACCAGCCGCTGACCCCGAAACTGTCATCGGTGAAACTGCCTGACGGCCGGATCATGTCAAAGCCCCTGGAAGACATGTCCCCGCTACTCCCAAGGGATGAATTCAGGAAGAACATGATAGTTAAGACGGTGAATGAATGAAGCGAGTTTTTATATCGGGTGCAAACGGTTTCATAGGTCGGAATCTTCAGGAGCACCTACAGGTCGTCGGACGGTATGAGGTCCTGGCGCCCGGACGCACGGAATTGGACTTGCTCGACTCCGAAGCAGTCAAGACGTACATAGAACACAACGATGTAGACATTGTTTTCCATGGGGCCAATATCGGCGGCGGGAGGAAATCCTCCCAGGACCGGGTCATGCAAGCGAACCTGAGGATGTTCTTCAACCTGACCAGGTGCCGGGATTCTTACGAGCGCATGATAACATGCGGCAGCGGTGCGGAATACGACAAGAGATACCCGATATCCAAGATCAAGGAGACGGATTTCGGGAAAAGGGTGCCTGCTGACGAATACGGGTTCTCCAAATACGTCGCATCTACCCTTGCGGACGAGACGCAAGGCATCACTGTGCTGCGTTTCTTCGCTGTGTTCGGAAAATACGAGGACTACGAATTCAAGTTCATATCCAATGCGATCGTGAAGAATCTCCTATCGATGCAGATAACGATAAGGCAGAACGTGCTTTTCGATTTCTTATACATAGACGACTGCGTGCGACTCATTGAACGTATGCTGAAGAAGAAGCCGAAGTTCAGTTCCTACAATCTTGTCCGGGGCGAGAGCGTCGACATACTCTCCTTGGCTAATATGGTAAACGGATATTCCAAATTCAAGTCGAAAATCGCTGTGGAGAATTCCGGGATGAACAACGAATACACGGCGGACAATTCCAGGCTCATGTCGGAGTATGGCAAGGACTTCAGATTCACCCCTTTCGAAGAGTCCATCCCAGCCCTTATCAAATATTACCGTTCTATACTTCCAACTATAGACGTAGAAAAAATCAGGCAGGATCCGTATGCTGCCAAGATAATCGTGAAAAAATGAGGTTTTCCAAATGACAGGCATGATTAAGATCGAAGACGTTTTCACTAAGGATAAATTCAAATCCCTGATAGATTCGGGCCATCTCATAGACATAGACCGCCTCGATGCATACGAGAAGAGCATCAAATCGAACAAGAGCATGGCCCCGAAGCCGGAATTCTGGAAAGGTCGCCGCGTTCTAGTGACCGGCTCTGCCGGCATGGTGGGAAGCACAATCATAGATATCCTCATCGGGATCGGGGCAGATGTCTCTGGCACTGTCAAACGGCATGCCGTCGCGAATTACCCGAACCTCCAGCACAACGTGGATAAAGGGACCCTTCGTCTCCATGAGGTGGACCTCACGGATTACAATCGCGTGGCGTCTCTCATCAAAGAGATCGAGCCGGAATTCATATTCCATCAGGCAGCGGAATCGTTCGTGCCTACGAGCATAACCCAGCCCAGCCATGTCGTGGAGAACAACTGCGTGAGCACGGTCACCCTGTTGGAAGCGGCCACCAAGGAAGACAAGAGCATAAAGGGGATCCAGCTCGCCTGCTCGTCCGAGCAGTACGGATTCGTGAAGGATGTCAGCGAACTCCCGGTAAAGGAGACGAACGAGCTCCGCCCCACATCGACATACGCTTCGACCAAGGTCTTCACGGAATACATCGGCAAGTCGTATTTCTTCACATACCACACGCCCACGGTGATCACCAGGACGTTCAACCAGGAAGGCCCGAGAAGAGGGCCGCAGTTCTTCACTGCGAGGATAGGCATGCAGGTGAAAGACGTCCTGGCAGGAAAATCGGAAAAGATAGTGATGGGAAACCCGAACTCGGTGCGCGATTTCACGCACATATACGATTCAGCGAAGGCGCAGATCCTCGCGGTAGAGAAATGCGGCAGAGGCCAGGCCTACAACATCTGCTCGGGCAAAGGGATCACGACAGGAGACTACGCCCGCCTGGCAGCCAAGATATGGGGTATCAAGGCTCCGATCATGGTGGACAAGTCGCTTCTGCGTCCATACGAGCGCGGCGAGGCGCTATTCGATGGCTTCATCGGAGACAACACGAAATTTACAGAGAAAACCGGATGGAAACCCACATTGAGCGTCATGGACATAATCAAGGACGGAGTCCGCTTCTACCAGGATCCGGTGAAATATCCAATTTTTAAGGCATGACTGGTAAGGCAGATAATATGCATGTGCTGATCCCCATCGCAGGAAAGAGCCGCGCCTTCGAGAATCAGGGGCTTCCGAAACCCCTGACGCTGGTCAGCGGCAAGCCCATCATACAACGCATCGCCGAATCGAGGCCCTACTCATTCAAGAAGGCTATATTCATCATCCTAGGAGTGCATAAGGATAAGCACGGCATGCAGGACCGGTTGAAAGAGCTGTTCGGGAACGGCATACGCGTCATGGTCGCAGACGAGCCGACTAACGGGGCGGCAGAGAGCGCCTTATTGGCCAGGGATCTGATCAATACAGACGAGCCGCTGCTCATCGATTTCGCCGACCAATACCTGGACCTACCAGGCTTCATGGACTTCATCCAGGAAACCCGGGCGGACGGCGTGATACCAACATTCGAATCATTCTATCCGAACCGGGGGTATATGAAATACGCGGGCGGCAAGGTGTCATCAGTCTCAGAGAAGGATCCCGTGCCGATCTCCATGCATACCGCGTCCTGCATCTCATTTTTCAGGAAGGGGAACGATTTCGTCCAGGCGGCTGATAACGCGATAGCGAAGAAACGCACCGCGGTGGATGGCTCC
This sequence comes from uncultured Microcaldota archaeon, assembly GCA_963804385.1. Taxonomy (GTDB): domain Archaea; phylum Micrarchaeota; class Micrarchaeia; order Anstonellales; family Bilamarchaeaceae; genus Bilamarchaeum. The sequence continues at coordinate 24,309 of CAWDQD010000022.1, forward strand.
TACGCCGTTTACCTGGCCTACAACGAGATGCTCGAAGTCGAGAAGAAGGTCCTCCCGTTCGGCTGCGATTTCATAACGTCTTTCGAAACCCCGGAAGCTCTGGCGGCTTTCGAGCAGCAGGTGCGGCCTTTGAAAGGCGCGAAGGATGTATTGAGGAGCAGGGTCGCCGAGTGCCCTATCTTCCAGTTCAGGGGCAAAAGGCCCCGTCCGGAGAACTCCATCACGTCCATCAGGACCGCCCTCAATTGGGAATTCTCGATCTCGGTCGATGTCCGCATGTCCAGAGACGGAGTCCCGATCCTCAGCCATGACGATGAATTGTCAAGGACGACCGGGAGCGATGCGAAGGTATCAGAATCCACGGCGCATGAGCTTTCGAAAATAGATTTCAACAAGACGGACGAGGGTTTGGCCACGCTGGATGACGCCCTGGACCTGCTATCGAAAAGGGCATACGGCGTGATGGCGATACATGCCGAAGACAGCGCGTCGATCCAACCGATATTCTCGAAAATATTGTCCACGAAGCTGGAGAACCGGACTTTCGTATTGGCCGATGACCTGGAGCAGCTATCCTTGGCGAAAAAGGCATATCCCGCCATCAATACCGGAGCGCAGATCGAGGCGGAGAGCTTCGATGGCATGGACCTGCCGTCTGATATGGACGTCTACTGGGTCAACGAGCGGAAAAAAGGCGGTATCACAAGCACCATCCGCGCTGCCGCGAGGAAGGCGGGGGCGTTGAGCATCGCCTTGAGCCCGGAGCTGGTGAACCCGAAAGCATCCAAGAAGGACGCGTCCTCCCGATCCAAGGATTTCTTCGCCATAGGTTTCGACGCGGTCTGCACCTCCTATTTCTGACATCGCTTTATATCATTAATCCGTGAAACCACTCCATGCGTCTAGTAATCGCCACGCCGTTCCTCGAGACCCGCGGCGGCATGGAGCGTGTCGTCCTTAAGATCGCCCAGCAATTCAAGGCGAAGATACACTGCTATTCATACGATCCTGAGCGCACGTTCCCGGAATTCCGCGCGTTGGACATCGAAACAGCCAAACCAGGCAACATATCCAAGCTCCCGCTAGGAAAGCGCCTCACCACAGCCATCGAGGCGGGGAACCATTTCTACAATGTGAAGCTGAAGGATTACGATCTGATAAACGCGCACCAGACCCCGTCGGAATGGATCCGGAACAACAATTCGCCGGTATTATGGTATTGCTATTCGCCAAATCGTGAAGCGTTCGATCTTTATAATTGGAGGATGAAGCGCCGGAGCATCCCGTCCAAAGCCGTGTTCTGGGCATCCATCCAGGCATTCAAGTTCTTCGAATACCAGACGGTGCCCAAGATGGAATACATATTCACCAGCTGCAAGAACCCGCAGGCGAGGATAAACAAATACCTCCACCGCGAATCCGAAGTCCTCTATCCCGGAGTGGACTACGAGAAATTCTCGTGCAAGGGATACGAGCGGTTCTTCTTCTACCCGTCGCGAATAGTCCCCGAGAAGGAGCTCGAATACGCGATAGAGGCGTTCAAGCTTTTCGCTAACCGGCAGAACCCGAAACCTGGAGCCGCCGCGGGTGCGCGTTGGAGCTTGATAATCGCCGGCTCCCTATCCCAGCGGCCCGAGCACATCGCTTATTACAAAAAACTCCAGTCGCTATGCACGAAGGACATAACCATAGAGACCAATGTTAGCGACGAGCGCCTCACCGACCTCTATTCACGGTGCTATGCGACCCTCTTCACCCCGGTCAACGAGGATTACGGCCTCATCCCCCTTGAATCCATGGCATCATCGAAACCATGCATCGGAAGGAACGAAGGCGGATTGAAGGAGACTATACAGGACGGCAGGGACGGCTTCCTTGTGAACAGCATCTGGGAGATGGCCGAGAAGATGGAGATGATCTCCAAGGACGAGGAGCGCTGCAGGGCGATGGGTAGGGCCGGCCGGTCCAAGGTCGAGCGGGAATTCACCTGGGAGAAGTTCCTAACGAGATTCGAAGAGAAAGCGGAAGAGATGGTGAGGCAAGCCAATCAAAGGAGACGGTGACATCATGAAGATAGTGTTCCGGGTCGATTCCAGTCCGCACCATTCACCCTCGCGGCTCTGCCGCTCGCTCGCCCTCTCGTCCGGATTGAAGGATTCGGATCCATCGTGCGGCATAACCTTCCTTCTGACGGGCCCCAAGGATGACGAGGAAATAATCAAGAGCCACGGTTATCAATGCAGGCATCTTGGCATAACGAGCCTTCCGGCATGGAACCGCGAAGTCACTGCTGACGCGTTGGACGAGCTGAAAGCGGACATGCTCATAGTAGACGACCCTGGCATCGACAGGGCGTATCTGCAGGAGATGCGCAGCAAGGCATTCGTCATAGTGCTAGATGATTCTATGGCGCTTGAGAGCTATTGCGTGAACGGTCTCGTGAATCCCAATCCCAACGCGCATATGTTCCCGTACCGCACCGAAGGCGGCGAGATGTTCATGGGTACGGAATTCTCCATGATCCCGAAAGAATTCGATGCCTACCAGGACATGCAACGGGAAAGCCCCGAGCGGGTCAGGCGCGTCTTCGTAGGGTTTCCTGGTTCGGATCGCCGCGGAGCGACGCTCGAAGCGGTCCGTCTCCTCAAGGCACTGCCCGGAAAATTCGTGGCGGATGTCTTCGTGGGCAGGGACTTCGCGCACGGTGAGGAGCTCGCGAAAGAGATCGGATTGGACGACCGTTTCATCTTCATGAATGACGGCCCCGGGAAGGAACGCAAGATGGCGGCCGCTGATTTCGCCATCACCTCCCCGGACATAACATTCCAGGAACTTATGATGTTGCGCGTCCCAAGCGCGCTCATATCCAATCCGGAGTCTCCGGGCCAATCTTCCATAGGGGAATACGCCGGCATGAACGGCTTCGCTCTTTATCTGGGAGAGGCGGGGGCCGCCGAATCCGGATCCGCCCTCAGCCGTCTCCTGTCAGATCGGGATGCGAGGGAGCGGATGTCCGTCCGGGTCGGGGACCTTGTCGATGGCCTCGGCAGGTTCAGGCTGGCGGACGAGCTGCTTAGGCTCGCCAACCCCTTAAGCGCGGATGGGCAATAGCGATATAAATACACTCAGATAATTTCAATCCGAGAGACTGATTCTCATGAAAATCTTGGTTACCGGAGCACTCGGTTTCATAGGCTCGAACATCTGCGAGAGGCTGGTGGTGGAAGGCCACGAAGTGGCGGCATTGGACAATCTGCACACCGGAAACGAGGCGAACATATCCAAAATCAAAGGCAAGGTCCGGGTCATCAAAGCCGACGCGGGAGATATAGGCAAGATGGAAGAGAAATTCGACGCCATAATCCACGAGGGCGTCTACTCATCATCACCGATGTACCGGAAGGATCCGCAGCTCGCCTCAAAGGCAATCGGGCAATGGATATCGATATTGGAATACGCCAAGAAGAACGGATGCAAGCTGGTCTATGCATCCTCAAGCTCTATGTACAATGGCAACAAGCCCCCATACCGCGAGGACATGCAGATCAAGGTCACCGATTTCTACACCGAAGCCAGATACGCCATGGAGCGCATGGCAGAGCTCTACCACGATTTCTACGGAGTCAAGAGCATCGGTCTGAGGTATTTCAGCGTGTACGGGCCGCATGAGGAGTCCAAGAAGGATTTCGCGAACCTCATAACCCAGTTCTTATGGAAGATGAAGAAAGGGGAGCGTCCGCTCATATTGGGGGACGGCAAGCAATCGAGGGATTTCATCTACGTTGACGATGTCGTTGAGGCGAACATGCTCGCGCTAGCTTCTGACAAGTACGGAGTCTACAACGTGGGGACCGGCAAGGCGGCCAATCTCAACGAGGTTGTCGCGATGCTCAACTCGAAGCTGGGGACGAAAATCGAGCCTGCGCGCGAGCCGAACAAGATAAAGAACTACGTGGCGCACACCCAGGCCGATACGAGAGCCGCCAAATCCGACCTCGGTTTCCAGGCCAAGGTCAGCCTCGAAGACGGGGTGCAGCGCATCATAGCCTATTATCGCTGAGGCAATCAGATGGCAGATCTTTCCGAGCACTCGAAAACCGTCGCCAAAGGGAGCTTCTGGAGCCTGGCCGGATCCATCCTTCTCAAGCTGTCCTCGTTCGTATACCTGATATTCCTGGCCAGGTTCGCATCCCAGAGCGATATCGGGGTTTTCTACCTGGCACTCAGCGTCATATCGATAATCATCGTCTTCAGCGACCTGGGCGTGTCCGGCTCTTTCCTCCGCTACGTTCCATTCTTCGAAGGCAAAGGGCATCGCGGAAAAATCCGGGATTTGATAGGGCTGAGCTACACCTACCTGACAGTCTTTTCGACACTAATGATGCTCATCTTGATATCGCAAGCCGACGCTATCGGAGCCCTATATAAGAGCCCGGGCCTCCCGTTCGCGATAAAGGTGCTCTCGGTCTATGTGCTGATAGGGAACATCTTCCGCATCAACTACCTCTACCTCCAAGGGACAACGGACATAAAGAACTCCCAGCTCTACCAGAACATACAGAATCTCCTGAAGCTTGTGATCACTGTAGGCATGTTCTACCTCTTCGGTTCGACTATACAAGCCATGGCCCTGGCATTCGTCTTCTCGTTGATAATCGCCTTGATCTTATCATCTCCAACAATCATGCGTTCGATATCTACGCTGGAGGGAGAAGAACGGCTGAGCCCTGGGGAGATAGTCAACGAGATAATTCCCCTGGGGATGATGATTGCGGTGCTCCAATACTTCTCCCTGATGATATCCTCGGCTGACCGGTTAGTGCTCGGCTACATAGCTCCGCCTGCAGATGCAGCGGTTCTAGTTGCGGTCTATTCCTTAGCCACCACCCTGGCTGTTGTGCTCATGACATTCCCGGGCGCGATCGGCAACATATTCTTGCCTGTAGTATCCAAACTCGCAGGGAAGGGCGATATGGCAGCCATGCGGGCGGTCATGGCAACATCACAGCGATGGTCTCTTCTCATAACGCTGCCTATCGCGGTGGTGATGGTGGTTTTCGGAGCCGACATGATGCATGTCTTCTACGGCGCGTCTTACGCTTCCGGAGGTGTCGTAGTAGCCATATTCACGCTCGGGCTGGTGTTCTCAGCATTCACGTATATGCAGTCGCTCGCGCTCACCGCGATGCGCCTGGTGAAGATAGAACTTATAATATCCGGTATCGCATGCATCGTCAATATCGCCCTGCTCTTCTTGCTTATACCCTATCTGGGCATGGAGGGTGCCGCGCTAGCCGGTTTCGCATGCTTCTTCACGAGCGCGATCCTGTTCCAATACTATGGGCATAAGATCCTGGGTTTCGAGCAGCCTCGGGAGGCATATAAGCTGCTGCTCTCAGCCTTCGCGGCATTCCTCATCGTGCTGCCACTCAAGCCTTACGCTTCCGGAGCGATATCATCCCTTCTGGAAACATTGGGAGGCCAGAGCGCGCTACTTCCAAAGGTGGCATATCTCCTCTATCTGGGCATAATGATTGTTTTCGCCGGGGGGCTATTCGTGCTCTTCTCGATCCTCTTCAAGTGCCTCAAAGGCGAGGATGTAGAGCTGATGGAGCAGAGCCTCAGGCGGGTATTGGTTCCGCAACAGTTGATCTCGCTCGCGGCCAGGATAGCTTCGTACGGGATTTCCAGGTGAGCGTTGCCCTCGAAAAACAGTCCTTATAAATAGTTGCAGGCATCCTCATCGCGTATGCTAGAGGACATTCTTTTCGGGCAGCTCTCTATGCCGGGAGAGGCCATCCGTACGTTTTTGGCATTCTTCATCGTGATCGTAGCGGCATACTTCGATGTCTTCAACAAGAAGAACATACCGGACCAGGTGCTTTATGCGAGCCTGATACTCGCTTTCCTGGTGAACCTGTTCTTCTACGAATCCACGCTCTTCTGGTTCTCGCTAGCGGTCGCAGCGTTCTTCTCGGCCATAGGATACCTCTTCTACAGGATCGGCCAACTGGGCGGCGCTGACGTGATAGTCTTGGCTTCTGTCATGTTGCTGCTCCCGTTGCATCCATCCTTCGTAGGGATGCCTTTCAACGTGCCCTTCATATTCTCGGTCATCATCTTCTCGGGAGTAGCATTCGCCCTCTATGTGCTCGGCTACTACAGCTTCAAACTCATGGAGACCGAAGCCAAACCCAACCTGATGTACGCCCTCATGCTGATCCCATACCTGCTTTTCGCCTACGTCTATATCAACTCGTTCCTGTTCTCTCCGGTGTATTTCGCTTTCATTAGCATCCTGCTCTTCGCCTCGATATTCTTCCTGATGTTCCGGGAATCCCTCAACATGCTTCTCGCTGAAGAGCTGCCGATAGCGCAGCTGGAACCTGAGGATGTGCTGGCGTTGGAGATCATGAACAAGGACCTGATCGAACGCTACAAGATAAAGCGCATGGTCACCAAAGCCGAGATAGACCGCCTCAAGAAGACCAAGGTCACGGAAGTGTGGGTATACACGCGCCTTCCGCCCTTCATACCGTTCATACTGATCGGCATGGTGCTCGCGATCCTCTTCGCCAAAAGCCTCCTGCTCATAGGCTGAATGGCATGATTCTGGACGTCTCGGTCATTACGAAATCCCCCAAATTCTCAGTCTCGCTCAAGGATGGAAAGGTGAAGGTGCGGCTCACCAGCCCTCCGGAGAAGGGCGAGGCGAACGCAGAGCTTGTGAAGGAGCTGTCCAAGACGCTCGGAGTTGGAGTGCGCATCCTAGCAGGGCACACTTCGCGCCGAAAACGGCTTGAGGTGGATATGGACGAAGCGAGCTGGAACGCCGCGGTCAAGAATCTCCAGTCGAAATGACCCTGCTATATTATTAAAAAACAGTGTGGTTTGAACTAATATTATGGCTGGAAAATTGGCTTTAGTGCCTGGGTCACATTCATCTGAAGGAAGAGAACCGAGAACGAGAGTATCAG
>CAWDQD010000023.1:0-12032 GCA_963804385.1 uncultured Microcaldota archaeon
CGCGTGTTTCGATGAGGTCATTGGCCGCCGAGCGCCTTTTTCTTTATTTCCTCAGACGGTCTGCCAGCCTTGCAGAAGCCCTCGCACCCCAATGCGAGCTTCGGGTCGCGGTAGCAGGATCCGCAGGAATCGCAGACATACGCGGGCTTCATGCCGATATTCTTGACCCAGACCATGATTCCATGTTGATATCAATTGTTAATAAATCTGCCTTCGGAAAATGAATTGGTATGGGATTCTTCAGGGAACTCTTCAAGCTCACGCGCTTCGAGCATGCCATCATGCTGGCCGTCGCGGTATTCATAGGGGAGACGGTCGTCCTGCGCTCAGTGCCGCAGCTCTCGCTCCCGATAATCCTCTCGCTCCTGGTCCCGATGCTCAGCGAGATGGGATCGTTCGCGCTCAACGATTATCTGGATATCGAGACCGACAGGCTGAACAAGAAGATGCGGCCCCTAGTGAACGGCACGATAAGCCCGGGATTCGCGCTATGGTTCTCGATAATCTCCCTGGCGCTGTCATTGGTGCTGGCGTATTTCATCAACACTTACGCGTTCTTGATCGCGCTCGTGTTCGATGCCCTCGCGATCGCGTACGACTGGAAACTCAAGGACCTGCCCCTGCTCGGGAACATATATATCGGGCTTAGCATGGCGATACCTTTCATCTTCGGGGATTTCGTCGTCTCGGACAAACTCGGCATGATCGCGGTCGCCCTCGCCCTCCTCGGATTCGTGGCGGGAATCGCTCGGGAGATCGTGAAATCCGCGCAGGACGTGGAAGGCGACATGAAAGCGCGGGGCTCCAGGACCCTGCCCATAGTCATAGGCAAAGGACCGGCCCTCGCCATAGCTTCCATACTATATATATTGTTCATCCCGCTCAGCTTATCCCCCTTCGCGCTCGGCCTCGCGTTCAATCCGTATTCCGTCGCCATGATCGGAGTGGGAGATGGGATCATCCTGCTGATCGTCTACCGGCTCCTCACCGAACCGGAGGCCTCTTACGGCTTCGCGAGGAACGCGAGCCTGGCGGCTTTCGCAATCGGATTGGTCGGGATAATGCTGGCTGCCATCTGAAAAACCGCTTCCACCATAGATTTTAAACCTATCCGAATGTTATCTTATCACCGATTTGTCAGTTCCCAAAACACGAGACCGAAGGCTGGGATCGTCTTGGGAGCGAGCCAAAGGTGGCGATATGAAGATACCGGAAAAAGATAACCAGGTTCTCCTATCTCTGATAGAGACCCTGTTGAAGACGAAGAAGCCAGTATGGAGGAAGGTCGCTTACGAGCTCTCCAGGCCGAGAAGGCAGAGGGTCGAGGTGAACCTGAGCAAGATAGACCAGTACGCGCCGGATGATGCGACGGTCATAGTGCCAGGGAAGGTGCTAGGCTCGGGAATGATCTCGAAGAAAGTCACAGTGGCCGCATTCACGTTCAGCGAAAGCGCGAGGAAGCTCATAAGCTCGGCTGGCGGAAAGATCGTGACCATAGATGGTCTGCAGAAGACGAACCCTGAAGGCAGGGGCGTCATGATTTTGAAGTGATGTTCATGGCAGTCGTAGATGGAACGAACATGATTTTCGGAAGATTGGCCAGCCAGGTCGCCAAGAAGCTGATGAGCGGCGAAGAGGTACACCTCATAAACGCCGAGAAGCTCGTCATAGTCGGCAAACCCTCGGACATAACCGGGAAGTACGCGACCAGGAAGAGCATAAAGCACAAGGGCAAGCCGGAGAAATCGCCGTCATGGCCGAGGCTCCCGCACCTGCTCGTGAAGAGGATGATCAGGGGCATGCTGCCGCGCGAGAGCTCGCGCGGAAGGGCTGCGCTCCACCGCCTCAGGGTGTACAAGGGCAATCCCAAGAACATGAGCGTGGACACCAAGGTTGAGAAGGCTGAATTCGACGGCATATCCAAGCACGTCACGATACACGAACTCTGCAGGAGTATGGGTTACCCGGGTTGATATTTATGGTCGAAGCAAAAGAAGAAACCAAGACGAAGAAGAAGGCCGCGAAACCGAAGAAGGCCGAAGAGAAGGTCGAGACCGCCAAGGTCGAAGCGAAAGTCGAGGCCCCTAAGGTCGAGCATGCGAAGCATGAAGCGCCTAAGGTCGAAGCGAAGGCCGAAGTAGCTCACGAGCCTAAGGCCAAGGCAGAGCCGAAAGCGAAGAAAAAGAAGGCGGGCTCGAAGAAAGAGGCGAAGAAAGTCTTCGTGGTGAGGGGCAAGAGGAAGGAGAGCATCGCCAGAGCCACGATATCGGCCGGCAAAGGCATCGTCCGGGTCAACAGCCTCAACGTGTCTTCGATAAACAACCACTACGTCCGCGAGATAATCGTGGAACCACTCAGATACATCGGCCCCGAAGCGAACAACGTCAACATCTCGATAACCGTCCGCGGAGGCGGAGTCATGGGCCAGGCCCAGGCAGCGAGGACCGCGATCGCAAACGCGCTCGTTGCGTATTTCGACACGATGAACCTCGCGGAGAAGTTCGACGGCATCGACAGGTCCCTCATAATAGAGGACACGAGGCGTGTCGAGACCAAGAAGTTCCGCGGTCCCAAGGCGAGGGCCAGGTTCCAGAAATCATACAGGTGAATTTTTTTTATTTTTCTTAAATTATCAAAAAGATTCGTGGTGAAAAAATGGAATTTCCAGTAAGATGTTTCACATGCGGCGCGGTGGTCGGCCATCTCTACGAGCAGTACAAGAACGCCAAGGACAAGAAGCCGGACGTAGTGCTCGATGAGCTAGGCGTCGACAGGTACTGCTGCAGGAGGATGTTCCTCGGGCATGTTGATATAACGGCAAGCGTCCTCCGCTACCCGCGGGTGTGACAGTTTTTTTATTTTTCGGTCTTTACTTTTTATAACCACTAATTAAAACAACCTTTTTAAGCATTTCCGTGCATATTCATTGCATATTTGAACATCGCGTGTAATAGTGGGTGGAAGACCAGTTCATAGAAGGTGTATGGGTGCCAGCATTGAGCAGCAGGAGAAGACGGTTTGAGGAAAGCCCAGCCTCTGGCAGGATGCCGCCCAAATCGGCGTTCTCCAAGCCCCGTGAACCTATCATAGATGGTGTCCTTTCACAATACAACCTACCCCGATACACTGCGATGAAAAAGGCGCTCCAGAGTCTTCTTCTTACGGCAGGAGCGAGCATCCAATCCCAACAGGAGCACACAGCGAATATGGATAGTTTCATGGCCGAGCTGTCCAAAGGAAAAGGCGGTTCAATCCGAGTGATGCAAGAGTTGGGAAAGCTGTGGGCCAAGACTTATGATATCCATATGGTCGACCATGAGGAAGCGATCAGGAAGCTCCTGGGCCAGCTGGCAGCCCTCGACAGGATGGGATTCGGGAACTATGACAAGCCGCTAATAGGAAGGAGGATATTCGAGATGAGCTGCGGCACAGGAATGGTGATAAAGGCATTGTGCGATGAGATGCCGGAAGTGACGACAAGCAGGCACAAGATCACCGCCAACGACATCTCCCCTAAAATGAAAGCGGTCGCAAGGCAGAAGCTGAAGGGCGTATGCGATGTCGATTTCACTGAACAGGATATCCGCAGCATGGACTTCGGGAACAGGCATTTCGACACGATCATATGGTCGCAGACATTGCACCTGGTCATGGATCCCGAGCTGTTCGCCAAAGAGATGGATCCGGAGCATCCGGCTGAGAAATCGGATCACCGGCAGATGAAGATGCACACGATACAGAGGGCATTCGACCTCCTTCCATGGGGAGGATATTTCGTGTTCTTCGAAGAATGGCCGGCTAAATTCACTCCTACATACACAAGCGCGCTTGAAGCGCTCGTGAACCAGCTGTTCAGCTGCACATTCAGGCCCATCGCGGACCTCTCGATATTGAGGGACGACATCATGAGGAATGTGGATGGAGCGAGGCTGGTGGCAGAATGCAAGGAGAGGATAGACCGCGAGCATTCCATGTACATGCTGGTCTACGTGAAGGACAAAGACGACGCTAATAAGCGGCCCGCGCTGCCCAGAAGCGAAGCCGATGCAAGAAAGGGCAATTGGGAGTGGAGCGAGCTAACGGGCCTGAGGTCCAAAGTCAGGGAGCAGATCATCCAAGGATTCAAAGCGGTGGACGGGCCGTTCCTATCCCACCAGCTCAATCGGGCAGTCCATGGATTCATCCCGTTCAATGAAGGCGTGGTATTCGACGCCACAGGATACGACGCTAGCAGGATCGAATGCACTTTGAGCAAGAGAAGCGGCTGCGATACGATCATATTGCCCGAGATTCTTCACAAATTGGATGCAGAAAGGCGCAAGGCGGTCATACGAAGCGCGGTCAGGGCCCTTAAACCTGGAGGATCCATCGCGCTTTTGGAGGAATGGCCGTTTGATAAGACCAACGACCCGCACGGAATCCATAAGACAGAGGTAAGGCGCATGATGAGGGACATGGATGAGCAGCTGACTTTGGAGGCCACCCTCAGGGAAAGGATCAGGAGAGGGTACGATTCAGGCATCTACGGTTTCCTCTATAGGGTAAAATGAAAGGATTAATCTTTAGGAGATGTGATGTTCGACAGCGGGTTGAACTCATAGCTCTCCTTGTATGTCACAAGCACCAGGTAGCTCGTGGTGCGCAGGACGGATTCGTTGACCTGTATCGCCCGCAGGACGCGCACGAGGTCGTCGCGGCTCTTCGATTTCACCGTCGCGATGCAGTCCGCGCCCCCGGTGACCGCATAGAGGGATTGCACCTCTGGCATGGCGGCCACGTCCTTGAGCAGGTCCTCGTCCTCGAGCCCGCTCTTCCTGATCTTTATCATGACTATGGCGTGCATGTCGTAGCCGAGAGCTTTGTAGTCTATGTCTGCGTGATAGCTCCGGACGATCTTGGATTTCTCGAGGCGTTTGATCCTTTGCAGCAGGGTATTGGGGTGCATCCGCAGCTTCTGCGCGAGCTCCCTCATCGGCCTTTTGCAGTCATCCCTCAACTCACGTAGTATGACCAGATCGATAGAATCGACTTTGTTTTTCATGTCTCCCACCTCGGATTGTGATTTACTAACAAAACAGGTTCTAATAATGAAGGATTATTGTGTTTTGTTATATCAATCCATCTCATTTTTATATTTAAACACATCAATTTTAAAAGAGCGTCGGCCCGGTGGGCGTGTCAGATCCTTTTCCTATGAGGAACTTTGCGTTTCTTTTTTCTCCGGTACAGGAGTATTATCAGGATAATCAAGATCAGCAGCACAAGCGATACCGGGATGCAGAGCATCGATACCGAACCGGGTGGCGATTGGACCGGGGATGACGGGGCCGCGGGTGTCAGCTGCGACTTGACCAGGATCTGCGTTGATTTCAACACCTTGCCGCCTTGCGTCAGCTGGACGGTCCATATCCCAGGAACGGTCATCGTGGGTGTTTTGAAGTTCCCATCCTGGTCGCAGGCTCCTGAATAAGTGTTCCCGGCCGGATCCGTGATGCTGTAGCTGCACCCCAGGACCGGCTGTTTGTTCTGCGTGACCACGCATGCTTTCTGGTCTCCCGTGAATGCGGTCGGCGGGCAGGTGATCTCGATTGGCAGGGATACGCATGAGTGGCCCTGGCAGATCTGCCCCGATGCGCAGTCTGAATCAGCGCAGCATTGGTAGTACTCCCAGATGTGGTTGACTGCCTTGCCGCAGACTCCGCTCAAGGCGACGCATTGCCCTCCGATGCATGCGGATGCTGAAGGACAATCGCTATCAGAGGTGCATGATGGGGGTGTGATGTTGGTGTGCGGGATAGTGATGTTCTTTTGCCCGACTGCGCTTCCGCTGCCCCCTCCGCCACCGCCGCCTCCGCCACCACCGCCGCCTCCGCCGCCCCCACCGCCTCTAGGCACTATCGAAGGTATCGTGAATGTGGCCGAATCGCTGTCGCTCACGTTATTTCCATTCGGCGGAGTTCCTGTCGCCGTAGCTCTATTGGTGTATGTGCCGCTCTGGTTAGCGCTCACGTTGTAGTGGATAGCGAATGAATCGCCGGGTGCTAGGACCGCGACCGAAGCCCAGCTCACCACAGAACCGGTTATATTCGTAGGTGGAACGTCCGAATCTTCGAATGCCACGCCCGAAGGCAAGACATCCGCCACGCTCACGCTGAGGTTCACGGAACCGGTGTTCGAGATGTTCAACGTGTATGTGACATTCTCGCCGATTGCGACGTTCGATGTCTGATTGACGGTTTTGACGATGTTTATGGCAGAAGCGAATATGCCGACCGATGCGTTATCGGAGGCCGTGATATTGAGTCCGTTAGGCGGAACGCCGACCACGGTGACCGTGTTGGTGTACGTGCCGTTGGATATGTTCGAAGCTGCGGTGGAATTGAGTTCTATCGTCGTGCTGCCTCCAGGAAGCAACGGACCGACGTTTAGCCACCTCATGGTGATATTATCGGTGCTGTCGGGTGGTATGGAGGAGCTGCTGAATGAGAATCCTGGAGGCAGGACATCGGTCACAGATACAGGATCCAGTGTGACGACTCCGGAATTGCTGACATTTATCTGCCATTGCGTGATGCCTCCGGGCGAAACTTGTATCGGAGATATGTCTACCTTTATCACCGAGACGTTGGCGTAGTAGACCGTGACGGCTGCGCAGCTCATGGATGACATGGTGGTCCCGTCAGACGGAACCCCTGTCGCATTGACGCAGTTGGTCAGGATGACCGAGGTGTTCGTCGCATTGACCACGCCTGGATCCACCGTGGCGTTGAGGTAGAAGACCGCTGAGGCGCCCGAGGCTAGCGATACGTTCCAGCCCAATGAAGAGGAATTCACTGGAGATGCGGATAAGAATGTCAATCCTTGGGGCAGGTCGTCTATGACCTGCGTCGGGTTCAATGTGACATTGCCGGTGTTGGTGAGGGTCATGTTGAACTGGACTATGCCCCCGGGGGACGCCTGTGCTGCGGTCTGGTTCAGTTCTATAACCGAGACGTTGGCGTAGTAGACTGTGACGTTTGCAGAGCTCTGCGCAAAGATATCGCTTCCGTCTGGTGGAACCCCCGTGACGTTCATGTAGTTGATGAGAGTGCTTATCGGAATCGATGCATTCACGGTGTCTGCATCTACTGTCGCATTGAGGTATATCACTGCTGATGAACCGGGAGTCAATAGGCCTACATCGCTCCATACGGAGGTCTGACCAGCGCTGTCCGGAACCGGATAGGCATCCTGGTAGGTGAACCCGGCTGGAAGCGCATCCATGACGCTGACAGGATCAAGGCTCATGTTCCCCGTATTGGTGATGGTCATGTTGAACTGGACTATGCCGCCAGGAGAGGGCTGTGCTGCGGTCTGGAGGAGCTTGACCACCGAGATGTTTGCGTAGTAGACGGTGACATTCGCAGAGCTTTCTGCCGTGACATTGTCGCCGTTGGGTGGAACTCCGGTGGCGTTCATGTAATTGGTGAGATTCCTGATAGGGGTCGATGAGTCCACAGTGCCTGCATCAACCGTGGCATTCAGGTAGATCACTGCTGATGAACCGGGAGTTAGCGGGCCCACATCGTTCCAGATCGAAATCTGGCCGATGGTGTCTGGGGTTGGGAAGGCATTAAGGTAGGTGAACCCGGCCGGAAGCGCATCCACGACGCTTGCAGGATCCAGGGTGACGTTCCCGGTGTTGGTGATTGTCATATTGAACTGCACCATGCCCCCGGGGGATGGCTGTGCTGCGGTCTGGTTCAGTTCTATAACCGAGACGTTGGCGTAGTAGACTGTGACATTCGCAGAGCTTTCTGCCGTGACATTGTCGCCGTTGGGTGGAACTCCGGTGGCGTTCATGTAATTGGTGAGATTCCTGATAGGGGTCGATGAGTCCACAGTGCCTGCATCAACCGTGGCATTCAGGTAGATCACGGCTGATGAGCCGGATGTCAATGGGCCCAGGTTGTTCCAAGTCACTGCATGGCTCACTACGGAGTCGGGTGCAGGTGATGCTGCGCTGAAGGTCAACCCGGCTGGCAGACCGTCAATGATCTGCGTGGGGTTCAATGTGATGTCACCCGTGTTCGTAACGGTCATGTTGAACTGGACTATGCCCCCTGGAGATGGCTGCAGGGCGGTCTGATCGAGCTTGAGGGCTGAGACGTTGGCATAGTAGACTGTGACATCTGCGCAGCTCATCGAAGAGACATCGTCTCCGTCAGGCGGAACTCCGGTTGCGTTCACGCAGTTTGTCAGCGTGACTGATGTGTTCGTCGCGTTGACTATGCCCGGATCGACTGTAGCGTTGAGATAGAACGTTGCTGAGGATCCTGGGGCCAAGGTCGAATCCCATCCCAGGCTCGAAGAGTTTGCTGGAGACGCTGATGAGAAGGTTAGCCCGGCAGGGAGGGAATCTATCAGCTCTATCGGGTCGAGGGTAATGTTCCCGGTGTTTGTCACGGTCATATTGAACTGCACTATGCCGCCAGGCGAGAGCTGGAGAATCGTCTGGCCGAGCTTGATCACCGAGATGTTCGCATAGTAGACGGTGACATTGGCAGTGCTTTCTGCCGTGACATTGTCGCCGTTGGGTGGAACTCCGGTAGCGTTCATGTAGTTGGTGAGCGTGTTTATCGGAGTCGAAGCGTTCACAGTGCTATCATCCACTGTCGCGTTCAGGTAAATCACCGCTGATGATCCAGGCGTCAAAGGACCGAGATTATCCCAGGTCGAGGTCTGACCCGAATCATCTGGAACCGGAGCAGCATCCTGGTAGGTGAACCCGGCCGGAAGAGCATCCATGACTTCGACAGGATTGAGGGTGACGTTCCCGGTGTTTGTCACGGTCATGTTGAACTGGACTAAGCCCCCTGGAGATGATTGCAGGGCGGTCTGATCGAGCTTGATCACCGAGACGTTCGCATAGTAGACGGTGACATTGGCAGTGCTTTCTGCCGTGACATTGTCGCTATAGGGCGGAACGCCAGTGGCATTTGCATCGTTTGTCAGCGTGGCGAATGTGTTCGTCGCATCGACAACGCCGGGATCCACTGTGGCGTTCAGATATATCACTGCCGTAGCGCCTGGATCGAGCGAGCTCAGGTTGCCCCATGTGGCTGTCTGACCCACCACCGAGTCGGGTGCCGGATATGCCGTCTGGAATGTCAGCCCGGCAGGGAGGCCGTCGATTATCTTCACCGGGTTCAAAGTGACGTTCCCTGTATTAGTGATCGTCATGTTGAACTGCACTATGCCTCCCGGAGATGGCTGCAGGGCGGTCTGATCGAACTTGATGAATGAGAAGCTCGCGTTTTGGTTATCCTCAAGTATCCCGTATATGCCGGACATGTTGAGATTGAACACTGAAAGCGAATGGGCATCCGGAGTCGCGTTCAGTTCCGTCCATCCGCTTGAGTTATACTGCCAGAGTCCGAGATCAGATGCATTGTAGCCGAGAAGTTCCGAATCATGGTATATCCATACTATGGAATCGACTGATTCGCTGCCGGAGAGGAGCGATATATTCACGTATCTCTGTCCGAATGACAGGAAATCGTTCGGCGGGGTCGCCGGGCTCGGAGTCCAACTTATCGAGTAAGCGGCGCCAGGCTCCACGATGTCGGTTATTTTGAGGCGGGTTTCATTCACATGATTCCCTGCCGGATTGTCGATCGTGATGTTATTCAGGTAGACGACCCTCGGAGTCGCATCCGTGGAGATATAGAACTCGCCTGACGAGTCGTTGTATAGATGCACCTTGGTCGCATTCACCGCGTTCGACGCGAAGATTGCCAGGCCGTACGAGTTCCCATTTGCCGAATCGTTGAAGAGCCAGTTATTGTCGGAGTAAGAGATGTTGAAGCCGCCCTGGGAGTTGCCGGACGCGTTGTTGTTCGACAGATTGTCGCCGCTGCTGCCATATAGCAGGATCCCGTTCAGGCTGCTGGACAAGGTGTCGTTCAGGATCAATGAATCGTTCGTGTTGTTGAGGAGAACGGCGTCAGAGAACGAGCTGATGTTGCAGTTCTCCACGCTCACGTTTGTGGAGTCGTAGGAAGCCACGCCGTATCCGGAACCGTCCCCTACCAGAGAATGCCCCGAGCAGTCTATGGCCACGTTATCCGTCGAGACTTGGAAGCATGTGCCGTTAGAGGGGAGGTCCTTGACGAAAACGCACGATTCGTTGACTGTGTCGCCGCACTGGAACGCCTCGTCAGCACCCAGGCAGACCGTAGCGTTCACAGTCACGTTCCTGGTTTCGGTCTGATTCTGGTTCCCGATGAAGTTCGTCGCTGTGGCGTTGAAGTAGTAGATGCCGTCATCCAGGCCAGTGAAGTTGATGAATGCCGGGGACGACGCGAAGAAAGATTCGTTGACCATGTCCATGCTCGCATTGAACAGCTGTACGGTTATCAGGCTAAGGTGTGGGTCTGAAGCGGTCACATTGACCAGGACGTTCTGCCGGTAGACGATGGAGCCGGATGTGTCTGTGGGAGCCACGAACGCGACGGTCGGAACGCCGTTGTCTATGGTGAAATTGCCGAACTGTATGTAGCTGGTGCTCAGCTGCTCCGGAGTGGCGTTCTCGAAGACGGTCACCTCTATCGAATACAGACCGTTCAGGTAGGATGACGTGTTCCACACGTAGTCGTTGGACGTTATGTTGCCGTAATCGGAGACGATCGTCCGGTTGAACGTCATGTCGGGGTTTAGCAGCGTGATGTTGAACAGCACGGAATCGTTGTCGAGATCGGTCACGGTCGACCATGTGATATTATACGTTCCGGACACGATGGCTCCGGGGTACGGGGTCAGGATGTACGGGGTGGATGGCGGGCTGTCCTGATGGACCACAGTGAAGTTGGTTTTTTCGGTATTGTTGCTGTTCCCGAATGTATCATTCACGAATAACGAGACGTTATACAATCCTAGGAGGGATGTCTCATTGAACATGCCGAAGGTGTTGTTGCTCCCATCCACAGTGAAGTTGGTCCAGGTCACGTTCATCGTGCCCCAGCCCGGCAAAGCTGACTCGGACTCGAATGACACATAGACCGCGCGGCTGAAATTGAAGACGCTCTGCGAGACGTTCTCCTGCGTCCAGTCGCTCGCTGAGTCGTTCCAGATGAAGAAGGTGAAATTGTCTCCGACCCTTTTGATGCGCATCTTACCCGAGGTGTCGGTCGTAGGGCGGTGTTCGATATAGCCGGAGAAGTTCCCGTCACTGGCGAATATCTCGTAGTTCGAGCCTAAACCGGTCCAGTCGGATCTGGCGATATAGATCACTTCGGCTGGCACGGTTGACGGCGGAGCCTCGGTCAAGACGAGATTGGCTGCGTGGTCCGTGCCTTCCATGGTCCCGGTGTCAAATGATACCTGGATATCGAAATCCCCGTCTATCGCGCTATTGGATCCGAGCAGGCAGTGCGTGTCCGACTCCGGAGTCCCATCGCCGCTGAGCGATGTGTACGCCGCCCCCGCCACGGAGGTATCTATGTCTGCTATGCAGGTCTGCGACGGCCCTAGCAGGAGGTCGTACTTGGTCCAGTTGGTCCCTACGTCATCTACGGCGAAGTCGTCGCTCTGCTGGCCCTTGCCCAACGTCACATTGACCGCAGAACCGTTAGGCTCGGTCACCTGGGCTATCGCTGATGAAATCCCGAAGAGATCCGTGATGTTGGTGGAGATAGAGACAAAACTTCTCTGTGCATAGTTTTCCCCTAGCGGGGCGATGATCACGACCGATGGGGGCTGGTTGTCTATGTAGAACGTGCCTGCAAGCGTGAACGTATTGGCCAGGTGCTCCGGAGTCTCGTTCTCGAAGACCGTTACGCGGATGGAATACTGGCCATCGGGGAACAGGCTGGTGTTCCACAGGAAGCTCGTGCTGTTGATGTCCCCGTAATCAGATACGATGGTGGCGTTGTCCGAACCGTCCGGATTGAGCAGAGTGATATTGAAGTTCATTGAGTCGTTCTCGTAGTCTAAGACGTTCGACCATGCGATCGTCTGCATGCCGCTCAGCACAGAACCGACAGATGGGCTGA
>CAWDQD010000024.1:0-23355 GCA_963804385.1 uncultured Microcaldota archaeon
GTCGCATTGGTCTGGTTCATAGATTTGTCGATGTAGCAAGAGGTAACAGTTGGGCTGTTGGGGAGGACTAGAGGTATAGTTGAAGGTGAAGGTCTGGTTGGTGGAATTCAGGTATGCATTGGCTGCTGGGCTGACGAAGTTTATCGTCGGAGCTGTCGTAGATGGTGAAGTTCCTTGTTGCGTGCTGTTGGTGTTGCCAGCTAGATCAGTGCAGGAGATGGACCAGTTGTCTGAGCCTACTGGCAGTCCTGTGACGTTGAATGAAGTGGCGGTGTTGTTTGCTACTGTCGCATTGGTCTGGTTCAGGATTCCGTCGATGTACAATGAGCAGTTCGCTGTCGGTGAGGAGGAGGTGTAGTTGAAGGTGAATGTCTGGTTGGTGGAATTCAGGTATGCATTGGCTGCTGGGCTGACGAAGTTTATCGTCGGAGCTGTCGTGATGATGGTGAAGTTCCTGGTCTGGCTGATGTTCTGGTTGCCCGCATTATCGGTGCAGTTGGTGAGCCAGGTGTGAGCGCCTTGAGTCAATCCTGTGACATGCCAGTTGGTGAGAGTACCGTTTGAGACCGATGCATTTGATGTGTTCTGAACACCGTCAAGAATCAATGAGCAGTTGAAGCTTGTCGCGATGTTGTCTGTGGCTGTGAAGTTGAGGTTCACTGTAGTCACGTTGAAGAAGGTGCTGTTGGCTGGGTTGTTCAGGGTCACTGTCGGTGCTGTGATGTCTATGGTGAAGTTCCTCGTGGAACTTGAATTGGTGTTGCCTACTAAATCAGTGCAGCTTATGGACCAGTTGTGGAGACCTTGAGAGAGCCCTGTGACGTTGAAGGCGGTGTTGGTATTGTTGGCTGTAGTGGCGTTGGTCTGATTCAATACCCCGTTGATGTACAATGAGCAGTTCGCTGTCGGTGAGGAGGAGGTATAGTTGAAGGTGAAAGTCTGGTTCGTTGAATTCAGGTATGCATTGGCTGCTGGGCTGACGAAGTTTATCGTTGGAGCTGTGGTGATGATGGTGAAGTTCCTTGTTGCGCTGCTGTTGGTGTTGCCAGCTAGATCAGTGCAGGAGATGGACCAGTTGTCTGAGCCCACTGGCAGTCCTGTGACGTTGAATGAAGTGGCGGTGTTGTTTGCTACTGTCGCATTGGTCTGGTTGAGGACTCCGTCGATGTACAATGAGCAGTTCGCTGTCGGTGAGGAGGAGGTATAGTTGAAGGTGAAAGTCTGGTTCGTTGAATTCAGGTATGCATTGGCTGCTGGGCTGACGAAGTTTATCGTCGGAGCTGTCGTGATGATGGTGAAGTTCCTTGTTGCGCTGCTGTTGGTGTTGCCAGCTAGATCAGTGCAGGAGATGGACCAGTTGTCTGAGCCTACTGGCAATCCTGTGACGTTGAAGGAGGTCGCAGTGTTGTTGGCTACTGTCGCATTGGTCTGGTTCAGGATTCCGTCGATGTAGAGGGAACAGTTGGCTGTTGGGGAACTAGAGGTGTAGTTGAAGGTGAACGTCTGGTTCGTTGAATTCAGGTATGCATTGGCTGCTGGGCTGACGAAGTTTATCGTCGGAGCTGTCGTGATGATGGTGAAATTCCTGGTCTGGCTGATGTTCTGGTTGCCCGCATTATCGGTGCAGTTGGTGAGCCAGGTGTGAGCTCCTTGAGCCAATCCTGATATTTGCCAGTTGGTGAGAGTACCGTTTGAGACCGATGCATTTGATGTGTTCTGAACACCGTCAAGAATCAATGAGCAGTTGAAGCTTGTCGCGATGTTGTCTGTGGCTGTGAAGTTGAGATTGACGGTTGTAACGTTGAAGAAGGTGCTGTTGGCAGGGTTGTTCAGTGTCACGTTCGGGGGAATCGAATCTATCGTGAAGTTCCACGACGCGGAGGAACCGGTATTGTTGTTCGAGTCTATGCAGGTGACGCTCCAGGTGTGGTTGCCCTGGCCAAGTCCGCTGACGGTATAATTGGTCGCGGTATTGTTCGTTGTGTTGATGGCGCTCGCATTGACCACGCCGTCAATGGTGAGGTTGGCCAGGTAGCTGCTCGAGTTGCTGCTGCATGTCCAGTTGAAGTTGACGCCGGTGGAATTTAGGAGGGAGGCATTCGCCGGGCTGTTGAGCGTCACGTTTATGGGCTCGAGCAGCGGGGGCGACAGAACGATCAATGCACTGTTGTTGGCCTCCATCTGGTAGCTCTGATTTATCCATTGCGGGCTCCGTATGGTGCTCGAGATCCTTAATTCGTCCAAGGTGCCGTTCCAGGACTGGGCGAGGTTCATCCCGTTGGAGCCGATAAAGAGGCTTTGGTTGTAGTTGCTTATATTCCCGCTCTTCGCAGTGTTATTCTCCAGGGCGCCGTTTACGTATATCAGCATATCTGTGCCGTTATAGACGCCTATTATCTGCTGCCAGTTGCCATTGCTGACATTGGTGACGCCGGGCATAACCGTCTGCGTCCCGTTGGTCGTCACTTCGAACATGTACTTCGTGCCGGTGCTGTCCAGGCCGAGGCCGTATTCCGTGAAAGGTGCGGCATTGCTCGTGTAGGACTTGTACACGATCTTCCCGTATGCAACCTTGGTTGCCTTAGAGTTCACCCATGCTTCTATTGTGAGGTTGGTATTGATGTGCAGGCTGGACTTGTTGCTGCAGTTGAGGTAGCTAGCGCTTCCACCCGCGAAATTGAGCGAGCTATCTATCTCTCCCGTGCCGTTCAATGTTACTCCGGTTTCGGTGCAGTTGTTGCCGTTCGAAGTCGAATCCGTGGCATTTAGGTTCGCCATGTGCCATACGCCCATGAAGTTTGAGTCCCACACGCCGCTGGCATTCTGGCCTGAGTTCACCGAGGTGGCGTTCTTGAAATAGAGCGCTATCGTGTTGTTCCCGGTAACGAAGTTCGGGATACCCACCCAAACGAGCGCGCTCGAAGCGGTGTAGTTCTCGATCTCGTAAGGCAGCAGACTTCCGCCGTTGTCGCAGCTGGCGTTGTAGAACCGCAGATCGTTGTAATTCGACAGCATGCCGGTGGTGTTCGTTATGTTGATGAGCTGCGGGAAGTTTGTGAGGTTGATGTTTCCGACGTTCGTTATCGTCAGGTTCCGGCAGTAGATGAAGGTGGAGTTGGGCCAGGAAGACGCGAAATTAATGGAAGTGAGCAATAATATGATCGACAATAGTATTAGTGTGTGCTTAACCATCAGACGCTCCACCATTCCCGCATGCTATAGCCTCTTAGATGCGGTTTATATACGTTAGGTATGCCTCGCCAGCGACAAGTGGGGTATAAAAATCCTACGACCTGATTACTTCTCCACGGGGTCGTGAGGTAACCTGGTATCCTGCAAGCTTGGGGTGCTTGTTATCTGAGAAAACTTTTTAGAAAAAGTTTCACGACTTGCTAAAAAGCCTTCAGAAATTCAACTGCCTGATTAAGAACACCTGCGATCAGGCGGAATACATCTCAGCGACCCCATTTTTTCCCCATCGCGGGAAACAGGAGGAATGAGAAAATGACTGACAAATCCGGAATGCCTGTGAAACAGGAAGTGCTATTGGAAGCCGGCGTGCATATAGGCACCAAGATCAGGACCAACGACATGCGCAACTATATATTCAAGAGGCGCGACGACGGCCTGTACATCCTCGATCTGCGAAAGAGCGCCGAGAGGCTGATGGATGCGGCGAAGATGCTCGCGAAATACCAGCCCCAGGACATCTGGGTGGTGGCATCGCGTGTGTACTCGAGCAACCCGGCGAGCAAATTCTCCGAACTGACGGGCGCGAACATCGTTCGGGGGAGATTCGTCCCTGGCACCATGACCAACATGAACATCAAGGGGTTCATGGAGCCTAAGATACTGCTAGTCTGCGATCCGAAAGGAGAGCATGAGGCCATCGCCGAGAGCGCGAAGAACGGCGTGCCGGTCATCGCCCTGTGCGACACGGACAACGACACCAAGTTCATAGACCTCGTGATTCCGATAAACAACAAGGGCAAGCGCTCCCTCGCGCTGATATTCTTCATCCTCTCCAGGGAACTCCTGATGAGCCAGGGGAAGATCAAATCATACGAGGAGTTCACCCACGACATAGGCTACTTCGAGCAGCTTCTCGCGGAAGAGAAGAAGGCACCCGAGACCGTAGAGGCGGCGCCAGAACCTGAAAGCGTCGAAGCCGCGCAGCAGCCCGCCGAAGCCAAGGCAGAGCCTGAAGTTAAGGCGGAACCTGCACAGGAAAAAGCGCCTGAGCCTGCTGAAGAGAAGCCTAAGAAGAAACATGAAAAGAAAGAGGAATAATTTTTTTCTATTTTTATATTTCTATTCCTAGCCGGTGGAGTTCGTCGAATTCTTTGAGCTCTCGTAGAGCGCGAAAGAATCCTGGCAGCTGAGCTTCGCCGAATCCGAGGCGATGTTATCGCAGATCGACACGTCGCCGGTCAGTTTGGCCGAGGAGGTGTAGCATTCCTCCTGCCAGTCCTGGTTCACGACCCCGGCGCAGTTCTTCCAGCTCAGGTTCTGGTTCGAATAGAGTATCGCACCCTCGTAGCATGTGTCGCGCTGGGTGAGCGCGAACGTGATGATCTGGCAGTCGGTCGGATCTCCGAACTTCTTGGCCATATCGAAGGCGCATGCGAATTTGCTCGATGTCGCCAGAGGGTCTATCTTGAGGCAGCCGGCCTGATCCCCGGTGACGAGCGAATAGTTCGTGTAGCATGACCAGAGGGAATTCAGGGATAGCGAATCCGAATCGCATATGCTAAGGTCCTTGAACGCCTCGGAGAAATACGATACGCAGTTCAACGAATAGACGTTGTCTCCGGTTATCTGCTTGCAGGTGAGCGGGTTGCCGCTGTAGATGGCGAGAAGCTCGTAGCAGTAGTTCTTCGGGGAATCGTTGGCAAGGCCCGCGCAGTCGTCTTCCTTGAGAGCGACCGATGAGCAAGCCTTAGATTCCGAGGGGTTGGTCAGACCGCTGCATCCGGAAGAGTCACCGGTCGTGACGCTATAATTCATCATGCATTGGAGATCCCCGCCGCATTTCGTTGGATCCTTGTCCCGAAACGCCTGGCAGAGGCTCTGGTCTTGCGCAGACGAGCACGCGTCTGAGATCTCGGTGCATTTGCTCTGGAGCGCATCCGGCAGCAGGCTGCACAGGGCGCTGTCGTTGGATGCGAAACCCATCAGGCAGGCGTCCTTGGCTCCTTGGTCTGCCACCGCCTTGCACGCATCCAGAGATATGTTCGATAATTGCAGGCTGCAACTCTGGTATATCGAAGGGGTCGTTATCAGTCCGCATTCCGAGAAATTGCTTTCCTGGATAGCGGCGGACAGATGGCATTGGTCATCGCATTGCGGAGCGGTGTTGTTCGTGAGTGTGACGTTCTGCTGAGGCGGGGGCGATGTCTGGTTGGTCTGGTTGCCGACCGGAGGCGGTGGTGCCGCGCCTTTGCCCATGATCACCAGGAAGAGCGCCCCCCCTATTATTACTATTAGTACGAGCAAAGCTGCTATGAGGAGTATCGTCTGCTTCCCTTCGGGATTTTCATTAACGGTAGGTTTGAATGTTTTTGTTCCTTTGGCCATGTTGCAATATGGAAACGACAAAATTTATTAATGCGCATATTCGCTGCGTTGATAATCATGGACCGTCATGGATTTCGTAGAAGAAGAACGGATGTGTTCTAAGAACGCAGAGGAGGAATCAAACGTATAAAAACTGTTCGCTCGAACCAATTAACCCTGCTTTGGATATCCAAAGCTCATATTCTCCATCCCGCAAGGGATGAAGACCAAAAGAGTGGGAGGCGGGGCGGAGCCCTTCGGTGTACCGCCCCACTTCATACTCACTCCAGAAGCCGCGACGGCTGGGAAACATTTAAAAATATCTCGCATTAAAGGAATTCTGCCTTTTTCTAAAGGTATGAGAGCTTCAGATCAATGGAGGTTATGAATATGGCAAAGAAAGAGCACCTGAACCTAGTATTTATTGGCCACGTCGACGCAGGAAAGTCGACCAGTGTCGGTAGGATACTGTACGAGACCGGAGCGATCTCCGAGCAGACCTTGAACAAGCTCAAGGAAGAAGCGGCCAAGGTCGGAAAGGCCACCTTCGAGTTCGCGTTCGTCATGGATGCGCTCAAGGAAGAGCGTGAACGAGGTGTCACGATAGACATCGCGCACAGGGAATTCGAGACGCCCAAATACTACTGCACGATCATCGATGCGCCCGGCCACAGGGACTTCATCAAGAACATGATCACAGGAGCCAGCCAGGCAGACGCCGCGGTGCTGGTCGTATCAGTCAAGGACGGCATACAGCCCCAGACCAAGGAGCACGCTTTCCTCGCTAAAGTGCTCGGCATCAGCCAGATAGCGGTGAACATGAACAAGATGGATGCCGTCGGCTACAAGAAGGAGGAGTACGACAAGGTCAGGGCAGAGCTCGAGAAGCTGCTCAAGGGCATAGGGTACAACCCGGCTAACGTCCAGTTCGTACCGTGCTCTGGATATGCAGGAGCGAACCTCACCAAGAAATCGCCGGACACTCCCTGGTACACGGGCCCGACGCTGATCGAGGTCATCGACACGTTCAAGATCCCCCCGAAGCCGACCGACAAGGCGCTCAGACTGCCGATCCAGGATGTCTTCACGATCACAGGCCACGGAACGGTCCCGGTCGGAAGGGTGGAGAGCGGAAAGCTCAAGCCGAACGACGCGGTGATCGTCATGCCTGCAGGAGTGAAGGGCGAGGTCAAGAAGATCGAGATGCACCACCAGGAGCTCGCGGAAGCGATCCCTGGCGACAACGTCGGCTTCAACCTCAAAGGCGTGGACAAGAAGGACATAAAGAGGGGAGACGTCATAGGCCCGGCGAACAGCCCGCCTACGGTCGCGGCAGACTTCACGGCCCAGATAGTGGTCCTGAACCACCCGACGGCGATATCGGTCGGATACACCCCGGTCTTCCACATCCACACGGCGCAGTTCGCAGGAAAGATAATCGAGCTGCTGGAGAAGAAGGACCCGAAGACAGGGCAGACCGCGCAGGCGAAACCGGACTTCATCAAGACCGGCGATATCGCCATCGTGAAGATCCAGCCCCTGAAGCCGGTGGTCATAGAGAAATTCGCTGACTTCCCGGCATTGGGCAGGTTCGCTCTCCGTGACATGGGCCAGACGGTCGCAGCAGGCGTTGTCCTGAGCGTGACCCCGAAAGTAGCCCAATAATTTTTTTATTTTAATTTTCTATTTCTCATTTTCCTTACGATTTATAAGCACTCATTACCATCAGTATACATATGGACAGCAGATTCAAGACCACCCGATTCGGCGGTTTTGTGTTCAGGAATGCCGCACCGATCCTATTTTGCGCGGACATACTAGCCATGGGTGGCAGTGTCGCTTATATCGCGATTAAAGCAAGACCTGATTTTACGAGGCATAAGCTGGAGCCGGAATCCCATGCACATGCTAAGGCTGAAGCGCTAAAGCGCGCGATCGGTTCGGAGAAGCGAGGCGACTTCGAGAGGGCAGCCGTGGAGTTCGCCGGGTTCGGCATGATGTATGATGCGTTCCGGGTGGCCGGGAAATGCCAGGACCCTGAATGCAGTGGCAGAATAGCAGAAGCGCTCAAGGCATTTCAAAATGGAAATAGCCAATAATTCTTTTCTTCATCCCGTCAGACAACTATTTATATAGTTTTCAACCGAAGTGAGAATCATGATCACCAACATCGGCACGATACTCCATCAGAAGCTGGAAGGCAAGGATGTGGCATTACGCGGCTGGGTGCACAGGCACCGCGTCAGCGGCAACATGGTCTTCGTCGTGATGAGGGACCCCACAGGCATCATCCAGCTCGCAGTCAAGAAGGACAAGGTCAACGAGAAGGACTGGAAGGACGCGAACAACTCGTACGTCGAGAGCTCTTTCACGGTGGAAGGCCGCGTGAAGAAGGACGAGCGGGCGCCGGGCGGATACGAGATCGAAGCCTCAGGCTACACGCTCATATCGCAGGGAGAACCGTTCCCGATATCGAAGGATATCTCAGAGGAGTTCCTGCTAGACATACGGCACCTGTGGATGCGCTCCCAGAAGATGACGAACATCATGAAGGCGCGCCACCACATAGTCAACTACCTGCGCGAATTCTTCGAGACCGAAGGGTTCTATGAGATGGCGCCGCCGATAATCACTAAATCCGGCTGCGAAGGCGGCTCCACGCTCTTCGAGATGGATTATTTCGGGGAGAAGGCTTACCTCACGCAGAGCTCGCAGATGTACGCCGAGGTGTTCATATTCGGGCTGGGGAAGGTTTACGTCCTCGCCCCGTCGTTCCGCGCCGAGAAATCGCGCACCATCCGGCACCTGGCCGAGTACTGGCACCTCGAACCGGAGATGGCGTTCTACGACTGGAAGATGAATATGGACCTCCAGGAGGCCATGGTGAAATACGTCTGCAGCAAGATGGTCGGCACCCAATCCGAGCTATTGAAGGCATGCGGCAGGGACCCCGAGGACCTTCGCGCTACGATAGAAAAACCGTTCGAAAGGATGGATTACGCTGCCGCAGTCGAGCAGGTGGTCGAGCTCGGCGGAAAGATGGAATGGGGCCAGGATTTCGGTGCTGACGAGGAGTCGCTGCTCACCAAAGGAGCCGACGCCCCGATGTTCGTCACCAGGTTCCCAAAAGAGATCAAAGCGTTCTACATGAAAGAGGATCCCTCCGATCCGGAAGTCGTGCTCAACGACGACCTCCTCGCGCCTGCAGGCCATGGCGAGATAATAGGGGGCAGCGAGAGGATATGGCATTACGACGAGCTGATCGCCCGCATGAAGGAGCAGAACCTCAAGATCGAGGATTACCAGTGGTATGTGGACCTGAGAAAGTTCGGGAGCGTGCCGCACTCTGGATTCGGGCTCGGAGTCGAGCGCCTTGTCAAATGGACGCTGAACCTCGACCACATCCGGGACGCGATACCGTTCCCGCGAACGATAAACAGATGCTACCCGTAAGTCATTTGAGGGAATTCTCATCGACTTCGGGATGAGCGGCTATGGATCTGAAGCCCCTGGCAGGATTGAAACCTCGCTTCTCGCCCGGATTGATATGGACGTCCCAGACAACCAGTTCGGTCTCGGTTTTGCTGAATCCTTCGAGGCCTTTTGTCGGATCTTCCATCAGCGGCCTCATGCCTAGCTGGATATCGTGTATCTCGCACCCGGCCCTGGATGGGGTCAATCCAGCTAGCAGTACGCGCGGGACATTCACCTCCCAGCCGAATCGCTCGTACCCCCGCGGGAATATGGGTTGCTCGCGATAGAACGGGTTCCTGACCAGATTGAACTCCATCTCCCCGGTCTGGTCTTTCAGTTTGATCCTATATTCCCCTTTCGCAGGCCACCATCTAGCCTTCGGAAGAAATATCTTATCGTTCACTTCGACTTTTCCGAAATTGGCTTGCAAGTCCGCCAATGATTCGGCTTCCCACGTGATGCACGGCTCGGGCATATACCATTTCCGTTCCTCCGGCTTTGTGGCGACCCGCGCGTCCTTGTAATGATCCCAGACCCGGCCGATCGTCTTGACTATCGGCAGGTTGCTCTGGCTTCGTAATATCTGCATAATAATATTTATTCCGCGACAAATTTAATACTTATTGGCTGATGCCACCCTCGCGAGGATACGCGTACTGGATATAGGTGTCAATGAATGAGTATGTATGATTAAAAACCCTTTTCCGCACCATCACTGAGTATGGGTGGAGATGGAAGCGGCAAGAGAAAGGGGTTAGCCTTGGCCCTTGCGCGATCGCTGACCTCGTTCCAGCGCAACAACTTCGAAACCATAGTGGAACCGATCTCGGACAACGAGATTGGCATGCGGCTATTCAGAATTGGTATCGGGCGCAGGGCGCGCGTGGAGATATACGAGATGATGCGCCTGATCCTAGAGGCCAACCCGTGCATACTGTCCACCAAGAACGGCACGTACGACGATATAGACCATCTCATGTCGATCCCCCTGAAGGGAAGCACCAACGTGCCCATCGAAGCCAGAGCGATCGCGACCGGACTCCCGAAGGGGCTTGCAAGGACGATACTCGGGCGAGCGCAAGAGATATACCGGAATCATAATTCCGTCGAAGTGATCGCAGGCCTTTCCCAAAAGGAATTGGCGGCCAGATCAGGCTACTATCCAACGATCCACATACTGGAGATGTCCGCCTGCGACCGTGGCTGCCCCCATTGCTCGAACCTCTCCGGCCCGAACATGAAGGGGGCCGGTTTCGATGATATCATGAGGGCATTCGATGTCCTTCCGCCATCGCCTTTCGGCCTGCTCTGCACGGGCGGAGAGCCCATGATGTTTACTGGTACCTACAAGGGCAGGCGCATGAACCTCGGAGACGTGTTCACGCATTTATTCGAGAGGTTCCCGCAGATGCCTTACATCGGAGCCGTGACGTCAGGAATCAACTTCGAGAAGCCCCTCGAAGCCGAAGCCGCCGAGTCCATCCGCTCGCTTCCGGAAGACGCCAAGGCGAGGATAAGGCTCCACATCAGCCTGAGCGATTTTCCGTACATGCGGAAAGAGCATGCAGCGCTCATGATGGAGTCGGCAAGGATGCACGAGGCCGAGGTGCTGGAGGATGCCAGATCGCTGCATGGCGAGGCAGGGGCGGGGCCTGAGCTCCCTGAGGACGCGCGCAAATCCATCGAAAAGGCGAGGGCAGCCCAGATAGCGACGATGCGGTTCGCCATCGAGAACGGATTCCGGATAGGTTTCAATTCGTTCTTCGCTTTCAGGCGCTACAAGGACGAGTTCGCGATCCCGCTCTGCAGGCAGCTGTTCCCGTCCATGGATCCCAAAGTCATCGAGACATTCACTTTCCCTGATCACTACATGAGAGCCCCGGGCCCGATCGGCAGGTGGGCGGCCATGGAGGGCAGATACCTCACGGACGGCATCAGCATCGAGGAGGACCCCAGCTGCCACGGATACTGCGGCATAAGATTGCCCAAGGGGATGAAGAGGTCGGACATATCATCCGGCAAGAGGATCCCGGTCCCGATCGAGCTCGCGCTCTCGCGCGGGGGCGACCTCGGGATAGGCTGCTGCAATGTCGGCTCATACCATGCGGTGATATCGAATATCCACGAGGGCCGCAGGCAGATCAAGGAAGACACGCTCGCGTTCATGCGCAGGATACGGAGGATACAGGAGAAAGGCGTCGGGCTGAAATGCATGGAGTGCATCGGCCAGGCGGACCATATCCGCGAGCCGGGCAGGTTCAGGAAGATAGTCGGGCCGGAGAATATGGGCATAGTTACTGCTGAGAGATTGAGGCGAAGATAAGAAAGATATGTATATAAGATGTTACCGACTAACACAATATAGGAGAACAATATGCACAAGCAATATTTCACCCGAGTCGGACTACTCGCTGTATTCGCGTTCGCAGCGTGCGCGCCGCAGAACGAGACGATACGGAAGCCGGCCCCCCACGTGCAGATTGAGAGGAGACCAGCCCCGATTACGAAGGAGGTTTCACCGG
This sequence comes from uncultured Microcaldota archaeon, assembly GCA_963804385.1. Classification (GTDB taxonomy): domain Archaea; phylum Micrarchaeota; class Micrarchaeia; order Anstonellales; family Bilamarchaeaceae; genus Bilamarchaeum. The sequence continues at coordinate 11,553 of CAWDQD010000024.1, forward strand.
AAGATGAAGAGATAAGCGACCTCATCGGAGGCCTGGGGGATAAAAGCCGCCTCGTGCGGATAGCTTCTGCGAAGGTGCTCGGGAATAAGAAGGCCACGAGAGCCTGCCCCGCGTTGAAAGACGCTTTCGCGGACCCGGATCCGGATCTGAAGGATGCTGCTGCTATCGCACTTGGACGTGCGGGATGCATGGATGCGTGGTCAGACCTGGTCGACGCTTTGAGCGATCCGAACAAGTACAGAAGATATGATGTTGCCATGGCCCTCGGAGAGCTCAAGAGCAGGAAATCCGTGGACCCGCTCATAGGATTGCTGGACTCCAAGGATGCAAGCACGCGGCAATGCGTCGTCGTGGCCCTGGGCGAGATAAAGTCCCCGAAATCGCTCGGCGCGCTCATCGAAGCGCTCAAAGACAAGGATCCCGAAGTCAGGGCGGATGCCGCCAGGGCGCTGGGAAAGCTCGGGAACGCGGACGCGTTGCCTGCTCTGAAGGAATTGAAGAAGCATTCCAACGGCCTTGTCAGATTGGCGGCCAAGGAAGCGATAGAAGAGATAGAGAATGGGCACAACGATTAGGTAAGACGAAGGCTCATATTATCTCTAGATACATCGGAATGGTTTCCATCCCATCACTAGCGCTTATCCACGTCCTAAACCCTCTTTTTTTGTACCAACCCAACTTGTTTGAACGTGCATCCAGAATAAGGTACGCGCAACCGATTTGCGATTTGAAATCCACTGCTGATTTGCTTGCGAACTGAAGCATAAGCGTGCCTGCCCCTTGCCCTTCTTCGTCTTTCGCAGTAGCGATCTGACCGATTTTGAGAGCTGGAAATTGATTGGGGAACTGCTTGGGGTAGAATTTGAGCTTTTTGCCGTGCAATTCCCATTCGAATCAATCTGGAAGTTTTATCGCTCCCATACCAAGTGTCGTGAATGCGATTAGCTTATCATCTGCTTGCCTGAAAAGCAGATATGTGACCCCCAGGTTGAGCTTTGCATATTCCAAAGCGTCGTTATGGAGGAAATTATTCTGGTCTTCCTCGCTAGATAAGAACCTGGCTAGAATTGATTTATGCTTCTCTTCGAGTTTGGAGACATACGTATTCTCAACCGAATAGCGCTTATCCACAGACCCACCAAGAATCAGCGTATAATGAAATTGAGCGTCTTTGCTTCCTGGAGTAGCTTGTCTCTTTCCGGATTTGGTTTGGGATTCAGTATATCTGAAAGGAATACCATCGCTTCCGGAATGGAAAGCTCGGTTATGTACTGTATGGGTTTTGCCATTTGCTCACAATTACTTCTGGGTTGAACCGATATATAATAATATCCTCAGGAAACATGGATAAATGATTGAAGAAAAAGCGGTTAATATAAAAAAATTACTCATCGCTCGCGTACAGGAACGCTTCGTTGAGCTTGTACTCGAAGAGCTCCGCGGGCTTGAAGAACCTGTGTATCTCTTTTTCAGCGGTCTCCTTCGAATCCGAAGCGTGTATGACGTTCCTGGACGTGCTGTTCGAGAGGTCGCCGCGTATGGTCCCGCCAGGCGCCTTGGAGGCGTTGGTAGGCCCTACGATCAGCCGCGTGACCTCCACTGCTTCCTTGCCCTCGATCACGACCGCGACTATAGGCTGCGCGGTTATGAACTTCTCGAGATCTGGATAGAACGGCTTGGAGACGAGGTGGGCGTAGTGCTCTTTCGAGAGCTCCTTCGTCACGTGGATCATCTTGAGCCCCACTATCTTGAAGCCCTTGGTCTCGAACCTGGCGATGATGGATCCTATCAGGCCTCGCTGAACCGCATCCGGCTTGATCAGAAGCAAAGTACGCTCGCGCATCTTATCACTTCTTTTCCTTGGCCTTCGCGGATTTCGCGGCTTCGTTCTTGCTCAGCTGCCTGGCCATGAACTTCTTGGCCGCCTGCGTCCATTTCTGGCGCCTGCCCTCTCGGCCGAGGCTGAGGACGTTCTTCTTGCACTTGCTGGAGCAGAAATTGAACAGCGTGCCGTCTTTCTTGACATAGATCAGCCCCGTGCCTTTTTGGACGGGCCCTTCGCAGAATGAACAGTTGGCCATGTTTTCACCTTGCCTTTATCTCCTTGGCTTCCCTGTCGGTTTCTAGGAGGACGATGATCATCCCCTTCTTGACAGGTCCCTTGATGTTCCGCAGTATGACCCTGCCCGCGTCAGGCCCTTCCATGACCTTGCACAGGACTTGGTATATCTCGCCGTAGACCCCGGTCTTGGCCCGGATCTCGACTATCTCAGCTGGATATCCTTCAGGCATGGGATCACTTCTTCTCTGGCTTGGGCAGCTTCTTGATTATGTCAGCGAGCTTCTCTGAAGCGCCGCCGGCGTTCTCGACCGCGACCGCGGATGTCCCTACAGCTATCCCTATCGCTCCTCCGAGGTCCTTCTTGGACGGGACGAACGCGTACGGGATGCTGTTCTCCTTGCAGAGCATCGGGATGTGCACCACGACCTCTTCTGGCGTGACATCGCCTGCCACGACCACGAACTGCGCAGTCTTGCGCTCGATGGCCTTCGTCGTCTCGTTGACGCCCTTCTTTATCTTGCCGGCATCCTTGGCGACCGAAAGCATCTCCATTATCTGGGGAATCAGTTCTTCTGGTATCTGTACATCTACATAGCTCATATCTACACCTCGATTTATGTCATCGGTTTAGACTAAAAATCGTAGAATTACTATTGAAGAAGCGGGTTTAAAAGGGTTATGAGGGCATCGTGACAGGATATTATATAGAGTTTCATCCGGAATTCTCGCATGGCAGGCATCGAGACGTATATCGATATTGTCAACCCGTACAAATTCCGGGAGACGATAGAGCGTGAGGTGGAGGTCGGCAATCCTACCAGGGTCTTTATCAACGCGCTGATACTCGCATTTCTCTCTATGATGCTTGCGTTTGCCGAATTCAACTTGCGTAATACGACCGATATTTTTTCCTCTTCGGTATCATCCAGATTATCGCTTTTCAATCCCACTGGCACCCCGCTCGACATAATCATCGTATTCTGCGTTGCATTCTTCAGCGCGTATTTAACGCCTTTCGTCCTGAATAGGATAGCCAAGCTTCTCGGAGGAGATGGCTCGTTCTGGAAGGTCGCATGGCCACAGACCTCCATTTCAATAGTCTACAACTTGGTGGGCCTCGTCACGACTATCGCATTCTTGATTTCTCCGTGCCTTACTTGCATGGGGGTTATCATAGTGCTCTTTGCCTTCGTGTATATGTATTATCTTGATTACAAGGTAATCCGCGCAGCCCATAAATCGCTATCCAGGAACAGGGCGATAATCACTGTCATAGCAGGCACCATATTGGCTGAGGTTATCATGGTACTCGTCGCTATCGGCCTCGCATACGCTGGGATCTGATTTCACAGCACCGAGCAGCTCAGCGAGCGCACGCCTTTCTCCTTCTTCAGCACGCCGAAAAGCCCGCGCACCTTCTTCGCGTCATCGCATATGATGAGCACCTCGAGGCATATCCCGACATGGTGCTGGTGGATGACCGTCTTGATGCTGTCCTCGTAATCGTGCAGCAGGTCGGAGATATGGTGCTTGTCCGCTTCCCTGTATGTCAGGACGAAGACGGAATCTATATGGCCTTTCATGGAATCGAGCATGCGGCACTCGTTCATGAGAGAACCGAGCGTGGCCCGGAGCAGTTTCGAGCGGCTCTTGAAGCCCAAGCTCGCCTGGACCTTATCCAGTTCTTCTTTAGTCTCCTTGTCGAGAGAGATGCTGATGATTTCCATGAGAACGCCTAATCCGATATCTTCTCTTTTATCCCGTTGAAAAGGAGTGCGCCGCCGGTGATGATGCAGAACGGGCATGGGCAGATCGTGGCTGCGTTGATGCCGAGCAGCGTGCCTACGAACAGGCTCCCGTTGCCCTTTTTGATGAGGTTGTCCTTCTTCATGTTATCAGTCTTGTTATTAACTTTTCTCGGATATAATCCTTAATGTTAATAATATGTGTCAAACTATTTATTAACCCTTCCCTGGCATCGATATATCTATGATGAAGATAAAACAGGGAATCTTGCCGGTATTGATATTGAGTATTCTGCTGCTGGGCTGCACATCTACGCCTAGCCAGACCAATTCATCGAAACTGCAGGTCGTGACCTCATTCAGGCCGTTCACGCTACTGGTCGGACCGGTAGCGGGCTCCGACGCGCAGATAACCCAGATACTGCCGCCCGGAGCGGACCCGCATGATTACGAGCCGACGCCCAAGGATGCCATGACGCTCCAGAACGCCTCGCTCTTCTTCTACGACGGCCCGTTCCTCGAGCCGTGGGCATCATCGATAGCCGCCGCAGCCAATCCGAACGTAAAACTCGTGTCGTTCGCTGATTCCATACCACCGCAAGCTTTCGCCCAGATGGAAAGCGAGTACCAAAATTTCCCGAACGTGAGCCAGGACCCGCACTTGTGGCTCTCCCCGAAACTCGCGGAGTATTTCGTTCCTTACATAGCGCAGCAGCTCTCTGCTGAAGACCCGGCGCATGCTAGCGACTACAACGCGAATGCGCAGGAGTTCGAGAAAAGATTGCAGAAGCTCGACGCGGATTACACGGCAGGTTTGGCCAATTGCTCGACAAGAACGTTTTTGACATCCCATGCGTTTCTGGATTATGTGGCTGCGGATTACAACCTCACCGCGATATCCATAGCAGGTCTGAGCCCTGACGCCGAGCCATCGATCCAGCAGATGGATTCCATAATCAACGAATCCAAAACCGATAACGTGATGGGCGTCTTATCAGAACCGGACGAGACGCAATCGCTCAGCCAATCCGTGGCAAGCGAGCTTAAATTACCCCTCTACCCATTCAGCACCATGGAGATCCTGCCTGGCGGCGTCCAGAATTCCAGCCTGGATTACATCGCTATACAAGAGCAAAACCTGCAGGAGCTGAGGCTTGCGTTAGGATGCCGGTGAAGGATGACGTCTGCCTCAGGGCAAGGAATATCTGGTTCTCGTATGGGACGGATCACATACTGCAGGACGTGTCCCTGGCCATAAAGGAAGGGGAGTTCGTGGGCATAGCCGGGCCGAACGGAGCCGGGAAAACCACGTTGATGAAGATACTGGTCGGCCTCCTCAAACCCGAGAGGGGAAGCGTCGAATTCACGTGCAAGCAGAACGAATGCGAAGGGGAGAACCCGTGCAGGCCATGCATAGGGTATGTGCCGCAGGAGCCCGTGCTTAGGGAGCGGCAGTTCCCCGTGACCGTCCGCGAGGTCGTGGAGATGGGCCGCATCGGGCAGGTGGGGATGCTCCTTCCGCTGACTAGGTTCGATAAGGAAGCCGTGCACAGCGCCATAGCCGAGGCAGGCCTCAGCAGCGTCGAGAACGCGCTTTTCGGAGACCTCTCGGGAGGGCAGCAGCAGAGGGTGCTCATCGCACGCGCGCTCGTGAGCAAGCCGCATGTGCTGGCATTGGACGAGCCTACGAGCGGCGTGGATGCCAAAGGGAAGCAGGGGTTCTATGAACTGCTGAACCACCTCCATGAGAAGCACAACATGTCCGTCCTGATCATACTGCACGATCTGCCAGACTTGACGGAAAGCGTGGACAGGCTGATATTCTTGCAAAGGAAGATACTGTACGACGGCCCGGCCAAGAAGCTCGGAGCGGACGGCTTATGGCAGCTGATGCAGAAAGCGAGCAGGAGCGAATGACATGTTTGAATTCCTAGCCTATGGATTCGGGGAACGCGCGCTGGCCGGCGGCCTCATAGTCGCCATCACCTGCGCCATCCTGGGAGTGTTCCTGGTACTACGCAGATTGTCCCTCATAGCCGACGGCCTGGGCCATGTCTCCTTCGGAGGCATAGCGTACGGATTCTTCGCGGGGATATATCCATTGTTCGGAGCCATCGGAGCGGTGATAGTCGGCTCGCTCGCGATATACGGATTGCGCAGAGTCAACGTGTTCTCAGACGCTGCCATCGGCATGATGTCGGCGGCAGGATTGGCGCTAGGCGTGGTTCTTGTGAGCCTGACTCAATCGGTCCCGGCCGATCTCTACAGCTATCTGTTCGGGACCATCCTGGGCATAGCGACCAGCGACGTCTATCTCGCTGCCGGCCTCGGGGTATTCGTGCTCATCGTCCTGGTCGCATTGTGGAAGGAATGGATATCCATAACCCTTGACCAGGATTTCGCGAAAGTCAGCGGCATCCCGGTTGAGAAAATGGAGATCCTGTTCATCCTGCTCACGGGTCTGACGGTCGTCATAGCCACGAAGATCGTCGGCGTGCTCCTGGTGTCTAGCCTCATGATAATCCCGGCCAGCACCGCGATCCAGCTCAAGCTGCCTTTCACCAGGACGGTCATCGCATCCTGCATCATAGCCGTGATCTCCGTGCTGGCAGGGCTGCAGCTCTCGTTCTCGTACAATCTCTCCCCGGGTGGAGCCATAGTCCTGGTATCCATAGCGCTCTTTATCATCGCCGCTTCAGCGATGCGGCTCATATCTAGGATAAGGCCGAACCTGGCCGTAGGGCAATGGAGCCACAAGGATTAACAGAATTCGCAGATGCCGGTCAATGCAGCCTTCTTCTTGTATTCCTGGAAGCATTTGGGCGAGCAGAAATACGCCTTTATCCCGGCTATGTTCTGCCGCTCTATCCATTTCTTGGATTCCGTCGAACCGCACACTTTGCATTTCTTATCGTCTGTCATATCGAACACCAATTTCAAATGGAAACTTCAAGGATTGAAATTCAATTTATAGCTAGCGGTCTTCACCGAAGTGTCGTTGATGGCCCGCATATCCAGGTACAAGGTCGCTGTCTGCCCGATGGTATCCAGGCTGTCGAAGGTCAGGGTGTATGGCAGCGAAGCGCCGGGGTAGACGTTCCCGAGGTCCGATCCGCCTGTGAGGTCCGCGCTGTACTGCTCCCCGCCAGTGACGAGCGTCGCGTCTGTGATCTGCACGTCCTCTTTCTCCTGCACGAGGTTATCCACGCTCAGGTCTATGGAATAGTCGTTATAGTCATCGGTATACCCGTCATCCAGGGTCACGGCGAAGCCGTCCGACGAGACGGTGACGTTCAGGGGGGTGGTTCCCGAGCTATATGAATCGCCTGGACCGTAATTGCCATAGTCATTGCCCGAGTCATAAGTGCCTGAATTTTGATCCGTCTGGTAGTCCGGGAGATATATCCGTATGCTGCTGTTGATCGTCTTGCTCCCATTCGCGAAGCTGAGGTTCAGGTCCGCATAATATGCCTGGGAGGATTGGAGCGAAGAGGCAGGGATGCTGATCATGTGCATCGGCCTACCGTAATAATCGAGCGAATCGAAGTCGTTGGAGCTGACCGGATAGGAGCCGGAGAACAGGCGGGACCCGTTCGTGTCTGTTATGGATACGGAGACTGTGCCATCCGACTTCGTCATATGGTTGTTCTGGTCCATGAGGCTGAAGGTGACATTGACGTATTGCACCGAGCCATCGCTGGAATAGCTAGGATTGGCTTGGAGGCCGGATATGGCTGCCGGCGGGCCCGCGGCGATCGTCTGGTTCGCCCCGGGGGGGTCATCTATGAAGCTGTCTTTCAGGGCGATGAAATCTCCGATCGAGATCGCGAAGTTCAGGCCCTGCGAGAAGGAAGTGGTCCATGTCGGGATCCCGATCAGCAGGCCGTCCTGCGAGAACATCCCGCCGCCGCTGTTTCCCGGATTCACCGCCGCATCGGTCTGGATGGCGTCATACTGCTGCGTCGAGTCCTGCAACGTGAAATTCGTCCTCATCGCCGAGACGATGCCTTTGCTCACGGACCACGTGTATTCCTCAGGCATGCCTATGACGAACACGGAATCCCCGAGCTGCGGGGTCGAATTCGAGATAGTTGCCACCTGCGCGTCGATCCCTTTCCGCGGGATCACCAGGATCGCCATGTCGGCCGAATCCGGGGCTATCCACCGGCCGGTGGCCTGGACGGTCTGGTTGTCGAAGGTCGTGACCGAGATGTTATCCTGCATGACGAGGCCGTAATCGGTGAAATAGCCCAGATCGACCACGTGCCTATTGGTCACTATATAGATGCTGTCGTTGTCCTCCGCGTATATGACGCCGGAACCCAGCGAGCCGATCGGGGTCGGACCGTAGTCGCTGTCGTTGTAGATGGCGCTGTTGTTTATCTCCACGACGCTCCGCTCCAATTGCAGTATCAGCTCCGCGGCGGTGAGGTTGGAAACTGCTGCCTGGGTCGTGACCGTGCCGGTGGAATTCGGAACTATGGTGTTGTTTGCAGGCAGAACGGAAGTATTGGTGCATCCGAAGATAAGAACGAGGAATACGCTGATGACGACCAGCCACTTATTCATAGGATCATATTCGTGGGAACGTTATAAAAAGACGTGGGGGGTCAGAACCCGAGCCCGAGGAAATGCAGGATTAATATGAACACTATCCCCGCCAGGCCGCCCACCGCGACTATGGCGATCGAGAGGAAATCTATTGGTATGCCGAAGGAGAAGAAATAGTCTAGAGCGAAGAAAACGACTATGCCGATTATCGAGTTCGTGAGGATCAGTTTCGGGTCGTTCAGGAACCTGAAGAGGAGATAGAGGATGAAGAGTACCGCGAGGAGGGCGCCGAGCTCGATATAGAGTGCCATGGGTTCCTATCGCATGGGAGGATTAAATTGGTTTTGATTTCCGCGGCCCTGATGAACGACGAATCGGGGCATCGGAAATGCCGGGCATATCCGCGGCAGGAGCGAACTTCGGTTCGCGCTGCCCGGAAATCGGATTGCCGATTTCCGCGGAAATGAGGTCGTTTTTGCCATTGAGGATTTCCGCAATCTTACGCCGTGAAGATGGGCTGGTTTGGTGAAATTTCCGCGGAAATGAAGTGTGCTGGTCTTTGCTTAAATACCCCCCCTGGGCGAGCATATCATCCAATCGGGGACGTTTCCCCGGCTTTGAAAATGTGAGACCTTTCGGGTCTCTTCATACTCACAAGGTGATGAAATGAACATGGAAGAAAAACTCGCAACGCTGGATTCGTACAGGCCGGCGCTCGATGAGGATGAAAGGGAACTGTTCGATCTGCTCATGGGATATGCCCGGGAGCTGCTGGAGGCCGAGTGTCCGTTTGAGGATACCGTCCACTGCCCGGGCTAATGGTCATCTGTGGGAACGGAGTGGGGTCCGAGAGGCGGCCCCCTCCCTCTCTTTTGGTTTATTTTCCCAGCGAGTGAAAATAGCAGTTTCTCCAGAATCAAGGGCGTACATTTATGGCACTGAAGGAGTCTGATCTTTGATTAATGGGCGTGGTGTGTCGCTGAAAGTGGAGAATTTTCAGTCGCTGCTATCACAAATTCCATAGGTAGGGTCCGGCCAGGTAACTATGAAGGAGAAGTCACCATTGGCAGCAAGATAAGTGATGATAAGAGTGCTGGTACTACTCGAGTTGTCCGTATTAAGAATCCATGTATATCCTTCCTGAAATATTGATAAAATGGCGCCGTCAAGCAACTTAGTGCCAGTACTGTTACATACTACCGTGATGTTGCCACTTTGGTTGTTATCCTGACTGAAATCCGTTGAGAAAGTTAAGTGGCCGGCATTCAATGCATTTTGGGGGCTGCCAAATTCACAGGAAAAACCGGTGACTCCAGGACAGTAAAGAGCTGCCCCAACTTCAACTGCATTTGCACCAGATACTCCAGCATCCTTGCTTGAAGCATCGACACCCCCGGCTATCCCCCCATCATTGCTCGCCGTCGGCTCCGGAGTGGTTTCACTAGGGTTTTCTAGTTGATACCCATTAGGCTCCGTGCACGAAACTACTATGTCGTGATGGGCGCCGCCACGAGCATTCGTCGTCAGAGCGCCGGATTTATAGTACGTCCTGTATCCATCCGGACAATTGCCCGAGAATCCGCTTTTATCTTCCAGATAGAAATCTATGCTATAGTCCTCGCCATCCTTCACAGCTATCGAGTCTGAAATCGCCTGCTCATAACTGGTTAAATTAGCGATAATAGGGAAAATACTCGATACTGGCGCACCAATCGTGTAATCGGGATTGGAGTTAGGACATGCATTCAATACGACCGGGTATGGTTCTTCTGATGGGTTGTTGGAGTTGACCTCTGTGGACACTAAACCCCCATCTGCCTTGTCTATTTCGTAGGAAGAAAAAATGGATTCAACTTTCGGACTGCTGCCGACCCCGCCAGGTACGAATGTCCGTAAATTGGCTATTGCGTACGGTGGTGACGTATTTTTGATACTGTTGGGTTTCACTATGAAAACTGGAGAGTCGAATCCTGCGAGAAGGGATATCAACTTCCCATAGCCAAACAGTCCCTTGTCAATTGGATAGCCAAGTATTGTCGGGTGGTTCAGCCAGTCTGATATCTGCCCGACCCCCTGCAGTGTGTATATCGTAAACGTGTCGTCCTCGCTGTAGCAAAGGCTGCGGTAGTAGTTCGCATACGCATCGGATTGGAGGTCTGCGCAAACAGTCAATCCTAGCGCTACCCATCCGACTTTGTCTATGGCTCCGCTTACACCTTCTGTCACGGTTTTTTCCGCTCCGTTTTCCATGAGCAGCATGACAATCGCTTTTTGCACCTGGTCCCCTGCGACGTAACCCTTGGTTAAATCAGAAATCTGCCCCATAACGTTATCCAGGTCCGAAAGTTTCACCTTGTCGTCACCATTAGGTTGGCCTTTGTCTTTTATGTAGAACAACCCGCTATTGATAAGGAAATCCAACGTATCTGGGGACAATCCAGCGCCTGCTGCAAAGCCGCAGAGTTCAGGGTTGTGGGGCAGCAAGACATTGGACTCCTCCTGGTCCGCAGAGGTGTCCTGGCCGCTCTTCGTGCCCGTGACCTCACCCATCATCGATTGGTAATTGTTGCTCGGGTCCAGCAACAGGTAATCACCATAGTCTCCTTTTGCGATGAGAATCCCGACAAGTCCCGGGATCGGCTCCTGAGTCGTCAAGTCATAGACATGGATTGTGAAGGTCTGGTCGTTTATGCTGAAAACGGCAGTCCCGTTCGCGTCCGTCACCTCTGCATCGGTACCGATTTTGTCCTGCTGCTTCTGGCTCTCGCACGATGACACAGTGGCTGCGATACCTGCCGCCATCATTGGGGCTGTGACGAGCTGGATACCGAGGAGGCTCCGTACTGCCCAGTCTTTGATTCGTCTAAGCCCCGCACCCATCCGGCTTTCGTGGACTGGTTCCCTGCTCCTAAAATTAGCTTTATGCGATTCGCAACCTGCAATCCCTTCCTTGTAGTGCAATTGCATAGTACCCCCCTTAGTTACTACTCTTGCACACTATGCTGTGTAGGATACCATTAAAATCGCTATTGCTTTTGTTGGCAACCGATAAGTGAACTGAACCATGAGCGCGTCCATGGGCTATTACCGAGTGTTCATTATTTCCGAAATATGATATGTGGACCTGCTATCCTCTAGTTTCATATGACTGCCACGCATCAGTCAAATGCGCTATCTTTTCCCGCAGTTGATGTTGTCGATGATGTAGTAGAAGTCACTATCTTGCCCGTAAGGAGCATAATAATAGAACTCAGCCAGGGCGATATTCCCGAGTTCTACGGTTGCTTCGTGCTTCACTTCGCTCCTGTTCTGCGCTACCTCGTAGACGTCCGTGATCATCTGGCCAGTCTCGTTGTTCGTTATCAATGTGGCGTTCTCTACGACGAACCCATCTTGGTCTACGGTCCCACTTTTTTTGTCATCTAGAGCCTGGTTGTAATTCGCC
>CAWDQD010000025.1:0-18056 GCA_963804385.1 uncultured Microcaldota archaeon
GCCTCGCGGAAAGAAGATTATTATAGAAACTCAAGTCGACGATGAATTCGTGGATAGGTTCAAGGCCATCGATATAGATGAGATACGCAAGGATCGCGATACCACCGAAAGGGGTCTTTCGTCCTCCATAGCGGGCATCTTCAAGGTCGCGCAGAACTTATACCGCCAGAAGGCGAGCGAAGATGAGCTCGAGGGTAAACACGAGCTATTCTCGGTAAGGTCAGCTTACGATTACCTCAAGAACACCGGAGTGTACATCTCCTTCAGGGCATTCGGCGGCAGGATCGAGAGAGGCACGATCCCGTTCGTGAAGGTCGGCAGGAAGAGGTACATACCGAAAAGCGTCCTTGACGACATCTCCAGCACCAAGCAGGAGTTCTACACCGTCAAAGAGGCTTACGAGGAGTACAAGAAGGCCAACGACAACATCAACTTCAGGGCTTTCATCGGCAGGATCGAGAAGGGGTCTGTTCCGAGCGTGAAATTCGGCACGAGAAGGCTCGTTCCGAGGGACGCGATCGAGGCCCTCACGCACATCAGCTCTGATTACTTCTCAGTGAGCCAGGCCATCAAGGAGCTCCACAAGAGCGGCATCAAGATCAAGAGGAACGCGTTCGAGCGCAGGCTTGACCGCGGCAGGATACCGCACGTGAAGGTCGGGGGCAGGCGCTTCATACACGAAGACGTGCTTTCCGAGCTCGTTGACAAGGAAGTCTCGCTCAGGAAATAATTTTTTTATTTTAATTTCTCTATTTTTCATTACAGGAAAACAGTGGGTTCTATTTATCTTCTTCCCCCAATAGTCCCATGGCTTCCAGCATAAAGAAAGCTTACTTCATCGATGCGAGCTACACGGTGAAGAAGGGCAAGACATACATCACCCTCATCCTGAAGGGCAAAAAGACCGTTAAGCGTTACTACCAATACGACCCTTATTTCCTGGTGGAAGCCCCGACCGACAAGAAGGACCTCCTTCTGGCAATCCGCGCTAGGGACAAGAAGGGGATCGAGATCTCGCCGCTCCGGGTCGAAGAGACCGAACGGCAGGTGGGATTGGAGAAAAGGAAGATGCTCAAGCTCTATTGCAAAGAGCCTTCCCACGTCCCGCTGATCCAGCCGCAAGTGCCTTTCCCCTGCCATGAGCACAATATCCCTTTCGCGAAAAGATTCATCTTCGATATGGGGCTGACGCCACTCGGGATCATCTCTTTCGAGAGGCAGGGAAGGGTAATCAAGCGCATCATCTCCATCAAGAGCGGGGAACCGAAGCTCAACGCCATGGGCTTCGATATCGAGACCTATAATCCCAGCGGAGTGCCACGTGAGGACAAGGACCCGATAATAATGGTGAGCTATTGCGGGAAGAAAAAAGGCGTTATCACCTACAAGGGATGCGATAAGAAATTCGTAGAAAAGGTCGCTGACGAGAAGGCGATGCTCGAGAGGTTCACTGCCATAGTCAAAGAGGAGGACCCAGATGTCCTCGTGGGATATAACTCGTCACAATTCGATCTCCCGTACCTCATCAAGAGATCTGAGATAGACAGGGCGAAGCTACGCCTCGGCAGGTTCGGCGGGCAGATCAAGCCCGTGAGCAAAGGCCTCACCAAAGGGATGCGAATCCAGGGCAGGACGCATATCGACCTTTATCCGATGATGAAGTTCTTCGGGTTCATCGGCCTGATAAAGGCACAGAGATTCACACTCGATGCTGTCGCTGAGGATGTCCTCGGGAGCAAGAAGCTGAAGATGGCTAAGGAGGATATATGGCGGCTCTGGGACAGCAATGACATAGACCATCTCTGCGAATATTCCTTGGTGGATTCGGAACTCACATACGCACTCGGCGAGCGGTTCATACCCATCGAAGCCGAGCTCTCGGGCGTGGCGAAGATGCCTCTCTTCGATACCACGCTCTCCACAAGCGGCCAGCTCGTCGAGAATCTACTCATGTTCCATGCCACCGGAAAGGGCATACTGATACCGAACAAACCAGGCGGCGGATCGATAGGCGAAAGGCTGGCCGCACCCATACAAGGCGCATTCGTGAAGCTCCCCGAGCCAGGGATATATGATAATGTCGCGGTGCTGGACTTCCGCGGGCTGTATCCTTCGATCATAGTATCCTACAACATAGACCCGGGAACGCTTATCACGCGGCAGGAAAACGCAGAGGACTGTTTCGTCTCTCCGACGGGCGCGATGTTTTCCAAGAAACAGGTCGGGCTGATACCGTTCGTGCTAGATTACCTCATAGACATGAGGATGGTGCTCAAGAAAAAGCTAAAGACACTCGACAAATCAAGCGACGAATACGTGAGGCTCGGAGCGCGTTCGCATGCGTTCAAGATCCTCTCGAATTCATTCTACGGCTATATGGGCTATGCACGCTCGAGATGGTACTCGAGACCATGCGCCGAGAGCGTGACGGCGTGGGGAAGGAAGCACATCATGGAGACCATAGAAGCCGCTGAGAAGAGCGGGTTCCAGGTGCTTTATGCGGATACGGATTCGGTTTTCCTACTCTATAAGGACAAGAAGGACGTTACTGATTTCATGGGCAGGGTGAACGCCTCATTGCCCCAGAAGATGGAACTGGAACTCGAGGGCTTCTATCCCCGTGGAGTGTTCGTGAGCAAGAAGGGGGGCGGAGAGAGGGGAGCGAAGAAGAAATACGCATTGCTCGGTGAAGACGGCAGGATAAAGATACGCGGGTTCGAACTGGTCCGCAGGGATTGGTCGAAGATAGCGAAAGAGACGCAGCTCAAGGTCCTGGAAGCCATACTCAAGGAAGGCAGCAAAGAGAAGGCCGCGGCGATAATACGCGAGGTCGTGATCAGGCTCCAGACCGGGAAGGTCCCGCTGGACATGGTCTCCATCAGCACCCAGCTCAACAAGGACCCTGGAGATTACGAGGTCAAGAGCCCTGAGCTGTCCGCAGCAGAGAAGCTGAACAAGGCGGGGATCAAGGCCGAACGCGGGACCATGATAACATACGTCATTGGGAAAACCGGCAAAACCATATCCGAGAAGGCAGAACCGATCGAACTCGCCAAGGGATACGATGCTGACTACTACATCAACAACCAGGTGATGCCTGCCGTCATGAAGATAATGAAGGAATTGGGCTACGACGAATACAGCATGAAATTCGGCGGCAAGCAGAAAAGCCTCGACCACTTTTTCTGAAATATCATTATAAACGATGGCGGAGATAGTAATGCATGGTAGGGGCTCCAGAGTTGAAGAAGAAACCGACGGAATTAGACCAGATAACCCAGATCATAAACGGGATACTGGACGCTGCTGCTAGAAGCAGGCAAGGCTTCACACCCGAGGTCATCGCGCAGTTCTACAATGAAGGCCAAGCGGCCAGGATGACCGCCACGCCAACCAAGCAGATCGGAAACATGGTAGCCCGGAAAAACGAGCCTAAAGAGAGGTTAAAGACAAATATCGCGATCAAAGTCGGAGATAAAGCGATAGAGGCCAGCGTTGATCTTGCGGAGAGGTTTGAGCTCGCGGCGAGGGGAAAACCGCTTAAGCTCAAGGAATGGATAGCTGGTTGATTCTTATGGTCTCGCTCGATTTCATTGATGAGAAAATCAAAACGAGGATAGTCAGCATCTGGAAGGCGATGGATGAGAGCGACAAAGGCCACTTCATAAACCAGGTAGCGCTGGCCCTTAGCATCTTCGGCAGCGAGGAGAAGGGCAGACGCATCGTGATCGGGATACTGGGCATGATGTGCTCGAATGGCACCAATACGCTCGCGGATTTCGGACTTTATGTCGAGAAGGCCGCATCGCTTCCGGACGCATCCGGGATGGGCGACAAGGTCAAGCGGGCGGCTATAATACTCGAAGGTTATCGGATAAAAAACGGCCTCCCTTCCGAGCCGCACCACGATTTAGATTTCTGAGGTTATCGCTTTGTTTCTTTGCAACGTCTGCAACCAGGCCAATGGCAATGCTTTCCAGGTCGGCCAGTGCCACATATGCGAAAATCGGGCCGAAAAAGGCCTAGCGATGGCCCATGACGCGGCCCGTGCCCTGAAGGAAGAGACGGGATTGCGGAGCTTCTGCATATCTACGACCATCCCGGCGGAATGGCTCACAAGAGAGGAGGACGTCTGGGATCATAAGATGGACAAGTCGGAAAGCGTGAAGAATTCCCTGAACCGCGTGATAGTCAAGACGCTGCGTGAAGAGACCGGCCTCCATTATGACAGCGCTGATGGCGATTGCCGTGCGAGATTCGATTTCTCCTCATCCGAACCGAAATTCTCGATCGAGAGGACGCAGCTTTTCATATTCGGAAGATACAAGAAGCTGGTCGCAGGGCTTTCTCAGAGCCGCTGGCTCTGCGCTACATGCGGAGGCAAGGGATGCCCATCCTGCAACGGTAAAGGTAAGAATTACGAATCCGTCGAGGAGCGTATAGGAGAGCCGTCGAAAAATGCTGCAGGCGCGGACGCATATGTCATGCATGCATCAGGACGGGAGGATGTGGATGCCACGAACACGGCCGGCAGGGGATTCGTGCTCGAATTGAAGAACCCCAAGAAACGGGAGCTGGATCTGGCTGTGCTTGCGGATGAAATCGGGAAAGGCAACGAGGTGTCCGTGGAGGACCTGCTGATCGTGCATCGAGCGGATGTGGAGCTCGTGACAGAATCCCATTTCGACAAGACGTACGAGGCAGACGTGGGATTCGGAAGGGCGGTTGGACCCGAAGATTCGGCCTTGATACGGTCATTGGAAGGCAATACCATCCTGCAGCAGACCCCAACCAGGGTTGCGCACAGGAGGGCCAACCTGGTGCGTCACAGGAAAGTCAAGCACATCGAGCCGGCTAACCTCAAAGACAACCATGGAACGTTCATTATCAAGGCTGAGGCAGGAACTTACATCAAAGAGCTCATATCCGGAGACAACGGAAGGACGAAACCCAGCGTGGCCGAGCTCCTGAAAACGAGCGCGGTCTGCACGAGGCTTGCCGTAGTGGATATAGACGACGGTTTCTTGGATTTGTGCCTGAAGAAGGATTAGCTTCTCGCTCCGTACTTGTCCATGTACGCTTGATAGGCGCTATAGAGCTTGTCCTGGACGAATATCTTCTTGTCCACCTCGCGGTTGCGCAGGTGATCGAAGATGGCGTTGATATTGGTTATCGGATGCACCGGTATTCCTGAATCTTCGACGAATTCCACCGTCGCAACCCTTCTTCTTCCTATTTCGAGCCTGTCGACCGCTATCACTATGCCGACGACTTCGGCTTTGAGCGATTTTTCGATTTTTGATATCGCTTCCACTTTCGTGCCACCGGTCGTGAAGACATCGTCCACTATGACGACTTTGGCGCCTTGGTCCACGCCTTCGGAACCTACGAACATGCTGTTGGCGTCAGCACCGTGGAGTTTCATCTCCTTCCTGTCGAAAAGCCATCTTTTTTCTATCGAATGGCTGGATTGGAGAGCCATCGTGGAGCTTATCGCCAGCGGGATACCCTTGTACGAAGGGCCGAACACCACGTCGAAATTCGTCCCGAAAGATTCGTGGATCTTCGAGGCGTAATATTTGCCGAGCTCGGATATCGTGGATCCGCTCGTGAGGACGCCGAGGTCTATGAAATACGGGGACGTGCGACCGCTTTTCAGCGTGAACTCTCCGAACCTGATAGCGTTGTGCCTGGCCAGGAATTCTATGAAAGCTGTGCTCAATCTATCACCGATACCACTAGGGAGACATATCTTTTAATGTTTGGGCACCATGGGAATGCATGGGCAAGAAACTCGGGGCGGCTGGGGTTTCCATAGGGGTCAATATCGCCCTCCTCATCAGCAAATTCATCGCCGCGCTCATAACCGGAAGCATCGGCCTTTACGCTGAATCCGCCCATTCGCTTTTCGATCTTCTGGCATCCGTACTCGCGTATCTGGGGATAATGAAGGCGGGGGAACCCGAAGACAGCAACCACCATTTCGGCCATGAGAAATTCGAGAACCTCTCTTCCCTGCTGCAATCATTGCTGATAATCGTCACCGCATGCGTGGTGATGTTCGAGGCATACGGAAGGCTCTCTGCCCCGGGGAAGGTCGAATCGTCCGAGATAGGAATAGCGCTGATGATTGTCTCTATACCCGCGATTTTCTTTACTTCGCGATATCTCGGAAAAATAGCGAAAAGCGAGGGCAGCTCGGCGCTGGAAGCGGATTCCGCGCATTTCACGACAGACGTGATAAGCTCCGTGTCCGTGCTGGCCGGCCTTGTCCTTGTGAAGCTCGGGTTCCCCATAGGCGATCCGCTCGCGGCATTCGCGGTCGGCTTCATCATGCTATACATTTCAGCGAGGCTACTGATCCGCTCTTTTTTCGTGTTCATGGATTTCAGCCCGGACGATGAGACGATGGGCAGGATACGCAGGATAATGGAATCGGAAAAAAGGATAACCCGCTTCCACAAGCTGAGGGCGAGGATAGCCGGGAGCAGGGTGCTCGTGGATGTCCATATCCATGTGCCGCATTCGATGTCCGTGGAGAAAGCGCACATCATCTCGCACGAACTCGAGAGCAGGATAATCAGGGAAGTGAAGGAAGTGAAAGAGGTCAGCATCCACATAGAACCGGATTAGTAGGCCCAAAGCCATTGATACTCTTCGATGCTGTCATCCCTGTTGATATGGAACGCCATCACGATCGCCCATAGTATTATCGCGCCCGCCGCAAGATGCTCCGCGAGCGGATGGAAATTCGTGAGCGGGAGGGGGAGTATCAATGCAGCGACCATCAATGAGAACCATCCGATCCGCTCCCTCAGAAGCCCGACGCCTATGAAGACCAGCGCTATGAAAGCCAGGAAGAAGAACAGCGCTGATATGAAGACGTGTATCGTGAATTCATCCGCAGTGAAGACCGAAAGCAGCGAGAAGAACAGCATCGATGACGAAAGGAGGAACGCGCCTGCCCTGGGAAGCCCGGCAGGGTACCTCATCCAGAGGAAAATAGCGAATATAAAACCGAAGATCCCGGAGATGGCTAGGCCGGCATTGAAGATCAGGTATGACGAGGGATAAGTGCCCAGGTAGCTCAGATACGTCGATGAATAGTTGTAACCTGGATTGCTCAGGATCGCGACCAGCGTGAAGATTATGAAGACGGATGGCGCGATGAAACCTGCATAGCCGCCATATTTCCGTATCAGAGATGCCATACCTTCATCTGCTTCTTGCGCCATCCCGTACCGCTTTCACCATGGCTTTTATCTTATCGGCAGAACCGTCCTTCTCGAACGCTGTTCCGACCTGGATGATGTCGGCTCCGGATTTGACGACGTTGCGGGCCTCGTCCGGGGTCCTTATCCCGCCTGCCACGATGTATGGTATCGTTATCGATGATTTTACGGCTTTCACCATCTCGAGGGGCACATGGCCTTCCTTGGGATTGCTGCCTGCGTCGGTTATGAAGAAGCGGAATCCCATGTATTCGGCTGCCATGCCGAAAGCCGCGGCGAGCTTGGGCTTGTCGCGGGGGATGCGTTTGGCGTCCCCGACCCATCCGACCGTCCCTCCCGGATCCACGACCACGTAGCCCACAGGCAGCGGCTCGACCTTGTAGTGCTTGACCAGGGGAGCTGCGAGCATCTGCGCTCCGCTTATCCAATAAGGATCGCGGGAGTTCAGCATGGACATGAAATAGACGGCGTCGGCGTACTTCGTGAGCGTCCCGATATTGCCTGGGAATAACACGACAGGTTTGGAGACGTTCTCCTTGATGGCTTTCGCCACCGAGTCCAACGGATCGCCTTGCACGCCTGTGCTTCCTCCTATCAATATGACATCCGCATCCGCTTCGTCAGCGTTCTTCGCGGTCTTCACAGCCTGCTCTGGGGTCGGGTAGTCCAGCGGGTCAATAAGCGCGAAAAGAAGCCCTTTCTTGGAACCGAGCTCTTCGATTATGTATCTCTCAGTCTTGCCTTGCATTAAACCACTCCTCCCATGTTCTTCGATAGATGAAAGACGGCAGCCATACCGACCATCCGGGTAGGCCTGTCCATATGACCATGGCGCGATAGATAATCATCGAGATTCGTTTTCTTAATCCTTCTGCAAAGGGCAGAGAGCTGGCCATCTGAAAGCGAGGATAGGTAGTGGTGCAGTATGGCATGCATCGCCATGTCGGCCCCGAAACGGGCCCTCCATGCTAGCTCGTACCCGAGCGGATTGGTCGGGTATCTTCCGGCTATGGCTGCGCAATTCCCTCCGAATATGACTCCGCCGCCAGTAGTAGATTTCACCTGTCCGGCAGCATCCCCGACCAGAATCACATTCTTCCTGCCGAATCTGCCTGCGGTCTTGGAGCGGGCATGCAATGGGATAAGAGAGCCACGCGGCCTAGGCGCCGAGAACGGAGCTATCTTCTTGAGCTTGAGCAGGTGTTTCCAAGCCTCGTTCGCGTTATCCGGAGCGAGGACCCCGACTCCGAACTCTGCGGTCCGATCATCGTGCGGTATCACCCAACCGAAGAAACCGGGAAAACGCTCTTTCGAGATGTGCATCTCCAGCACATGCGGATCCTCGCACGCATAATCGAGCTCCGCTTGAAGGGTGGAGACATACTTTTTCAGCCTTGGGAAGCGGAAGGCGCGGGCCACGAATGAGAGCGGACCGTCGGCACCGATTATATTCTCTGAGCGGAGATCCGAAGCGCTGCTTATGCGCTCGTTATAGGTGATCCTGGCTCCTTCTTCGCATGCGCGATCCACAAGCGCCAGGTCCATCGTTGTCCTATCGCACACGAAGGCTACCGGCCCCTTGCGCCTGACAAGGAATCTATCGTTGCCCAGATGGATATACGCGCCGTTTATCGGATTGACTATATGGTCCCTGTAATCCACGAAACCCAACAGCGATTCCAACCCATCTTTAGAGAAAAGCCCTGAGCAGTTTCTTGGAAGCCCCGCCGAACCATG
Organism: uncultured Microcaldota archaeon; assembly: GCA_963804385.1. GTDB lineage: Archaea > Micrarchaeota > Micrarchaeia > Anstonellales > Bilamarchaeaceae > Bilamarchaeum. The sequence continues at coordinate 8,970 of CAWDQD010000025.1, forward strand.
CTCTTCTGATATCTCCACCGCATGGCCTTTCCTGAGGGCGCTTATGGCGGCTATGGAGCCGGCTGGCCCTGCGCCTACCACGTGGATGTTTGGCATGGAAAGATGTTGTGTGAAAGAATTTTTTAACTGCTCAGGGGCGGATTCTGAATGCTATGAGGCCGGCTAGGATGAGCAGGAACACATATGGCAGGCAGGGGGATTGCGCATTGTTTACGGTGGTTGCGGGCACGGTTGCGCCTTGGATCTGAATATCCTTTTGTATCATCACGTCGTTGAAAGATACTGATATTGGGACTGTGTATATCAACCCGCTCTGGAAATAAGAGCTGCTGATAGGTTGGAAAAGCTGACGCGATTCGTTCGGATGCAGCAGCATGATACCGAAACTATCCGCGTTGTAGTTCTGCGGAGCCTGGAAAGCGTAGCTGCCAAAGACGTATTCCGGACGGGAATTGTTGATTGTCACTTTGGCTACATCGGTCTCGTTATCCATCGAGAAGGACATCGAAATCCCTTTCGCATCGGAGTTTTCCAGCACGACCGATGGCGTATCATGGACGCTCAGATTCGCCGTGGTGCTAGTGGAACTCAGCAGATCGAATGCACCCGACTGGTCATCTGCATATTGGATGCCGAAGTGCGTGTCATCCATGATGCCGACCTGGCCGAAAGTCGCATCTGCCGGAAGCCAGCCAAATCCGGGGACCAGGATCTCGGCCCATGCATGCTGCTGCCATCCGTTCACATAGATGTATCCGGTCACATATTTTGTATCGAAACCGAGGGATCGCGCCATGGCGATGAGTAGGTGGGTGTATTCCACGCACACGCCCCGGCGTTCGGTGAACGCATCGAGCGCTGATTTCGTATCGCCCCAGTAGCTGAGATCGTACACGATATTCTTGTGGACCCAGTCGGTCAAGCTGCGGATCGTATCCAATGAGGAGCTATCGTTTTCAAGCAGGCGCGCCTGTCCAGACATGGCAGCATCCGCTTCGGTGAGATTCGTGGAATTGAGCGCGGTCCCTGATACCGGAGCGTCAGACGCGATGTGCGGGTCATAATCGATATCGGCTATCACGGTCGCTTTTAGAACGAAGTGGTCTGATGAAGGGGTTCCGTTATACTCCACCCACATCACCCCGTCCCGCAGCTCCTGCCGCATAGGCGGGACGGTGGATACCGAAACGATGCGCTGGTAGCTGTTATTCACTGATACGGCTCCCTGGAAATATATCGGCACTCCATTCGCCCCATCCACCGTCCATTCCCGTTCCATCTGTATGCGCGAATATCCGTATGATGCGTTCGCCAAATTGAACGCTATGGATAAAACGATAAGGGATAGAAGCAGCTTACCCATATTCATCTCCCACGCAGCGATTTCATATGCTCGACCCTGCGATCCACAAGGCTGGCGGTACCGATGTCTTTCCGGTGCCAGACCGGGCCATTGACGCACGAGCAGCCTTTCTCAGCTATGGCTTCGGCTTCCTCAAGGCTTTTCGCCTTGCCTATGATGCCGAATGCGCGGGAGCCTGTGGTCTTGATAACCCCGCTATCATCGTAAACCGATGCGTAATAGATGCCGGCCGAGCAGCGTTCCATGCCAGCGCCATCTATGGCTACGGGTGCGTCTTTGAGAGGCGCGTCGGGATAACCTTGCGGCACAAGATACTTGACCACGGTGCACCCATCCTCGAAAGAAGGAGAATGCAGCTGGCCTTCTGCTATCGAAAGCATGACATCCGAAAGCGGATCCTGTAGGGTTGAAAGCACGTTCATGGCCTCCGGATCCCCGAACCTGGCGTTGAATTCGACCACTTTTATGCCGGCCGCCGTGGCCATGAACTGGCCGTACAGCACCCCATGGAACGGATATCCCTCCTTCTTGAGCGCATGGATCGTCTGCAGTATCACCTTCTTCGCGTCTTCGATGTCGCTCTCCCTCAAGAATGGCAGCCGCATGCCTGTCGAATAGCTACCCATGCCGCCGGTGTTTGGCCCTTTGTCGTCCTCATAAGCGCGCTTGTGGTCCTGCACGGCGGGCATCACGCTAGAGCGCGTACCGTCGCAGAATGCCTGGAGCGTGAATTCCTCCCCGATTATCTTCTCTTCGATCAGCACCTTTCCGTCCTTTCTTATCAGCGACATCGCGTAGTCTGATGCTTCCTGGCCGGTGGTGAAATGATCCCCGCTCACGCGAACCCCTTTCCCTCCAGTGAGGCCGAGCGGCTTGATGGCCACATCACCCAAATCCTTGATCAATTGCGCCGCGTCTTTCGGATCCGATAGCACCTTATGCTTCGGGGAACCGCTGACGCGATGCTTATCCAGCAGGGCACGCATGAAAGACTTGTCCCATTCTATGCGAGACGCAGCTTTGGAAGGTGATGCGGTGAGCATGCCTGTAGAAGATAAGACGTCGCTTATTCCGGCCGCTAACACGGCATCCGGGCTTGCGAATCCCAGGTCGAAATCTATCCCCTTGATTGCGTTCCGAACCGCATCCGGATTCTCGATGTCGCAGATCCAATGCCGCTTGGAGAGCTGGGCGATCGCAGGGTTCTTTCGAGACATCACTGAATAAAGCTCGCAATCCTTTGCCAGGCGTTCGGCGATGATATGCTCCCTCGCACCATTGCCTACAAGAACCACTTTCATTTTTCATCCCTCGCACTCAGACACTCTGGCGTTTCTTCGCGGTGCCGAAAAGCTCCATGAAGGTATCAGTCATCGATTTGGAAAGCGATTTTTTGAAGATGAACGACCTCACGTTCGGAAACGGACGTGAAAGCTCGAACGAATAGATGTATTCCCGCGCTGGTGCTTTGGCAGGTGGGGCCGGCCTCACGACTTTGCTCTTCTGCCGCTTCATTCGAGACGCCTCCTGATATATCCTTCGCGGATGAGCATGTTGAGCCCTTCTTCTGCCCTCGACAATGCCACGGAATGCGATTTGGAGAACTCGCGGATGTCTATGGTGCCCCCGTGGAGCTTGATCCAGTTGTATAAGGAGTCTTTGAGGAGATCATCGCTCATTCCGCTCATGGCAGTGAGCTTTTTCTGCAGCTCGTCGCGGTTGCGTTCGCATTCTAGCAGGATACGGGTGTTGGCCTCGCTCGAGCGCACCAGGTCCTCGTACTTGGCATTCAAATCACCGTGACGGCCCTGCAGCTCGGACAGCTGCGTCGAGAACTCGAGGGCGTCCCGATCGATTATCTTGGAGACCTCGGCGAGAACCGTGTTTATGTGCACGAAGATGCCCGTCGGCTGCACGTCATAGTAGTCCTCGGCCACCTGCAGGACGTTCAGGAAGGTCGGCATGAGGTCGAGCAGGCAGGAGAGCTTGTTGCGCTCCTTCGAGAAGCTGTACGTGAAATCGATGGAACTCGGACCGAATTCCACGCGGTACTCCAGGTACGGCTTGCCCTGCAAATCCTGCCCCTTCACTTTCTCCACGGTCAGCGTGTTCTTGCCGTATGTGATCTTGGTGAAGCCCAAACCGCTGAAAAGCGATGCCAGGTTCTTGAGAGGTTTCTTCTGCTTTGCAGCGACAGATATCTTATCCTCAGACATCTTTACCCTCCAGCACGACGTTCACGACGCCTTTTGTTGCCTTGCGCATGCGCACGAGAGAGAAGACCTGGATGAGGTTCTTCTCGTCTATCCCGAGCTGGCGCAGGAAAGATATTATCGATGGCTTGGAATAGCCGAATTTCTCCAGGACCGCCACGAGCTGCTCTCCGTCCAGGGTCCCGTCCCCACGTTCGAACTCGGCTTTCACCATGCCGAGCTGGCTCTCGTTGAGCCCCATCTCATAGAGCATCCTCACGAACTGTTCCCGTTCTATCTCAACAATCATATCCCCGCCCCGCAATTTGTATATGAGGAGAGGCTCCTCCCCGTCTATCTTATCCATCAAGAACGTCATCACTCTCGTCTGGCGTTCGCCGAATATCATATTCACGGCTGCATCTCCCACGCCGAATTTCGATATCTCGTTATCTATGAAATCCGAATATCCTATGGATTGCCGGACATAATCACGGTATTCCTTGAGTATGATCCTCAGGACGAACACTGTCCCTATATTGCTGAATATCGTCTTATGCATATCGGTCGGATTCTGCGTGGCTATCACAAGCGAGAAATTGTACTTCCGGCCTTCCCTGACGATCGCTATGACGTCGCTGCGTTCGTCCTGCGCTATTTTCCATGCCTCGTCCAGGACCACGAAAAGGCGCACATGCTTGTTGTCCTTCTGCATGCCTTCGGCACGCATCAGCTCCTTGATGTACTGGAGTATGGTGAGCCCGGCCAAGCTCCGCATCTCTTCGCTCGGAAGATCGTGCAGATCGATGCAGACGAGTCCGCTGGAGGTGAGCTTTTTTATGTCGAGTGTGGAATCACCGGCGAAGAAGTCGCTCCCCTCCACAGTGAAGCGCTTGAGGAGCCGGGCCGCCTTCTTCTTTCCTGTCTTTTCCAGGATGCGCACGACATGCGAAAGCGTCGGTTTGTCGCAGTTCCCTTTGCAGCAGAGCTCGTCCAAGGCTTCTCCAACATCCTTCTTGTTCAGGCGGCCTTTTTTGCGTTTCACGACCCTTTCCTCTTCCATGACCTTGAGCGTCTCCCCCATCGTGGGCTTCTGGCTGCCCATCTTGTAATAAACGTATTCCAGCGCCTCTTCTATCTCATCCCGCTCATTTGGATAGCTCTTCAGGTCAACGAGTATCTCGAGCGCTGAGATTATCTGCTTTATCCTGCTGCGTTTGGGTAATCCGACAAGATCGAGTATGTTCAGACGCTCCTTGGCCAGGTTTATGACCCGTCCGCCAGCCTGCTTGACCCACTCGTTGTATTCTCCTACCCAATCGAGGATGATCGCGTTCGTGTTCCATATGAGCGATGCCCGCGTGAGGAACGTCTTGACAGTGTAGGATTTTCCCGAACCGGTTATGCCTATGATGGCTAGATGCGGATTGATAAGCTTGGAGGGGTCCCAGAACACGGGGGTGCGAAGGAAGCGCGTCTTTCCGATGTACACCCCTTGCGATGGCTGGGATAGGAGAAGGTCCTTGCGTGGCTCCGGAGGATGCACAAGGATCATCTTGCGCGCGAGTTCCTTGGAGAGCATATAGGACGATTTCAGCGCCATGTTTTCCTCCTTCTAAGAATAGTAGAAGTATACCGTTCTGACGATATATAAATGTTGATGTTTGGGATTTCAGACGGGTTGCGTGGTCAAAACAGCTCGTCCTTTATCTCTTCCTGGGTCGTCGGGAAGAAGAAATCCCATTCGAAGCACTTGAGCATCTCCAGGTCCGCGAGCTCGCGGATGTCGCACCCAAGTGAACTGGATAGTATCGTCTTGAGCTCCTTAGCCTGCCTCGAGACGCGGCTGTATGCTTCATCCCTCGTCAGGCCGTAGGCAGTCGTGGATGCGAAAGCGATGACTTCCACCGGCCTCTCCCCCTGCGTTATCCGGTCGAGCAACCGGTTCCAATATGCGAGTTCCCTGTCCATCCTCATGCTCTCATCCGCGCTGATCTTGCTCTCTTTCGCTTTCCTCGCCTCCACAGATCCCCTCTTCGTCTTGATCTCGTCTATATGCTTCGAGAGATCCAGGGTGCTTATCATGAGGGAGATCTTCACGATGTATTTCATCGAGCTGACAGCGCGCTCGAACGATTCGAACATCGTCTTCTTCTCTTCGGTGTTCTTGTCTATGGCGCTCTCGTAGAAGCGGACTTCCAGGAATTTTGAGGCCAGATAGCCTTCTGATGTTTTTTTCAGGATATAATCCCTCGAGGGAGGTATCTCGTAAGAATCGCGGATCTCCACGATGTTCGTGGCCTTGGTGAACACGGGGAACAGTATGTAGCCCCATTTCCAGAGCGCGATGCTCATAAGGAAGAAAACGGATCCGATTATCGGCAGGATCGGGTTGGGATAGAGCAACGATACAATGACGCACAGGCCGCCACCAAGGAGCGCACCTGCAGTGACGACGCGGTTGAGCAACATGGATTAGACAATACAGCCGCTGTTTAAAAAAGTTGACCGAATCAGATGCTCGCTATCGTGCGTATGCCGATCTCGCTCCCGAGCAATGATGAAAGCTCCCGCACGAAGACTATCGTCACGATCAGCGAGAAGAGTGGCGCGATTACAGCATAAAGCAGGGATTTGGAGAGCGCGACCTCGCTGCTCTGGACAAGCACGGTCAAATCTCCGCTGAAATCAGATGAATACAGATAGGATATCGTGCCGTTCGTGGCGTTCAAGGATGCGTTTTGTATCTGCAGCATAGCCTGAGCGCATGGTGTGAAGTTTGTCATGTTCGTCGTATTCGTGATATTGGTGATATCGGTCCCGTTCAGGATGCCCATATTGCATCTGCCGCTCATGATATCGAGCTTGGTCGCCAAGGCGTCGTTGCTGTTCAGATCCACTATCGGCATGGCAGCATAATAGCTGTTGTTCGTGAAGTTCTGCATCAATGCGGTGCTGTTCTGGATATCGGCGATAGGCTCCGGGAATATGAGCACGAAAGTCGGGTAGAATATGAACAGGCCTATCGCGAGTGCCAATAGGAACCCGCCCACCTTGCGCGTCGCGAAGAATGTCCGCAGGATCAGCCCCAGCGGGAATATGAGCCCGAGCGCATTCTGCCCTATGAAGTCGGCTATGTTGCGGTTGAGCTCGACAAGGATCATTATGAAGTTCAGCGATAGGATCTGGAACGAGAGCGCCGCAGACACGGCTGCGAGGTTCGTGAACGGAGCTATGGTTAGCGGGCCCATGTTCCAGTCCGGGACGACGACGAGGCGGCGACCATGGCCGGAACCGGCCGACGAACTGGTGCTCGATCCCTTCAACTAGCCAGCTCAGCGCCACATCACGGCTGGTGGAGCAGGTTCTTGGGAGACTTGCCGAGCCACCGTGTTCCAGGGCAACCACAAGGGCAGAAACCGACGGCACCAGGGTTCCGGTTAGGGTTACAAAAACCACGTATTGCTGCCCGCTTGAGTTGGAAATGTAGCTGGAACCGTTCCAGGCAACCGCGTCGTTCACCGCATAGGCGGTGAGCCCGCTCCAGGTTCCTTGCCAGTCAGTCCGGCAGGTCCCGTTGCGCCCGTCGGCGCCAGTCGCTCCCTGGGGCCCGGTCGCTCCGGGCGCGCCCGTGGTTCCGGGGCGTGGTCCGGCTGACCCCGGTGGCGCCTGGGGGGCCTGTCGCGCCCGTGGCTCCGGTCGCTCCGGCAGCGCCGACCTGCGCAGCAGGGTCCAGAAAGAGGGCTGGTATCGGGTTCCTGATTGGTGCCCGCCTGAATGCCGATGTAGCTGGAACCGTTGTAGGCAACCGCGTCGTTCACCGCGTAGGCGGTGGAGCCGCTCCAGGTTCCCTGCCAGTTCAGTCCCGCCGGTCCCGTCGCGCCCGTGGCGCCGGCGGCCCGTGGCCCGGCGGACCCCGTGGCTCCCGTGACGGCCCCGCGGTCCCGTCGCACCCGGTGGCTCCGCGGGTCCGGCGGCCCCGCTCGCCCTCCCCGGCCAGGGATAACAGATTCCAGAATGAAGGGCTGGTATCGGGTTCCTGATTGGTGCCCGCCTGAATGCCGATGTAGCTGGAACCGTTATAGGCAACCGCGTCGTTCACCGCGTAGGCGGTCGAGCCGCTCCATGTTCCCTGCCAGTTCAGTCCCGCGGGTCCCGTTGCGCCCGTGGCCCGGCGAGCCCGAGTGGCTCCGGCCGCGCCCGTCGCTCCCGCGGATCCGGCTGGTCCGGCTGCCCGTGCGCGCCCGGCGGCTCCGGTAGCGCCCCTCGATCCGGCCAGGGATAGCAGAGTCCAGAATGAAGGGCTGATATCGGGTTCCTGATTGGTGCCCGCCTGAATGCCGATGTAGCTGGAACCGTTGTAGGCAACCGCGTCGTTCACCGCGTAGGCGGTCGAGCCGCTCCACGTTCCCTGCCAGTTCAGCCCCGCGGGTCCCGTTGCGCCGGCTGGTCCCTGCGGCCCGTGGCTCCGGCCGCCCCGCGGCTCCGGTCGCCCCGGAGGATCCAGCGGGGCCAGTCGCCTCCCGTTACGCCGGTGGCGCCCCGGGATCCGACCAGCGCCAGCAGAGTCCAGAATGAAGGGCTGGTATCGGGCTCCTGATTGGTGCCCGCCTGAATGCCGATGTAGCTGGAACCGTTATAGGCAACCGCGTCGTTCACCGCATAGGCGGTCGAGCCGCTCCACGTTCCCTGCCAATTCAGTCCCGCGGGCCCCGTTGCACCGGTTGGTCCCGGGCCCGGTCGCACCGGTGGCGCCCGTGGTTCCGGCCGGTCCCTGGGGCCCGGTCGCCCCGGTAGCCCAGCGGGGCCGATCGGTCCCGTGGCTCCGGTCAGTCCCGCGGTCCCATCGCTCCCGTTGCGCCTTGCGTGCCGGTCGGTCCCTGGGCTCCGGGGGCGCCGGTTGGGCCAACGGGGCCGATCGGTCCCGTGGCTCCGGTCGGCCCCTGTAGTCCCATTGCTCCCGTTGCGCCTGGGGCGCCGGCCGGTCCAGCCGGACCGGTTGCTCCCGTGGCTCCGGTAACTCCGGCTTTCGACAACAGATTCCAGAATGAGGCGCTGGAATCGGGCTCTTGATTGGTACCCCCTTGAATGGAGATGTAGCTGGAACCGTTGTAGGCGACAGCATCATTCACCGCGTAAGTGGTGGCGCCGCTCCACATACCCTGCCAGGTAACTCCCCTTGAGTTCAAGCAGCCGCAGCGACGCCAGATCCTCCAGCCGTTTCCATTGCCGGTTTCGGCGGCGCAGTCGTCCCGGAGGTCGGACCGGCGTCTGGCTGGTTACCCGAGCCGGCCTGAATGCCGACGTACGTGCTCCCATCGAATTGCACTGTGCCCCCAGATGCGGAGCTGGCCGTGCTGCTCCATGGCGCCGGTGACGTCAGGCCGAAAGCTCTTGGAGAGCTGTTGGCGGAGGGCATCACGCCAGCCTCCACTGTCAGGTTGCTCGTGGGAGTCGCGAGGTCGGAGGCGCGGTCACATTGATCACATAGATGACCTGTCCCGGCGCCAGCCCTGCGAAGTCCACGTCCAG
>CAWDQD010000026.1:0-51641 GCA_963804385.1 uncultured Microcaldota archaeon
ATGGAATTCCCTTACAAATTCAACCTGAAGCTCCAGCTCGTCTACGGCATAGTCGGGCTATTGACCTCGTTGCTGGTCCTTTTCCTGATACTCGGCAAGATAGAATGGATCACGGCGCTGTTTATCGGCTTAACGAGCTTTCTGGTGTCCGGTTTCTACACGGATCAGCTCACAGAATCCTGATTCTCATGCGCCAGACGTAATACAGCGCCCCAAAAAGAACCGCGATTATACCCACGAGCCAGGACGCGGGCGGCAGGCTGACCATCAAGACGACGCAAGAGATGAGGCCTCCCACCGCGGCCACGCGAACAGACCCCTTCAACACCTTCATCCCGCTCAGGTTTATCGCAGCGTAATAGAGAAGCAGCGAGAAGCTGCTCACATAAGCGATGGTCGGCAGGTCCGCGAGGAATGCGAAGATCAGCATCGCAGCGCCGCTCGCGATTATCGCGTTCACCGGGGTTGCCGATTTCTTCTCCACTTTCCCGAACCAGGCAGGCAGCTCGTTGTTCTGGGACATAGTGAATGCGAGCCTGGAAAGGCCCAGTACTGATGCCAGCACGACCGTGCCGGTCGCTATGAGCGCGCCTATGGCGATTATCAACGCTCCGAATCCGAGCCCGACCGAACCGAGCGCGTCGCTGAGCGGGGATCCGGATTTCGAGAGCGCTGCGTACCCCGCGAGACCTATGGCAGCTATAGCCACGGTCGCATACAGCAAAGTAGATATCAGGATTGATATGATCGTGGCCTTCGGGACATTCTTTTCCGGGTCCTTCACCTCGTCTGCCACCACCGCGACCCTCGCGAATCCCGAATAAGCGAAGAAGATGGTCGCAGCCCCTGCCAACACGCCTCCTATCCCGAAAGGCATGAGCGGGGTGAAATTACCGAACTTGAAGAAGAGCGCTGCCAATGCTATGAATATTATGAGTATGACGACCTTCAGCGTGACGAGGACATTGTTGATCCTGCTAGATTGGCTGATGCCTAGTAGGTTCACCGCGGTCGTGAGGATCACTATGATCGCGGCGCCGTAATTCGTAGGGAACGAAGGGATGAAGAAATTGAGGTAGTACCCGAACCCTATAGCCACGGTAGCCCCCGCGACCATGTTAGAGAATAGCCATACCCAGCCCACGATGAATCCTGCCGAATCAGATATCGCTTCCCTTGCGAACCTGTAAGCCCCGCCGCTTCGGGGGTAGAGCCTGCTGAGGTCCGCGCTGGCCAGGCCGGTCATCAGGGCGACTGCCGCAGCTATCAGGACCGAAATGAAAACCGCGGGGCCGGCGATGCCTGCGGCCGACCCGAGGATCACGAAGATGCCTGCCCCGATTATCGACCCTAGCGCGATGTTGACCGCGTCGAAGAGGGAGAGGGTCCGCTTCAGTTTTTCCACAATCCGCATTCTTTAACTCAAATTTAAAATACCTGTCTTCGAAACGCGATTATGGATTCGGTCAGCGTGCGGAAGCTCTCCAAGAAATATGGCGACTTCCTGGCATTGGATTCCGTGGACCTGAGCGTGAAAGAAGGCGAGCTGTTCGCCTTGCTCGGTCCGAACGGCGCCGGCAAGACGACACTGATGCGAATACTCACGACCCAGTTCGCGCCGACATCCGGCGAAGCCTTCGTCATAGGCAAGAACGTGGTCACAGAAGCCGCCGCGGTCAGGGAACTGGTGAGCTATGTGCCGCAGGAGATGAGCATCTGGACCGATATAAGCGGATACGAGAACCTGCTCATCTACGCTAAAATCTACGGCATCCCGGCCAAGGACAGGCAAAGCGTCATAAGCGAGGCGCTCAGCCTGATGGAGCTCTCAGACGTCTCGAATAACCTGGCCGGGACGTATTCCGGAGGTATGATCAGGAAGCTCGAGCTCGCCTGCGCGATAATGCTCAAACCAAAGATCCTATTCCTCGACGAGCCTACGATCGGACTGGATCCCGGGACACGCAAATCCGTCTGGGACCGGCTCAAGGCCCTGAACAAGGAGCGGGGGACTAACGTCTTCTTCACGACCCATTACATGGACGAGGCCGGCAATTACGCTGACAAGATAGGCCTGATAAACCACGGTAAACTGGTTAAGGTCGCATCCCCGGACGAGCTGAAGCATTCCATCGGTGAGAACTGCATAGAGATCGAGACTGATCCTGCCCTGGACGCCAAATCATTGGACGAGCTCAAGAACCTGGAACACGCGGCATCGGTCGAAGTGCAGGGCAGCAAGATACGCGTATCCCTCAGGAAGAGCGACGAGTCCATGAACAGCCTGCTCGTTTTCCTGCTCTCGAAGAAGGTCAAGATCAAGAGGCTATCGACATCCGAGCCGACGATAGACGACGTCTTCATGAAATACGTGGGCGGGAAAAGCGATGAACGGGTCGGTAGCAAGCAGCAGCTGCGGGAGCTGAAGAAGGCGCGCGATAGGATCAGGGGTGGATAAGATGAACGATTCACTACGCATCATACTCTCAATGATAGAGCTCGAGATCAGGCGGCTGATGCACGACCGGACCGAGATATACCTGAGGGCGGTGCAGCCCCTGCTATGGCTGCTCGTGTTCGGCCGCGTGATGGGTTCCCTGACCGGCATCCAGACCGGCAATATCCCGTACACGGATTACATAATGCCCGGCGTGCTCATACAGTCCACGACGACGATAGCCATCTTCTTCGGCCTGATAATCATTTGGGAACGCGAATCAGGAATACTCAAGAAACTGGTCGCTTCGCCTGCGCCAAAGTCCGCGATCGTGATCGGCCGGTCTTTCGCCGCAGGCGCCAGGGCGACATTCCAGATGCTCTTCATCATACCGTTCGCCATGCTGATCGGGGTGAAAGTGCTGCTCAACCCGTTATACCTCCTGATAGCAATCGCATTGGTCTTCGTGGCATCCGCCGGATTCGCTGCACTATCGATAATGATAGCGTCAATCCTGAAATCCAGGGAGCGGTTCATGGGCTTGGGCCAGGTGATAATACTGCCCATGTTCTTCGGGAGCAGCGCCCTCTACCCGATAAGCGCGATGCCGCCCCTGCTGCAGGATTTCGCCTATGTCAACCCGATGTCATATATCGTCGATGCGACCCGCGGACTCCTAATCACCGGGAACTTGGTCCAGCTTCCGCTCGATATAGGCGTGACATTGCTCTTCGTCGGCGTGATATTCGGCCTGGCGACATGGAGCTTCAAGAAGATCATCGAGTGATCTTCCATTCAGAATAAGCTTCCTTCAATTCATGCAGGAACACTTCTGGTGGCTGCGCTCCTATGACGGTGTGCTTCCTGTCGATTAGATAGAACGGCACGCCGTCTATTCCCAGCTTCTCGGCTTCGGCAAGGTCTTTGCGGACCGAATCCGCATACGCGTCGCTCGCGAGCATCTTCTTCACTTCGGCCGGATCCAACCCTATCTCTTTCCCCAATGCCATCAGCGTATCGCGGTCGCCGATGTTTTTCCCATCAGTGAAATACGCTTTGAACAGCCTTTCAACCGCCTGCTCCATCAAACCCTTCTTTTTGGCCATGTGGATGAGTCGGTGCGCGTCGAAGGTGTTGCTGACGACGACCTTGTCGAAATTGTATTCCAATCCTACTTTCTTCGCTTCAGCGGCCAATTGCGCGTTGAGTGTTATCGCCCATTCGCGGCTCTGGCCTTTGTTATCTGCTAGGTAAGAATAGATGTCCCTTCCGGGCTCGTATTTTATCTTCGGATTGAGCTGGTAGCTATGCCAGACGATCTCCACGTCCTTTTTTCCAGGGAACTCCTCCAATGCGGCTCCGAATAGGCGCCTGCCCATGTAGCAGAACGGGCACATCACGTCTTCCCAGACATCGACTTTCATTTTCTCTTTAGCCATGATCTCCCCCTTTGGAAAAAATCAATATATCTCGTTGAGCAGGCTGTAATACGAGCCGTCGTGGTCGCAGGCCGGGCATTTCCCCGGAGGCATGTTGCCCTCGTGGACATAGCCGCATTTCGAGCATACCCACTTGACCTTCTCGGACTTCTTCAGGACCGTTCCCGCCTTGATGTTCGCCAGCAGCTTGCCGTAGCGCTCCTCATGATGCGCTTCGGCCCTCCCTATTGCCCTGAGTCTTGTCGCGATCGCGGGGAACCCCTCTTTATCAGCGACATTCGCGTATTCGGGGTACATCGTCGTGGTCTCGTAGTGCTCCCCTTCGATGGCTGCGGCAAGGTTCTCAACTGTGGTCTTCATAACGTGGGGGACTTCCCATTCGACCTGCAGATCCTTCTTCGGGTGATTGTCCAGGATGCTATTCAGCATCCGCATGTTCCACTCAGCATGCTCCATCTCGTTGTCTGCAGTCGCAATGAAGATATCAGATATCTGCCTGTAGCATTCCTTGCGGGCGATGCTGGCATACATAGAATACCTGTTCCTCGCCATGCTCTCCCCTATGAACGCCTTGCCCAGATTCTCTACTGTCTTGAAATCAGCCATAGAAAAACCTCATCGATTATCGATATAATGATTATTATCCCTACAGGTAGCTCCACATCAGCAGCTTGTCGCTGTCCGTGACCCATCTCTCGCCTATGTCCGTGCGGTAGAACATGTTCGGGATTATGATATTCCTTATCCGGTTGTAGGCCACGCTCCTGGATTCCTCCATAGTCGTGCCTGAACCGGTAACCACCAGCGCGTACCCGCTGTTTCCGGCGAGGCGCCAGTCGCCATCAACCACTTTCACGTCGCCCAGGTGCATCCCGTCGTAGACCGGCTTCTTGAATATTATCGCCGCCCCTTCGGAATAGCGCTTGAACGCGCGCGCGTCATCGAAAGGGAACGGAGGCACTGCGACGACCACGCCGACCTGGAAGCCGCGTTTCGTTCTCAATTCCGGCTTCTGCTTCTTCGCTATGCCTTCGAGGAAGTTGCCCCACTCGCTGAGAACGCCTTCCATAGCTATGCTGATATGAGGATATCCGTATCGGCAGTTACCGCACCATATTGCCTTCCCGTTCCTTCTGACATATATTATATGATTTGGCACTTCGACGCAATAGACAAACCCGTCATAATCTTCCGTGTGGATCTGCTCCTTTTCCACATACGCGTCTATCTTTGTTCTCCGGATGGTGACGTTGTAGCCGTCGTGTTTCCGTATGCTCGTTTTGCCTCCTATCTCCATTATAGTGCCTTTTGAAAGTCGTTTACTGATATTCGAGGCATAACCGCATTTCAGCACTATCTCCTGGACGTCATCGCTCAATTTCTGCGAAGTAGTGAAATACGTCATCTCTACTTTGTCCTTCCGTATACTCCCATCTCCGATAAGTAAGCCGCGTAATAACTCCAGTAGCAACTCCCTGCTCAATCCTTTGTACGCCTCAGGTACGAATTTTTCATGGGCCGTTTTACCGAAAAGTCCGATTGTTCTAAGGTAGGATACTAGTTGTACCGAACGCATCTGGAATCCGCCCTTATGCTCTTGGAAGTCGAATCCGAACTCTGCGAGGCAACTCCGCATCTCTTTTCTCCATCTGCTCTTTTCCGATTGGGAGATATTTATCTGCCCGTCCGATTTCGCGCTCCCCTCGCTGATGAATAACCCTAAAAATTTCATGAAAGCCTTGGCACTGACTTTCCGGGCGGGATGTACCAAATCGATGTATTTTTTATATTTCCCGAGATAATGTTTTTCCACATATCTTGGGATGGTAATAGTTGCCATTCTCTTTCCAGTCCACTTGGCCGATCTCTTCATGTTCAGATGGCCCGTCATGAGCTGATCTGCTCTCACGAACTCCCATCTCTTCTTGTAGGTCCGCTTGATGTACATCATATGTTCGGGTGTGACACGGATATCTATCGCGCTGTGCTTCGCATTCTTGTTGTTTATTCTGACCATTCTGCCGGTGTATCGTTTTTTTATGGTCGCCCGGACTTTCTGATATTCGAGCTGCTCCGTTTTCGGATTCAAGGTGGCGACCTCTTCTCCGTTCTTCACTTCTTTAAACATCTTCCAGCCATCGTTGGTGAGAATTTCCGTCTCATCATCATAGCACGTGAATTCGAGCGGATATATTCCTCTGGAGTTCGCTATGCAGTTGATGTCGATATAGCCGACGTACCCGCACGCCGCCAGCTTCTCCTTCATCCTGCCCAATGTGGCGTCGAAGATCGGGCTCCGGTTGCTCCAGAACATGAGGGTGCCCATCTCGCCCGTGCTCGGCCCTATCTCGCCGGGGAACATGCGCTTGTGCTCGAAATTCACGTTTATCGGGAGCACGAAATCCTCGCCGTTGAAGAACGCGCCGGTCGCTACCTCCACTCCGGACATGAATTTCTGTATCTGGAAGATCTTTATCTGCTTGCTCCAGTTCTTCTTGTACCGCTCCAGCATCTCTATGATGTCCAGCCCGTCGTCCTCCTGCCCCACGAAAAGCAGCTCCTTCTCGTTCTGGGCCAGGCCGCTAGGCTTTATCACGTAGCGGTCCGGGTTCTTCTTCATGAAATCTATGGCTTCGTCGAAACTGGTGAAGTTCCATCTCGGGATGATCGGTATCCCGGCCGCTTTCATCTCAGCCTGGCCGAATTCCCGATCGAGCTCCAGCTTGTCGGTGTATTCGCTCCCTCCGACGACCGGTTTCCCGTTCTTTCTCAACGAATCCGCTTCAGCCCCGAAACCGACATCATCGAATACGATGATATCCGCCCAGTCCACGTGCGCTCTCCAGTCATCCACCTTGTCCAGGAAGCCGTCGGAGACGTCCTTCTGCTCCTTCTCCTGGATGTAATACCTCACTTCGTGGCCCTCTTTCTTCACGGCCCACGCTAGATCGCCTATGAGAGCATCGATCGATACGAACAGGAATTTCCGTTTCGGTTTTGGCTCGATCACATTGTTCATATTACTTATTCGCCTCTAAACATTTATGATGATTTCGTCGAACTGGCGCATATTCCGCGATTTTCCACCCGAATATCGCTTTTTAAGCATCCGGCTCGATAACATATCCAGATGACTTTTGGTATCAAAGATATCGCCACACTGCCTTTCAATGGTGACACCAGGAAAGGCCCCCGGCACTCGTTCATCGTATCCCAATTGCTGAAGCATGGCTGCCACCCTATGGTGGATCGCCACGCCAACATCTGGGTGGAGCGCGGGGATGCATCAGAGGGCACCATCGTCGTCTCGTCTCATATGGATGTCGATTCTAGGATCCGCGACTTATCGTTCTCCAGCTATCATGAAGGCGGTCGCAGGATGGTGAAAGGCATCATGGACAACGCCGTGGGCTGCTATCTCAACCTCTCCCTCGCGGCTTCCAAACCGCGTAAAGGCCGGATAATCCACATATTCACCGCCTCCGAAGAGGTGGAGCGGGACAATCCGAGGCGGTTCTGCCGCAGCGCAAGGGAAGTGGTGCGGGAACTGCGATCAAACCGCATCGAGCCGGATTTCATCGCAGTGCTTGACGTGACGTTCCCCCGGATCCTGGGCCCCGGCGGCAAAATCTCATGGAACAAGCCGTATTCGGAAATCTTCGATGCGAATGACCGGATGCACTGCTATATCGATGGCTATTCGAGGCGCAAGGAGAAGGAGCTCGCATCCTCGTTGCTCAAGCGCGTGAAGGACCCCCGCATCGGGCTGCGCTATCTTCCAGGCCATGACGAGGCCTTTGTATACGGCCGGTTCTGCCCTGCATTCGCCTTCGGCCCGGTGGTCTTCGGGGATTTCTCAGCCCCAGGGCAGATGATGCCCCTATCGCATCTCGAGACTTCCCTCAGGTTTTTGAGGAAAAGCCTCCGATACTCATAGTACGGCATCTCGTCAGGATATGTCCGTCAGATGTCGAATTACATACCTTTAAATATAAGGTAGTCTGTAATATATACAGATAGACTGGTTCTATTGAACGAACTATCGTAGTAAAAATCGGATTTAACGACTATTTAGTTGCCGAATTGTTCCACGATAAAAGTTCATAGGGCTTGTTTATCATAGTTCGGACGGAAAATCCGTCCGACGAAGAAAAAAAGGTGAAATTAAATGGCATATGAAGGCGGAGATAGGCCCATGTTCGATGCGGTCTGCTCTAAGTGTGGACAGCCCTGCCAGGTTCCTTTCAAACCAACTGAAGGAAGACCTGTATATTGCAGAAACTGCTACAAACCGAAACCAAGATTCTGAGAGTCACGCTCCCGAATCTGCTAAGTCTTGAATTGTTTTTGTTTTTTTACTGAAGTCTCCTCATTCTATCTATCCAATCTCCCTTAGTTGGACCCCTGCCTGATCGCGAATCAAGCTGCAAGGCGGCTAGCCGGCCGACTCGAATTTCCTGACGTACCATACCTTCACGATCTGGGTCAGGATCACATAGCAGATCAATGTCAGCAGCAGGAACGGCCAGAACAGGGCCGGTAGGGTGGTGAACCCGAACACGTTCGCGAACGGGGAGAACGTCAACCATATGCCAATCATGCAGACAATGACTGTAGAAAGCAATAGCTGCAGGCTGGCCCGGCTTTCGATGAACGGTATCTTCTTGGTGCGGATGACGTGGATTATCAGGGACTGCGTCAATAGCGATTCCACGAACCATGCGGTCTGGAACAGCGGGAGGTTGGTCCATCCCCCGAAAAAGAAGATCATCACGCCCCAAGTCGTGTAATCGAATATGGAACTGATTGGACCCAGGAAGACGATGAAATTGGTTATCTCCTTGAAATCCCACTTGCGCGGTTTGGCCAACCATTCCTTATCGACATTATCCGTGGGTATCGCTATCTGGGACATGTCGTAGAGGAGATTGTTGGCGAGTATCTGTATCGGGAGCATCGGCAGGAACGGGAACAGCAGGCTTGCGCCGAGCACGCTGAACATGTTGCCGAAATTGGAGCTGGCAGCCATCCTGGCGTATTTGATGATGTTGGCGAAGACCCTCCTGCCTTCGAGTATCCCGTCCTCCAGCACCAATAGGCTTTTCTCCAGAAGTATTATGTCCGAGGATTCCCTCGCTATGTCCGTCGCGCTATCGACAGAGATGCCCACGTCCGCCGCCCTCAGGGCCGGAGCGTCGTTGATCCCGTCCCCGAGGAAGCCGACTACGTGCTTGTTCTTCTGCAACGCCTTGATTATCCTCTCCTTATGGGTGGGGGACAACCTCGCGAAAATCGTATTTTTCTCGACAGCCAAGGCGAGGGCGTCGTCTTTCATGTCCTCGATATCGCTTCCGAGGAGGGTGCCTTTGGTGGGCAGATTTATGTCCCTCGCGATCTTGTTGGTGACAAGCTCGCTGTCGCCTGTAAGGACCTTGACCTCTATGCCCTGCTCTTTCAGGCTGACTATCGCCTTACGTGCCGACTCTTTGGGCGGGTCCAGGAAGGCTATGAACCCCAGCAGGGTAAGGTCGTTCTCGTCGTTCACCGAATAGGCATTCTGCTCCCTGGAGGTCTCTTTATACGCGATCGCTATCACTCTGAATCCATCATTATTGAGATCCTTGACCAATGTCCGTAGCTGCTCGATATCCTCGTTGCTGGGCGCGAAAATCCGCCCGTCGCATTCGGTCCTCTTGCAAATCCTGAGGATCTCTTCCACGGCGCCTTTGCAGATGAGTACCCTGCGCTTGCCGTTCTCATCTGCCACGACCGACATCCTTCTTCTGCGGAAATCCCATGGTATCTCATCTATCTTCTTGTATCCTTTGGCGGTGGGGCTTATCTTCTCCTTTTCGCCGTAATCGAGCACCGACATGTCCATTATGTTCTTGAGGCCGGTCTGGTGGTAGCTGTTCACATAAGCGTATAGAAGCACCTCATGGTTGTCATGCCCGTGGATATCTATGTGCTTTTCGAGTATGACCCTGCCTTGGGTCAGCGTGCCGGTCTTATCGGTGCATAGTACATTGATCGCCCCGAAATTCTGTATCGAGCTCAGCTTCTTGATTATGACCTTCTTCTTCGACATGTTGGTGGCGCCGTTGGCCAGGTTCACGGTCACTATCATCGGGAGCATTTCCGGGGTGAGGCCGACAGCCACTGAAATCGCGAAAAGAAATGCCTGGAACGCATTCCCCTTGCCTATCGCATTGATCAGGAAAACGAGCGGGACCATGACGAGCATGAACTTTATCATGAGTTCCGTGAAGCCTTTTATGCCCCGGTCGAATTCAGTTGTTCCCGTTTCTGTCCCTATCCGTTGCGCGATGGCTCCGAAATAGGTATTCTTTCCGGTGAGCAACGCGACCGCGGTCGCGGTTCCGCTCTCCACGTTCGTTCCCATGAAACACAGGTTCTGGAGGTCGAAGGGGCTCTTGGCTTCCTTCACCAGTTTCATCGCATGTTTTTCCGATGCGATCGATTCGCCGGTGAGGGCCGCCTGGTTCACGAACAGGTCTTTCGATTCGATGAGACGGACATCCGCAGGGACCAGATCTCCGGCTGAGAGGCTTATTATGTCTCCCGGAACGACATGGGCCAGCGGAATCTCCTTCTTTTTCCCATCCCTGATCACCGTGGTTGTGATCCGGACCATGGCTTTGAGCCGCTCTACCGCTTCATCAGCTCTCAATTCTGGGATGAATCTCAATACTATCGCGGTGACGAGCATGATGATTATTATGGCTGCCGAAGCGATGTCGGAAGTGAGGACTGAGATGACAGCCAATAGTATGAGCAGATAGTTGAGCGGATTCTTGCAGGCTTCGATAAATTTCTCGAGTTTGGTCTTCTTCTTATGCTGTATCGGGAGGTTCTCGCCATATTTTTTCAGCCTCCCCCTCGCTTCGGAATAGGTCAGGCCGGTCATCCGGCTCTGTATCTTTTTTACTACGTCGTTGGCATCGCTTTCAGAGGCCTGTATGATGTTTTTTGTGATCTGGATGTATCCTTTGTATTCGGGCTGGATCTTCTTTTTCGGTCCGCCGAAGAACTCTCGTATCGAATCCAGGAGTTTCATGAAGATCCGTCTCTGTCATGGTTTTGAAGCTGGTTTCGTATCATATCTCATCTTGAGGATGATAAGCGTGATTACCATCATTGTCTCTATAATATTGAAGATGAAAAGCGGCCATATCTGATTCATTCCAGTGTATATGAAATAAAAGATTAATCCTACTAGGAAAATGGTTGTCCATACATAAGAGATGTCTTTCGCGGATTTGGTCTGCCACGTCTTGATGATCTGCGGGGTCAACGCCAGCGCAACCAAAAACCCCGCTATATAGCCGATGACTTCCAAGACCATGCCATTTAACACCTGCTTTCGCTTAAAAACTCTTCCGTGGCCAAAAAAGGCCCATCAGATATGATTCACCGCGCAAAGCGCCTCGGCTAACTCATTATAAACATGCGCTGTGGATAGAATCTGGACTGACACGCTCGGGTAGATGCGATGGATGCCGCTGGCATCCATTTGATTTGATTCCATCTTGGTTCTATAGATGTGAAAGACAATACTAACAAAAAAATGAAAAAGTGAGTAAATGAAATTTGAAGAACTAGGCCTTAACGATAAGACTTTGGCCGCGCTCCAGAAAATCGGTTACCTGGAGCCGACCGAAGTGCAGCAGAAGACCATACCTAATCTGATCGCAGGGCATAACCTGCTCGTGCGGAGCCAGACCGGGACGGGCAAGACCGCCGCGTTCGGCATCGGCCTCATTGAGCGCATAATCTCAGGCAAATCCAAGAAAGCGCTCGTGCTTACCCCGACAAGGGAGCTCGCCGTCCAGGTATGCACGGAGATAAGGAACATCGGCCAGCTGAGCGATCTCCGGGTGCATGTTGTTTACGGTGGGCAGAGCCTGGATCGCCAGGTGCAGGATATGCGTGGCGGAGTGGACATCCTCGTCGCGACGCCTGGCCGCCTTCTGGACCTTGGCAGGCGCGGAGCGGTCAAAATAGGCGAATTCGACATAATCGTCCTAGACGAAGCGGACCTCATGCTCGACATGGGATTCATAGACGAAGTCGGCGAGGTGCTCGATCAGCTCCCTGAGCAGCGCCTTTCGGTACTGCTCTCCGCGACGCTGGAGCCCAACATACTCGCGATAGCCAATAAATACGTCAAGAATCCGAAGACCATAGAGATCGGCCAGAAAGAGGTGGCCGAGACGGTCGTGGAAGAATACGTGGAAGCGACCGACCGGGAGAAATTCAGCTATCTCTTGAATATCCTTCGCGCGCACGCCCACATGAAGATCCTGATATTCCGCGAGACGAAGATGGGCTCTGACCGCCTTCAGCAGCGGCTTTGGGAGCGGGGTTTCAAGGCAGGGGTCCTCCAAGGGGACATGAGCCAGGCAAAACGCAACTCGGTCCTGCAAGCCTTCAAGGCAGGCGAGATAGGCATGCTGGTAGCCACCAACGTGGCGGCCAGGGGTCTCCACATCGACGATCTCGGCCTGGTGATCAATTACGACAAGGCTCAGACCGAGGAGATACACCTCCATCGCGTCGGGCGCACCGGAAGGATGAGCACGGAAGGTAAGGCGATAACGTTCGTAACGAGGCCCGAGTCCCGCGCAGAGCGCATGAGCTCGGACCATCCCGATTTTGCATGGATGAAGCAGGGCGGACTCGATTCCTACCGCGGTGGTTCGGATAGATTCCAGCGAAGAGGCCCGCCGCCACGCCGCGGCCCTCCGCGAACGCCGAACGAATACGGGAGCGGCATCGAGCAGAGGCCGCGTTTCGGCGACCGCGGCCCTAGGCGCGAAGCCCGCCCGCAATACCAGGAATCCCGTCCGGCAGAGCGTGGCCCTGGCCCGGAAATCCAAAGGGAAGCTCCGCATCGGCAACGCGTTGAAGCCAATCCCGGGTCTGCAAGCACGGCGCCCGAGGAAAGAAGGGAAACCCGTCCGCATCGCGAGTACCAGTACCACGAAGGCCAGCGCCGTCCAGAGCCGACCGGAGAGCATTTCGAAAGGAACCGCAGCGCTCCGAGCCATCGTTACATGCCCCATGAGATGGATGCTCCAAAGGAACCCCGGCAGGAAAACGCGGGGAAGGGGCCTTACGAAGGGCATAAGCGCAGGCGCATGAGGCCGTTCTCGCATCACAGCCGCTGATCTCTCAAGGCCGTTATCTCTTCGATGCTCTTCGCCCTGGCAACCGAGTTCCTTATCGCGCACGCTCCCGGCACTCCGGTAAGCATGTTCATGGCCTTGAGCCGTATGTCCTGCAGCCTGACTTCGCCCAGGTACCTCTCTGAGAATGCCATATATTCATCCAGCAGCCCGAACTTCCCCGCGAGCCCTTCCGGTTCCCGGTCTTCGAAGCACATCGGGTTCCCCATCGCTGCCCGCCCTATCATGAATCCGTCGCAATAGCCTTCTTCCACGCGCATGTTGCCTTCGGCCGCGTTCATGATGTCGCCGTTCCCGATGATCGGCACGTCCGATCCATCCTTCACGCTCTTTATGAGGCCCCAATCAGCCTTCCCGGAGTATCCCTGCTTCGGGGTCCTTCCGTGCAGTATGATGAAATCCGCACCTGCATCCTCTATCCGTTTGCAGAGGGCGAGCGTCGAACGCTGGTCGTCCTTGATCCTCATCTTCACGCTGAGGCGCACCGAGGAAGGCGAATTCTCCCTCATCTCCCTCAATGAATTGACGATGATATCCGGCGAAGAGAGCAATGCGCTCCCGCCACCGCTTTCCATGGTGTGGGCCGAAGGGCAGCCGCAGTTGAGATTTATGTGAGAGACCTTCCGGTTGTCGCATATCTCCTTTGCCGCGATTCCGAGCGCGGCAGGATCCTTGCCAACCAATTGCACGCCGACGTTCTTCTCATCGTCGTGGGTGTCCACCATGGATATCTTCTTCCTCTCGCGCGTGAGGGTGTAAGCGCTGACGAGGGGTACGCAGCAAGATTCTGCGCCGTATCTCTGGCACATCATCCTGAAAGGCAGATTGGTATAGCTGTCGATAGGAGCCAAGAAAGAGCGGAAATCCATACGGATAAGGTATATAGAAACTAAAATAAAAGACCTAATGGCAGGGAATCCCGGGCCCATACTTGCAGAAATCCGACTTTTTCATGTCAGCTTCCAGCCATCTGCGGTCCAATTCCTGGAAAAGCGGGCCTATGGACAGGACATCCACGTTCAGCGGCTTCTTCGCATTTGACTTCAATCCTCTGCCCAGCTCGCCCATCACGCCACCCACACGGCGCACCATCTTTATCGGTCTCTCCATTTCTCCCACCTCTTCTCAAATAGGAATCTCATATGAAATATATATAGGTTATGTTAAAAATTATGTGAATTTTCACAATAATAATAAGAATATATTGTAATATTTATTGCTATTTGGCTCATATACATGAAAATACATCTTAATACTATTTGTCATTATAGGGATATGTGTATTGGACAGCTTCGTTGAGGTTAAATATGATTCGAACCAAGGAATATGCATGGAAGAGAAATTATCATTCACGGGCACATCCGGAGAGGAAATCTCAGCGATCCTCTCGAAACCGCATAATCCGAACGGCAAGGGAGTCATACTGCTGCACTGCTTCCTCTGCACGAAGCATCATCGGATAATCCGGGCAGTGTCGGAATCGCTTCTCGAGCGGGGGTTCACCACGTTCCGCTTCGACTTCTACGGGAACGGCGAAAGCGGCGGGCGGATCGAGGAATCAACGTATTCCAAGATGATCGCCCAGGTAAAGGATTGCGTCTCGTTCCTAGAGGATCGTGGCGGAGTGGAATGGGTCGGTGTGGCCGGCCACAGCATGGGCGCCATGCTCGCGCTCCTTTCGGCTCATGAGGATCCGCGTATCGGATCCGTGGCTTTCATAGCAGGCAGTTCCCAGGCCGCCAGGGTCCGCGAAGTCTTCCCGGATGAAGTCATCACGCAGGCAGAAGAGCAAGGCGAATCCCACGCCTTCGTCTACGGGAGGGATATGCCGCTCAAGCGCGAGTTCCTCCTGGATATAGAACGATACAACGTCGGCCATGCCATCGCGATGCTTGGGAGGCCGATCCTGATCGTGCACGGGACCAAGGACGAAGTGATCCCTCCGTTCCATGCCCGCCAGCTCTACAACTGGGCGCACGAGCCGAAATCGATCGAGATGATCGAAGGCGCCGACCACCTCTTCAAGGACGAGTCGCATCTGCGCAAGCTCAAGGCGACTGTGGGCGAATGGTTCTCCCGGAACCTGTGAACCCAAAAGGTTAAATTATATGGCGGGCTTCTATCAAGGGGGGAACCCACGATTATATCAAGGTGAGGGACATGGAAGAACCAGCAGATAAACGCATGGAAATGCCAGAGACCGAAGTGCCAGAGACAGAAGTGCCCGATGCAGCAGCCGAAGTCCGCCCTATCCAGGGCCGCAGGGCCGGAGACAATACCGTCTTCGTAGGCAAGAAGGGCACCATGGGATACGTCCTTGCAGTGGTGACGCAATTCAACAACGGAGCGAACGAAGTCACTGTAAAGGCCAGGGGAAAGCTCATCTCCAGGGCAGTGGACGTGGTCGAGATCGTCCGCCACCGGTTCATGCCTAATGCATTGGTGAAGGCGATCAACATCGCCACGGAAGAGCTCGCATCAGAGGACGGCTCCATGAACAAGGTATCCTCTATCGAGATAAAAATTCAGAAGTGAAACATGGCAGGGATACTGGACACCAAAGGCGTCGCGCTCACGATATTCTTCGGCGCCGTCCTGTTCTTCTATGGGGGCATAAGCTACCTGGCCCTCATGCTCATCTTCTTCCTGCTCGCGATAGCGGCCACGAAGTACGAATACGAGATAAAGAAGGAGATGGGGCTTTATGAGCACGAGCGCGGCTGGGAGAACGTGCTCTCCAACGGTCTGCTGCCGGCGATACTGACGGTGTTGAGCCCTGATGATCGGCCCTATGCCTTTCATCGCTTCGATAGCGGCCGTCACCGCAGACAAGTTCGGATCCGAGATTGGAGTCCTCAATCCAGCAGACCCGATTTCGCTATTCACGTTCAAGGCGGTCAAGCCCGGGACGAGCGGAGCGATGAGCGTTCTCGGGACCGTCGCCTCGCTGGCAGGCTCGGCAGCGATCGGCTTCTGCGGGATGTTCGTTTTCGGGCTGAACCCCACCCAGGCGCTCGTCATATCCATGGCCGGCCTGCTTGGTTGCGTGGCCGACACGATGTTCGGGGTGCTGGAAGAGCGCGGAATCGGCACGAAAGGGACCACTAACTTCATATGCTCCCTGGTGGGCGCATTGATAGGCTTTTATCTCATTCGATGAAAATGTGATATTATGAAGACCTTCATACTAGCAGGCGGGGAAGGGACGAGGCTCAGGCCATACACGGATTACGCGCCGAAGCCCATGCTGATGCTCGGAGGGAAGCCGATCCTCCAGTACGTCATAGAGAACCTCCGCCGCTCCGGGCTGAAGGATATCGTCATCACCGCCGGCTACAAGGCGGACCAGATAGAGTCCTATTTCGGGGACGGATCCAAATTCGGGGTGAAGGTGGAGTATTCGCTCGAGAAGGAGAAGCTCAACACCGCCGGTTCCATCCTCCCCCTCAAAGGGAAGGTCAAGGAGACGTTCGTGGTCGTGATGGGGGACCATCTCACGAACATCGATATGGCGGATATGCTCAAATCGCACAAGAAGAGCGGAGCTATAGCGACGGTCGCGCTTTTCAGGAAGAAGAGCCCGCTGGAATACGGGGTAGCCACCATAGAGGACGGGAGGATATCCTCGTTCGCGGAAAAGCCCATGCTCGAGCACAACTTCAACACCGCGATCTACATCTTCGAGCCCGAGATCTTCGATTACATAAAGGGCAAGGAGGATTTCGCCAAAGACGTTTTCCCCAGACTGCTCCAAGCCAAGAAACCGATAAACGCGTACGTCTTCGAAGGCGTATGGTTCGACATCGGCAGGGTGAGCGACTACGAGCGGTTCGTGGAGCTCTTCAGCGTCATGCAACTGCTGCATGATGTGGAATAGGATCTCAGCCTGACACCAAAGTCCCCCGATAACACCAGATTATTAACAGTTATCGTTTATAGTGTAATCCGGGTGGGCTGATGGCAAGAATCTATTCTTCTAGGATGAAACAGACCCTGGTATCAGTTGCTATTGCGATCTCAGGATTTTCTCCGAAAAGCGAAACGATCGTCGGGTCCAATGCGGCATATGCGCAACCCCCATACATGCCGGATGTTCCCCAATACGTATTCCCATCTCAGCGCAATCCCGCCCCAAACATTCAATATATTCCAGTGTACGAACTTCCACCCCTGAGCCACTCGCAGAAAAAAGATGCGGGCATGTGCCAGTTTTATCTTAAGCGCCTGAAAACCGGCAATGTTCCCGAGCGGGTTGATGCTGTCCGGAGCGTCTATTTTTCTTGCAGGCACGAGTCCAAAGAGGATCAAGGGATTTCCGCTTTGATAGGAGCGCTGAAGGACAGTAATCCAAAAGTGCGGACGAACGCTGCAGAAGTGCTCGGATTCATCGACTATCCAAGGGTCCCAACCGGCATCGGCGGGTACACAAATCCGAATCCATCGCTTCACAAGGTTTTCACCGCGCTACTCGAGACTCTCAACGACGATAAACGCCCGACTGTGCGCAAGAGTGCAATTGCAGCGCTTAAAACGATCGATGCTGGCTACGGAAATCCAAAGTTGCTTGCAAAACTAAGGGATGTGAGCCAAAACGATCCGGATAAAGGGGTCAGGGCGGCTGCAGCCGAAGCCGAAAAAGAGATGGCCAATAATGCGAACAAATAATCCAGGGTATTCTGATGACAAGATTCCACTCCTCAAGGATGAGAACCACTTTCGTCGCATGCGCTGTCGCGCTTTCAGGATTTTTGCCGATTCATGAAACTAATTTGGGGTCCAAATCGGCATATGCGCAAAGCGACCTTCCAGTCGCCAGCCTTTACGATCTTAGGATGATCAGAACCGGGAATGTGGATCAGCGGGCCGAAGCTGCCCAGGCGCTTGGAAAGTACCTCGAGATCAACCCTAAATGCGGCAGGTCCATCCGCGCGCTGATTCGCGCTTTGGATGATAAGTCTGTCTTGGTGCAAGGCATGGCTGAGCGTGCGCTCGGCTGGAAAGATGGGAATCCGATTGTCATCGATGCGCTCGGAAGGAGCAAAGACCTTAGGGTGCTCGGGGTGCTGAGCGAAAACCTTTATGGCGGTAAAGACACGCGATCGCACGCTGCAGATGCGCTCGGAGAGATATTCTTGGCCAACCCTGAAATCGACAGAGTCATATACCAGCGGAGGGTTTACCCCGCGATCTCCGCGCTGATTGATGTCTTGCAGCATGAAAAAAACGCGACCGTGCGGGCCAAGGTCGCCGCCGCTCTAGGCAAGGCCAAAGTTCCCCGTGCGATACCGGTGCTGACAGATGCAAAGTACGACGATGATGCTGGTGTGAGATCGAACGCTCGCCGGGCGCTCAGAGAAATAGGGCACGCACACGCCAAGAAAGAATGATCATATCTTCAGATACAGCGCCATCACTACCGCGGCAATGACGCACTCCGAGGCCACGAATACCAGCACCAGGTTCGGCTCGGTGATGCCATCGAACGCCTTCATCACCAAGTGCACGAGCCCCTTCACCTTCCCGTCCTTCGGATAGAGCTTCCCGTTCTTGATGTCCTGATGGGTGTGCGGGAACCTGTTTATCGCCTTAACGACGAAATCGAGGAAGTAAAGCGCCATTAGTATGATGCCCGCGCTCTCGATGTTCCCAACTATGACAGAGGTCGCTATGGCGACCCCTATCGTGAGCGTCCCGACATCCCCGGGGAACATCTTGGCAGGGAAGACGTTGAAGTACATGAATGCGAGCAGAGCGCCTAGCATGGAGATGGTGATTATAGCCATCTCGACAGAGCCGTGCGAGATCGCGATCGCCGCAAGCGTCGTGAATATCACGGCTCCCATGCCGGCTTCCAGGCCATTGAATCCCGCGAGCATGTTCGTGAGATTGGAGCACACCGCTATCGCGAGAGGGATCAGGCATACTATGTACACGACCCCCAGATCCACCACGCCTATGAAAGGCAAATCCATGGTGGTGCTTCCGGCGGCGTGCACTGCGATCAGCGGTATGGCAGCGAAAAGCGGCAATACCGCCTTGAGCCATTGCGGTATGCTGAGGAGGTCGTCCGTGATGCCTATGAACGCTATCGTGTGTATGGTTATCAGCGCGCCGAGCACGTAGATGAGGTTGAACTGGAATCCCATGAACGTGTCGAGGAATATGGCGAGCAGGATGCCCGCGCTCAGGCCCGCTACGATGGATATGCCGCCCATCTCAGGGACTTCAGGGTTGCCCTCCTTGTTCTCATCCTTGCCGGTTATCCCGGCCATCGTGAGGCGCCTGACCAGGACCTTGGCCAGCACGAACGTGGCTATGAACGCGAGTATCCCGCATGCGGCGTAGAATATGAGCGTATCCATGGGAATCATTTCCTGATCTTGGCCAGTACCTCTTTCGCGTAGTCTATGTTGAAATTCTTCTCTTTCGCGAGTATCTCGGCGACTCTCTCCGCTTCTTCGGGCGTCGCTCCCGCATAAGTGGCGATGCTCCTCGCATGCAGCTTCATGTGCCCCTGCTGTATCCCGACCGTGGAAAGGGCTGAAAGAGCCGCCAGGTTGTTGGCGAGCCCGACGCATGCCATGCACATCGCGAGTTCGCGGGAGCTTTTCACGCCCATTATCCTGAGCGCTATCTTCGCAGTCGGGCTGCCGTTGACTGCAGGTCCGACTATGGCCACAGCGAGAGGCAGCTCTATGGAACCGACCAGGTCGCCCTCCTTGTTCTTATGGAATTCGGTCAGGGGGTGGTACCCGCCTATGGCAGCGAAAGAATGCGCACCTGCCTCCACCGAGCGCCAGTCGTTCCCCGTCGCGAGAGCCACGGCATCGATGCCGTTCATTATGCCTTTGTTGTGGGTCGAGCACCGGTAAGCATCCGCCTTGGCGAACGCGTAAGCGTCGAGAACGCCTTCTATGGCCTCCTCCCCTATTATGTCCTTCTTCCACACCGCGCTCGCTCTAGCCTTGCGCTCCGTGGCGAGGTTGCTCACTATCCTGAGCCTGGCCTTCGCCCCTTTCCCGCACAGCTTTTCGACCATGGGTGCGACCCCTTCCAGGGTGGTGTTCACCATGTTCGCTCCCTGCGCATCGCCGACAGCGATGTAGAAGTCGAGGATCACCATGTCGCCTCGCTCGGTCTTGATGGCCTTGGCCCGGAAATCCCGCGCTCCGCATCCGTATCTTTCGTGCGGCTTCATGAGCGCCATCGCAGCCTCCATGATGCCTTTCTTGCTCTGCGAGATCTCCCTGAGCGCGGACTTGCTATCATGCACATCGACGATCTGTACCTGCCCGATCATCACGGATTCGTCTGCATCCGCCTTGAACCCTTCCGGGAGCGTCTGCTTGGCCGCCTTGCATGCGGCAGCGATGACGGACGCTTCCTCTACAGACATGGGGATGAGGAATTCCCTGCCGTTTATCACGAAATTCGTGGCGAGGCCCAGCGGAAGATGCACCGCTCCGAAGACGTTCTCCACCATCTTGTCCGCGCGTTCCATGCTTAGCGCGCCTGTGTCGAGCAGCGTTTTCGCCTCTTCGTCGCTGAGTCCAGCCGCGGCCTTCACCTTCGCAAGCCTCTCTTCGAAGCTGAGTTTGTAAAATCCCGAGAAATCCATATGGCTTACCTGTATCCGCTTTCCAGCTTATCGAGCGCGGTCGAGATGTTCGAGAACGCGTCGTCAGCCTTCTTGGTGTAGAATCCCCTGAACGTCTCCTTCAGGCTCTTGGACTCCCCGTCGCCGATGTAATACCTGCCCTTCCTCCTAGTGAGGACCCCGAGGTTCTTGAGCCTCAGGAGGTGGTAGTACACCGCCTTCTCGTTCTGCTTCTCCTTGGTCAGAGTCTCCATCCTGCTGATGATGTCCTTGGTGGTCGGAGCCTCGTTCTTCGCATGGAACTCGAAGATGGCTTCGAGTATGTCCAGCAGCAGCTTCCTGCTCTCGTTCGGCATTATCAGCCCGAGCGAGAGGGCGATCCATCTGATCAGGGATTTCCGCGCGAGCAGCACATCGTCAGGGAGCGCTAGGTCCCGAATCGTCAGCTCTGAACGTATCAGTCTGGACTCCGGTATCATGAACTGATTTTCCAAGTGAAAGGTTATAATCATGTTTGTGGAAACCGCCTATGGTGTTCGACGTGGTAAATCTCTCATTGCGCTGCCATCCTGAAGTCCTGTTCGGTTACTCTTCCTCCCATGTGGATCTGATCATGAGGGTGGAGAACAACACAGACCATGCCTTGTGGGCCGAAGCCGACGTCGTGGTCCCGGAGAACATCTCCCTGGCGCCAGGCGCTCCCCTCAAGAAAGGCAGGGTCAGGGTCGGGATAATAGGCAAGAAGGAATACCTGGAGAAATCCGTCCGCGTTTACAGCACGAACCTCGCCAGCCCGCAGATATACCGGTGCAATGTCGTGCTCTACGTCTTCAATAAGGACGGCGTGATAGACTCCAGGCTCGAGAAGCCCGCCGATATCCGCTGCGAGATGAAGAAAGAGGCGAGCCTGTAAGCCCATGCATGGACATGGAGGCGTGGAAGAAATTTAAACACTAGTGATTATCAATAATCACATGCCTGGGAACATGCGGGTACGCGAATTCAAGAAGAAAGACCTGCAGGTATTGGAAGCGCGGATGCGTTCTTCGAAATATGGCCAGGCGGTCTTCCTTGGAAAGGACGAACCGCTCCTTGAAAGCTGCGATCACGACCTCGAGACCCTGCGAAGGATAGATAAAACCCCGGAAGACATCTCTTCAAGGCTGGAAGAATTGACCTCGTTATATGAAAGGCAGTGCATGCGTGAGAGCTTTTGCAGCGATGCCAAATGGGACTCCTTCGGCGGAAGGGTGCTGAATCACGCCGGACTCGCCATACGTGGCGTGCATTATACGACCTATCCGGAGTTCTGCCCCTTCGGCCCTGAGATGAAAGTGGCTGGGTGGTCCCCTGTCCGCGGGCTGCTGGTCGAGGAAGGCTCTGGGGCGGACCAACTCCACGCATGCGCCGGGCAAGCAGACCTCGGGACATGGGATTTCTACATAGAGCGGCTCGATAACAACGCCGGCATATTTTTCGGCGATCTTGTGATCCATACGAGCGTTGCGCATCATTTTTTCGAAGGCCAGGTCACGAAATACCGGCTCGACCCTCTCCGGGCCGCCTATGTGCTCGGCATGATCGATGAAGCAACGTACATCTCGCAAAAATCCAGGGAACGGTTGCATGATCCGGGGATGCAATTTTAGCAATCCGCAGTCACAAGACTTTTATATGCATGTCGGCGGCAAGATGCGAAAAATATCCCACCCCGGCGGCGATAGCAGCGAGCGGTCCTGCCAGCAGGTATATCAGGATCGCGAAAACCAGGCACGCGACCAGCGTGTGCGTGATCCCGCGGTGGCGCGGTTTCAACAAC
Source organism: uncultured Microcaldota archaeon (assembly GCA_963804385.1). GTDB lineage: Archaea > Micrarchaeota > Micrarchaeia > Anstonellales > Bilamarchaeaceae > Bilamarchaeum. The sequence continues at coordinate 22,502 of CAWDQD010000026.1, forward strand.
GTGAAGAGCACGAAATAGGCGCCCAGCACGATCAACATCGTCAGAGCCATCGTCCAGATGTCCGGCAGGCAGATCCTCCCCAAACACGCAGAAGCGTATGCTATCCAGAGCGCCAATATGACCGCGGTCGCGTCTGCAATCTGCCGACCCTTGCTGGACTCATGATCAAGGTCCGGAGCGAGCGCGCACAATCCCCCCAATGCGGAGAGGTAAGCGAGCTGGACGATGTCCCGGACACCCATGGCGAAATATAGCGCGAGGAGGACGAAGATAGCCCCTATAAGGGCATGGGAACGCCAGTTCATGCAGTAAAAAGGTAGAAAAAGAATAAAAAATGAAAGAAATCAGCTGCCTACCTCGTACGTCACAGAGACGGACGTGCTCATCTCCAGCGTCCCTGGGGAAAGCGTAGTGGACGGCGCGACCGCACCCGAAGCGGCTATATCCGACTTCATCATCACTGGGGCAGGATAGTAATTGTTATCCTCGTTTGCCGAGAGCACCTTCCCGAGCGATACCCCGAGGCCGTCAGCTATGTTCTGGGCCTTGGTCTTCGCGTCTGCGGATGCCTCTTCCAGCAATGTGTTCTCCACCGCATTCCTCGTCTCTGGTTTCAGGGTGAATGTGGTCGAGTCCACGAACGTCTCGTTCTCGCCGGACTGGGACGCAGCGTCTATGGCTGCGCCGCCCATATCGAGCTGCGTGATGTCGACATTGAAAGATTGCGTGGTGCTGTATCCGGTCAGGTTCGAGTTCCAGACGCAGTTGTTGCCGCTTGGCGGGCAAACGTAATTGCTGTTATACACCGGGTCGACGCTATACGATGTAGTCTGTATGTCGCTGTCGTTGATGCCGAGCGCCTTGAGTTTGGCCAGCAATATGGCGCTAACCCTGGCGTTCTCCTGCTGCGACGACTGCGCATTATCCGATTGCGTCTGCACCCTGATCGCTATCTCGAGCAGATCCGGCGCGACATCCTTTGTCGCAGTGGCAGAGACCCCTATCTCATTCTGAGACGGGGTGCTCGAGGCGTAAATATTCGGTGATATCGCGCCCTCCGTCACGTTGACTTTAGGAGAGAAATCAGCTTTAGAGAGCAAAAATGCTCCTCCCATCAAACCCACGGCTAGAAGAAGCGCAGCGATGACCAGCATCATCCCCCTGCCTCTTCCGCCTTCGCGGTATTCTTCATCTTTCATAGTTTCACCTTTCAATAAACGTATGAAAACGGATTACGCAGGGTGTATTTAAACCCCGCTTTGTTTGTTGCGGTATAAGCCGAAAATAACAACCACTTCATATTCCTTTTTATAACTTTTGTACCATTATTATATGCATACAATCATATCCAACAACGTCAATCCAAACGGACCAGTGTTTCTCATGACAGATCAAAAAGACATGCAGGCTTTCCGGGCAGCCACTCTCGCCCAGGAGCGGCTAAGGGCGCAGATAGAACGCCATTGCACCGCAATAGAGGAGAGCACCGGCCCGACCAAGACCGTCAAGATGGCCGAGTTCCACCGGTTTTTCGGCTTTCCATACTCTCCCGAGAACATCGCCGTGGTGAGGGCGGTATCCCCTCCGACCATGACCGCCACGGATTCGCAGCTGTCCGCTGCAATCACGCAGGTCTACACGATAATCGCGGGCGAGGCGACCTCCAAGCATGGTATCCCGGAGGATCAGATCCCATCTAGGGAAGAGGTCGCTAAAGCGATTTACCGGAGCATACTCACTGATAGCGCGCGGCAGTTCGCCACCCGGTTTTTCCAAGCGGATCCGATCCATATGACTCTCTTGGTGGATAAGGCCGTGGAGATGACCGCTTTCGGCAAAGCGCCATCCAGGATGAATATCTACACCTCCACTGCGAGGATAACGCTCCTTTCGGAAAGCTTCCCCTCGGTGACCGGTGCCGAGGCGGATCCGATAACCAGCATGATCCTGAGGGAGATGCGCGAGATCACGAGCCTTCCCGACCAGGCCACGATCGCGCTCTTCAGGGACGGGTCGAACGAAGAGATGCGCAACCTCTGCGCGGCGAGCCTGTCGCGTTGGAAGCGGGCGTTCTTCATGAACGAATTCAGCAAGGCCTTGGGCTCGGTGCTGCTGAGCAACTTCGGCTTCATGGCAGCATCCGTGGCGATGTCCAAAAAGGAGCAGGACGAGCTAGTGGTCATGATATTCGGAGACGTGGGCGTCCAGAAATGCGTGGAAGACGCCTTCAAGATATGCGTAGAGGAGGCGAAGAAGGCGCTCCATTCCCCTTTCAGCGGTACCGGTCCTGGCCGGCTACTTGATCCCATAACCGCACAGCATCTGGAGCCGTACTTCTTCAATCCACGGCAGTGGACGCATGCTACCATGAGCCTATCCAGCCTGGAGACGGTGAACCCCGGCTTCAGGGTTACCGGCTCAAGCGATGCCGCTGTCAATCCGGTGCCGTTCATCAGGCGCATGGATGACGCTATCAATGTTTGCAGGGTCGAGCTTCTAGATTCCACGTGCCCGCACAGGACCCGGCTGGGCGATCCGAGTTCGGTGCTGAACGATCTTATGGCAGAGAAACGGGCGGCTTTCCAGATGGCCCGGGAACGCATGGAGCATGAGGTTCCTTCGGGCCGTGGCGTGACCAGAAGCTCGTCCGTGATCTATGCCTTGCCTATCTTCGCAGTGGATGGGGAGGAGCAAAGGCTGCTCTACGAGGCATCGGAGAAGAAAGGCGAATGGGGGTTCCAGTCGAGGTCCGGAAGGGATCTGCCCCTGGAAGCCCTCGCGCTCACGCATTCCACGGCGCAGATGGATGATCTGATGCTCAAATTCGCAGGGGCATTCAGGGACAACGAAGGTTTCATGAGGGATACCCGCATCGGCCAGGGTCTCTTCATCGCCTATCGCTCGCACCAGGCCCTCATTGATTCCATAAAGATCCTCAACCCGGATTCCATCGGCATCCCGGGCATAGAGGCATCGCTCGTAATGACAACATATCGGCCGAGGGAAATGACGAATTGGGAATCGGACCTAGAATTATCTTCCAATTCGGTGCTTTTGGCAGTTCTCGCTCCGCACATGTTCCCGGCGCGGAGTTGGAACGGGAGAGGGCCGAGGATGATGGAAGTCCCTCCGCCGACGAGCCGCCTGACCGATGTAGATAACAGCCGCTCGGGCAATTACGGCATCCACTTCGCCATCGCCGCATCCCGCATGTCAAGCTATGCCATGAGGGCCAGGATGGTTCGGCGCGATGGCGCGGCGTGGGCAGGGGATAATATGCCAGGGCAGATAGATGACCCGCTCATGGCGAAACTCATGCAATCCATAGAAGCAGAGCATGGGTTCGATCCAATCGAAGCGCTTACCGTCTATCCGTCCAATCATAATCCGATAGAAGCAATGGATATGCTCAGGGAAGCGATAAAAGGAAGGTACGATGGCGTCGGTGCCACTATCGGACAATTCTATAGCAGATTAGAATGCGCTATTCTGGAATACGCCAAGCAGATTATGAGATGAACTCACTGCTTCCATGCGCCCAGGGCATTTGCTTCCCTGTACATGTCGCTCAATTCGCTGGTTACAGTCGCTGTCACGCTGACGGGATCATCGATCCTGAACCTTCTCGACACGTCGGCTATGAACGATTCAGTGAGGTATGCCGTCTTCGGGTTGATTGGCACTACCTCGTCATCGAACCGCGTTGTTGGATTATCATCCATGACGCAGACATCCGTGAACCGTGATCTTATAGTAGCAAGGCAATAGACATAGATGTGGTCCGCATCAGCGAATTTCGTTTCAACGCGGATTGCATTTTCGAGCCTTTCCACTCTTGCAAGTATGTTCAGGGGGATCGGCTTGCCTTCAAGCCTGTCGTTTATCAAGGCCATGAGCTCGCCTTTGTGTTCGGCGGCCTTTGCCTTCACATCCGGGAACCTAGTATGGAGCTCTAGTATCGCGCGCTGGTCTTTCTCGGGAAGACTGACGAATAGGAAGCGGAATTCATCCTTGTGCCTCTGTGTTGGCAAAGAGTTCACGAGGACTTCGAACTGGCTGAGGGCTCCGTCGGGCGCTTTAGTGCTCCAATTGGCGAACGGAGTCGAACTGGGCCTTATGATGCCAGCCCAATCCTGGTGGGGCGGTTTACCCGTATCCCTCAAGTTTTTCATGATATTATTATGCCTCCGAGATATTATAAATGTGCGTGTCAGGTTGTAGTTAATTGAGATGCTGATTAACTCGTTTCAATGTATTATTGTCTGCGCTTCTTATTAAACTGATCCAGTATCTGAGCGATTTCGCGATCCACAGGGTTCGTTGGATTGAGATCGCTGGCATTTGGGAGGTCGGATTCGTGGAATATGTACTCCCCTATCTTGACCGTACGTTGCTCCGAGTTAAGGGTATAAGACGTAGATTTGCTCCCACCATACTCCAATATGCCTTCGACTTGGCCTTCCCTGCCATTAAATGCGTTGGACCGACTTGGTTCTGATTTTTCCTCTTTTCTCCTTATAGTGAGTGGTCTATTCATAGTTATAATATATGGTGCAAATAGTTTATAAACATATGCGATTATATATTTCCTACCACATATTAGGAGAGACGTTACTACCAAAGGAAACAAGCTAATGAGAATGGATCGTGCGTATCCCTCAAGCAGCCTCTTCGGATGCTTCAAGCTTCGCTCTAACCTTTTTTCCTATCCCCCGGTGTTTGAACTGCTCTGATAATTCGGAGAGCAGCTTCTCGCTGGCTGAAGCCGGGTTGCTTGCGCTCTTGAATTCCCCAGCGATCTCACTAATCCTGGCCTCTGTGATATGCAGCGTATGAGAGACGGTTTCCTCAGGCTCAATATCGCTCACGCGGACGTCCGTGTACCCTACAGCCCTGGCCAGGCAATAGACGAGGATGCTGTCGGCATCTGCGAATTTTGAGTGCGTTCGGATGGATTTGAGGAGGTCTATAGCTTCCCATCTGATCCCCATCGCTTCCAGGCTATGATCGTCTATCCTCTCCTGCACCAGTTCATCTAATCTCTGGCGGTCCGCTCTGATCCTTGCTTTCGGATCGGCGCATGTGGAATGGAGTCTGAGGATCGCTCCGCATTCCTTGGGTTTGAGCGTGCTGAACAGATATCGGAATTCCTCCCTATGGGCCTCGGTACTGAAGCTGGCGGCCAGGCGTTCCAGTTGGTCCTGCCTATCTTCCAGCATGGGGGCATTGAAAGCGGCGCTGCTGTTGCGATCCGGCATGGCAGCTTTAGCCTGGACCAACGGTTTGGGAGCTGGGGGTATCCCGGCCCACATCGTTGCCATCAACTCTTTCCGTGCCTGGTTCATGGGTATAGCTCCAGATATTTAGTTCACTATTATAACTGTATCAGAAATTGGTGCGAAGATATTATAAATATACTTTTTTTACCACAATAAGAAAATAGTTGCCTCTGAGGAATAGAAAAATCCAGAAAGAGGATCAATTTGCTTTCGCGTACGCTTCGGCCTTGGCCTTCTTCTCCTTGTCGAGCTTTCTTTTGATGGTTTTCAGCGATACGAACGAGTCCCGTTCCATCTCCTCGAGCCTGAAGATTATGTCGTCCTTTTGGTCCTCGAGCTTGGGTATGAGCACGAATTCCAGGGCGTTCACGCGCCTCTTCGTCTTCTCGATCTCCAGGATCAGCCTCTTCATCGCCGTTTCCGTTTCCGCGAGCTTGATTGTCATCTGGAGTATGTCGCTGAAGTCCTCGACCGCGGAATCTATCTTCGCGCTGGTGCCAGGCACCGAATAGGTCGGGAGCGAGAGGAAATGCGTGCTCTCCATCTCGGCGTTGATGTTCGGTATCTTCACGCCCATGACGTTCCTGACCTCGATGTCCAGATCGATCTTCTTGTGGAGGTCGAGCGAAACCTTGGTCATCTCCTGGATGCTATGGTAAGTCTCGGCCATGGCGAGAGAGCGGTATCCGTGCGCGACCTTCTTCGCGAGCTGTCCGCGCAGATCCTGCGCCTTCTTCAGGATCTTGAAGAACTCGAGGATGAGGGCATCCCGCTTCTGCTTCAGGAGCTTGTGCCCCTTGAGGGCTAGCGTGATGCGCTCTTTGGTCTTGATGAGCTCCATCCTCGTCGGATTCACATCTGATGCCATGTCGATCCTCTTCTTTGAAAATCATTTAGCCGGGGCCGCGGCGGCCTCCGGTTTCCTCTTCAAGTACTTCGCGATGTGCTCCCTCTTCACCCTCTTGAGCTCGTCTTCGGGCAATATCGAGAGCAGGTCCCATCCGATCTCCAGGGTCTTCTCTATGTCCCTGTTCTCGTAGTAACCTTGCTGCGTGAATCTCTTCTCGAACTCATCGGCGAATTTCAGGTATTTCCTGTCTGTCGCCGAAAGCGCCTCTTCACCGACCACCGCGCTCAGGCTCCTCAGGTCCCTGCCGTTGGCATATCCCGCGTAGAGCTGGTCCGAAACGCCCTTGTGGTCTTCCCTCGTCTTGCCGGCTCCGATACCGGAATTCATCAGCCTTGAAAGCGAAGGGAGCGGGTCCACCGGTGGATAGATGTTCTTCCTGTGCAAATCACGGGAAAGCAGGATCTGCCCTTCCGTGATGTACCCTGTGAGGTCCGGGATCGGGTGCGTCTTGTCGTCTCCCGGCATCGTGAGCACGGGTATCTGCGTGACAGACCCTTTCGAGCCTTTCACCCTGCCTGCCCTCTCGTATATCGTTGAGAGGTCCGTGTACATGTAACCCGGATATCCGCGCCTGCCTGGAACTTCCTGCCTTGCAGAGGAGATCTCACGCAGGGCTTCGCAGTAGTTGGTCATGTCCGTGATGAGGACCAGCACGTGCATCCCCTGCTCGTAAGCGAGGTATTCCGCCGTTGTAAGCGCCAGTCTCGGCGTGATGATACGCTCTACGGACGGGTCGTCGGCCAGGTTCAGGAAAAGCACGGCGTTCTCCAGCGCGCCGGTCTTCTCGAAGTCGCGGATGAAGAACGATGACTCTTCGTGCGTGATGCCGATAGCGGCGAAAACGACGGCGAATTTCTCTTCGGTCCCGCGCACCTTCGCCTGCCTCGCTATCTGGGCAGTGAGCTGGTTGTGCGGAAGGCCTGCGCCCGAGAATATGGGCAGCTTCTGGCCTCGCACCAGCGTGTTCATGGCATCTATGGTCGAGACCCCGGTCTGGATGAATTCGTTGGGCATCTCGCGCGAGAACGGGTTTATCGGAAGGCCTGTGATGTCGACCTTCTCCTTCGGGATGATCTTGGGCCCCTTGTCTCTCGGTTCTCCCAGGCCTGTGAAAACCCTGCCGAGCATGTCCGTGCTCAGGCCGAGCCTCATGGTCTCGCCCAGGAACCTGACCGATGTCTGCGAGGTGCTGATGCCTGCAGTGGCACCGAAGACCTGCACGACCGCGACTCCGCGCCCGACATCGAGGACCTGCCCCTTCTTGCGCTCTCCGCTAGGGAGCATGATCTCCACTATCTCGTTGTATGCGACGCCGCTAACGTCTGAAACTACCACCAGCGGCCCTGCGATTTCCGTGATCGTCTTGTATTCTTTCATCAGTTTCACCCTTTCAAGGACTCGAAGTTCGAATCCATCTCCTTCGAGAGCTTGTCGAACTCCTTGAGGTCCTTGATCTCTTTCATGCGGCCTATCGTCGTCTTGACAGGCAGGTCCTGTATCTTCTTGAGCTGGACTCCTGTGTCGAGCGCGTTGCCCGTCAGCTCCCAGAACTTGAGTATCGTCTTGAGCATCGCGTACTGCTTCGCGAACTCGCAGCGCGCGTCCACGTCGCTGTAGGCGTTCTGCTGGAGGTAATCCTCCCTCAGCATCTTGGTGACGAGCAGCACTGCCTGCTCCTTCTCAGGGAGCGCATCGGGGCCGACCAGCTGGACGACCTCCTGCAATTCCGCTTCCTTCTGGAGCATTATCATGGCCTCTTTGGCGAGCTTCGTGAAGTCAGAGGAGATGTTCTCCGCCATCCATTCCTCCAGCGAATCCGTGTACAGCGTGTAGGATTTCAGCCAGTTGATGGCCGGGAAGTGCCTCCTGTAGGCGAGCGATGCATCCAATGCGAGGAAGACCTTGGTTACACGGAGGGTGTTCTGCGACACCGGCTCGGATATGTCTCCGCCTGGAGGCGATACCGCGCCGATGACCGTGACCGATCCATACCTCTCTTCGGTGCAGAGGCAGCGCACGCGGCCCGCTCTCTCGTAGAACTCGGCGAGCCTTCTCGCCAGGTATGCAGGGTATCCTTCTTCGCCGGGCATCTCTTCGAGCCGGCCTCCTATCTCGCGCATGGCTTCGGCCCACCTCGATGTGGAGTCGGCCATCAGCGCGACATCGTATCCCATGTCTCGGAAGTATTCGGCGATCGTGATTCCCGTGTATACGCTCGCTTCGCGCGCCGCGACCGGCATGTTGGACGTGTTCGCAATGAGCACGGTCCTCTGCATGAGCGGTTTTCCCGATTTAGGGTCGATGAGGTGCGGGAATTCCGTAAGCACATCCGTCATCTCGTTGCCGCGTTCGCCGCATCCGATGTACACGACGATCTGCGTGTCCGAGTATTTGGCCAGCGACTGCTGCGTGACCGTCTTTCCTGAACCGAAGGGTCCAGGTATGCAGGCCGTCCCTCCCTTGGCTATCGGGAAGAACGTGTCTATGATCCTCTGCCCGGTCACCAGGGGCACGGTCGGAGGGAATTTCTCTATGACCGGCCTGGATTTGCGGACGTAGCATCTCTGCATGAGCTTGAGCGGGGTCTTCTTGCCTTCGGAGGAGACGGATCCGATCTCGTCTTCCACGGTGAAGCTTCCGGATGAAAGCGCATCTATCTTGCCGTCGCACGGGGACATTATCCTGTGCTCGATGATCTCGGTCTCCTGCACCGTGCCGATTATGTCGCCCTGCTTCACCTTGTCGCCTTTCTTCATGACGGCTTTGAAATCCCACTTCTTCTTCCTGTCCAGGGCATTGGCTTCGATGCCCCTCGCTATGTAGAAGCCGCCTGATTTCTCCTCGATGACCTTGAGCGGCCTCTGTATGCCGTCGTATATGCCAGTGAGTATGCCCGGCCCCAGCTCCACCGAGAGCGGCTGGCCCGTCGATTCCACCGGCTCGCCCGGTTTCAGGCCTGATGTATCCTCGTACACCTGGACCACCGCTGTGGTCCCGACGATCTTGATGATTTCTCCAAGCAGCTTCGCGTCGCCTACCTTGACGACGTCGTAAAGCCTCGCGTCCGTGAGGTATGCTTCCACGACCGGACCGCTGATCCTCTCTATTTTCCCATCGTTCTTAGCCATCATTCCACTCCGTGATCATTTTTTCGCTCCCAGGTCGAAGCCGAGCGCCCTCTTGATGAGGTTCCTTATCTCGTCTCCTTCGGTGCTCTGCCCGGAGTAATCGGGCATGGGCACTATCACCGGGTATGCTATGGAGTCCAGTTTCTTCCTGAGCCTCCAGTCTATTTTCCCGAGCATCTGCTCGTTGGTGATTATTATCCCGTACGCTTCGTTCGCGAGGGCTTTCTCGAGCTCCGATTGGTAAGCCGAATCGTCGGTGGTGATCGTGTCCTCTATGCCGGCCAGCCTCATCCCCATGACGAGGGGCGCGTCTCCGAGCACGAGTATCTTCGATTTCATCAAACCACCACTAGCGTAGCCCGCACGTCGCTCTCGGACATACGGAACTCCTTCCCTTTGGCTATCTTCCTGAGGTTGTTGACCTCCTCCTCTTTCAGCAGCAATATGCCGAGTATGACACCCACCGACAGCATGGACCTAGCGAAAGCATGCGCCTTCTGCGCGGCGATGCTCCTCTCCAGCGACGCTTCCAGCTCCGGGAGGCCGATTCCATCCTTGGTCTCCAGCCGCGGGAACTTCTTCCTGAGTATGCCGAGCGTGACCGAGAAATCCTTGGCTTCTATCAGCTTGACGATCGTCTGCTCGGGGATGGTCCCTCCGCGTATGAGGCTCTTCCTTATCCGGTCCGCGCCGATGTTATGCTTCTTCAACCTCTCGATTATCATGACGTTCTTGGCATCCGCCTCGCTTTTGAGGGTCTGCCTTATCGCGTCTATCTCCTTCCCGCCCACCTGCTCGAGCGTCTTGTCCATGAAGAGATAGAGGTATGTGTCTATGATGGCTTCCATCCTGGCGCCTGCGTCCGGTTTGGACAACGCTTCGCGGATCTCGTTCCCGATCTTGCCGCTCGCGGAGCGCATCTTCTTGCCGACCTTGGTCTTCCATATCTCTCGCACGAGCGAGTTGTTGTCCGCCTTCAGCAACGTGCGGAAATCGTCTTCGTCGAGGCCTCCGAAATCGAAAAGGTACGGCCGTATCTCATCATATCCCTTCCCGAGCCGCCTCGCGTTGAGCAGGGTCTTGATGTTCATCAGGTCCCAGCGCACGAGGAGCGCGCGTATCGCGTCCTTGTCGGATTTCGGCGTGATCTTCACGAGCTTTTTCGCGAGATTCGAGAAATTCCTGGATGTCGCCATCTCTATGAGCTGCGAGCCCCGGTATGACACCGAAGCCGCGGCGATCTCGCTCTTGTAGCTCGTCCGCTGCATGAGCTCTGCCATCGCCTCTACGTTCCCGACACGGATCATCTCGTCGAGCGATGCGGATTTCAGGATGAGTCCCCTCATAGCCCTGGCCCTGGCATTCGAATAGCCGTACTTGGACGCACGGCTGCTGAATGAAAGCCTGAGTTTCTGGTCCATCATTTCTCACCGCTGAACAATCTATCGTATATCATCTTCCTGACGTCGTCCCTCTTGGTCTCAAACTGCGTCTCCAGGGTGAGGTCTATCCTCATCTTCCCGTTGCCGCTCTCGACCAGAGCGCCGCCCAGGCCATCGAGATCCTCGACGATTTTGGCCGATTTATGCGCTCCGAGCAGGGATTTGTCTCCCTTCACGACATGGATCGTGCTTCCGGAACCGAGCTCCGATACAGCGTCCGCGACGGCTTTTGCGAGGAATTTCTTGTACTCGCCGCTTTTCCGTGCATCCTTCAGGGCATCGAAGAACGATTCGAGGACATCTTTTATCGCGTCCTCCCTGGCTTCGCTCATCACGCGCTTGGATTCGAGCCTGGCCCACGCTAGCCTCTCGTTGCGTTGCTCGCCGAGCATCCGCTCGGCATCGGCTTCCGCATCCTTCCTAATGGCCGAGTTCTTCGCGCCCTCATCATCGACCATCTTCTGGGCCTGCGCCTGTGCGGCGCTGATGATGCCCTGCGCGTCCTCCTGAGCTTCGGAAAGGAGCGATCCCTTGAGCTTCTCTATTCCCATATACAGCACCTCCTGGTTTCCTATCTGGTCCCTTATCGGAACAAACAGGAAAATTCAAGAACCTGCTGTGATCTTCAGCCAGAGAAGCACTGCTATCAGGAAGCCGAATACCGCCAAAACTTCAGGCAACACGATGTATATCAGGATGTTCTTCTCGAACTCCGGCCTCTCAGCGACCACGCCGAGAGCAGCCGAACCAAGCGAACCCTGAGAATACGCGGCTGCGAGCGCGGAGAATCCCATCGCTATGCCTGCGCCTAACCCGGCGCCTGCGCCAGTCGTCAATCCACCAACTGCACTAGTTACATCTGCCATTTTACATTTCACCTTTTCATAATTTCTTCGAATACAAAGCGAACGGGACGAAAATCCCGCCTCCGCCCTGCATGAACTTGGATCTGAATTCCACGATGTTGAGCCTGCCTCCTTGTATGAGCGATTCGAACATCGCCACGAAACAGTTCAGCAGGTGTAATATGATGAAGACCGGAAGCAATATAATGGCCAGGACAATGCCTTGCCCGGGATTCGGGACGATGAATTGGTTGAGGAGGCTCGCGATGACGACGCCGACGACCCCTATGGCCGCGATACGGCTGTATGACAGGATATTGCCTATCAGGCCCGGTATCTCTATCACCCCGACCACCCCTTCGATCACGGCGATCACGATGATCGAGATGACTAAAATCACGAGACCCGGTATCGTGAGCCCGGGATTGATGTTCCCGAGCTGGGGGAGGAGCATCGGAAGGTACGGGAGGAGAGCGAGTATGATGCCGATCTCGACCCCTATCCAGGCGATCTTGGCCACCGCGTGCTTCTTGCTGTGCTGCCACTCGTTTATGGCCCCGAATATATAACCTATCGTCAGGTGGATCACTCCCACGAGAGCGGAAAGCGCTATGAGCGCTAGCACCCCGTCCAGCCTCTCGAACCCGGTCCAGAGGGGGGCGCTGAGCAGTGGGATGCCCGTCCATGAAGTGATCAGCTGCGCCAGCTTGAAATGCGACATGCCTGCGAACTCATCGAAGAACAATCCGAAGACGATCGCCGGGAAGCCGGAGTACATCCATATCTTGGACACGTTGCTCATGATGTAGCTCTTCGCGAACTTCTTCGTAAGCAGGTAACCTATTATTATGGAAAGGATGCCGTAGATCACGTCGCCCACGATCATCCCGTATATGATCGGGAGCGCGATCAAGTATATCATCGTCGGATCGAGCTCGTAATAATTCGGGAGCGAATAGCTGTTCGTGATGAACTCCAGCGGAGAGGCGATTTCTGGATTGTCGAGAACGGTCGGAGGCATCTCGTCATGCCCGAACTTCACGTCCTCCATGACGACGGACGAGCCGTATCTCTGCGCGATCGCATCCATCTTCTGCCTGCTCTCTTCGAGCATCCAGCCTTCGATGACGCAGAGGAACTTCGATGAAGGGAATTTCGTGGCAATTTCGGCCCGCTCTGCCTCGACTTCGAGCGAGCGCAGCAGCTTCCTGGCCTTCACGATGCTGTCTTTGGATATGGCGGACATCTGGTCTCTTATCTCCTTTATCTCCGCCTTCACGAGCTCCTTCTCCGCGATGATCCTCTTCAGGGATTCAGACGGAATCGTCAGGGAATCCGGAATCGAGAGTTCGTTGAATCCTGATTCGGCGAGCGCCGCATCCACAGCCTGCTGCTCTTTCCTGGAGAAAAGCACCAATGCTATGCCGGATTCGGTTATCAGCGTGGCGCCCGTCTTATCGAGCGAATCGGTCAATTTCGGTATCTTCGCCGCCTGGATCTCGCCTGCCTTGAAGGATACGGTGCGGGTGGAGAGCCCCCTGAAATCCACGTTCTTGAAGCACGAGAGCTTCTGGGCGAGCGCCGCTTCGTTTTCCAGGGATTTGAGCTTCTCCATGGCGGCATTGGATTCGTTATTCATGCTCCTGAGAGTTTCCGGGGCTTCGAAAGCCTTCGTCTCCTGCATCGCCTTCGCGGCCGGGATGACGTCGGATTCGCTCTCGCTTTTGCCTACGAGCGGTTCCATTATGGCGATCGCCGAGCGGAGTCTGAGGAGTTCTGTGGAGACCATGTCGAACGAAGGCAGCGGCCTCCCTTCTTCAAGGCCTGCGTAATCGGTCTTTCTTATGTCCACGAGCCCTGCTTCGTGGAGGTCTTTGATGAGAAGCTCTACTTTCGACTTAAGCACGATCAATCTGACCTTTGCCATCCTTTTAGCTTTGAACATCGGCATTCCTCAAAGGCTGCCCAAGAACTCCTTCACGAGTTTGGAAACGGCAGTCGCGTCGAGGCCCTTCTTGCTTACCTTGGCCCCTTCGTCCTTGGCTTTCTTGACTATCTTCTGGACCTCGCCTTCGATCTCCTGGCCGCCTTTCTTCAGGCGGTCGTTCTTGAAAGCCACCGCCTCCTCTTCCGCTTTGACGCGCGCTTCAAGGCTTTTCTCCTTGGCCTCGCGTAGGATGCGTTCCGCCTTCTCTTTCGAAGAGCTTATGACTCGGTCGTGCTCCTCTTCAGCGTCCCTGATATCCTTCACGGTCTTCATGAACTCTGGAGGTTCTGAGTGTTGCTGCATGCTGCCACCATAACAAGTATGACCTTATATAAAATGAAAATCTTTTTAAAGATAAGCCAACGAATTCAATCTACCGTATTCTACATCGGTCAGATTCAGGCATGCTTTGGCGGTATCCGACGCCATCGAAGCCTACGATGGACGGAACGGGATAAATTACAGGTGATATGAAATGGGTGCTTACAAATACATAACAGCAACGCTGCAGAAGCAATACAAGGAAAGGGGAGCGGATTTCCGCGACAAGGTCATGAACTGGAGGAAAGGCGATGCGATTGTCCGCGTCGAGCGACCATCCAACATCACCAGGGCCCGCACTCTCGGCTACAAAGCCAAGCAGGGCTACGCCGTCGTCCGCGTCAGGATAGACAAGGGCCGCAGGACCAGGATCAAGCCCATGGGGGGCCGAAAGCACAAGAACAACTACAGGTTCGTGCAGCCAGGCATGTCCCACCAGGCCATAGCAGAGCAGAGGGTGAACCGCGTCTACAAGAACATGGAAGTCCTCAACTCGTACTGGGTCGGAGAGGACGGGATGTTCAAATATTTCGAGGTTCTATTGGCAGATGCGAGCAAGCCGAGCGTGAACATAAGCTCTGTCATGAGGACGGGCAAGGCGTTCCGCGGCCTCACATCGGCAGGCAACTCGCGCGGGCCGAGCAGGAAGAAGCAGATCAACAAGAAACTGCAAAGGAAACTCGCGGCGAAGAAGGCGTTCCACTTCATCCCGTACGTGAAATCCGAACCGAAGCCTGAAGTGCAGAAACCCGTCGCGAAACCGAAACCGGTTTCCGCTCCGGTCCACGCGCACAAGCCTGCGGAGCATGAGCACAAGGCAGCCGAGCACAAAGAGCACAAGCTCCCGGTGCATGCGCACAAGGCTGAAGACAAGAAATAATTTTTTATTATTTTTATTCAATAATCATCGTCGCTTTCTCTCTTGTGGACTTTCTGGTCTGGCTTCTTCCAGACTATCTGGCGCCTGAGATCCGTATCCTGATCCCTTCGGAACGGCGTGACATCGACCACGGCCCCGGCCTTCATTTTATTATGGAATGCGGAAAGATTGATTTCATTGGAGTCCAACTTCTCAAAATATCCGATATAATTGACGAGCGTCAGTTGCTGATAGTCGGGGTTATACAGCCTCACGATCCCAAGCACGGCGATTTTTTCCAATCCATTCAGCGACCGGTCCTTGAATTTCATCCTAGCTAGGCAAGCCTGGGTGAATGCCTTATCCGGGTGGAACTCATCGATGGCCCTCTGCATCAAAACGGTCACCGACTTATCCACAGGTCCCTCGGATTTGGGGATCGCCCTCAATCTCGGTTTTCTCGGCGCAGTCGGAACTGCCACACCGGTCGGACGGACCTCAAGAACCCCCTTCATTTCTCCCGCCAAGCTATCACCTTTTAATTTCTGTCAGATGATGATTGTATGAAAGCTGTTATAAATGTTTATTCTGGTGTTGTAAAATGTACGATATAATAAAATGCAAGGCAGACGCATCCGCTCACGGCTTCACAAGGTTCTACATGCCCGATGAAGTCAGGATAGCGCAGGCCGAGAACCTCACCGCAGCCGCTGAATACAAGAACAAGAAAATCCTGATCATGCTCTCCGATCATGCGATGGATGACGGGGCGATGAAGACAATCGCCGAGAAGAAGAACGTCTGTTTCCTGATCGATGTCAGCAGGCTCATCAGGATACGCGGGATCCAGAGGGCGATCGCCATCTCGAAGCTCAGGAATTTCCTAAATCTTTGCGTGAAGCACGGAGCGTTCTATTCTTTCGCCACTTTCGCCGAAACCGAGGCGCAGATACGCTCCCCGCAGGAGATCGAGCATATCGCCATCCTCTTGGGGCTCAACAAAGGCCAGGCCAGGTTCGCGCTGAAGATGATCGGGAACTACGTCTAGAGCTTCTTCCCGGTCAGCATCTCATACGCCTGGAGGTATCTTTCCGTCGTGTTCTTTATCACGTCCGGAGGCAGTGTCGGTGGAGGGGGGCTCTTGTTCCATTTTATGCTCTCGAGATAATTCCTGACATACTGCTTGTCGAGGCTCTCCAGGATGCCGACATCATATTTCTCCTCGAGCCAATAGCGTGATGAATCCGGCGTTAACGCCTCGTCTATCAGCATCACCTTCCCATCCTTGTCGAGCCCGAACTCGAACTTCGTGTCGGCTAGGACGAGCCCGCATCCGCGTGCGTGCGCGTCTGCGAAATCGTAGAGCTCTATAGCCTTCTCTTTCACGGTCTCATAGATTCCGGCTCCAACAAGCTTCTTCGCCTGCTCCTCGGTTATGTTCTCGTCATGGCCTCTCTCGGCCTTGGTCGAGGGCGTGAAGATCGCCGCAGGGAGCTCGTCGCCGTCTTTTAGCCCTGCAGGCAGGTGGATGCCGCAGACGGACTGCTTCTTCTGGTATTCCTTGAGAGCGCTCCCTGTGATATGGCCGCGCACAACGCATTCTATCGGAAGGGGCTTGCACTTCTCCACGACCATGCTCCTGCCTTTGAGATATGCCGGGAGTTTGTTCGGCAGAGATAGCGAGACGAAATGGTTCTTGATGACATCAGCGGTCTTCCCGAACCAGAACGCAGACAGCTGGTTCAGGACCTCGCCCTTGCGCGGCACGCCTTCCTTGAAGACTACGTCGAAAGCGCTCAGGCGGTCCGTCGCCACCATGAGCAGCTTATCGTCAAGGACATATGTGTCCCTCACTTTCCCTTTCTTGAGAAGAGGCAAATCCAGTTTCGTCTCAGTGATTGTTTCCATGAACCGGAATAGCGCGCCTATGATTATAAACTTCACTTCTTGGTCGAGTCGAGCATGGAGAAAAGTTCGTCCATCATATCGTAGTTCAGGACCGGCTTGCCGAACTCCTCGGTGTCATCCGCCATCCTCGGGCATGCGGTGTTGATGTAGCAGTCGAAAACGAGGAAATTGTTCAGCGATAATGGTTCGAGCTCGTTCGCCACGAGTATCTCTGCGTCGAATCCGCGCTTTTCCAGCTCCTTCTTTATCTTCTGCGCCTGCGCGAGCGCGAACTGCCCGGTCTTCGTGCTCACCATGATCCCGAAACGCTTGCACGAAAGCGCCTTCACTATGGCGCCTCTGCGCTTCTTCCCGAGCATCTCGATCTCTTTTCTTATATCTCGGGCTTTTTTCGAATAAGGATCATATACGATCACAGGTATCTTGCGGTTGTTTATCGCGAGCGCATGGAACATCCCGTTTCCGACAAAAAGGACCGCGTCCGCCTTGTCCGCGACGTTCGAGACCGCGAGCGCGTCGCATCCTAGCACCTGCCCGGGTTCCGAAGAGCGGATCCCCTTTCCGATAAGCACCGTCTTCCCGTTCTTCTCCAAAAACGCCTTCATGCCATGGAGCTGCTTGATATGCTGGATCGTGGTCGCAAGCGCTATCGTCTTCTTCCCTTCAAGGTGCGGCAAGGCCCCTGCGAGCCCTTCTATATCGATTTCGACGTGGTATTCGACATATTCCACAGGTATGGGCAATTCCGCCTTCACGAACCTGCTGTGGCCGAAATGGATTATCTTGTCAGCCTTCACCCACCTGGCTTCATCGAGCGAGATGTCGCACGCCCCGTAGCATGCGGAAGCCGAGAGGAACACCTCGTGCCCTTCGCTCTCGTATTTTTTGGCTATCTCAAGCGCTTTCTGCTTGAGGCCTTCGGGGAATTGGAGAAGTATTCTCATAATCTGTCCTCTTAGTTCCGCTTTTTATGCGGGAAAAGGGAGAATATCTTGGATCCGGCCAGGATCCTCTTGAGTTCGCCTTCGAGCTGGCCCTCCCGTTTCTCCTTCCCTCTCCTATTGCAGACCGCTTCCAGATTCTTTTTCTGTATCAGAAGGATCCTCCTGCTCTTCCCTATCTCCACTACCGGAGGGATATCGGTCTTCTTGTCTCCGCGGAGCACCCGGTTGATGAAGGCGAGCTCCAGCTGGTTGAGGTCGAAATACGATATGGCATTGGTTTCCACATGGCCCTGCCGCGTCTTTTCCTCTTTCAATTCCATGATTATGCCTCTTTTCCAGAATTTATTAACTTTGTGGATTCTCCGCCTTCGCGAAAACGATGTCGCCGCTGCTCTCCATGATGTCTTCGGAGTAGCGCATGAGCTTGTCGCATTTCTCGAAAAGAGAGCGCAAGGCCAGGACCTTCGTTATGTTCTTCTCCCTCTTCAGGTCGGTCTCAGCCTTCTCGATCGCCATGGTATATTCCCTTCTCGCATTCGTGAATTCCCCCTGGTCCAATTCGTTCATGGAGAACGCCTTGAAAGCGGCGGAATACGCCTTCCCGGTCTTGGCGATGAGGTTGGCTATCACGGGATTAGGCGCCATGGCTTTCCCCTGCACGCAGATATCCTCGAGATGGTCGCTCATCTTCTCTATGCTTTTCGCCGCTATGGCCTTGAACGCCGCGTCGCTGCTGGCATACCTCCCTATGCAGAGGTTCCGCAGCAGGAGGAGATAGAGCCGATCCACCTCATCCTCCTTCCTGGATATCTCCACGAGCACGTCCGCCTTGTCCTTGAATGCGCTTCCGGCCAGCTCGAACATGGAATGCGTGACCGCGGACTGCCTCTTGATGATGTTGTCCAGCTGCATGTCGTCGAATGCAAGCACCCTCAAGACCAGCTCATCCGAATTCTCCTCGCTTATCTCGACCCCGGAAAGCACCCTTCTCGCCTCTTCCGCGAATGTGTTCATGCCCTTGCCTTTCAGGATGATCCTGCCCGCGCCTCCCACGTATGCGGAGACGATGTTCCTCATCGTGATGTCGTGCGTATCGGATGAGACGCCTATCACGCATGATTTGAGCTCTTTCGAGGCCTGCTTGAGGGACAGGCAGAGCGAACCCTCGTCGTCTTCGATGATGTACACCGAATCGCCTTTTTTCACCCCGCGCCTCTCTATCCACTCGTGGGGAAGGGACACTATGAACGTGTTCTTTCCTGTCACCTGCAGCCTTCTTGGGATATCGTCCATGCTTTACACCTTATGCTTCGTCGAAGGTATTTACTAAATAAATGATGTATATACCCTATATAGCAATATATATACCTATTAGGAAAGATTTATAAATAAAAGAATCGGGGCTATATCAGGCTTCACAGCAGGTTGAAACAATGATACCAGTACGAGCAACACAGGCCCGGGACAAAGAAAACCGGGAGCGTTACAACGGCTATTCTGCGGTCAGATACGCGAGCGAAAGGCGCATGAAGGCCTTCCACCCACAGGCCGAGCCGAAGATGCAGTGATTCTTATCCTAAATCAGCTTCCCGATTGAATATTACTTTTTAGCCATCGTGATTCTCGTGATATCCACGGAACCGTTATCATTTGCCGAAGCGGTATACTGGCCGTTGTACTCCGTATTCAAATAGTCGGAGACCGCTTTCGCTTCCTGTCTGGTACCGACATCGATGTTGCCGGTCATAGTCTGTGCATCTATAGATCTGATTGCTTGTCTGGATGTGAGTTTGACATCCAACGCTCTAAGAAAGCCTTCTTTAGTCACCGAAGTCACATATCCGCGGTCCTTCAATCTGTCGGCGACGCCAATCGCTTCTTGTCTGTTGCCGATGTTTCGTGTGGCTTGTCCGTTCTTAGCTATCCTGGATGCAATCTCATCGGAAGCAGCGTTGGCGTTAAATATCCTCAAATCCCCGCTTTTCGTTACTGAAGTTATGAATTTGTCCGGATACGTTCCGATCAATTGGCTGCCGATTCCTTCCGCGATTTTCGCGTTCCCGATTTTCACTGTGACAGGTATTGTCTTCCCGCTCATATAATTTGAGATACTATCTACGGTTTTGATTAAGGAACTCACGTCCCCAGTCTTCCTGGGAATCGCCTGAAGTGCCAGCGTCTCCGTTTTGGTCTGTTCTTCCTGTCTTCTTTCCGCCTGTGCCATATAGCCACCGTACAATATTGTGATAGTATGTTTTTAATTGCGTTCCTGTAATGAGAAAAATAAAAGAAATCAGTCCTCTCCGGCAGAGTACGAGTCGATTTCGTTGACTGCCTTATCCTGAGTCAGCTTTGACAGCCGTTGCAGGATTATCTTCTGCTCGACGCTCGCGACGATCTTCCTGGTCCTCTCCACCGCATCCGGGTTGACCGACATGCTCGTGATGCCGAACTCGACCAGCTTCTCGGCGAATTCAGGATAGACCGAAGGCGCCTGGCCGCAGAGCGAGCTCGTCACCCCGTATTTGTTGCAGATGGTTATCACCCGCTTGAGCGAGCGCAGAATGGCCTCGTTCCTCTCGTCGAATCCTTTGGCCAGCGTCGCGTTGTCCCGGTCGATACCGAGCGTGAGCTGCGTGAGGTCGTTCGTGCCTATGGAGATGCCGTCGATGCCTTCCTTGCAGAACAGGTCGATCAAGATGACCGTGCTCGGGACCTCGACCATTATCCACAGCTTGAAGTCCCTGGTCCGGTACATCCCCACGCTCTCCATGATGTCCTTTATCGCGCGGAGCTCCCCGATCCTGCGTATGAAAGGTATCATGAGCTGCAGGTTCGTGAGGTGAAGCTCGTCCCTGACCTTCTTTATGGCTTCGAGCTCCATCTTGAAGAGCTCCGGCTCCTCGGTGTACCTCGCGGCTCCGCGGTAGCCCATCATCGGGTTCTCTTCGTGCGGCTCGTACTTCTCGCCGCCTTCGAGGTTCCTGTACTCGTTGGTCTTGAAGTCCGTGGCACGATAGACCACCGGCCTGGGATAGAACGCGCCCGCGAATTTGCTCATGCCGTCCGCCAGCTTGTCGATATATTCCTGGCGCCTGCCTTCCTCGAGCATCTTCCTGGGGTGCTGGCCTATGGCCGCTATCATGAACTCCGCTCTGAGCAATCCGACGCCATCCACGGGGTACTTGGATATCTTGTCCGCCTGGTCCACGTCCGCCAGGTTGACATATATCTTGGTCCCGGTTATCGGGGTCGCAGCGGTTATCACCGCGGCGGCCGTAGTCTCGCCCCCTCCTTTGGCGGCGGCTTCCGGAGCGGATATGAACCCTTCGTAGACCATGCCGTGGCTTCCGTCCACGCTGACTTCCATGCCGTCTTTGAGGAGCTGCGTTGCATTGCCTGTGCCGACTATGCACGGGACGCCCAATTCACGGCTGACGATCGCGGCGTGCGAGGTCATGCCTCCGGTGTCTGTGATTATCCCCGCGGCTTTCTTCATGCCCGGGACGAAATCCGGCGTCGTCATTTCTGTGACGAGGATGTCGCCTCGGTCCATGTTCTTTATCTCCTTGGCGGTCTTCACGATCTTGACCTTGCCCATGCCTACGCCCGGAGATGCTCCGAGCCCTTTCAGGATGATCCTCGTCCCTCCTGTCGCTTGTTTCTGCGCTATCGGTTTTTCTGTTTTGGTTTCTTGCGTCGTCACGAGCTCACCTCCGGTCCCTTTCTCCAATCCTGATTTGTCCTTCAATGTCGTTATCGGCCTTGATTGCACGATGTACAGATTGTCCTTCTCGAACGCGTATTCGATGTCCTGCGGATAGCCGTAATGCTGCTCTATCCTCTTGCACACCTTCGCGAGATCCTTTATCTCGTTGTCGCTTATCTTCTGCCTTCCCTGCGCGTCGTCTTTTATCTCGGCCCTCTTGTTCTTGCCGTCTATCTTTATCAGCATCCATGGCTGCTTCACGACGCTCTTGTCTATGATGTCCAGGCTGTCCTTGTTCACGCGATAGGTGTCCGGAGTGACCATGCCGCTCACGACCACTTCGCCGAGGCCGAACGCGGTCTCTATCGAGAGTATCTGCGGGTCCTGGTATAACGGGTCCACGGTGAACACGACGCCTGCCTTCTCGCTCTGCACCATCATCTGGATGACCGCTGCGAGACCGACTTTCATGTGGTCGAATTTGTTCTCCACCCTGTAGAATATCGCCCTCGGCTCGAATAGCGATGCCCAGCATTTTTTGACGGCTACGAGGACGTCTTCACCGCCGATTATGTTGAGGTAAGTGTCCTGCTGCCCGGCGAAACTCGCCGTGGGGAGGTCCTCCGCAGTAGCGCTGCTTCTCACCGCCACATATACCTGCTTCCCATACATATCGCAGAGCTCTTTGTAGGATTTCAGGATATCCTCCTGGACATCCACCGGCATCGACCCCTTCACTACTATCTCCTTGATGGTATCTGCGGCAGCATCAAGCGCATCGTTGTCGTTCACATCGAGCTTGTCGAGTATCCTCTGCATAGGTTCGCGCAGCTGGTTCGCTTCGAGATGCTTGTAATACGAGCCGCTCGTGATGACGAAACCGTTAGGTATCGGGAATCCGTTCTGGTACATCTCGCCCAGGTTCGCGCCTTTCCCTCCCGCTTCAGCCAGATTCTGCTTGCTCAGCTCCTTGAACCACATGACGTTCTTCATTTGAATCAGCTCCCACTGCCCACAGGCTGCTCTCCCGCCTGAGTTGAGCATGAATCTCATATATCGTTTATAAAACTTGGCTGTCACTTCTCGCGCATGGTGAATGCTTGGCCACTTCGGGGATATGCGTAGTTGTTGTCATCGGCTTCTTCATCGGCCTTGGCCTGATATACGGCGGGGTCAAGCGTTTCCAGCTCGTCCAGAAGATCAAGGATACACCTACATCCAAAGTGGACAGCGCGGCTATCGGGCTCGTGGAGCTCTCAGGGAAGGCCGAATGCCATGACCCCACAGTCAGCCCTATAAGCGGGGTGAACTGCGCCTACTGGCGCTTGAACGCGGAATATTACCAATCAGGCAAGAACGGCGGATGGAGGAGCTTCTATTACTCGGATTCGCACAAGCAGTTCTACCTGGTGGATGATACCGGGAAGATGCTCGTGGATCCGATAGGGGCGGATATCGATATCCCGGTTGATGCTACGTTCCAAGGTTACATCGCCGGGACCGGAACGTTCGGGATCGCGCATTCCCCGATGGATCCCCGCGTGCTGACATTCGTGGACGGACTGGATGATATGCAGAAAAGAATATTCATGAATCATGCGCACCTCGACGTGCGTGTCATCGAATATTACATCGCGGATGACGACCCGCTTTTCGTGCTGGGCAACGCCGAGCCGGTGGAAGGGAAGCCGAGCGACATCGGCTACGAGAATCTCATCCTCAGGAAAGGGAACGTGGACAAGACGATGTACATTAGCGACACAGGAGAACGCCAAGTGATAGGGAAACTGTCGGGCAGCATGTACCTGCAGATCATAGGTGGGCTCGGTCTCTCCGCGATATGCCTTTTAATCATGCTGATGTATTTCAACATATAGATTTCGGGGTTTTGCCATGGCGATGGGTCTTGTGATATGCGCAGGTTTCATCCTGCTAGTGCTCGTATTGCTCGCCGCGTTCTACGCGGTCTCGGTGTTCAACGGTCTGGTTTCGCTGCGCAACAACATCGACAAAGCTTGGGCCAACATCGACGTGGTCCTCAAGCAGAGGTATGACCTGATCCCAAATCTCGTCGCTGCTGTCAAGGGATACAAGGAGTACGAGAAGACCGTGCTCAAGGACCTGACGCGCATCCGGGCTTCCATGGGGAGCGCGCAGACCCTCAGCGACAAGGCCAAGGCCAGCGACGCGCTCAGCTCGACGCTGAAGACCGTCTTCGCTGTGGCAGAGAACTACCCCGACCTCAAGGCGAGCGAAGAATTCATGGACCTCCAGAAGCAGCTCAGCGCGATGGAGAACGTCATCGCCGACCGGAGGGAGTTCTACAACGATTCCGTCCTGCTCTACAATACGAAGATAAAATCCATCCCGGACATGTTCGTGGCCATGATGCTGGGCTACAAGGAGAAGGAATACTTCAAAGCTACGGAAGATGAAGAGCAAGCGGTGAAAGTGAAGATTTGAGGTGTGTGCAATGGCGAAAGCTGCAAGAGCGATAGCTGGAAAGGATGTCGACAAGGTAATCGAAGCGCTGAACAAGGCGCTCGCGGACGAATGGTTGGCCTACATGCAGTATTGGTTCGCGGAAAAGCTCGTGAACGAGACCGAAGTCCGGAAAGCGCTGGAAGATGTCTCAAAGGAGGAGCTTGAGCACGCGGGCGAGCTCACCGAAAGAATAATGCACCTCGGCGGCAAGCCTATCGTGAATCCAAAGGAATTCGATTCCAAGACCAACTGCGGCTATACGGTCCCTTCCGAAGATGCGCAGAAGGTCCTCAACGATTCGATAAAAGGCGAGGGCTGCGCGATTGGCGTGTACAATTCCATCCTGAAGATGACCAGGGACAGCGACCCGGTGACATACCAGGTGGTGCTCCACATACTGCAAGAGGAGATCGAGCACGAGCAGAAATTCACGGATCTTTTGACGTGGATTGCATGAAGAGCGGCAGGAATATATCATTTCGCTTGCAGGTCTAGACTATGAAACTCAAGGTTTTCGGAGAGGGGAACGAAAAGGATTTTTCTTTTATAATATTCTCGAAAGACCCGGACTTCTTCAAGTCTTTCGGGGATCTGACGAAAAAGGCGTTCGGCCACACCTGCTACAGCCACGAGATAGAGAAGACGGCGGGGGCTGCGAAGCTGAAGGTGAAGAAAGTCTCGGATTACACCGATCGGCATGAAGCATGCTATGACGAGAGCCATTCCATCCGGTTCGACCTTTTCTTCGGAGCCAAGCGCGTCTTCGTGATGGTTCACGGCACCAAAAAATCGAAAAGCAGGTTCTTGGACGTACTTAGGAAATCCGCGACGTTCATGAAATGATCAGAGCTTCACACGCATGCCGCTCAATCTCGTGAAAGGGCGCGCAGCGCTCCGGGCGTAAACCCTATGGTTGCCCCGAAGAGCTTCGATATCGCTCTCCCTGGCGCTGGCCAAAGCGAGACTGACCTCGATAGCCCCGTCCAGGGCCGCCATCTTAACTTCGGTGGGGATGTTCTCCGTGTTAGCCATCTTGTCGAGCTTGGATATCCATCCCTCCAAGACGGTTTCGCATTTTCTCGCCTCCACCCAGCCCACTAGCGCATCGGTCAGGCGTTTGATGGCTTGCACCCTCAGGTCCACGCTCACCCATCCTGTCCTGGAGATGTTGGATAGGCGTTCTATGCCCTTCTCGTCGGATCTGGTCTGCGCGATCGCTGATTCGACGGCCTCCGCGAATCGCTGGGAAGCGTATATGTTCAATGCCTTGGAATGCCTGCGGTCATGGTTCTTGCTGACCTCCCAGACCGCGATATAATCGCCGGATCTTACCTGGGCGTCGATATGAGCTCGAATGGTGTCGCTACTTTTTACCATATACCACATTATGGCGGCCAAAGGCTTAAAACAGTTGATTTTAGGCAAATATTGTGTATTGACAGCGCTCACGCTAAGAAAAGAGAAAAATAGTATGTGGGGTGGTGACGACAGGAAAGATAAAGAAGTATTCCGCTAATCCAGCTTGCGCCGGATAAAAGCGTTATAACGCCGAATATGTTGGATTAGGCCGTTAGTAACTGCTGGCTGAAGAGCTCGGTTGCCCTAGCTCCGTACACCACAGTCCTATCAAACGGATCTGCTATCCGCGGCATTTGCCTCCTCGTTTTAAGAGACGCTTCGACCTTAGATGCTTTCAGGTCTTATCGTCATGGCGCGTGGCTGCCCGGCAATGCAATTCACAACCGGTCCACTAGAGGCGCCCGATCTCCGTTCCTCTCGTACTCAAAGATCGTTTCTCTCAAGAGGCACCATTCCCAGGAGATACTACCGTACTGTCTCGCGACGTACTGAACCCAGCTCATGTGGGACTTTAATGGATGAACAACCCAACCCTTGGCCGCTCCTACACGACCAGGATGTCCCAAGCCGACAGCGATGTACCAAACCGCGGGGTCGATGTGTACTCTCACCCGCGACGAGCCTGTTACCTCCAGGGTAGCTTGTCTGACAGCTTGAATCCTCATCAAAGGGATATCAAGGTTCGTTAAGCCCGACTTTCGTCTCTGCATCTTACGCTTTTAAAGATACAGTCAGCCCTGCATTTGTCTTTAACCCTCTACTCCCGATTTCTGACCGGGATGAGCAGAGCATTGGGCGCCCTTGTTTCCTTATCGAGGGCGTACCGCCCCAGCCAAACTATCCACCTGCCGCTGTTCCCTTTCGGGTAAGCAATATAAAATCTACTAAGTGGTGTAACACTTTCGCCTATTCGTATCCCGGAAGATACGACATGACGGCTCCCACTTACGCTTGGTAGCAGATCTCATATTACAACAGCAGGCTATAGTAAAGCTCCATGGAGTCTTCGTTTCCCTCTGGGAAATGTCAGCATCTTCACTGACAAGAGATTTCACCAGGTCCTAAGCAGGGACAGTGGGAGTGTCGTTACGTCATTCATGCAAGCCGCCAATTAAGCGGCGAGGTATTACGCTACCTTAAGCACCTTTTCTCGTATTACTACGAGGGTTGGACTATATCATCACCATTCCGGTGTTTCGCGTGTAGTCTCTGAGGATCCCATCCCCTTTCTGAGTTTGGTTTCCTGCTGATTGCCCATTTAGGCACGGATTTTTCACCGTTTCCGGTATCCGTGACCATCCCCGCATTGTAGCATGCGGTTAGGGTTTCCAGCATATAGCGAAATTTAATGACACCACAAAAACGATAGTGTCGCGACCCCCTCAATGGTTGAGGGTCAGAGTTACCCCCGCTCTTTACTAGCCCTTCGCCCGGTTGAACCCGATTTTCAGGTACTAGCAGTGAGCAGACGTCAGCCATCATACTCAGCCTTTCGGCTCTGCGATGACCTGTGTTTTTGGTAAACAGTCGCACTCCCCTTGTTACTGAGACCACAGCATTGCTCATGCTATGGCACCCCTTCTTCCAAAGTTACAGGGCTAACTTGCCGAGTTCCCTTGCCTAGGTTATCCCGCCACACCTTAGCCTTCTAAGCTAGAGCACCTGTACTAGTTCTAGGTACGATTATAGAGGATCGTTCCATTCTCCTTTTCATGGATCCCCGGACTCAGTCGAATTATCCCTAAGGAATTCACCTGCTTCTCCTCACAACGAGACTCCGCAGATTTATCTCCATCGGACGCCCGCAGGCGCTCGACTTATCCAAAGATGTTAGAGAAATGGCGCGCGTTTCCGCACCTACCTCTATAGGGCCGGAATATTAACCGGCTTCCCTAATTTCGGCCCTTTGGAGTTACCTCGGGCCTTAGGATCGCCTAACCCTCAGCTGAAGAACGTGGCTGAGGAATCCTTGCTCTTTAAGGTGTCCAGAATTCTCATCTGGATACGCTGCTACTTACATCAGGATATTCGTAACAGGCCGCTCCACGCGACGTTACCGCCGCGCTTCTAGGCAACCCGTTCGCCCCCTTACTCAAGTGCTTTCGGCACTGGTGAGGTATCGGAAGCTGGTTTAGCCCCGTGAATTTTCAGAATCTGTACTCTCGACCGGTCCGCTATTACGCGTTGTTTAAAGGATGGCTGCTTCTAAGCCTACCTCCCGGTTGTTTTCGAATAGAGACGCCTTCCAGATTTGCACTTAACCAGCATTTAGGGCCCTTAGCCTCACGTACGGTCGTTCCCGTAAGGGACACCAGACTTACTCCGGCGCCCCGACTGCCTCCTTCTACGAAGATATAGTATTCGGAGTTTGAGGAGATGGCGACCCCTTTCGGAGCCAATCCACCTGATCAGTGCTCTACCTCTATATCCTTCTCCAGAGACGCTGTCCTGAGAGACATTTCAGAGGGAACCCGCTATCGCCAAGTTCGACAGGACTATCACCCCTACACCCAGGTCACCTAAGGGGAATATACCACCAATAGTTGCGAGCTTCCATCAATCGTCAGATTGACTTCACTCTGCCCGGGCGTAGATCACAATGGCTTCGGGTCTACTAAGGGTGACTGAACGCGAATTACCACGTCGTCCCTTGCCCTTGCGGGCTGCGGACATTCGCTTTCGCTTCGGCTTTCGCCTCGCCACACCTAATAACTCCCTGACTCTTGCTTCGAGAAGAAAGACAAAACACTGCTACTTCCATGTCGCTCAATCCGTTGCCAGATATCACTTCCATGGACATGCGCTTTCATGCCTTGTCATTCTGTAACCAATTAGTTTCAGGTACTTTTCACACCGCTCCCGCGGTGCTTTTCAGCGTTCACTCGCGTTACTGATTCGCTATCGGTCTTGCGCCCCATATTTAGATTTGGAGGTTGATGCCCCCGTATTCACACCCCTTATCCGAGGGATGCTACTCATCTTGGTTCGTTCCCTTAAGCCTTCATTTAAGAGGCTGTCACTCGCTATGGCGCCGCTTTCCAGCGGACTTCAATTCAGCCAAGGGATACTCCCCACCACATCTACCACCCTGTTACCAAGGCGGAATTCGGTAAGATCTCACCGGCGTTCACTCGCTGTTACTAACCGGATCTCGATTGATTTCTTTTCCACCCTCTACTAAGATGCTTCATTTCGAGGGGTTGCTGCGCATCACTGCGCTCAGCCGGATCTCTGGATCGACGGTTGCGTGCACCTACCCAGAGCATATCGTCGCTTGCCACGCGGCCTTGCGGGCACAAGCCCAGCCATCCACTAATTGGCGTGTAAACAGCATATATGGCGTTATAGAAAAATAATGCCTTATTTTCCTGCCGTCACTTCACACACTTTTTAGTAATTGCCCGAATCGCTTGCGCGATAGGAGCAAAACCAACGTGATAGACGGATACTTCTAAGGAATGAATCCAAAGAGCCATCCAGTCAGGTTTCCCCGCAGACGCAGGGATACGTTTGCTATAGTCGTTTTGGGAGCCCTCAAGGAGCTACCTGACAAATAGGCTTCTAAGATAGAGTTTAGAACTATTTATAAAGCTTTCGCCGCTTGCTTTTGCCTTCTTTGGCCCTGAAATGCCCGAGGAGCTTCCAGAGGAGGTAGATAGCCACCACGGCGAACAGCACGGCTGCGAGCGGCGCCATAACGGCGAACTCCTGCACGTACACCCGCTCGTCCGGATCCGTCACCAGGACATACGCGATAGCGAGGAACCCCAGGAACACAATCGCCATCCAAAACTGCTCGGGCAATTTCATCAAGCTCAACCGAAAGTGAACGTGTATATCCTGAATCCTTTCCCGGTGACGTCGATCTCGATCGTCCTCTGATTGTATCCGGTGTCTTCTATAAGGCTATAGAGCCTCTGCTGGCTGACGGTTACGGTCCCATTCGCGGTATCCAGGCCGTACTG
>CAWDQD010000027.1:0-8241 GCA_963804385.1 uncultured Microcaldota archaeon
ATGGAATAGTTGACTACCGTATCCGGTACGAATCCCTGCGGATTCCCAATCGGCTGCCTCTCGAAAGAATAGCCGAGGTATATCTCAGGGGTCCCTACCCTCGAAAGGTCATAATTGGCGCTGATGTTATTCGCCACTATCGATCCTGCCGAGGCATTATGGTTCCTTTCCGCGAGCAGCTGCTGGATCTCCCCTTCCGTAGTATCGTAATCCCCCTCGCCGATATGGTCATATCTTATGTAGCCGTTGGCGTCTATCAGGTAATCATGGGGCCAATAGAGGTTCTGGTACGCGTCCCATGTCGCATGGTCGTTGTCGAGGACGACCGGATAAGTGATATTGTACTTCTGGACCGCCATGAGGACGTTGCTGTAATCCTTCTCGAACTCGAATTCCGGGGACTGCACCCCGATTATGACCAGGCCCATGGAGCGGTATTTCTGGTCCCATGCCTCTAGATATGGCAGGGTGCGGATGCAGTTAATGCAAGAATAGGTCCAGAAATCCAAGAGCACTACCTTGCCTTTGAGGCTGGCTATGGTGAAGTTGCCTGGGGCGTTTATGTAGCCCGCGATGCCCATGAGTTCGGGTGCCTTCTCGAACAGTGCCCCCTCGTCCACCGAACTCGTGTTCGAGGTGATGTTTATGGCGTTGCCGATGCTGTTCTTCACGGTGTTCAGCCCGGGAGTGCTCACCACGGCACCGAGTCCCGTGGATCTGATATACAATATGGCGGCCACGATGAGCAGCACCGCGATGAGGATCATAATCGGATCGTTCGTTTTCATAATATCACTTCAGCAGCCAATCATTCAGGAAACTCAAGTTAGCTACGAGCGGCAGGGTCATGGTGAAGACAAGGATTCCCAGCACGATGAGTACCAATCCGAAAAACAGGTTGAGCCATTTCAGGTATGGGCCTAT
This sequence comes from uncultured Microcaldota archaeon, assembly GCA_963804385.1. GTDB lineage: Archaea > Micrarchaeota > Micrarchaeia > Anstonellales > Bilamarchaeaceae > Bilamarchaeum. The sequence continues at coordinate 925 of CAWDQD010000027.1, forward strand.
GGATTTTATCGCTTTGGATGCCTGCGACACGAAAAGCCCCACCAGCAAGAACGGAATCCCAAGTCCGATGGAATACACCAGCATGAGTGGGAATGCGGATCCCGGCTGGGTCACCGCCAATGTCAGGATGCTCCCGAGGACGGCGCCCACGCACGGCGTCCAGCCCACGGCGAACGCGGCTCCGAAGATGAACGACGTGATATAAGATATATTGTTCCGCTCCACCTTCACCTTGTGCTCTATGGCGAGCGCGGGTATCTGGATGACCCCGATCATCGTCAGCCCGAAGAATATGATCACCGCGCCACCGATATAGCTGAGATAAGCCAGCACCGAGTACGCGACAGCTGAAAGGACGCTCTGGAGCAGGACGCCCAGTATGGAGAACAAAACCGAGAAACCTAGCACGAACGAGACGCTACTCAGGAAGATCTTGGTCCTCATCTGAGGCGAATACGTCTCCTGGACCGATGTGCCGGCGAGGAAAGTGAGGTATGCCGGTATGAGCGGGAGCACGCAGGGGCTGAGGAATGAGACGATGCCTGCTATGAAAGCTATGATGAGCGTGATCTGCGCCATTGCATGGCCTACTCATATAAGATTTATAATTTCTCGGATGCGTGCCGATTATTAAATTGGAATGGGATTAATGTGCATGTTCAAAGCAGTCCTCTTCGATCTGGACAACACGCTGCTCGATTTCCTCACTTTCAAGAAAGAGGCCGCCAAGGCCGCGGCCAAAGCTATGATAAGGCAAGGTCTTCCTGCCACGGAGATCGAGGCGTACGGCAAGATTTTTTCTGTATATGACGAGAAAGGCATCGAGTACCAGAAGACATTCTACGAAGTGGTGAAACAATACGGTCTCGATATCAATCTCGCCGAAAAGATTCAGCAAGCAGGCATAATCGCTTATCAGCAGAAAAAATACGAGATCCTACGCCCATATCCTATGGTCAAGCCCACGCTCAGGAAGCTGAAAGAAAACGGCTTGAAGCTCGGCATCGTCTCCGATGCACCACGCAACAAGGCGTGGCAACGGCTCATACTCGCCGGTTTGGAGAGCGAATTCGATTTCGTCATCACGCATTCCGACACGCAGGAATTCAAGCCGCATCCCTCTCCATTCACTTTAGCCCTGAAGAATCTGGGCGTCCTGCCGGAGGCAGTGCTATTCGTAGGAGACAATCCAGCGAGGGACATCAAAGGGGCGAAGGCGGTCGGGATGAAGACGTGCCTCGCCAGGTATGGCCAGACGTTCAAGGATGAATCTGAAGCGGATTTCGAGATAAACCGCTTCGAGGACGTCCTGAAGTTCTGCGGAAATGCACCGAAGAAAACCGTATAAACTCCGTATCAGAAAGAAAGAGCATGCAAATCACGTGTTTCGGAGGAGTCGACGAGATTGGCGGAAACAAGTTTCTTGTCGAAGATAAGAAAACGAAAATCTTCCTGGATTTCGGCCAGTCTTTCAGTCTGCTCGATGATTATTTCGTGGATTGGCTCCAGCCGCGCGACCGCTTCGGATTACGGGACTATTTCACTCTAGACCTGATGCCAAAGATCCCAGGGCTATACAACGATAATGCCCTGAAACCGACCGATTTGAAGCCATCCGAACCGGAATTCGACGCTGTCTTCATATCCCATGCGCATTACGACCATGTGGCGCATCTGCGCTTCCTGCACGAAAGAATCCCTATCTATATGGGAGAGACATGCAAATCCATCCTGGAATCGAACATGCTTACTTCCGGCTCGTTCTTCTTCACGGAAAAGGGGTTCGAGAGGCCGTACGCCAAGACCGTCGTGCCTCCTAACACGGTCAAGACATTCAGGACAGGAGATAAGATAAAGCTCGATTCCATGGAGATAATCCCTATCCACGTGGATCATTCGGTGCCTGGCGCATACGGATTCATCATCCATGGCGCGGAAGGCACTTTAGTCTACACCGGAGACATCCGCAGCCATGGGGGGAAGCCGGAACTGACCAAGGATTTTCTTGAAAAAGCCAAAGAAGCGGAACCGGATGCTTTGATTATCGAAGGGACCCGTGTGGCCCCAAAAGAGACGAGAAAAAACCATACCGAAACATCAGTGTACTCCCAGTCCCTGGAAGTAGCGAAAACCGATAAATTAGTCCTTGCCATGCGCTACCCTAAGGATTTCGACAGATTCAGGACATTCCACGACATCGCTAAAGCGACAGGAAAGACGCTTGTTACGACTATGAAGACAGCGCATCTCCTGCTCTCGCTCCAGGATGATATCCATCTTGACGCTCCGCATCCTTTCGAGGACCCGCATATCAAGGTATATGCCCGGGAGATGCTGAAACCCCGCCCCTTCGAGATGCAGATACGTGAAAATTTCTCGTGCGTGGATTTTGACTGGGTGAAAAGCAACCAGAAGCGGATAATCTGGGAATTGGACTTCTCGAATCTCCAGGAATTGATCGATGTCAATCCTGAGCCAGGCGGCGCTTGCATCCATTCCATGAGCGAACCATTCGAAGAGGATCCGTCATCCCAGCTCCAGGACGAGGTGCTGCATAACTGGCTCAAACGCTTCTCCATGGAGCATCATCAGCTCCATGCTTCAGGTCATGCATCAAAAGAGGAGATATTCAGGATGATCGATGAGATCAAGCCGAAAAGCCTGATTCCGGTGCATACCCAAGCGACTGATTTGTTCCCGAAGCATTTGGACGTGAAGAAAGGGGTCACATTGGAGATATGAGGTCATTTCTGGAAGATTGTGGTTAAATACATAGGTATATGAACTCCGGACGTCATAATATAAGAATGACTCTTATTTGCGCAAAATGCAGAAAACCGGAAGTTATTGGGGAAGTCAGCATCCAGAGAAAGAAAACACACATCAAGCTGTATTTCTGCAGCAACGCGTGCTCGAAAGCCCTTTCCAAGGCGCTTCCAGCGAAACTGAAATAATCAAAGGTCCCTGGTTTTCCAGTAAGTTACCGAAACGAACAGCACCATCGCAACCAAGATCGCGAGGGGTAACCATAAGGAATCGGAGCTCGGTTGACCCTGCGTTGCGGTTTCATTGGCCGGGCTGATATTGGAAACAGGGTGCGTCTGATTCTGGACTATCACAGTTTGGTTGACCGGCACGTTTATGGCCGCCGATTGGTTGGTCACGTTCACGACCCTCCCAGCGAGCAATGGCGCGACCTTCACGGCATCATTCACGATGACATCGGTTTCGCCATCAAGGCAGGTCGAGGCTATGTAATCCAGCACATCCCGCCTGGCCGCGGTCTGCTCGCCAATCCCATAATCGGGCGGGGTGCAGAAATCGTATGTTGTGAAGAGCGGGTGGAAGATCACCTTGGTCTCGGCACGGTTCAAAGTTATCAAGTCGTTCAAGGCGTTCTCCGCATTGGAATAGGACGGCTGTTCGCTGAATATCTCGCTGGATGACAGCGCGGTCTGGAGTTTCCCATCCGCGTCCACCACGCTCTTGTTGTAGTCCAGCATGGTGTCCATGAATGTCCAGCCGCTCTCTCCGATCCCGGCGCATACCGGCACCGAGAAGCACGCGTATAAGCACGACGTCCTGTTCAAGCACGGGAAACGGTTCATGCCCGTGAGGGCATAGCATTCAGATTCCGATGTCTGCTTCAGTCCCACGGTGTCCAGGAGCGCTTGGTAAAGGGCGGACGTGTTGCCTTGCGTGGTCGGAGGGCTCGCGGCAGAGACGTAGGATCGGACCAATCCTCTGATGATGGCCGGATCGGTCACTGCGTTAACCTTGGTTCCGTTGATGGAGAACACCGCGAAGGTGTCGTACCCCTGGAGTTTGGCCAGAACGAGGTTGCCGTCATCATAATACGATATCACGCCCTGGGAGCGGTTCGTCGCATTCAGGAATTCCAGGATGGAGAATATCGAGTTGGATGAATTCCTGGGCTTCAGGAAGGCGCACGTGCCGTTCCACACTGGAAGGGGCTCGGTAGTCACCTCTATGGATTGGGGAAGTCCCACAACCCCGTTCACTGTGAACGAGACCTCTGTGCTCTCATTCTGGGACAATGGCGGGATATCCCAATAGACCGAGTTGCCTTCGATGCCATCTGGCTTGAAGGTGTAATTGAAATTCTCCGGATTGAACCAGTTGAAATCGGCGCTCAGCCAGAGCCTGAATGCGCTCGTGGATGTATTGAAGTCATTGATGGTCGTGAACGTATACGTAGTTATATTATCCATCGCGTTCGCATTGGATTGCGAGAAAACCGGGTGCTCTTCCGGGAAAGAGACCGAAGCCAATAGCAGGAGCGCAAATATGATCCGCTTCATTTTTTCACCTTCAGATATATCAAGATTCCTACAACCGCCATGACTATAATGATAGCAGCCGGCTCTGCAAGGCAATTGCCGAGCCAGCAAGATTGCACTGGCACTGGCGGAATGGCCGGAGTGGTCACGTTCTTGGTCAGATTGATGGAAGTATTGAGTTTAGGCTCAAGCTTCACGCAGGAGTTGTTCTCGCATTCGTATCCTGGGGAGCAGTCCGAATCCGCGCAGCATTGGTAGTATTCCCAGGTGTGGTTGATCGCATGGCCGCAGACTCCGCTCAAGGCGACGCATTGCCCTCCTAGGCATGAGTAATCCGAGGGGCAATCACCGTCAGATCCGCACGACGGGGGCAAGATAGTGATATGCGGAAGAGTGATGTTCCTCTGTCCGCTTGCGCTTCCGCTGCCTCCTCCGCCACCGCCTCCGCCGCCCCCTCCTCCGCCACCACCGCCGCCTCCGCCGCCGCCCCCACCACTACCGCTACTACTGCTAGCCTGCTGGATGGCGAATCCGCTGAACTCTGCCGGGTAATACGTGAATGCGTGCGTGGTCACATTCTGGATCGCATTCGAAGTGATGTCAGTCCAGGTGCCATCGCATATCCCAAGAGCGAAGTTCCAGGCTACGCATTCGTACAGCTTCAGATTGGATTCAGAGGTGTACGGCGCATCGCCATAATACAGCGTCAATGTTGCGTTAGTGAACGAATAATTGTTCGATACCCCGAATGCCTTGATGTATCCGGAAGGCGGGCTGACTATTTCGATGCCGAACGTCTCATTATTCTGGGCAGACACGTTCACGTTTCTGAGAAGGACCGACACCTCTCCGTTATAACCAGAGACATTGAGGTCCACGGTCGTATTGAAGACGCTCGCATTGAGATCTCCGGTTGGCGAACTGGCATTCGTCATGGTGCCGTTGGTTATGACCGAGAGGCTCGAATTCATTCCACTGCCATTTGAGCCTATGACGTGCATCGTGAACAGTATCGGTGGGTTCACGATGAAGTATCCTGATGCGTTGGCCATGTTGCCTGTCCTGTTGGCGTGGAAAGTGACATTGTACACGTCAGGGATAGTCGTGTTCGTGAATATGGTGCTGTTCCCGTTTGAGAGTATAATAGAGAAATCCCCATCAGGAGATCGTATCTCAGCCCAGACGCTCTCAGCGTCAGAGGCGTTGATGAAGAGCGAGACGTTGCTTCCGTTGAACACTGATAAAGGCGATATGGATGTTGACAGAATGGTAGGCAGATACGTGACATTCACCCAGATTACGGCGCTGGCGGTATTGTTAGCCGGATCATAGGCATCCACCTGGACGAAGTATACTCCAGGTACGAGCCTGCTGGAGTTGCTGAAGAAGCCAGACTGGTTGATCGTGAATCTAGAGGTGTCATTGATCGACCAGTTGACGCCATTGGCATCCGTGGCATTGAACTGCATGCCTAAGGGAGTAATGTTCAATATCGAAGTGTTTGATATGCCAGTGATGTTCGGCGGGATCGTATCAACGCTGAAGCTCACGTTGCTGCTGTTCATGTTGCCAGCAGTGTCATTTGCCCATGCGATGATGGTGTGGAACCCGTCAGCAAAAGTCAAATTGAGCGGGCTGGTATATGTCACATTAGCCGACCCGTTGTTATACCAGACATTGCTGAGGTGAATATCGGACGCGGTGATATTCAGGACCACGCTGGATACATTGTAAGAAGAATTGAGCGGGGATATGATGACCAGGTTAGGTGCAGCGGTGTCCACGCTGAAGCTCACGTTGCTGCTGTTCAGGTTGCCAGCAGTGTCATTGGCCCATGCGATGATAGTATGGAATCCGTCGGCAAATGTGATATTTATCGGACCCGTATATGTCACATTAGCCGACCCGTTGTTATACCATACATTGCTGAGGTGCGGATCAGACGCGGTGATGTTCAAGGTCACATTGGATACATTGTAAGACGAATTGAGCGGGGAGATGATGGATAATCCAGGTGCCACGGTGTCAACCGTGAAATTCCTTATAGCGCTGGTCCCAGTGTTGCCTGCATTGTCTATGCATTGCACGTACCCGAATGGTTGCCATCCGTGATGTTGCTGATAGCGAAGACCGTCGCAGTGCTGTTGAGCGTGGAGGTGTTGGTCTGGTTGAAGCAGTCCATCCAAGTAGACGGAGCAATTCATTGAAGATGATAGATTGTCCACCGCAGTGAAGTTGAACGTGGCCGATGAAGATTTGGATATCATGAGGTTTGCGGGCAGATTGAGCAATATCGATGGCGGAGCCGTGTCCACGGTGAAGCTCACGTTGCTGCTATTCAGGTTGCCAGCAGTGTCATTGGCCCATGCGATGATGGTATGGAACCCGTCGGCAAAAGTCAGATTGAGCGGGCTGGTATATGTCACATTAGCCGACCCGTTGTTATACCAGACATTACTGAGGTGAGTATCGGACGCAGTGATGTTCAGGATCACTGTCGAGACCTTGTAATATGAATTCATAGGAGAAATGATCGACAGACTTGGTGCTGCCGTATCCACCGTGAAGTTCCTCATCGCGCTGTTGGCTGTGTTGTCCGCGTTGTCCGTGCATTGCACATACCAGCTGTGGCTCCCGTCAGCCATGCTGATCTGGAAGATCGTAGCAGTGCTATTGGAGGTCGAAGCGTTAGTCTGGTTCAATGCCCCGTCCAGGAAGATCGAGCAGTTCATCGTGGCAGAAAGATTGTCCTTTGCTGTGAAGTTGAATTTCACGTTCGAGACATTGAAGATGGAAAGATTAACTGGGGAATTCAATGCCACTGCCGGAGCATGGGTGTCGGTCGTGAAGCTCCTCACCGCGCTTGCTCCCGTGTTGTTCGCATTATCCTTGCACTGGACCGACCAGCCATGGGTTCCATCTGCGATACCGCTTATAGTGAAGATCGTGGCTATGTTACTGCCGGTCGAAGCGTTGGTCTGGTTAAGAACACCGTCCAGGTAGATGGAGCAGTTCA
>CAWDQD010000028.1:0-18705 GCA_963804385.1 uncultured Microcaldota archaeon
GTCGAGAGGGTATGGGAGTTCAGGAAGAAGGACGAGAACGAGTTCGCGCAGCTGATGGACGAATACATGAAGATCGCGATCGAAGGCAGGAAGGCCATCGAGCGAGGGAAGGTAGAGGCCATCGGCCAGCTCATGAACGAGAACCAGGAGCTTCTTTCTGAGTTAGGCGTCTCGGACGAAAGCAATGACAAGATAATAAGCATCGCGCTCAAGGCAGGCGCTCTCGGAGCGAAAGTGACTGGCGGCGGAGGGGGAGGCTGCTGCGTCTGCTTGGCCGAGAGCCAGGCCAAGGCCCAGGAGATAACCGGCAAGCTGAACGCGGACGGCTACCATTCCTTCTTCACGAAGATCGCTAAATGAAATCAGTTGAGGATGCGGGTGCCGGATTTATTACGCGGTGAGTTATCGATTCTCTTGAATGCCGGCTTCATATCGGTTTCATTATCATTCACGCCATTTTTCGAAATCGATTGACGGCATTCCCGCACCTGCTGGTTCAGGCGTACCATGACCGTGGCCCGGTCCTCAGCTTTTGAACTTATTATGATGTCGATCTGGAACATGAGCAGTTTCAGCGGTTTGAGCTGCATGCATCCGAGTTCCACTTCCGCGAGTCGCGCTTTGTCCGAGATGGCAGTGGGAAAACGTTTTTCGAACCTCGCGATCTCTCCGGATATGAAATTCCTGGTGAATGCGAGCGACTCATCATCTACAGTTAGTTGGACATGCCCTGGATCAGCTTCGATAACCATCGCCCTATCGATTAGATTGCATGCTCTTTCAAGGGTGGAATCTAATTCTGAGCGTTCTATCATATACATGATTTAACATAAAACATGATATAAATATTGCTATCTAGCTACCCCGACCTTGTAGCATATTTTGTTTAGCGGGCATTCAGGGCATTTGGGATTCCTCGGCAGGCAGACAGTCTGGCCGAACGCGACGAAGCTCCTGTTCAGTGATCTGCGCATTCCCTTGGGAACGAAGCGCAGTAGCTCTTTCTCGGTCTCTTCGGGTTTTTTCGTGCTCACTATCCCGAGCCGGTTGCTGATGCGGTTGACATGGACGTCCACTCCGATCGTGTCCTTCCCGAACGCCCTTGCGAGAACGATGTTGGCTGTCTTGCGTCCGACCCCGGGAAGCGCGAGCAGGCCTTCGAGCGTGTCGGGCACATCCTGGAGCGAACGGCACATGGCGATCAGATGCTTCGCCTTCACATGGTAGAAACCGACGCCATATAGGATCGATTCGAGTTTTTTCTGATTTAACGATGCGACTTTTTCGGGCGTATCCGCTATCCGGAAGAGGCGCTCCACGACTTCAAGCGTGGCAGCATCCTTCGTCCTCGCGGAGAGCATGGTGAAAACGAGGATCTTGAAGGGGTCGCCTTTGGTCGCCGCTTCCGCACGCATGACTGCTGCGTGCTTGGTCCGGGGATCATTGGTCATCTGCGAGATGATCCAGCCGAGCCTCTTCCTGGCCGCCAGGTTTATCATTTCCTTACCATCGTGCACGTGGTTTTCTTCCCTTCGAGCAGCGCTTCGATGCGCTCCGGATAGGATGCGTTCACTATGTATGAAGGCGTATCCATGGTGAGCAGCTCCTTAATCTTGCCAGCCATCGCCCCGGTGACGTCTTTCCCTCCGCTCTTGTCCGTGATATCTTTCGAGACCTTGGGGAAATTCGCCGAAGTTATCTGCGTGATTATCTGCCCTTTGGCATCGAGCACTCCGTCCACATCGGTCGCGAGCACCACTATCTCGGCCTGTTTCCCGAGATAGGACACAATCTGGTCCCCGGAGCAGGGCGATGCGCCGAGCTCTGAATCCGGCACCATGTCGCCGTATAGGACCGGAAGGTAGCCGCTTTGCAGATAATCATTGATTATTTTCGCATTGAAGGCGGAGATACGCTTGGACTTGAGCGTCATGATCAGCGCCGGAGGGATGGAGATGGCAGGGACCCCCTGCAGTATCAGTTCTTCAACAAGTATGAGCGAGAGCTCGCTGCACGCCGCATGCGTGTCCGCGAAACCGAGTTTCTGCGCGGTGTTCTTCACCCCATCTCCGATACCATGCTTCACCACGAGCGCATGGCCGAAAGAACCGGCCCCATGGACCAGGACTATGTCGCGGTTTTTCCTCCAGATGCCTGCCATGGCTTTGGCGAGCGTCCTTATCCGGTCGGGCTTCGGCGTCCGGTAGCCTGCCTTGTCCGTGATGACGCTCCCTCCGAGCTTGATTATTTTCATGCTAGAAACATGCTCCAATATCATTTTAAAGAGAGGAAATCAAGAGACATATATGCGAATCCTAGTGGCTATCACAGGAGCGTCAGGGCTGGAATACGGAAGGCGCCTAGTCCAGGTCCTGCGTGAAAGCGGCAATGACGTCAGCGTGGTCGTCAGCTCTGGAGCAGTCGCTGTGGCTAAAGCCGAGGGCGGCAAGCTGCCTAAAGCGGACTACGGCGAAAACGACTTCTCCTGCCCCTTCGCATCCGGCTCTAACCCGCCTGACGCCATGGTCGTGGTGCCGTGCTCCCTCAAGACCCTCGGCGAGATATCCAACGGCGTAGGGAAGAACCTAATAAACAGGGCCGCCGAAGTAACGCTCAAAGAGAGGAAGAAACTCATCCTGGTATTGAGAGAGACGCCTTATTCGCTCATAACGATACGCAACATGGAGCAGGTCACGCTCGCCGGAGCCGTGGTCCTGCCGGCAAGCCCGGGATTCTACGGGAAACCCAAGAAAGTGGATGATCTGATAGATTTCATAGTGGCGAGGGTGCTCGACCAGATCGGGCTGAAGCATAAGATAGGCACAAGATGGGGTGGATGAGATGACTACGTTCCGTGAATTCTTCGATAGGCTGGAAAAAAGCGGCAGACTCACTGTGATAAAGAAGCCGGTGTCGAAAAACCTCGACCTGGCCGGCCTCATGCATGAGCTGGATGGCAAAGTGGTTTATGCACCCAAAGTGGAAGGCTCGGATTTCGGAGCGGTCGGCAACATCTATTCTACAAGGGAGCTCGTCTGCGACGGGCTTGATATAACACAAGACAAGCTCATCCCGACATTGATCCATGCCATCAACAAGCCGTCGAAACCGCAGTTGATGAAAAACCCCAAAGACGCTCCGGTCATGGAGAACAGCACTACGGATATCGACCTCTCGAAGCTGCCAATCCCTTTCCATGCGGAGAAGGACGGGGGACCGTATCTCTCCTCGGCCATCGTGGTGGCGCATGACAAGGAGCTGGGAAGGAACCTCTCTTTCCACCGGATGATGGTGATAGGCAAGGATCGCGTGGTACTCCGCATCCTGCACCGCCACCTGGAGGAATTCATCAAACGCGCGGGAGGCGAACTGGATGTCGCGGTCATAGTCGGGTCGCCGATAAACGTCCTCCTCGCGGGAGCGATGTCGGTGAAGACAGGGCAGGATGAGCTGGAGATCGGGAATTCCCTCCAGCCGGTCCGGACAGTGAAGCTGGGCAACGGCATCGAGATCCCGGCAGACTGCGAATTCGCTTTCGAGGGCAGGATAACCAAGGAGCTGCATGACGAAGGCCCGTTCATCGACCTCACAGAGACGTACGATGTCGTGAGGAAGCAGCAGGTGATGAAGATCACGAAGATGTATCACAGGAACGGTGCGCTCTGGCACGTCCTGCTTCCAGGCGGCCTCGAGCACAAGGTCCTGATGGGGATGCCCAGGGAACCCACGATATTCAACGAGGTCAGCAAGGTCTGCGAATGCAAGGGCGTGAACCTCACCCCGGGCGGATGCTCATGGCTGCATGCCGTGGTTTCCATAAAGAAGAGGAGCGAAGACGATGGCAGGAAAGCGATCGAAGCCGCGTTCGCGGGCCACAAATCGCTCAAGCACGTCCTCATCGTGGACGAAGACATAAACATCTATGATACATTGGACGTCGAATGGGCGATCGCGACGAGAGTGCAGGCCGACAAGGACATTATCATCAAGACCAAACAGATCGGCTCTTCCCTGGATCCGAGCGCGGACGCGCACACCTACGAGACTACGAAGATGGGAGTGGATGCCACGAAACCGCTGATAGCGAAAGGGAAGAACTTCGAGAAGACCGGATGGAAGAAGGTCGATGCGAAGGAATACATCTGAGGGATCGCATGGAACTCACGAAGGATGAGCAGAGGATGTTCGATGGCGAAGTCGGAGATGCCCCACGCGAGTCGATGGAGATCCTCGTCGCGCTGGGAAAGGTATACGGCGCCAAGAAGATGATCCCCATCACGAGCGCGCAGATCTCCGGCGTATCGTACAAGACGATGGGCCAGGCAGGGCTCGATTACCTCGCCGGGCTCGCAGGCAAGGGAGCCAAGGTGAAGGTCCCCGCTTTCCTGAATCCGGCGGGCATGGACCGCGAGCAATGGAGAGAGATGGGCATATCCGAGGATTTCGCGAAGAAGCAGATAGAGATAATCGATGCTTACGGCAGGATGGGCATAAGCAAGACATGCACATGCGCCCCATATTTCATCGGGATACGGCCGAAAGTAGGCGAACACGTCGCATGGGCCGAATCGAGCGCGGTCGCGTTCGTGAACTCGGTGCTGGGGGCGCGCACGAACAGGGAGGGCGGCCCGTCAGCGCTGGCAGCGGCTATCTGCGGCGTGACTCCGTATTATGGATTGCATCTGGATGAGAACAGGCATGCGGACCTGGTCGTAGATGTCGAATGCGAGCTCAAAGGCCTGGCGGACTTCGGCGCATTGGGTTCTGTGATCGGAAAAATCGCGAAGAACAGGATTCCGGCATTCACAGGCATCAAATCCGCGGTGGAGCCGAAGCTCAAGGTGCTCGGGGCATCCATGGCCGCGACAGGATCAGTGCCATTGTACTTCATCAAGGGAGTCACCCCGGAATGGAAGATCTCTGACAAAGCCGAAAAGATAAAATTCACGGAATCCGATCTCAAGGAAGCCAGGAAAGGGATAGACACCGGGCTCAAGCCGGACCTCGTGACTATAGGCTGCCCGCACGCATCCCTCGAAGAGATAAAAGAGGTCGCCGAGCTCGTATCCAAGAGAAAACCCACCTGCGATTTCTGGGTGTGCACATCGCGCAAGCTCAAGGAGGAGGCCGATAAGCTGGGATACAAGAAAACGATTGAGAGCGCCGGGGGGCTTGTGGTCGCAGACACCTGCATGGTGGTCTGCCCGCTCGAGGAGATGGGCCATATAGTGACAGGGACGGACTCCGGGAAGGCTGCGGCATACCTTCCGAACCTCTGCAAGCAGAAGGTCGCATTCGGCGACCTCGATGATATACTTTACCGGTGATCCTTATGACGACCATCAATGCGAGATCGATATCACGCGGAAAGGCATCCGGGCCAGCGCTCCTCAGCCATGCCCCGATAGGTTTCCTCGGAGGGGTGGACCCGAAGACAGGTACGGTCATAGAGAAGGGCCATCCGCTGGAAGGCAAGAACGTCGCGGGCAAGGTGCTCGTTTTCCCAAATGGGAAAGGCTCCACGGTGGGCTCGTATGTCATGCTCCAATTGGCCAAGAACGGCAAGGCGCCGGCTGCGATAATCAACGTTTCAGCCGAACCGATCATAGTGGTGGGCGCCATCATCTCCGGGATACCCATGGTCGACAAGCCTGAAAAGGACGTTTACAAATTGCTCAAAGACGGGCAGATCATCAGCGTGGACGGAGGAAAGGGGCTCATAGACATCTAGCCGATTCTTCCTTTAAACGAACCTTTCCAATAACCCTTTTCGCGTCTGTAGATAAGGATTATCACTGCTATTAAGCAACCCAAGAGGATCAACCATACGAAGCCTGCACTCCTGAATAGCGGATTATCAACTATGGGAACTCCATAAAGGATTGAAATGATACTCAAGTTTCCCACTACGGTCGCGTTCATCATATAATCTACTTCATAGTTGCCTGCCTGATACAGCGGCAAGATGAAATTGCCTGATGCGTCCGTCTTGCTAATTGCGACCTTTCCGGTTGGATAAGATATCCTCAGGTCGCATCCTGCGCATGTGGCATTATCTTCTAAGGCTTGTATGGAAGCTATCTCTCCGATGAAACCTGAAGCCGGGCCCTTGAGTTCGAAGCTCTTGCATGAGTTGTCTATGCAAAGCAGTCCGCTGGCGCAGGACGGGCAATTCGGATCTGAACCGCATTGGTATGGGATGAGGGTGTGGTTCACCGCCACTCCGCAACCGGTGATATTCTGGCATGCGCCCCCTTTGGCTCCGGGAGGTATGCTACATGATTGGGTGCTGGGGCATTCTGAATCAGCGCAGCACTGGAAGTATTCCCATGTATGGTTGACTGCCTGGCCGCAGACACCGCTCAAGGCCATGCATTGCCCTCCGATGCATGCGAATGCTGATGGACAGTCGCCATCAGAGCCGCATGGCAGGGGAGGCACGACTGGTATGTGGGGCAGAGTGATGTTCTCTTGATAGAATACATTGCCTGACCCGCCACCCCCCTGGCTGCTACCGCCGCTTCCACCGCCTCCACCACCACCTCCGCCGCCATGGCAAACACCGCAGTCAGCGGGGCATGACGAGCAGGTTTCACCAGCGTTGCATGAACCATCGCCGCAGTAGGCGCCCTGCTTGATGGAGAAGGCGCTGAAATTAGATGTAAGATACGTGAAGTATCTTGTCGTTGTGTTGAGAGAGGCGTTCGCAGTCACATCGGTCCAATTGCCATAGCATAGCCGTGCCGTGAAATTCCATGGGTCGCACCGGTACAAGCGAAGGTAGTTCTCGTTCGTGTAGTCCGTGCCATTGTAGGACACGCTCAGGGTGGCATTGGTGAAATCGTACTTGTTGTCTATAGCGTAAGTGGCAAGATAACCGGTTACGGGGGTTGGAAGCAAATCCATACCGAATGACAGGTTGTTGGACGCCGAGGCGTTTATCCCCCGGAGCAGGGCCTGCAACTGGTTGCCGAATGCAGTGAATCCGAAATCCAGCAACGCGTCAGGAACTCCGATGCTGTAGCTCCCGTTCTGGCTGGAATTTATTGCTAATGTGGTGTTGCCGAAGTAAACGCTTAAAGTGGAGTTGAGACCCGATAGGTTGGCATCAGTAACTGTCACGTTGAATATGACGAGAGGAGTTGCTTCGAAATGCGTGCGGTTGGTCGCAATCCCAACACTGTTGTTCGCCTGGAACGTCACGTTGTATATGCCTGCAAGGGTGGTGTTAGTGTATGTTGCGTTGGCGTCGTTGGTCAGGTTGATGATGCTCGAGTTGCCATCCGGCCTCGTGATGTTCGCCCATTGGGAATCTGCATTGGATGCGTTGATGAAGAGCGTGACGTTGGAGCCACTGATTACCATTGGAGTGACGAAGAAGGAGTTGATAACTGGGAGGAGAGTCACATTGATGTATATCGCAGTTGACACTGTGTTGCCGGCAAAATCGTCCACAGAGATGTTCAGATAATGGACGCCGACCCCCAGCACGCTCGCGTTCGTGAGATATCCGGAATTGTTGATTGCGAAGCCTGTATCGTTCACGGACCATGCCGAGACTCCGCTGGTGTTATCGACTGCAGTGAACTGGATCCCGAGCGCGTTTCCGTTCGCCATGGTGATGTTCGCTATGTAAGTGAAGTATGGCGGAATTGTATCGACCGCGACGTTGCTCGCCACGCTAGTGCCCACATTGTCCGCGTTGTCCGCGCACTCGACTGACCAGGGGTGGTATCCATCCGGGATACCGCTGATCGTGAAGATCGTGGGTGTGTTGTTGGCTGTAGCCGAGTTGGTCTGGTTGAGGACCCCGTCTAGGTAGATGGAGCAATTCATTGTGCTGGATAGGTTGTCCACTGCCGTGAAGTTGAAGTTCACGCTCGAGACATTGAAGATCGAAAGGTTGGTTGGCGCAGTCAAAGCTATGACTGGAGCGTGGATGTTGATCGTGAAGTTCTTTGACGCTGAGATGCCTGTGTTGCTGGCACTGTCAGTGCACTGGATGGACCAGTAGTGGAAGCCATCTGGGATGCTTGCGATTGTGAAGAAGCTAGCCGTGTTGTTTATCGTTGAGGCATTAGTCTGGTTCAATATGCCGTCAAGGAATATTGAGCAGTTCATTGAAGAGGATAGATTGTCCACTGCCGTGAAGTTGAAGACCACGCTCGAGACATTGAAGATGGAGAGGTTGGCTGGAGAGTTGAGGGTGATTAGCGGTGCTACCGTGTCCACGGTGAAGTTCCGGGTAGCCGAGACGTTCATGTTTCCCGCTTGGTCAATGCAGCTTATGCTCCAATTGCGTATGCCATCTGATATGCTATAGAGTGGGAATAGGGTAGCGGTGCCATTCAGGGTGCTCGCGTTCGTTTGGTTGATAACATCGTCTACGTACAAGGAGCAGTTGAGCGTATTGCTGAGGTCATCCGTAGCTGTAAAGTTGAAATTTATCGTACTGGCATTCGTCAGATAATCGTCTGCAGGGGAATTCTGGATGATGTTCGGTGGTATCGTGTCGAGCGTGAAGATCGCACTATAGCCATAAGAGCACTGACTCAGGTTGTCGCATGCTTGAACGCGGATTGAATAATTTCCGGAACGTGTGCCGGCCGGGTCCCATACATAGCTTAGATTTATGGAATTGTTACCGATTATCGTGTTGTTGAAGCTGAAATCGGAATTCAGCAGGCTTATGTTATAGTAGCTAATCGGATACCCGTTCGGAGACATCGAAGCAGTGTAGTTGATGACGATGATGCTGTTGTATGTCTTGCTTGTCGGACTGTACACTGAAGGGGACGTGGGCGGGATTCCAGCGAGGTTGAGGAGGTCATAGCGGGCATCCGAGCAGTTGTTGTTGCCGAGCGTGTCGTTGGCGCATGCGTAATACCATACGGTGTTGGTGCCGTCATACTGATGCAAGTGCGAATCAACCGTCCCTGCGAAGTTGCTCCAGGAGCTCCCGTTGTCGCTTGACGATTGGATCGCGGAAGTCCGCGAAACATTGGGTATGTAGTAGACTGCCCAGGCACCCCCTCCAGACGCAGGCCTCAGAACGAAATACGATGTGGAAGTAACCTCGACAGCGCCCACGAAGCCAGTGGTAGTGTTTATGGAGAATGGCATTACCATGTGGCTAGAGTAGATCGTCTCGGTATTGTTGTATGGCTGAGTCGGGGATATGGTACCGAATTCGGTGCAGAAGGTTGAATTGATATCGCCGCTCGTATAAGAGGAGTTGCAGTAATACACGTCAAGGGGGGCCGTGCCATTGGTTGCGTTCGCCATCAGCTCGAAGACGCCGTACTGCGAGGAGTTAGACACATTCAACAGCTGTATCTTGATCTCGGTCTCGGGCGATGTAAGCGCCGTGGAGTTGTGGGGGGTATCTTCCAGTGCATGCTCATTGAGGTTATACGTCGCGGGGTATATCTGGTCGTCTTCCAGTTCCCACAGCCAGAGACTGGTCGCATTAGAGGTCGGGCCAAGCTTCTGGTAGCCGCATGATTCATAGCTCCCGTTCACGTATGTCCAGCAGTCGGATGTGGACGTGTTCGTCTTATAGTAAAGAATTGGCGATGCCGGATCGACTCCGCTGGGGTCTGTGATGTTATAGGTGATGTCGACTCCGTTGGCAATGGCATTATAGGTGTCTATGTCAGCAGGGGTCTGGTTGTACCAGGTTACGTTTGGACCTAGCGTATCTATTGTGAAATTCCTCGTTGCGCTCATGTTGGTTTTCCCTGCGACGTCTGTGCATTGGACTGACCAGTTGTGATCTCCTTGGGGAAGGCCGGATATACTGAAGTTGGTGTTCGTGTTGTTCGCAACAGAGGCATTTGTCTGATTCGATGCGCCATCAATGAACAATGAGCAGTTTACAGTCGCGAAGGCGTTTGTTTCGTTGAATGTGAAGTTTTGGCTTGCTGATGAGATGGATACGTTGTTTGCCGGAGTCACCAGGCTTACCGCAGGCGGTGGCGCAAAGGCAATCTGGATGCTATCGTTTGCCGTCATGATATCATAGCCCGTACCCGAACATGTTGCGCTCCAGTTGATGGTGCCGTTTTGAAGGAAGCTAGTATTGTATTGGTAGACAAGGCTTGAGGCATTGAATGCCATATTTGCAGGCGCGGTCCAGCCTCCTGAGAGATTGAATGTTATATTGCAGTTAGCACTGTTTATGCTTTGGCCCGAGGTTTCATTGGTGAAATTGGCGTAGAAATAGGCCTGCTGCCCCTGGTATATGACTTGGCTTCCACCCTGCGTATCATTGCTATCCCATATGGTGAGGTTATCATCGTACCCTGCGCCGCCCACGTATCCCGAGAAGGAGGTGACATTGAACCAGAAATTCGTGGAATTCTCAGCGAAGTCGTAATCTGAAGTTGAATTGCACTGCCAGGAAGCAGCGCAGTCCCCCATGCTGAAGTTCCAATTAGCGCACAGGCAGATATAGCCGGGGTCGATAGTTCTTGGGAAGACGAGGGTAGCGATAGTAAAGTTGCTGGCATTGCTTGCGATTGCCTGGCTGGAATTGGCTATGTACGATGGCAATGAATGGGCTGGTGCAATTTGGGTTGTGATATTGACATCCGGATTTGAGACATTCAGATGGTATACGTCTACGGAGTAATTCGTATAATTTAACAGGACTGTATAGTTAGCACCGAGCACTACTGGTTGTGCAGTCGTGGTCGTTGTGGAGTTAAGGAGGTAGCTATTCAGAATCCCATACTCGTAGATATTTTCCGAGCCGGATAATGCCGAACCGCTCCCGTTTATCAGACTTAGGTTGAGTATCGCGTCATTCGGATTGATTGCGATATCACCGTGAATATTAGATGTGACGTTTATCTCGCCTTGTCCGAAATCGTAACTTGCGTACCCCTTCCACATGATAAGGTCTACATCAGGTATGATCAATT
The DNA here is from genome assembly GCA_963804385.1 of uncultured Microcaldota archaeon. Taxonomy (GTDB): domain Archaea; phylum Micrarchaeota; class Micrarchaeia; order Anstonellales; family Bilamarchaeaceae; genus Bilamarchaeum. The sequence continues at coordinate 10,926 of CAWDQD010000028.1, forward strand.
CTGCATAATAGCTGCCAGCGGACAAGCGGGTGAAATTTTGCAGATAAACGGTATTTAGCGGGAACCCCCCAGTATCTGTCATAATCATCGTCATATTGGTTGGATCGGATAGCACGCCATTCCTGGTTATGTTGACATAGACACCGGCTACCCCGTATGGATGATATGGGGTATTCGAAACGACAATCGGTATCGTCCAGTTCTCGAGATCAATCTGGCTGGTGGAGCTGTTAATAGCGGAGACATAATACGCTGGCAACGCAGAGTAATTGACAGTTATATTATGCATCCCGAATGATTGGGAGGATTTATCGTAAGATAGACTGCAATAACCGCTTGAATTCGTGAGCGCATTGCCAACCATGACGTTATCGAAATAGAAGAGACAGTCGACTCCGTTTAGACCGGCCATGGAAAGATTATCATATACATTCGCGGTCATTGTCACGTTAGTGCTGACATCGTTAAGGCGATTCTCATTAGGGGTTGATTCATTACCGCGTGGAAGTATCGTCCCGTTTAGCGGGCTGGTCACGTTTATTGCAACGAATCTTTGGATGGTTAATGTGTCATTGCTTGGCTGATAACCCAGATTGTTAGCAACATCGTATGCGAGGCAATTCCAGGAGTAATTTCCAAGGGACGCGAACGTATACGTCCAACTGGACTGATTTGTCAATCCAGTGACGTTTGTCGAATTAGTGTGAACCAGGGAACCGGTCGAGTTCCATAGGTATAAGCTGATGTTGCTAAGACTGATTTGATCGGTTGCATTGCAAGTGAAATTTATTGTCAGATTGGTTGTGTTGAAGGAATCTGCTGGAGAGACGAGGGTTACATTTGGGGGGGTTGTCGATATGGTGAAATAATTCACCGTACTGTCATTTGCGTTCCCTGCGAGATCCGTGCACTGGATGGACCAGTAGTGGAAGCCGTCTGGTATTCCTGTGGCTGGGAAGATGGTGGCTGTGCTGTTGATTGTTGAGGCGTTGGTCTGGTTGAGTGCTCCATCCAGGTAGAGTGAGCAGTTCATCGTTGCGGATAGATTGTCTATTGCCGTGAAGTTAAAATTCACGCTTGAGACGTTGAAGAAGGTGCTGTTGGCTGGGTTATTCAGGGTCACTGCCGGCGCAGTGGTGTCTATGGTGAAGTTCCTTGTTATTGAGACTCCCGGATTGTTCGACTGGTCAATGCACGAAATATTCCAGAGATGAATTCCATCCGATATCCCTGAAACATTGAATAACGTGGTTGTACCGTTCTGGACAGAGGAATTGGTCCGGTTAAGGGCGCCGTCCAGGTATACCGAGCAGTTCATGGTTGCGGAAGCATCATCTGTCGTATTGAAGGTGAAACCCACCGTAGAAACGTTGCTGGAGGCTCCGGATACCGGAGAGATGAGATTGACCACCGGTGGCGTCGTGTCATTGTCTTGGAGGATTCCGTAGATGCTAGCAGGGTTCATGCCTGAGAGGCTCAATGCATTGTTCGGAGTGCTGTTCAGTATCGTCCAGCCGCTGGAGTTGTATTTCCATAGCTGGAACCGGCTCACATTGTAACCGGTCAGTTCGCTGCTCAGCCATGTCCAGACGATCGAATCGATGGACGGTGTTCCGCTTATCGTGGAGATGTTCACGAATTTCTGCGCGAATGACACCTTGCCTGCTGGAAGTGATGACGAGTTGCTGGCCCAGCTAATCGAGTATGTTTCACCGCTGGCCATGCTGTCGTTGATGGACAGGTTGGTGTAGTTCTGCATGCTGCCTGCAGGGTTGTCGAAGATCACTGCGGACAGATTGAGAGACATCGGGGAACTGGTACCTTCTACCAGTATGTCAGCGCTGTTGTTGTAGAGATGCATGCCCTGCACCAAGGTCTGGTTCGAGTCTTGCATTACCAGGCCCGAATTGGAGTTGTTGAATGCGATATCGTTGTAAAGCTGGTTGAGGTTGCTGCGGTTCATATAGAAACCAAATGCGCTGCTTGATGCGTTGTCGCTCGTCAGGTTGTTGCTGTTGCTGTTTTGATAGACGTAGAAACCGTAGCCCGTGGATGACATCCCTATAGAGTCCGTGAACGTATTGCTGTCGGAGCCCGAGGCGAGGTAGATGCCATAGGACGAGTTGGAGGCCCCGCTGATGCGGGTGAACGTGTTGTTCGAGCTCGCGTTGAGGTAGAACCCTTTCCCGGACGAGGAGGTCCCGCTCACGTTGACGAAGGTGCAGTTGCTCGGGCTCGGGACTCCGAAGCCAGGGAGAAGGTCGACCGCGTCGCCGGATGTGGATGACGCGACGCAGTTCACGAGCGTGACGTTGGAGCCACCGAAGATGGTGATTGCGGTGTTCGTGGCAGATGTCGCGGTCACGTTGGCGAGTGCGCTGTTGTTGGTGTTGTCGATCTCGATGCCTAAGCTGGAGTTCGAGGCTCCGACGGAGTTTGTCAGATTGTTGCTGGTGCTGGTGATGATCAGGATGCCCATTCCGGATGTGGAGGCGCCACTGCAGCCGGTGAATGTGTTGTTGTCGGAACCGTTGAAGAGTTCTATGGCAGTGCTCGAATTCGAGGTGCCGGTGACGTTTATGAACGAGTTGTCGTTGGATCCTGTGAGAAGATATATCCCATTGGACGAGTTGGAGGCCCCGGTGGCATTGGTAAACGCGTTGCCGGAGCTCGATACGAGCTTGATGCCGGCCCCTGCGGTGGTGTTCGCCGCGAAATTGGCGAACGTGTTGTCGGAGCTGGAGGAGATGTAGATGCCGTTGCCTCCTAGGGCGGAGGACACGCTGGCACTGGAGGCGTAGAAGGAGTTGTTGTCGGAGTTCGAGGTGACGTTTATGGCGTTGCCGTAGACTGATGTGGCCCTGGCGCCGGTGAACACGTTCCCGCTGGAGTTCGTGTCTATGGACAAGCCGGTCGAAACGGAACCGGCGGCCCCAGTAACATTGGTGAACGTGTTGTTGGATGCCGAGTATAGGGATATCCCGCTCCCGAATGAGGTGGATATTCCGGTGATGTTCGTGAAAGCGTCTCCGGAGCTTGCGCTTATGTGGAAGCCGTCGCTCGGGGAGGATGCCGTGCAGTTGGTGAGCGTCTCGCCGTTGCTGCCTCCGACGGTGAACGCGTAGCTCGAGAGCGAGGTCCCGGCGCAGTTGATGAACGTATTGTTGTTAGAGCTGGCGGTGATGAAGAAGCCGTAGAATACCGTGGAGGCTCCGGTGGAATTGATGAACGTGTTGCTGTTGGAATTGCTAACGAGCTGGATAGCGAACCCCGTACTCGAGGTCCCCGAGAAGTTGGTGAACGTGTTGTTGGAGCTGGAGGAGATGTCGATTCCGTAGTTCGAGGTCGAGGCCGCGGTGAAGTTCGCGAACGTGTTGTTGGAGCTGGAGATCATGTTGATTCCGTAGTCCGAGCCGGAGGTCCCGACGCCGTTGCTGAATGAGTTGCCGGAACTTGAAGATATGTAAAACCCGTAGCCCGAACTTGAAGTCGCGTTGGGGTTGGTGAACGTGTTGTTGGAGCTGGAGGAGATGTAGTAACCGTAGCCGGATGCAGTGGCCACGGCGGTGTTGGTCAAGGTATTGTTGGAGCTTGAGATGATTTCGAAGCCAGATCCTGTGCCGGTGTTTTCGGTGAAATTCGTGACATTGTTGTTCGAGCCACCCTCAAGCTCGATGCCGGCCGAGCTGCTGTTGGGCGCCGTGATGTTCGTGATGGACGAATAGGTCGACGCGTCCACGAAGACCCCGTACGAGTAGTTCGCGATGTTCGGGCAGTTCCTTATCGTGACGTTCGTGAGCGGGCCATTGAGCAGTATGCCATAGGTCAGCCCGCCCGTGCCGTTGTTCGTGATGTTGTAGCCGTTGCAGTCGAAGAGCACGTTGGACGCGGCTATCTCCACGCACGCGGTGCCGCCAAGGGGCGAGGCGCTGTCCGGGGCTCCGGCGAAGTCCGCGAGCATGGTCTCGGTGCCGCTTGAGCTTATGAGGGGGCAGTTGACCTGCACCGTGAAGTTCCTCGTGGCGCTTATTCCGGTGTTGTTGGCACTGTCGGTGCACTGGACAGACCAGTAATGGAAACCGTCTGGAATCACTGCATTGAAATTAGTTAGGGTGTTGTTGGTCGTGCTGGCATTGGATTGGTTGTATGATCCGTCCAGGTACAATGAGCAGTTCATTGAACTGGAGAGGTTGTCCACTGCTGTGAAGTTGAATGCGATCGGGGACGAACTGGTTACAGAAAGGTTGGCTGGGGAGTTCAGGGTGACCACCGGCGGGGTCGTATCGATTGTGAAGTTTCTTGTAAGGGAAGTGCTCGATGTGTTGGAGTGGTCAATGCATGTGACGTTCCACAGGTGGAGTCCATCCGGTATCCCGGAGACATTGAATATGGTGTTCGTGTTGTTCTGGACCGATGAATTCGTCTGGTTCAGGGTATTGTCTATGTATATCGAGCAGTTGGCGGTCGCATAGTAGATGTCTGTCTCGTTGAAGCTGAAACTCACGTTGGATATGTTGAACAGTGTTCCTGACGCCGGGCTGGTGAGGTTGACGATCGGCGGGTTGGTGTCGTTCTGGAAGATGCCGAATAAGCCGCCCGAAACCACGTTTGAGACGACCAGGGTGTTGGCGCCAGGGGTGCCGTTCATCAAAGCCCAGCCGCTTGAGTTGTCCCTCCATAGACTGAACTGGGATGCGTTATAGCCTGAGAGTTCCGATGCCTGCCAATACCAGGTCATGGATGCGATGGAGAGCGGAGCGACTATGGTTGGGATGTTGATGAATTTGTTGGCGAATGGTATCTGCTTGGATGCGTATGATGATGGGACGTTAGACCAGTTCACTGAATATGATTGGCCGCTGAACGCGCTGACTACGAAGCTGACATTGGTGTAGTTCTGCAAATTACCCAAAGGATTGTCGAAAATCGAATTGATCATTGTATATGAGTTGTATGGGGCGATATAGAGGTCGTACGAGTTGTTGGAGAAATAGAAATTGGACATCGTATTCGCTGACCCGCCGCCAGCTCCGAGAAGATTGTCCAGATTGAGGCCGTATCCGTTCCCGGTGGAATTGTCGTTGGCGAACGTGTTGCTGCCGTCGTAGGTGAGATAGAAGCCATTGCCCGTGTTGTTGGCTGCCAGGTCGTTGGAGATGTTGCTGCCTGTTTCAGAGTAAGTCGTATCCCCGTCGTAATAACCTTCTATGTCGAATCCGTCGGTATTGTTGTATGCGATATTGTTGGTTATGTTTGCCGTGAGCGGCCCCTGCATATAGAATCCGGCCAATGCATTGCCGTTGGCGATATTGTTCTGCATGCTGAAGTTCATTGGAGTATTTGCTGAATTTATGTAAAATCCGGTGCTGTCATTAGTGGCATTGTTCCCGGTCAGTGTGAGCCCGGCGTAATTAGCATTATAGATGCTGAACCCGGCTGATGACGAGCCATTGACCACATTGTTCGCGAACTTGGCATTGGGCAGATAATTCGCATAGAATCCGTTCTGGCAGTTGACGACCGTATTGCCCGACACCGTTATGTTGGACCCGCCCGGGGAGAGGCTTCCGGATATGAAGGTGAATCCAGTGACGCAGTTCTTCACAGTGTTGTTCGCGTATGTGGAATTTATCTCGCAGGAACTGATAAGCGAATAGACGCCGTTGCCGCTATTGTTGATCATACGATTGTTCTTGCTATAGAGACTTGAGTCATCGCCTATCGCTGCCGAGGATGATAGCCTTGAACCAAACGCTGAGTTGTTGGTGATGAAAGAATTTGATGTGTTGTAAATAAACAGGCCATAAGTGGAGTTGGATGTGTTGAGGACGCAGTTCTTCACGGTTATGTTATTGGAGTTCTGCGCCATTATTTGAGAAGAATAAATGCCAGTCAGGTTCTTCGCGTTCATCGTATAGCCCGCGCAATCGAGCGTGACGTTCGCGGTGTTGTTTATCAAGATGCACTCCCTATAGGCGAAATAGGATATCGGGGCGATGTCGTTGATGCTGTTTGTGAGGGTGTAAGTACCTGGAGAGGTTATCGTGGTGCAGTTGGATAGCGGGATAACGAAGTTCCAGGTTGCGCTTGCGCCCGTGTTATTCGCATTGTCCATGCACTGGATATACCAAGAGTGCCCCCCAACTGCCATATTGCTGATCGTGAAGATCGTCTCCGTGTTGTTTGAAGTGCTGGCATTGCTCTGGTTCAGTGTGCCGTCAAGGAAGATGGAGCAGTTCATCGTTGAGGAGAGGTTATCCACTGCCGTGAAGTTGAAAGAAATAGTAGATGAACTCGGGGTTGAAGCATTTGCCGGAGAGTTCGGGGTGACGACTGGAGCTGTCGTATCTACTGTGAAGTTTTCAGACACTGAAACACCGGTGTTATTGGCATTATCGATGCACTGGACCGACCAGTAATGGAAGCCGTCTGGTATGCTGGCTATGTTGAGGTTGGTCAGGGTGTTGTTGAGGGTGCTGGGATTGGACTGGTTGTATGCGCCGTCCAGGTAGAGGGAGCAGTTCATTGAAGAGGATAGATTGTCCACTGCCGTGAAGTTGAAATCGACTGAGGAAGAATTGAAGATGGAAAGATTTGCCGGTGCGTTGAGGGTGACGGCTGGGGGTTGGGTGTCGATCGTGAAGTTACTGGACGCTGAGGAGTTTGTATTGTTCGCCTGATCAGTGCAACTCACGCTCCAGTTGTGGTTGCCGTCTGCTATGTCGGAGACTGGGAATATGGTCGCGGTATTATTCTGGGTGCTGGAGTTCATCTGGTTAAGGATGCTGTCGAGATAGAGCGAGCAGTTCATGGTTGCATAGGCATCCGTTGCAGTGAAATTGAAGTTCACTGTAGAGACGTTGGTCAGATATCCATTAGACGGGGAGTTTTGAGTTATGTTCAGAATGCTTGAACTGCTGGGCGTAGCATTCGCGAACAATCCTAAGATCCTGGTCGCGTTTGTAGGAATGGACAGGTTCAGCGCAGCCAGGGTATGGTTGCTGGTGTAGAGCGTCTGGTTCGGCGTCAATGACCACGCGCTTCCGTTCCATGTGTAGAGCTGGATGGACGATTCGTTCCAGCCTGCGGTGTCCGCAGTTCCCCATAAGAAGGTCGAATTGATGCTGGTGTTTGCGGTCGCGGATGGGTCTGATATGATTTTCAGGAACTTGTGGAATGGCGAGAGACTTGCTGGCCATTGGGTGGAGTTCGCTGACGGGTCGTTGGATTCGTCCAGCGTAATGTAAAGTTTGCCAGCAGGTACACTGCCCATCAGGGAGATGTTGGTGACGTTCATCAGCATGTTGTTCGTATTGAATGTTGTGCCGTATGAATATTGGTAAATGTCCTGAGAATTGTTAAGAAAAGGTGGAATTTGTGATTGATGATGAACTTTGGGTATAGTCATATATCCCTGTCGTGCTGTTCTCTATCGTGTCATTCAGGATGTTTATAGAATATGTCGAATCGCCGTAGATGCCTGTTCCGACTCCCGATATGATATTGCTGCCTACGAGGTCGCCAGTCGCATCGAATAGGTGTATGCCGCCAGAACTGCTTGTTATCGTGTTCCTTGTGATGGTGTCGCTGCCATGGAACCCGTGTGTGTGTGTGTGTGTGTGTGTGTGTGTGTGTGTGTGTGATGTGTATTCATATAATAGTGATTGGTGAGTGATTGTGTGTGTGTGTGTGCACACACACATAGTATGAATCTGTGTGTGTGTGTGTATACACATGTGTGTGTGTGTGTGTGTGTGTGTGTGTGTGTGTGTGTGTGTGG
>CAWDQD010000029.1:0-5458 GCA_963804385.1 uncultured Microcaldota archaeon
TCCGGCCAGGATAGCGCCCAGGAACAGGCTCACATACCAGTAGGCTACGACCATCGCCAGGATGGTCAGGATGCATAAGACGTACTGCTGCTTGATGCTCTCCCATACGCCCCGCTTCTCATCGAGCGCGTCATCCACCCTGCCGTCCGCGAAAGCGATCCATCCCCGGACCGGTTTGTAAGGCACCTTGGATATCGCAGCGAAGCAGAACGATTTGTACTTGTCGAAAAGATCCATCAGTTTTCCTGCGGTCTCGCTCTGGGGCGCTTTGGGCATGCTTAACGATAAGGTTGTAACTGTTTTTGTTACTTCGCCCTGACCCTTTTCAGTATCCCGCTGTCCACTTCGGTCGGCCCGCTCGCGCCCGAGACGACCTTCTCGAGGTCATCCTTGCCCATGACGCCCTTCTGTATGATGAGCCCCTTCAGGCTCATGCCTTTGCCGAGGGCTTCGCGCACGAGGAGGGAGACCTCCTTGTAGCCGAGATATGGTATCAGCGCCGTCGCGTATCCGAACGAGCGGTCCAGGTTCTCCTTAGCCCTCTTCTCATCCACCGCGATGCCTTCGATGCAATGGATCCGGAACATCGAAGCCGATTCCGTGAGGAGCTCCTCGCTCTGGAGTATGTCGTGCGCTATCAGCGGCGCGCCGAAATTGAGCTCGAGCTGGCCAGACTGGGACGCGAGCAGCACGGCCATGTCGTTCGCCATCACCTGCCAGCATGCCATGTCCACGGCCTCCGGTATCGAGGGGTTTATCTTCCCGGGCATGATGGACGAGCCCGGCTCCACGCCAGGTATCACGAGCTCCGCGATCCCGCCTTTTGGCCCTGAGACGAGCAGCCGTATATCGTTGGATATCCGCGAAAGCGTGGACGCGTATCTTTTCAGCGCCGCGGAAAAAGTGATGAAATCGTTCATGTCCTGCGTCATCTGGATCGGGTCCTTGGCCATCCTGAACGGTTTGCCCAACCGGTCCACTATCCTCTTCCGGAATTCCGGATGCGCCGTTATCCCGCTCCCTGTCGCGGTGCCGCCTATCCCCAATTCCCCCAAAACTTCCGAGGCCTTCCGGATCTCCTCAGAATCCCGCTCGATCGCCCTCGCCCATGCCGCGAACGTCTGGCCGTAAGTCATGGGCACCGCGTCCTGGAGATGGGTCCGGCCGATCTTCGCCATGCCCCTGCATTCCGCAGATTTCTTCTCGAGCGTTTTCCGGAGCTCGTTGGCTTCGCCGAGCAGCCTGGCGCCCAGGCTTATCGCGGCGATTCTCGCAGCGGCCGGGACGACATCGTTCGAGCTCTGCGACATGTTCACGTGGTTGTTGGGATGCACGAGGGAATAGGCGCCTTTCTTCCCTCCGAGCAGCTCCTCGGCCCTGTTGGCGATGACCTCGTTCACGTTCATGTGCAGCGGCGTCCCCGCGCCCGCCTGGAATGCATCCAGTATGAATTCCCTGTCCAGCCTGCCCTGGATGACCTCGTCCGCGGCCCTGATTATGGCGTCCGCGGTCTTCCTGTCGAGCTTGCCAAGATCGCGGTTCGTCTCCGCGGCGCATCTCTTGATGAGAGCCACCGCGCGTATCAGCTCGGGATGCACTTTCATCCCGCTCAGCCTGAAATTCTTTTCCGCTCGCGCCGTGAAAGATCCATAATAAGCTTCGTCAGGTACCTCGACCTTGCCCAGAAAATCCTCTTCGATCCTCATCAGAATCATCTCTTCCTCCATCTCTTGGAGGGTTTCTTCTTGTAAGCGATCAATCCGCCTACGAATGCGAGGGCGGCAACTAGCATGGCCGACGGGCAGATGCTGTTTTGCGTTCCGGACACGGTAACGTTTCCGGAGATATTCTGCGATGTATTGGTGCTGACCGGGTTCTTGGATGCGTTATATGATTGCACTGTCTGGTTCTTGGGAGTCGTCTGATTGGTCTGGTTCTTCGGAGCAACCGGTTTCGGCGGGATAGCCGTCCCGTTCACGCAGGGAGAGAGGTCGAAATGGATCTCCTTGTTCCGGTAGCCGTATTTCTCTATGACCATGATGAACAGGCCTTGCATCAGCTTCACGCTGCCCGGCAGCTTGCTGACCGCCACGCCGTCCGCATCGCTCTGCGTGCTGGATATCGTCTGCGACGAGAACTGAGTGTACTCCAGATACACGTCCGCATCCGGGATAGTGGTGAAATTATCGTCCATGACCGTGGTCGTGACCGTCGCAGCGGTGCAGTCCGCGCTCATGGAATACAGGAATTCCGGGAGGCCCGGGTCGCCCATATCCTTCTGCTCGTATATCATCGGGCCTACGGACAATGCGTAAGATGCCGCGATCAATGCCATGATAAGCAGCATGATTCGCATAAAGTCACGTGGCTATCCTGGCGAGGAACGCCTCTATCTGGATGCGTTCGTTCGCGCCCTGGACAAGGCGGAAATTCGCCTCTCCGAGGGCTTCCACGAGCGCCATCCTCTTCTTCTCCGGGACCTCGAGCTTCGGGATCTCGCGGTAGACCTGGGACAGGACGTCCTCTCCGGCCAGGCCGTAGTTTATCATGAGCCGGTCGAGGTTCTCCCTCGCCTTGAGGAAATCGCCCTTCAATGCCATGTCCAGCATCTCACGGACCTCCTTCGGGGTCGCCTTGCTGCCGGTCTTATGGACCAGCTCCTCGGTTATGTGGTCCGAGTGTATCGCGCATCCCTGCAGGACGTTGAGCGCTTTCCGCATGTCGCCTTCCGACACGTAGAATATCGCGTCCAGCGCCTTCTCATCCGCCTTCAGCTTCTCCTCCTTGACCACGTGCTCGAGCGCTTTGCGCACGTCTTTGGCCCCCAGCGGCATGAACCTGAATACCGAGCACCTGCTCTGTATCGGCTCGATTATCCTGGAGGAATAGTTGGCCGAGATTATGAACCGCGTGACCGATGAATTCGATTCCATGGTCCGTCTCAAAGCCTGCTGTGCATCGGCCGTGAGCGCATCGCCTTCGTCCAGGAATATGAGCTTGAAGGGGACTTCAGTCAGCGCGGAAGAGCGCGCGAAATCCTTTATCCTGCCCCTCACCACGTCTATGCCCCTCTCGTCGCTCGCGTTCAGCTCCAGGAAGTTGCCGGAGACCACGCCGGAATATATCTCGTGCGCGAGCGCTAGGCAGCATGTCGTTTTCCCGACCCCCGGAGGCCCTGCGAAGAGCAGGTTCGGCATGTTCTTCGTCCGCACGAACGCCTTGAGGCTGTCCACTATGTCCTTCTGGCCTACGACGTCATCGAGCTTCTTGGGCCGATACTTCTCTGTCCATGGGAGGATGTCCGAGTTCTTGCGTTCCATTCTATCAAATCCGTATGTGTAGTTACTTGTCAATGTATATAAATTTTATCCGATAGACCAGTAGTGATACTTATGGACCGCATACAGACAGGCATAACGGGATTGGACGAGATGCTCAACGGGGGTATCCCCGCAGGCCGCCACGTGGCGCTCTACGGTGGCCCTGGTTCGGGCAAGACGTCCGTCTGCTTCGAGTTCCTATACCGGGGAGCGAAGATGGGCGAGAACGGGCTCTACATCACGCTCGAAGAAACCGTTGAAGACATAACCGAGAACATGAAAGGCACGTTCCCGCTCCTCTCCGAGGTGCCGCAGCTGGTCGAGAACAAATCGCTCGAGATAATAAAACCGGACAAGCTCGAGCTGGAGGAGGTCGCGAACCTTCTCGAGGAGCGCATCACATCGAATGGCATAAAACGCGCGGTCATAGACTCCGCGACCATGATCCGTCTCTCGTTCAAGAACGACATAGAATACAGGCAGACCCTGTTCGAGTTCCTGTCACTTCTGCGCAACCTGGATGTCACCACCATCACTACGGTGGAAGCGACCACGGCCAGGAGAGAGGAGATGCGGTTCGACATAGAGCACTTCGTCATGGACGGCATCATCAACCTCTACAATCTGGACAGGGAGGATCGCCGCGTCCGGGCATTGGAAGTGTTCAAGATGCGCGGAACCGACCACTCGCGCGACCTGGTGCCTTTCAAGGTCACTCCTTCGGGGATAAAGGTATACGTTGGAGAAAAAGTATTCTGATTTTTTTATTTCATTTCTCTACCGGCCCTAACTGCCGGAGCCCAATCGTCCTCTCCAATGACTGTATACTCTTCCTTTTCGGCAGCTTGTGGAGTGCGCGGATTGGCCCGTTTGTCAATTCTTCAGCTCCTAATAAAAGGGCGGCTGTGAGAGTGCTCACGACTGTTTTTGGGATGGAAAAAGCCAACATTATCGCTCTTATCGCGATTGAAATCGGTAAAACCAATATCTCGATTTCATGCCACTTGAATAAAGCCGTAATGACTCCGCTTCCTCCCTCTATTGCGCTATCAATTACCTTATAGTTGGCAAACCTAATCGCATTTGCCGCTTTCGTATAATCTACATCCAATTTTGCCAAAGCGGTTCTCGTCCGCTCCAGCTTCATCTCGGGATTATACTTCACTTCCTGGTCGATGGCCTTTTTCAGGGATTTTTTCATCTTTTCGCACGAAACATATCTCTTGTCGACGCGTACCTGCAGCGTGTTCTCGAGCACTTTCCGCAACGGTCCCGTGATATCATCAGGAATCAGGAAAACCGCGTTGCCGCGGTCGTGGATGTCCTCCGCATCCTTCCCGGTCAGGGCGTAGAGGAGCGTCGCGCCGATGGAAAACAGGTCATCCTGCTCGCAGGGGTTCACCATCGAGTCGGATGTGCCGAATCCAGGGGTGAAGAAGCAGGTCGTCATTTGGGTGCATGTGTCCCGATCCTCCCGCACGCCTTTCATGGCGGCTGCGCCAAGATCGATCAATTTGACGCTTCGCACCCTGCCATCTTCCAGATGCACTATGATATTCATCGGTTTGATGTCCCGGTGCACGACTCCAGCGTCATGCAGGCATGAAGCCGCATCAAGGACTTGCGATATGATATCCAGCCCCTGTAGTCTCGTCAAGGCGCTTCTTTTCAGCAGGGCTTCGAACGATTCGCCTTCCGCCCATTCCCTCTCCAGGCAGACTGCGCCGTCTTCCATCTCGCGCGGAGGCCCGAAGTATTCAAGCAGGCCAGGGTGGTTTTTCCTCACCGTCTCGACCGATTGCGCTGCCCTGTATTCCCTCTCCGGAAGCGAGAGCGGCTTCCAACTTCTAGACTCGCCTTCCGTCCCAGCCCCACGTTTGCAATGCTCCAGCGTGACCTCCTTGACTGCGCTGATAACGCCTGTATCGTCTGCCACTCTGTAAATATTCGCGTTGCGGCCGGGGATTTTCTGGATGATCGTCTTCCCTAGGATACGGGGCCCATCCAGAAGAGGATCCGTGTAATAAACACGAGTCAGGGCATATGAATTGCCACTGGCATCAGAAACGATTAGTCCTTTCCCCTTTTCTGGAAAGAATGCGGTCCTCAGATCGCAGGGGCGGCTTAAGATTTACAGC
>CAWDQD010000030.1:0-16281 GCA_963804385.1 uncultured Microcaldota archaeon
AGGATACCATGGCTGGTATGGAGGGATTGAACATCAGCGAGCTTCAGGGCACCCTAGACGATGCAGCCGCCACCTCAGGAGCGTTGATGGACTCCTTGGCAATCCAACGCGAGGCCATAATCAATGCATCTGCAAACAATGAGATGCTCATGAATGACACCTCGCTCTTGATTGAGAACGCGAGCGCTTCCATCAACGAATCCATATATACAGTCCAGGACACGCATGACAAACTCGTGGCCCAGACAGGCAAGCTCAACCAGACGGCGATTGAACTCCAGGATTCTATAACCGGATTGGAAGCGATACAGAACACGACTTCTGATGTCACCATGCAAACAGCACTTGAACTGGACATCTTGAGCCTCCAGTCGCTGCAAAACAGCACTCTGGGTCAGATTAGTGATGCGCAAAACGAAACTGCAGAGCTGGAATCGCTCAACACCACGCTGCAGGGGTTCAAGGAGACTGTGGATAACTATTCCATCACATTGGATAACGCCAAATCCGCTGACAACACGGCAGGCATGCTTTCCGCTATAGATGACGCGTCGGCAAAGCTCGTTACGCTGAATTCATCTTTCTCTTCTGCCAGAGACGAGGTCTCACAGCTCAGCGATATAATCGGACGCGCAGACGCGGCCATGATTGAGATAAACGGTACCTTGGACGATGCTCTCGCCCAGGAGGTTTCAGTAAACAACCTGATAGTCTCGCTGCAGAACACGGTGCAGGAACAAACCTCCAGGGATCCGGCGCGCATAGCCTCCCCGCTTTCCATAGACCTCCAGAACCAGTACGTGGAATCGAGTTTCGTTGATTTCCTTATGCCGCAGGTCATCGCAATATCTCTCCTATTCTCATGCTTCCTGCTCGCTTCTATAAGTCTCGTGAGAGAGAAGACAAGGAACACGGTTGTTCGGGCTCTGATGGCCCCGGCAGGCATATTCAACATGGTAGTCGGCAAGGTTCTGGCACTCGTGCTGCTATCCATGGTACAAGTTGCGATAATCCTGTTAGTGGCCACGCTTATCTTCGGGGTGGCACCGCCTTCGGACTTCATCATGCTCATATTAGGCACTGTGGTGTCCGCGCTGGTGCTCTCATCCATAGGCATAGCCATAGGGTTCTATGCAAGAAGCGAATCGGCCGCGATACAGACTTGCCTGATCATAGCGATCCCTATGCTGTTTTTGGGTAACATAATTTTCTCTCCGGATTTGCTGCCGAATTACACCCAGATACTCCAGGAATTCCTCCCGCTCGCACATGTCACTAACATATTCAAGATAGTCCTGATAACCCACGGGAACCCGGTCGGGGATATGTTCGCTCTGACCACATATTTCGTGCTTCTGAGCGCTGTCCTCGCCCTCATAGTGTTGAAACGGAAGGATATCTCGAACTACCAGTAATATTAATCCTTTTTCGGTTATTCATCCATGGCAGAATTCACAGTCACACCCTGGGAGGTTTCTGGGGCGATCGATTACGACAAGCTCATCCGGCAGTTCGGCACCTCTAGGATAACCCCGGAACTCAAGGAGCGGCTGAAGAAGGATTACGGCGGAGAGCTCCACCAGATGTTCAGGAGGGATTTCGTTTTCTCGCACCGGGACCTGGATCTCGTCCTCAAAGACCAGGAGCAAGGAAAGGGTTTCTTCCTATACACAGGACGCGGACCTAGCAAGTCGATGCATATAGGGCATCTTGTCCCCCTGATATTCACCAAATGGCTCCAGGACAGGTTCGAATGCAACCTATATATCGAGATAACGGATGATGAGAAATTCCTGTACAGACGCGAATACGAATGGGCAGAATTGCAGAAGAACGCGCATGAGAACATCCTTGACATCATCGCGGTCGGATTCGATCCTCAGAGGACTTTCATCTTCAAGGATAGCGAATACGTGAAGAATGTCTATCCGCTTTTGATGAAGACCGCACGAAAGATAACACGTTCCACTGTGAATGCCGTGTTCGGTTTCGATGATTCGACCAACATCGGCATGTCCTTCTATCCCGCGTACCAGGTGGTGCCGACATTCTTCGAGAAGAAAAGGTGTCTGATTCCGTGCGCCATAGACCAGGATCCATACTGGAGAATCCAACGGGACATAGCTGAGTCACTAGGATACCAGAAAACAGCCGCTATCCACAGCAAATTCTTACCCCCCCTCCAGGGCGTTAGCGGTAAGATGAGCTCGAGCGCGGGTCAGGAGACCGCGATTTTGCTGACTGATGATGAAAAAACGGTCAAGAACAAGATAAACAAGTACGCTTTCTCAGGAGGCCAACCGACTGTCGAAGAACACAGAAGGCTTGGCGGGAATCCAGACATAGACGTTCCCTTCCAATGGCTGTCCATACTGTTCGAATCTGATGATGCTAGGCTCAAACAGATACATGACGATTACAAATCCGGGAAGATGCTCACCGGAGAGATGAAAGTTTTGCTTATTGAGAAGATAAATGCTTTCCTGAAAGAGCACCGCGAGAAGCGGAAGAAGGCTGAGAACGAAGTCGAGAAATTCATGTATAGCGGGAAGCTCGCGAAGGAGATGTGGGGAAGGACCTACGAATAAAAGTTTCTGGTATAACCATGTCTAGGATGAGGGTTCTGACCGGCACGCCCATGGTCAAGGCTTTGGCATGCGGCATGCTGGAAGACGGCGGGCGAGTTCTCTTTCTGGTCAGAAGCGATGCTAATGGAGTCGAACGCATCGAGATGCCGTGCGTACTCGTGCATTCTGGAAGAAGCCCTCATGCGGAAATAAAGGAAGCTTTCCCGAAGATGACTGGCATCGATGCGGAGGTGCACGAGGTAATAATCGAAGGCAGGCATAATTCAGGTTCCCGCAAAAGAAGAACCATCGTGCCATGTCTGGTTTTCAAGATAACCGCCAGGAACAGGACTGCCAAGCCGTCGAACGAATTCTCGGGTTTCAAATGGCTGTCGCTCGATGATGCGATGAAGCAAAGGCTCGGCAGGAACGCTGATTGGATGAACAAGGAGAAGAAGCGGGTCGGCTTGGGAAATAAAGAATCATAATGGACTCAGGACAGGAACGAGATGAAGGCCAGCACCAGCGTTATGAGCGGCACGGCGATTCCGGAGAGATAGACCGATGGCCCAGCCACCAGGTCCGAGCGGTTGCCTTTCTCCCTCATGTGGCCGAGGCGTATCGATGACGTCCCGAGCCTGAAGACGGCATTCATCAATGCGAGTCCGAACCAGAAGTTTCCGTGGATCCAGATGCCTATGAACGCTCCTGCGGCCAATGCGAGGCCCGCGAATGCCAGCTCCTTCTGGAATGGATCATCGGCAGGCCAACCCATCGAAGATGCTGTCGAGTTGGAGATGAAGAAGTTTCCTGCGAAGAGCCATAAGCCTTCGAATCCGATACCGCAGACTATGAAAGAGAGAAGGAACGCGTCTATAGGGCTCATATGCGACAGCAGCACCAGCGCGGCTCCGAGCGCCAATGCTACGATGAAGAACAGTATTGAAAAAGAGGAGAAAAGCCTTTCTGATAGTGACATGTCGGCACCTCCTTACGGAACGAAAACCGCGGCCGCGATGACGGATGTCCAGTTGCCGGTCTTGTCGATTATAGCAGACTGAGTGATGTTCGAGGTCTTGACGAACTTGCCGGTCATCTTGAACTGCTGCTCGCGTTCATCCCATGCGGCATTAGGGTCGAAATCAACACCAAGTGTAGACGCAAGCATAGAAGCCGCAAGGTCTTCAGCGTATTCACCAGCTTTCTCCTCCGTCTGGCCGAAGGCGTGGTGTTCGCTCAAGTAACCGTAGTTTGTCCTGTCTGCCGGTATGGCTGCTCCTACCGAAGCTGCCAATAGACGGTTCGGTTCATTGTCTTGGTTCCTTGAAAGCACGACGAAAACGATCTGCCCGGGTTTCAGGTATTTGAGCCCTTCTTCCCGCGAGATCACTTTCGTCTGCGGCGGAAGTATGCTCGATACCGTGACCAGGTTGAAAGGTGCTATGCCAGCGTCACGAAGCGCGAACTCGAAGCTCGTCAGCTTATCCTTGTGCCTGCCCACGCCGTGCGTGAAGAAGACCATCCTCGGAACAAAACCTCCTCCGTTAGCTGCGCTGTTCGTCTCATTTTCCATTTTTCATACCTCGTTATGTTCGTTATGACAGAAGGATTAATACAGATATCATCAGCGAAAGAACGATAAGACCTCCGCCTATCGCTATACGTACAATCATCCGCTCCCGAGCGGAAGCATCCGCGATATCTGTGTCCGATATCACGATTTCGGCCGGAGAAGACCCATCGGATCCGGATGTGTATACCTTAGCACCTAACGGGATGATATATTCGTGGATACGCAGTGGTTTACCGAAATGCTTGGCCAATTCTTTGCTGCCAGGCTTCGATATGAGGGATGAGATGATCTCGTCGGGCAAGTATTCGTTGCGGCTGACGAAGTCGTCTTGATCGCGTAGACCAGCGCTGTGCATAATCTCGAGCGCAATCTCTACTGGCGCGGTCTTATTCGTATACTCCATGAACGCACCGACCACGCCCCTGAACCTGCTGCTCACATACCCTTTGTATGTGATGCGATTCGATATCTCGAATACTGCTTTTGAAACGCCCAGGGTTTTGCCTGAGATGACGAATTCTGCCCTCTCCAAAGAGGGTTTGATGACTATGGCCTCTTTCCATTGCTTCGGCGCCCCGCTGTAATATTCCACCACGGTCTCGTAGTACACGCATTTTTGTTTGGATGGAAAGCTTTCGAATGCGGTCGCGGACGATACCACTCCGGATAATGCGCCTTTTTTCGAATTCATTCCGCGGTATACTATATATGCGCCGCCGAGAAACATGGCTAATGGAAAGAACAGAGTGAAAACGGACAATATTGTGAATGTCATCTGATCAGCAGAGCCTGAACTTGAATCCGTAATGGATCAAGCCCTCTGGATCGTCACGCTGTATTACTCGGAAAACTCGGTCCACCCTGGAACCTATTTTCACGTTATCCCTGTGGGCATCCACGATCTGACCTGTGAGCCTCGCTCCCTCATCAAGCTCGATTATGGCAAGGACGTATGGCACCTGGTCCTCGAAACCTTCTGGTGGGGATACCACCTCAGTGAAAGAGTACACCTTGCCTTTCCCTGCGAACTGCACATCTACAAGCTTCCCTTTCCTCCTGCACTTGGGGCATATGGAACGCTTTGGGAAATACGCTGACTTGCAGGTTTCGCACCTCACACCGAGCATCCTGTACCTGCTAGGTATTCTTCTCCATGTAAGCGGGATTGATTCTTTCATCTAAAACAACTCCGTTTGTTCAATGCCTGCAACAACTTAAAATCACTTCTTCTTCGTATCGAGGGACTTTTTGTAGTCCTCTTTGAACTGCGCTATGCCTTTGTCTGTGAGCGGGTGCTTGAACATCTTCTCGAAGACTTCGGATGGCATCGTTACTATGTGCGCCCCAAGAAGAGCCGAATCCACGATATGCCGCGGGTGTCGAACGGATGCCACGATTACTTCGGTGTCGAAACCGTAATTCTCGAAAACCGTCATTATTTCGTGTATGAGGTTGATGCCATCTTCGGACACGTCATCGAGCCTCCCCACGAAAGGCGATACGTATGTGGCTCCGGCTTTTGCGGCCATTAGTGCCTGGGATGTGGAGAACACCAGCGTGACGTTCGTCTTGATATCCTTCTGGGAAAGGGCGCATACGGCCTTGATGCCTTCCCTGGTCATCGGTATCTTCACCACGACGTTAGGGGCCCATTTGGCGAATTCGAGCCCTTCCCGAATCATCTCCTGCGCGGTCTCACCTACGCCTTCGACTGAAATCGGACCTTTGACAACTTTCGCAATCTCCTGTATCACCTGTTTCTGGTCCTTGCCAGATTTCATGATCAGGGTCGGGTTGGTCGTCACACCATCGCACATGCCGAGCTCGCATGCCTTCTTTATAGATTCCACATCTGCCGTATCCATGAAGAATTTCATCGAAAAGCACCAAGATTGTTATTGATTGGATAAATCTAAAAAGAGCGAGCTGCCTCTCAAGGCCCGATACTCAAGACGAGCGCGCATCTTTTTTCATCTTGAGCGCCTCTTCAACGCCTTTCGCTATCCCTGCAGCATCCAACCCGTATTTCTTGTAAAGCTCTGAGCAGCTTCCCGACTCGCCAAAAGAGCTCTTCATACCGATACGTTTCAGGTGCGCCGGATGATGCTCTGCAAGGACTTCTGCTATCGCGCTCCCCAGACCGCCGTCTATCTGGTGGTCTTCCACGCTCACCATGACTCCGCATTTCTTGGCAAATGAGATTACCGCCTGGATGTCTATGGGCTTTATGGTATGCATATCCACCACAGCCGCGTCTATCCCTTTCTTCTTCAACTCTTCGGCTGCTTTCAAGGATTCATAGACCTGGAGACCGCAGGCGAATATCGCGGCGTCCTTCCCGTCCTTATAGATGTTGGCTTTGCCTATTTCGAAAGGGGTGTTCGATGTGGTGAACACTGCCACATTCTCGCGCGATGTACGGATATATACTGGAGTCTTCAGCTTCGCAGCCGCGAGCGTAGCCTTCTTCGCCTGCTCCAGATCGCACGGAACGAGCACGGTCATGTTGGGAAGCGCGCGCATCATGGCGATGTCTTCTAGGATCTGGTGCGACGCCCCGTCCGGACCGACGCTCAACCCGCAGTGCGACGCGTGGATCTTGACATCCGCATTGTTGTAGCAGACAGAGACCCTGATCTGATCGAAATTCCTTCCTGGCGAGAATGCTCCGAACGCGGAGATGAACGCTTTCTTGCCGCATGCTGCTATTCCCGCCGCGGCCCCGGCGAGATTCTGCTCTGCCACTCCGACCTGCACGAAACGATCTGGGAATTTCTCTGCGAACCAATGGGTGCGCGTCGATTCGGATACATCTGCTGTGAGCACCCACACGTTGCTGTCTTTCTCGCCTAATTCCACGATGGCCTTCCCGAAACCGTCACGATTCGCTTTCTTGGCTATCCCGGCGGAAAACAGGTCCGGAACAAGATGCATATCCATTCAGACCGCCTCCATTTTTCTGCGCGCTTCATCAAGCTCCTTTAGGGCCGCATCGCCTTCTTCCTTGCTGGGGCTTTTACCGTGCCATCCGAATTTGCCTTCCATGAATGAAACGCCCTTTCCAGGGATTGTTTTAGCTATTATGGCCGATGGTTTCCCCGAACATGAACTAGCGAGATTGAATGCGTGCATGATCGCGTTGATATTGTTGCCATCCACCACGATCACGTTCCAGCCGAAAGAGCTCATCTTGTCGGTCAGCGGTTCAAGCGGAAGCACGTCATCGCTCGTACCGTCTATCTGGATGTTGTTCCGATCTATTATAGCGACCAGATTGTCGAGCTTGTATTTCGAAGCGCAGAGGAAAGCTTCCCATACCTGCCCTTCGTTCATCTCACCATCACCCAAAACACTGTACACGCGCCAGCTTTTTCCTTCCCTTTTCCCGACCAGCGCTATGCCTACTGCCTGCGAGATGCCCTGGCCCAGGGGGCCTGATGAATTCTCCACACCGTTGAGAGACCCGCGATGCGGGTGGCCCTGCAACGGAGACCCCATCTTACGAAGCGTCATGAGTTTTTCTTTGGGAAAATATCCGGCTTCGGCAAGAGATGCGTAAAGGACGGGGCATATGTGCCCGTTGGAAAGGACGAGACGATCCCTATCGGGCCAGTTCGGATTCTTCGGATCATGATTCAAGACCCCGAAATAAAGCGCGCAGAAAACATCTGCCATCCCCAGCGAGCCGGCCGGGTGGCCGCTCTTGGCTTCAACCAGCATCCTGACGATATCCTGGCGGATCGAATTCGCTGTGATATCCAATTTTTTAATCTCAGTGCTTATGTGAACACCCTGTCAATGCGCGTTTTTTCAATGACTCTATCGCGCTTTTTATATCAGCATTTTCGTATATGGCGCTCGCAGCGACCAGAAGATTGGCTCCGCTGGCGTATGCATGAGAGATCGTCTCAATATTCACGCCGCCATCAACTTCGATATCGAGCTTCGGGAACAACTCGCGCAGCTTCCGCACCTTGCGCTCCATCTCATACATGTATTTCTGTCCGGAAAAACCAGGCCGCACGGTCATCACTAGGATGCGTTTCGCCTTACTTGCGAAGGGGAGCAGTTTCTCCATGGGGGTGTCGGGATTTATAGCGATACCGAACCGCCCGCCGGATTTCTTCACGGCTAGGAGTATCTTCGGCAATGACGATTCTGTGATCGTCTCGACATGGACCAGATGCATGTGCGGTCCGGATATTTTTTCTATCCATTTAATCGGATCTTTCACCATCCAATGGAATTCGTAGTGGATATCGCCCTGAAGACCAGGCATTAGGACCAGATCTTCCAAGCCGACTGTTTTATTCGGCACAAATTCTCCGTCCATGACATCTATCTGGATCTCATCGACAAGGCCCCGGACCAGTGAGATGCGACGGAAAAGCTCGCTCCTGTTCTTCACAAGGATGGCTGGTATTACCTCTGGTTCCATGGCCTCGCCTCTCGAAAAAAGACGCTCGCGCCCCTATCTGTTTAATCGGTCCCAGATTATATAAAGATTATGATTCTGGAGGCCTGCGGATGCCGTCCACAACGCAATTTCTGCAAAAAATAGGAGTATGTTTAAAAATTTATTCACAGTAGAAAGTTAGCAAGGATGACAAATGAAATTGGAACACATACACATGACGGTGAACGCGAGGATCGACCCATCTTTCAAGGCGTTGCCAAGGGAAGATACCCAGCGTTTTGTGGACAAGCTCCTGAAAACTATTCACATGAAGCCCCTCGGCCCCCTGAATTGGGCGGATGCGGAGGATTTGGACTTCCCCGGGCAAAGCTTTGTGCAGATGATAACTACCAGCCACTGCTCATTGCACCTCTTCACTCACACCGATGGGGCTAATGAGATCTACTTCGATCTCTATTCCTGCAAACCGTTCGACCATGGAAAGGTCGTCGAATTGCTGGATGAGAAATTCGGTCTCCACGAATGGCACGGCGTCCTTTACACAAGGGCGAGCGGCTCCAAACCAGAAGTGAGGATCGTGGGCAACAGTTCCATGGCCCGAGAGATCATGGTCGCTAGGAACTGAGATTTTCGCTCTTGGAAGGGGCGCATTTAATATTTCGATTGGACTCCCGAATCCTTTTTTTAACCTTACCTGGTTAGTGCAAATATGATAAGTACGCGCCAGGCGGTTTTTGGATCGGTCGTGGTAATTGCTTTTATTTTGCTCGCAGGCGTATCTTTTGCAGGCTGCGCAGCAGATGCATATAGGAAAGCATGCAGCAGTTGCCCGTTCGATGCCAATGGGACTATGAATCAGACGTGCTACCAGGGATATCAAGCTTCAGGCATAGCCTGTCTTAGCACCACATATCCAATCATGAGTGCTAAATATGCCGAAGGCAACTGCAGCGAGGTAGACACATGTTCCAGCGAGCTTCAGGCGTGCAAGGCCAAGGAAAGTTCGGGCAATGACTCCTTTGACTGTGAGAATGTGCTTGTAGAAGGATGCATGCTCGAAGCAGATAAATGCATGCTAGCCAGCGCCAACAGCTGCGGAGAGAACGTTAAGCTTTGCCCGTCATCATCGTTCATACTACTGTTCCTGGGAGTAGGAATCGTGGCCAGCTCGAAGAGATGAATTCATTGATTGCGGTAGATATGCACGACTGCAGTCGCACCGCTTCCCCCAACATTTTGCGAGAGGCCGATGTGTGCGTCTTTGACCTGCCGCCCTTCAGCTTCTCCGCGCAACTGCCAGACGACTTCTACTGCCTGTTTCACTCCAGTTGCACCCACAGGGTGGCCGCAGGCCTTTAACCCGCCGGACGTATTGATCGGGATTTCGCTGCCCAGAGCGGTCCTGCCTTCAAGCGATGCCGGTCCGCCTTTGCCTTTAGGGAAAAACCCTAAATCTTCGATCGCCATGATCTCTGCTATGGTGAAGCAGTCGTGTACTTCTGCGAATTGCATGTCTTTCGGGGTCATTTTAGCCATTTCATATGCCTTTTTGGCTGCGACCTGGGTCGCTTTCAGGCTCACCATGCTTTCCCTCGAATGCAGCGCGATATGATCGCTCGCCTGCGCGCTGGATATTATCTCCACCGGTTTTTTCGAGAATGAATGTGCCATCTCCAAGGGCGCCAATATGACGCATGCAGCGCCATCTGTTATTGGTGAGCAGTCGAACACCTTGAGCGGGTCTGCCACTGTTTTTGATTCCAATACGGTTTGGAGGGTTATCTCATTCTGGAATTGGGCGTATTTGTTCTTTGCGCCGTGCTTATGGTTCTTGACCGCCACGCTCGCCATCATCTCTTCAGTAGTACCGAAGTCGTTCATGTGCCTGCGCGCCATGAGCGCATAGATTGCCGGGAATGTCGCACCCAGGAACAATTCCCATTCTTGGTCGCCGGCACCGCCGAGGATATCGCTGACTGTGTTGACCCCGAGGTCTGTCATCTTCTCGGCACCTCCCACGACAACGATGTCGTGGATTCCGCTTGCTACTGCCATGAATCCCTGGCGGAGAGCGAGGCTGCCTGATGCGCATGCGCCTTCGACGCGCGTGACCGGGATTGGGTTGAGGCCCATGTAATCTGCGATAAGGGCCCCGATATGCTCCTGGCCGATGAGGCGCCCTGAGGCCATCGTGCCGATGAATCCGGCGTCGATTTTGTCTCCAGATATGCCGGCATCCGTCACTGCACGCAGACCAGCTTCTACGACGAGGTCTCTAAAGCCGTGCTCCCAATGCTCGCCGAAAGTAGTCATGCCTGCCCCTATGATTGCGACTTTTCTCATGAGAATCACACCTAAAACATTATTGTCGACGGCCGTTTAAAAGGCTAAGCGATACGCCAAAATTGAAAACAATTAAAACCGGTTTCAACAGATATAACATATGGTCGTACGCATCCTTAGCCAGCATAGCGACGAGAAGCACGAAGAGTGCGGTGTAGTGGGCATCTATTCCAAAACCGGTGAAGACGTCGCGCCGTACTTATATCGCGCCCTGGTCGCTCTCCAGCACCGCGGGCAGGATGCTGCAGGATTTGCAGTGCATGACGGGAAAAACATACAGGCGCGAAGAGGCATCGGCCTGGTGGATGGCATATTCCGGCCGGAAGACCTCCGTGTAAAGGGGCGAATCGGCATTGGTCACACCAGATACCCCACTTCTGGCGAATGCAATATGTGCGACGTGCAACCCATGGTTTTCGAAAGCTTCGCCGCAGCGCACAATGGGCACATAGCCAATTCCGATGAGCTTCGAAAAGAATTGGAAGGCCAAGGTTTCAGATTCACCAGCACGGTAGATTCCGAAGTAATGGTTTTCATGCTCAAGCAAGCCAAGGATGACGAAGCCGCCGTCAGAAGCATGATGGAGCGCATCGAAGGGGCTTTCTCAGTGACCGCGCTTTCCGGAAAAAGGATGCTCGTGTTCAGGGATAAATTTGCCATCCGCCCCTTACTGTGGGGGGAGAACGAAAGATTCATATGCTTCGCATCAGAGACGGTCGCGCTCGACGTAAACGGCATCCCTTATGTCGGAGACATACACGGCGGGGAATTCATCACGCTGGATGAAAAAGGCAAAATCTCGAAAAAACAGCTCGCGGTTGAAAGCGCGCACCATTGCATGTTCGAATACGTATATTTCTCAAGGCCGGATTCGCAGCTCGACGGCAAGAGCGTCTATTCCGTACGGAGAAAGCTCGGGGAGGCGTTGGCGCGAGAATCCCCTTTAAAGGCAGACGTCGTCATTCCCGTGCCAGATACATCCCGTATCGCGGCCGCGGCCCTCGCGACCGCCTTGAAAATACCATGCGAAGAGGGGTTGATAAAGAACAGGTATATCGGAAGGACATTCATAATGCCGGATCAGGAAAAGCGGACGAACGCGGTGGGGCTTAAGCTCAACCCCGTGAAGGACATAATAGACGGCAAATCCATCGTGCTTGTCGATGATAGCATCGTTCGCGGCACCACGTTGAGAGGCATAGTCGCGCTGTGCAGGGATGCTGGTGCGAAAGAGGTCCACCTCAGGATAACCTGTCCGCCTATAAAGGCCCCGTGCTTCTATGGAGTTGACATGTCCAGTTACAAAGAGTTAATAGCGAACAAGAAGGATGTGGATAGCATAAGACGCGAGCTGGGTGCCGATAGTCTGGTGTACATATCACTCGAGGCGCTTAAGGATGCCATAGGGCTCCCGATCTGCTCGTCTTGCCTGACCGGAAAATACAATTCCGGGTATGTGGACAAAGCCGCAAAGCACGTAAAAGATTCTGAATGAGGGAGATCATGGTTGTCGTGGAATATCCTTATGAAGAGATGAAGAGGCTTATCGATCTTCCGCTCGAGAAGATGATAGATTCCCTCAACGAGCTCGGCGCACCTTCTGAATATGAACCGGAGGTCAAGAAGATAATAACGGAACTGACGCCGAACCGACCGGATTGGTATTCCATGGAAGGCCTCTCACGAGCGCTCAAAGCGTATCATGGGAAAGAACGCCGCGCTTATACCGCAAAAAAATCCGGCTATTCAGTCATTGTCGATCCTTCGGTAGCTACCGTCAGACCATACACGGCATGCGCAGTCGTCAAAGACCTGAAATTCAATGATGAGCGGATACGGGATGTGGTATTGCTCCAGGAAAAACTCATCGCAACACTGGGGCGCAAGGTCAAAAGATTCGGGCTCGGCTTATATCCTATGAAAGCAATCACTTTCCCGGTAAGATACACTACTATGAAGCCCGATGAAATCAGGTACATACCGTTGGGGTTCGAGAAGGAAATGGATGCCAACGAGATACTTGAAAAGCATAAGAAAGGGGAGCAGTACGGCCACTTGATTAAGAATTTCAAGAGATATACGGTTTTCGTGGACGCCAATGAGAAAATAATGGCGCTCATACCGATAGTAAATTCAGACGAGACCGGCAGGATTGATGATAGCACTAAGGACATATTCATCGAAGTGACCGGAAACGACCTCAATGCATGCAACGCCGCCTTAAACATACTCGTTTGCACTTTTGCTGATATGGGAGGGACCATATATGAGGTCGCAGTAGAGTATGGCAAGGAAAAAATCCTGATGCCGGATCTGGATGAACGCCGGATGCCGTTGGATGTGAAAAGAATCAATAGGACCCTAGGTATAGAACTGGGTAAGAAAGAAATGGTTGGATTGCTGGCACGCATGGGGTATGGATATCGGAGCGGCAAAGTATTGGTGCCACCATACCGTGCCGACGTGATTAATTGGGTTGATATCATGGAGGATATCGCCATCGCTTATGGGTATAATAATTTCAAATACACGCTTCCGGATTTCTTCTCGGTTGGATCGGTACTCGGCAAGTTCGATCGTATCGACGATACTATGAAGGGTATGGGCTTCCTGGAAACCAAGACATTCATACTCACGAACAAGGAAAAACTCGCTTCTGTAGGGTATAACGGCGATGCGTTGGAGATCTCCAATCCGGGAACAGTAGACTACACCGTAGTCCGACCAAATCTGGTCGCTGACCTCCTTGGGGTTTTCTCGACTAATAAGATGAAAGGACTCCCCCAGAAATTCTATGAGATAGGAATCGTTTATGACAAAGGAAAATTGGGGAAACGGCTTGTTTTCGGCATTATAGATAAGAAGCTCGATTTCTCTTCTGTGAAAGGATATCTGCAGACGCTTGCTGCGCAGATAACGGCAAAACCAGGTGTGACGTTCGAACTCACCAGGCAGGCTTCGGACTTGTTTGAAAGCGAGCTTTCATGCTCTTGTTCGATCTTTTCCTCAAACGAAGGTAAAACCAAGGCGATTCCGGGTGTTTTCGGGAAGGTTAGAAAAGATGTGGCGAATCGTTTCGGTCTGGATTTCGACGTATATCTATGTGAATTAGAATTGGAGTGAGAGACCCCATACTTCCACTAATCCAACTCTTCTATTTTTTCAGCTGTGATCTTATATACTATGACAGATTTGCCGAAACGTTTGAAGAAAGAGTCCATCATCTTCTCCATATTCGGTTTGACTGCCAAGGCGGATTTGGTTTTCCACAACTCTTTCTTCAGTGGAAGCCTATTGATATGATAGTAAAACAACCGTTTTGTGCGATTGAACGCTTTCTTGTTCTTCGCATTCAGATCGTACACGTAAATTATAAGCATCTTCAATCCACCTCGCTATCGAAACAATCTCGAATCTATCTCCTATCTATGTAACTATGGTTACATAAAACTATAAACAAACAACATCACCTTATTAGTGGAAGTGTGCCCTCTCTGTCCTAACCAAGAATTAGAACTCCGACTCGTTGAATATTCATTTTTTCTAGGGCCGCTCGCAATACTTCGCGTATGTCATGAGCCGTTCCATGGCTTTGACAGCCGAATTAGGGGAATTATAGCTCGGGACTCCTTTACCCTCCAATATCTTCCTGTACGCTTCTGTGTAAGTGCCTCCTATAGAAATGGTCGCGATCGCCTTCTTCTTGCTATCCACCGCGTTCGAAAGGACGTAGATTATCCTCTCATCTATGGGTGGGGTTTGTGTGAGGATGATTATCAAAAGAGCATCCACGTTCTTATCCGCCATCATTAGGTCTATGGCTTTGCCGTACGCTTCCACACCAGCGTCAGCGACAAGGTCCAAGGGATTCGCGACATTTCCGTATGATGGGAGGATCTTGGCCAAACCCGCCTTGGTCTCTTCGCTGAATTGCGCGATTTGGAGGCCTTCCGCTTCGACAGCGTCGGCTGTCAAAACACCTATCCCACCACCATTGGTTATTACCGCCACGCGCTTCCCTTTAGGCTTTGGCTGGTTGAATATCTTCACGAATTCGAATACCTCGTCTAAGGTGTTGGCTTCGGTTACCTTGGCTTGCTTGAAGGCGGCCTGGTAAGCCATATAGCTCCCAGCTATGTTCCCAGTATGCGAGCGTGCCGCAGCGGCTCCACCGCTAGCACGGCCTGCCTTTAGAGCTATTATCGGTTTGATGCAATTGACCTTTTTCATCGTCTCGAAAAGCTTTCTCCCATCCTTAGCCCCCTCTATGTAAAGTATGATTATTTCCGTATCTTTATCATGCATGAGATACTCGAGATAATCCGATTCATCTAGCACCGTGCTGTTTCCATATGATATGAATTTTGAGATGCCCAACCCATAATATGCCGCCAGGTCCATCACAGTGGATCCGACCGCTCCGCTCTGCGTTATGAACGCGACCCCACCGACTTTGGGTCTCTCGAGCTTGTAAGTCGGAAGGAAAATGCTATCTATCTTGGTGTATGGATTGAACACGCCGAGGCAATTCGGGCCCACGAGCGGGATGTCATTCTTAACCGCGATCTCCTTTATCCTCTGTGCTAGGTCATCGCGTTTTACCTCTTCAAACCCCCCGCTCAATATTATGACTCCGCCGACCTTCTTCTTCGCGCATTCCTCCATGATATCCGGGACGGTTTCTGCCGGGGTGGCGATAATCACGCAATCGACGTTACCGGGGATGCTGCCTACATTCGGATAGCATTTGTACCCCATTATCTCATCATACTTAGGATTGACGGGGCATACCTTGCCATGGAACCTAGCGTCATAGAAATTCTTGATCAATATGTTCCCTATTTTATTGGGCGTCGCAGAGGCTCCTATGATGGCCACCACTTTTGGTTTGAAGATATGATCCAGGTTCTTGACTATCTTATCCATAAAGATTACCTGCTGAAACGCGCATCTACGATATCGCAACCATTCTCGTCGAATATCACCGGGTTCAAGTCCATCTCCTTTATGTCTTCCTGTGCCATGAATTTGCATGCTCGGAGCACTAGCTGCTCCAGAACCTTCTTGTTGATCGGTTTCTCCCCGCGTGCTCCTTCCAAGAGCGGGTGTGATTTCAACTCGGCAATCATCTCATCGACATCTTCGCTGGTGATGGGGCATAGCCTTGCGCTGACATCCCTGAATATCTCTACGTATATGCCACCTAGACCAAGGACGATCATGTGGCCGAATTGCGGGTCTTTTTCCCACCTACGATGAGTTTGACCCCTTTGCGGGCCATCATCTGAACGAATACCCCATCCACCTGGTTCGTCCCTGCTCCGTATGATGTCCTCATATGCGATGTGGAGGGCTTGCTCATCCTTTACTTACTTTCACCC
>CAWDQD010000031.1:0-44526 GCA_963804385.1 uncultured Microcaldota archaeon
TGGAGGTCGGCCTTGGTCTGATTCATCTTCGTGCTGCTCGCAGCCATTTCCTGTCCGAGCACAGCAGCCGAATCGCTCAGATTTCCGAGCTCTTGCCATGCACTAGTTACATATGCCTTGGTCATATCCGCTGAGGATGCCTGGACCACCGAAGACATAGCAGCCATGATGGACTGCTCCAGTTCCAGGTCCGAGTTATCCACTACAATCCTTATCGTGGAGCCATTCCCCTGCCGGAGCGCGGCATCGAAATTATCCGGTACGATTATGACCGCCTTGAGCTGGCCGTTCCTGAACGCGTCCATGGCCCCAGATTCCGAATCGTAAGATTGCAGCTTGAACGCCTTCGATCCATTCAGCCCTGAAAAGAGCATCTGCGAGAATGTGGTGTTCTGAGGCCCGACGACACCTATAGAAAGGCCGTTTATCTGCATGGAAGTGAACGAGCTCCCCATGAAAAGCATGATGAATATCGGGAAGATGATGAGGATCGCGAGCATGGTCCGGTCATGCGATACCTCCAGCATCTCCTTATGGATTGTAGACAGGATTGTCATATCAATTCCTCTGGTTTCATCAGATATGCGAACACATCTTCCATCTGCTTGAGCTTGTATTTGCTCTTCAGCTCTTGCGGAGTGCCGCCCGCGACTATGCGGCCCGCGAACATGATGGCCACCCTGCTGCAAAGATATTCTATCTCATCCATGTAATGAGATGTGAGTATGATCGTCTTGTGCTCAGCATGGAGACCCTTTACGACCTCCCATACCTCATGCCTGACTACCGGATCCAACCCGACGGTCGGCTCATCAAGGAACACTATTTTCGGATCGTGCATGAGGGAGCAGGCCATATTGAGCCTCTTTCTCATGCCGCCAGAGAGCCTGGAGGCCATCGAGTCGCCTTTCTCAGATAGCTTCATCTGATCGAGCAGTTTCTTCATGCGGTTTTCGGTCTCGTCTTTGCGTACGCCGAACTGCGATGCGAAGAACCTCAAGTTCTCCTTGACTGTGAGCGTTTCATAGAACGAATCGTTCTGCGTGACCATCCCCACCTGGCGCTCTACGAAATCCCTATCAGTTATGTTATGCCCGAGAATGCGGATGCTCCCGGATGACGGTGCCATGACCCCAGAGAGCATGTTGAATGCGGTCGTCTTCCCAGAGCCGTTAGAGCCGAGCAGCCCGAAAAGTTCGCCATCCGGCACGGAAAATGATATCCTGTCGACTATTATCCTCTCATCGATTACTTTCACGAGATCTTTCACTTCCACTGCCGGGGGCATGTCGCTGATGTGTCTCTGGAAATTTATAATCATATGCCGGAGCGATAGAAGTGTGGTAAAACCTATATCGGCGATTGACGATATCAATAATAACCCTTCTTGGAAGATTACTATTGAGATTGAAATGGACGATAAGAAGGAGCTGGAAGCGCAATTCAGATTCGCTGAGGACAGCATAAGGAAGGGATCGAAGACATTCCATTTCGCCTCCAGATTCATGAAAGGGGAGCGTCGCAAGGCATTCCATGCTATATACGCGTTCTGCAGGCAGACGGATAATCTCGTAGATGACAATGAAGGCAAACCGCAACTCCAGCGCATGCTCATCAGCGACTGGAGGAAGCATTTGCTCGAAGCATTCCGGGCCGGGCATTCATCCGATCCGGTTCTCAACCCATTCATCTATGTGATGAAAAAATACAACATCCCGATTCGTTACCCTCTAGAACTCATACGCGGGGTGAGCATGGATATAGAAAAGAAAGAGTACCGGACATTCAGGGAGCTGCGCAGGTACTGCTTCCGCGTGGCGTCTATAGTCGGGCTCATGCTCCTCCATATCCTTGGGATAAACCCAATCACGCCAACCGCCAAGAGATACGCGACCAAACTAGGCATAGCGATGCAGCTCACGAACATACTGCGCGACGTAGGGGAAGACGCCAGGATGGGTCGGGTGTACTTCCCCACAGAAGAGCTCGAGCGGTTCGGTCTGACCAAAGAGGACCTGCTCACGCAGAACATCTCGCGCATAAGCGGTGCGGATTTCATATCATTCATCAAATTCCAGGTGGCGCGCGCTCGCCGCTATTACCACGAGGCGGTAAAAGTCCTCGCGGCGATCCACAGCGAGGTCAGGATGGTGATTGCGCTCTGCTTCACGCTTTACCGAGAGATATTGAGCGTGATAGAGGAGAACCGATACGAAGTTTTCGCCAAGCGGGCATACGTGACCACGCTCCGCAAGCTCGCGCTCTATATGCGCATCGTATTCATGGGCGTGCCTGTCGCATGCTAGCGGTCGTTGCAGATGAAAATCGCGATTGTAGGTGTTGGTAGGCTCGGAAGCGTCTTTGCCAGGGTGTTTTCCAAGGCCCACGAAGTAATGCTGATAGATAGAGAATACGAGCGCGTCTTATCCGTAGCTGCAGAGACAGGAGCCAAACCAGAAAAGGATCTGGCTAATGCCTCACAGTGCGAGATAGTA
The DNA here is from genome assembly GCA_963804385.1 of uncultured Microcaldota archaeon. Lineage (GTDB taxonomy): Archaea > Micrarchaeota > Micrarchaeia > Anstonellales > Bilamarchaeaceae > Bilamarchaeum. Next base: position 2,496 of record CAWDQD010000031.1, read on the forward strand.
GTGGTTGCGGTGAAGCCTGAGCATCTGAAAGACGTTATAGAGCAGGTCCGAGACGCCCGGCTGATCATATCCTGCGCTTCGGGCGTGTCCATACGAACTATGGAATCGTGGGGCGCCAAATCAGTCATACGTATAATGCCGAACATATGCGCAGAAGCGAATGAAGCAGTGATCGCATATGCGTTGCATCCAGAAAACGAGAAGAAGGTCAAACCGTTCCTCACCGCATTCTCTTATCTCGGCATGTGCATGAGGACTGATGAAAGCCATCTAGACCCCCTGGCAGCCGTATCGGGTTCGGGCCCGGCTTTCGTGGCGTTCCTTGCTCAAGCGATGGTGGACGAAGCTGTCGCGCAAGGATTGAACGAAGAGCTCGCCTCGAAGGCGGTAGCCCAGACTATGATCGGGACCGGGAAGATGATGCTTAGCGGATGGCCAACCAAGCTCATCATCGAAACGGTTGCGAGCCCTGGCGGTGCGACTGAAGATGGTTTGAAGATGCTTGACGAAAAGAAGACTAACAAGGCGATACACGAAGCGATCCGTCTCGCTAACAAAAAGTCCGCAGAGCCGAAATGATTCATTCCCTCAATTTGAATTTAAGCAACGCGGCTATCTTTCCGAAACCTTTCAACTTCGCCCCGGCATCCCCCTCTGAGGACACCACGATAATCTCAGCCTTGTTCCGATCAGCTATATCGACCACGGCTTCTGCTTCCTTGTCTGACCTGAGATACTCATCCAAAACAAGCAGCCTGTCTATGGCAAAGGCTTCGGCGGCTTTTTTCACTTCCTTGATGCCATACGCGGCTTTTCCGGTCTCCTTGTATATCTCTACAAGCAGCTCTTCCACGAGCTTCATCTCTTTCTCGAATCTCTCATCGCCCATGATCCTCTCTATGACGCCTTTCTTGAACAATTCATTCACACCGCTTCTCTCTGCATAGCTTACGCTCTCGAACACGATGCGCTTGAGGAGCTCCGGCTTCTTATGGGAGATGAACTTCTTCAGGTTGTCTTTCGCGAAACCTGGTCCAGCGACCACGAATTTCTCGGGGTGCCTCTCTATCTCGGACGTTATCTTACCGAAATAGTCTAGTTCGGACTTTTCGTAATTATCATCTTTCTTGCTGCCAGAGCTGTAGAACTCAGCTCCATATTCCACTCCGAACGCCCGGAGCATCGCGGTCAGCGCTTTCTCCTCATCCATCACGATTATACGTATCTTGGGCCTGAGCGATTCCTTCTCGGCTTCCTTGAGCCGGTCGTACTCGTGCTTCTTCCACTGCTTTATGACCTTTATCTGCCCGCCTACCTCCAGATCTATGCTGTGGTGCTTCCCAAGCTGGATGTATTCTTCTGGCTCCCCCCACACTATGGTGCCTAGGATCCGGAGCCGGTTGGCCGATTTGGCGAACTCAATTCGTTCCGCCTTCACCCTGATCGTGACTGGTTTCTTCTCCTCTTTAGTGCCAACCTTGTATGTCCTGAGGCTGTGGGATTCGACTTCGTCGCCTGGAGCTATTATCTTGTCGAGGTGCCAGAGGTCGTCTAAAGTATCGGCCTTTATCTTCATCTGGCCGGTTTTGCGATCAAAATTCACTATTTTCATCTCTTTAATGTCCCCTCACAGGATTTAATATTTTCCCGTCCGAATAAGTTCCATGGGTTTGAAAGGAAAAACGGCCAAAAAGCCGAAAAGACCCCAGAATGTTTCCATTTCACCAATCGTTCCGAGCCAGAATCCATTGGGCAAGAACGCCTCATTATGCGCTGGTTGCCCCGGTTCCTGCTGCTCATTCTACCCGGAGCTCACTGTTTACGATGTTTTCAGGTTGGCGCTATCTCAGAAGGGGCCGCTATCGGATTACATCATCATGCATTACACACGCGAAGATGACGCGGTGCCGATTTCCATATCTGGAGAAGATATCAAGATGACGCTTATCCATAGCGGCGGCAGTTGCGTATTCTTCGAAGACAGCGCAGAGCTCAAATGCTCCGTTCAGGATGCCAAACCCGGCATCTGCCTTGCATACCCGTATGTATACCTTGAAAACGGGTCGCTGAAACCTGATCAGATCAGATGCCCTAAAACCAACCTCGCCCGGTTGATCTGGACCGAAGAGCAGAAACGCATGGTAGCGGATACCATGTGGGAATTGGACCGGCACATCGAGATTGTGGCGGACTGGAATGCAATGGCTGGCAGGAAAAAGGACCTAGAAGAATTCCTGAAATTCGCTGCTAGGGAGATAGAATATGAGAAGACCCCCTGGGGGTCGCTCGTGCGTAAGGTAAAGCGCGCCTTCAGGAAGCGGTGATATTTCCAAGTACGGGTCCGAGAGTATCATTGATGTGGAACCTATCAGTGATAATAGTCCCGTTCACAAGCACCTGGGGCACCATTTCCTGTTTCGGGCTCAAGTTCATCTCTTTCGCGTACTCTTGGTAAGCCAATGTGCCGTTTTGGGTCGTGATGTCGTACTCTAGCCATTCAACTGTGGCGAATTTTGTTTTGAGTTCGCCTATTACCGGCAATATCGCTTGGCAGGCGCTGCAGTGGGGTGAATAGAAAAAGTAGACGATCGGTCTGCCGTCTGGGGTGGTATTGTTTCTGAAATCGTAATGCGGTGGAACCGGATTTTTCGTATCTGTAGTCAACACGTTCCCGACGATCTGCCTCGTTATATTGAGCGGTATATTCGTCTTATTCACTTGGTTTGTTTGCGTGGTGGATGCATTGATTGGTTGGGTGCTACCATTCGATAGATTAGTCTGATTCGTATTTTGCTGTGCCGTGTTAGCTACGCATCCGAGCATGATCATTGACATTAAGGCGAGTATCATAAGGGTTCTCATGGAATGCGATTCCCAGTTAAAGTTTTAATCCGTTTTCCTTTTCCTAGGCGCTATTCCGGCACATAGCATCCAGTTCGTATGAAATCCTCCAAAAGCTTCTTGACTTCGAGCATATCCATCTGGCCTAGGGCCGTCTCCCCGCCTGTTTCGATTGAAGCGTATGTGAACTCGCTGCCAAGCAATGGGGCCATTATCCTCACCAATCTGCTCTTCTCTCCCATGCCTGAAACGATCAAAGGCCGTCCATGCCCAAGCAAACCCAACAGTCTTGCACTGTCCGTTGCTGAATTGACCATGCAGGATATCTTAGCGATGTCAGCACCGCTTTCGAAACATCGCTCCACAATGCGTTCGAGTTCCTCTCGCGAAGGTGTTTTGCCAAAATCGTGATACGAGATTATGGTTTTGCAACCAGCGACACTGGCCGCCGATGAGATTTCTGCCCGGTAAATCTCCGGAGCTCCGACCTCTATGTCCACATAAGCAGCTTTGCATCCGACTGCCGCAAGGAGCAGGTTCTTCCGTACGTTTTCATATGCCTGATCGAGTCGGCATGTAGCTACGAGCTTTATCGGTTGGTTGAATATGCGTTTGATATTCTCTCCGGTCCGTTCCGATGCTTCTAGGGCGTCAATCCTTATCTCAGCAAGTTCCATCCCATATGCCTGGAGCCTCATGAGGGACTTCACGAATGAATCGGTATTCGTTTCGGCTACGCTGACGCATATCTTAGATGCTGCCCTAAGCTTCATCCACTACCACCTCAATATCCTTGCTTCTATGCAACTCAGAGCCTAGCCAGCAGGAAAAATATTAAGAAAAAAAGCTACTTTTTCGCGACCTTCTCTTCCTTGAGCACCATCTTGGCGATCATGAAGACCACCAACGCTATTATCACGAAATTGATCAATGCTGCTAGGAAGGCCCCGACCGCGAAATTCACCGGCCCGATCGAGATCGTGGACGTTTGCCAGTCTCCGGAGGGCAATATGACCTTGACGACCGGCATGATGATGTTGTTCACGAGAGAAGTAACCAGTGATGTCACAGCAGCTCCAATTATGAAAGCCACTGCGAGCCCGACGACTTTGTACTCCGCAAGGAATTCTTTGAACTCAGCGATTATTCCCATAAACGCACCTCGATTACAAGATGCAGACAAAGTATATATCGCTTCTTCTTAGAGGAAGTGCATCATCTTTTGAGGGATTCCATATACGCGGCTATACCTTCAATCGCCCTCGCTCGGTTCTCATCATCAAAGAGGGCCACCACTCTCATATACTCCTGGCCGCGGCCGCGAAGGCCTTCCTCTAGGAAACTATCTCCAGGCGTTCCGAGAAGCACAGTCATCTGTTTTTTTATCAGGAAATCTGCAAGCTCCCTTGCGAGAGACAGATTGCCTCTCCTCCTGAGCGCATGGTCAGGCCCCCAGAGGGTGTAATACGATTCGTGGACGGGCTCAAAGTCATAGCCGGGGCCGTTTTTCCCATGATAGTACCGGGGGAACACAACATTGGGTATCCTCACAAGTTCATTCACGAACGCAAGCACGCGTCTATGGACTTCATCGCTCATATCCTGGATGAATCTCTCATGCTCTTCCCTCGCGGTTGGATTGGTTCTCCTTTCCATAAGGTATTGAGCGAATGCCCATTGGATACGCGTAGGGACTTGACCTAGAGTCGGTTGCATCACATTGACCATGAACCGCAGGAACTGCGCTTGTTGTTCTTCGAAATCCTTTCCCCACGAAACCTTTGCCCATCCAAGTCGTTCACCCGGACTCACATACAATTTGGATAAACTATTGACATGGATTGTTGGCCCAATCCTTCCTTCTCTGCAAGAAATGGCTATCGGGTCGAGTGGTGTCGTTTTCGCCCGGAGTTTCTCATATATGGTGTCAGCGATAAGATATATCGGGTGCCCGTACTCCCTTTCTTTTTCGTTGATGATGCGTATGACCTCAGTAAAAACGTCCTCTCTTATCGCCACCCCTAACGGATTGCCTACTGTGGTAAGTACGACCACCTTGGTGTTTTCACTTATCTTGCTTTTCAGATGGTCGACATCTATCTGCCCATCATCCTCGAGGCATATGTTCCGGATTGTCGCGCCCATCCGCGTGCTTTCCGCAAGATAGACGATATAACTATACTCGGGAATCGCGACCTCGTCTCCTTCGACAAGCAGGACATCGAAAATCGATCGCACGACCCCGCTTATGCCCGCACCGACAAATATGTGGTCTGGGTCTACGCCGTATTCAGAATGACGTTCTGCGAGCTCTTCCCTCAACGCCAAGAGGCCACGCGCCGGCGCGTAACCAAGATTCTTCTCACACGCTTCTCTTAAAAGTTCAGCCAGCCTCTTTGGTCGTGAAAGGCCGAATGCAGTGGCGTCACCGAGCCTACCTTCGATTACCGGAAGTCCTTGCTTTGCCGCTCTTTCCGCGGCAGGATTCACATCCGTTTCTCTAAGGGTGTATCGTTCCATGTTCCTTATCTTAGGATTAAATCTCCTGTCGGATGGTGAGGCGCTGGGACTCATGGCGTTTTATTGTTAGAAAAGATATAAAAAGAAGTTGGTATTGGTTCTAGGATTTCGTGGAAACCTTCAGTCAGTCACACCTTTTGGAGTGACCTTGAACACCGCCTCTCCTTCAGGCATGTTCGGGGAATCCACGAGCCTCGCTATCCTCTTGTCCTCCTTGCTCTTCCTCACATAAAGGCGGTAAGTGGACATATGCGCGAGGACATGGCCGCCGATGGGCGTTGTCGGGTCTCCGAAAAGTATGCCTGGGTTGTCCATGACCTGGTTGGTGACATACACCGCGAGATTGAACTTCTCGGCCATCCTCTGGAGGTCATGCACATGCTTGTTCAGCTTCTGCTGCCGTTCGCTGAGCGCTCCCCTTCCCAGGTAATCCGATCGGAAATGCGATGTCAGGGAATCCACTATGACGAGCCTGATATTATGCTTCTCTACTATTTCTTCGCACCTCTCCACAAGTATCATCTGGTGGTCGCTGTTCTCGGCCCGGGCCACCTGGATGTTCTTCAGGACAGCCTGCGGGTCCATGCCCTGCGCCTCTGCGAGCTGGACGATACGTTCAGGCCTGAATGTCGCTTCGGTGTCTACGAACAGCACTCCGCCAGCGAGTCCACCCTGGTCTACAGGCCGCTGCACATTCACCGCTAGCTGGAATCCCAACTGGCTCTTGCCGCTCGAGAAACGCCCGTACATCTCGGTTATGGCCATAGTCTCGATGCCGCCTCCGAGAAGATCATCAAGTGCGGTGGATCCGGTCTTTATCCTGATTATGCTCTTCCTCCTCTCGTAGACATCCTCCGCCGTCTCGAATCCGATATCCACCGTGCTTTTTGCGGCTTCAATCGCTTTCTTTGCCGACTCCACGCTGATGCCTGCCACTTCGGCAAGCTCGTGCGGCAATGCCGCTGCTATCGCAGAGAACTCACCGAATCCGGCTTGCCTCAGCTTTTCTGCCGTCACTTCGCCGACTCCTGGGAGGTCTTCCAATTCCTTATAGTATTTTTTCTTCTTGTCGTCTGACATAACAATCTTCCCCGTTTTCATCATCGCAATCTATTCATTTCCTGTCATTGGGGAATACAAGCAGCTTGAGCTGTCCGATCCTCAACACATAGAATTCCTTGCCGTTGCGGGATATGTTCTTCCACATGCCGCCTACGTTCACATAAAGCGGTTTCCCGTCCTTGTCGCGGTCTGCCTGGACCACCCTTAAGTCAGGCCTGTTCGCCCCTGATGGCGGCTCAGGAGGCGTGCTTCCAGTCCCACCGTTTTCGGGTTCTTTTCCGCTTTCCATCTCTTCGAAGCCTTCATCGTCGAGCTTCACTTCCACGTTCTTCATTTTTTCACCCATTAGTATATACTTACATCATAGGTATACACTAGTAGGATTAACTCAAGGGTCCTATAAATAGCTTGAGAGGGTTCATTTCCGCGGAAATCCGACGTGACCTGCCAAAGGCTGAATCTATCATCAGAACAAGAGAAATCAGACCGGTTTGAGAGCTGCAGCGGATGTCGATTGGATGAGATCCGCGGTTCCGGTCACGACCGCGATTATTATGCCTCCGATGAACATGCTTATGGCCGCGGTCTGCCATTTTCCTCGCATATCCGCAGGCTGGGTCTGGGCAAGGCCATAGACTATGCCGCCCAATACGATAAGGATAATAGAAATCACGGGACCGATTGTCAAGAGAAACTGCTCTATGCTTGAAGCGAGTATCTCCAATCCGATTGCCATCAAACCCTATTGCGAGGAAAAATCTTATAAATACTCATCACATCCGTGTTTCCGATTTTTCGAGCGGTTTAAATATCTTACAACATAATATTATATCATAAGACACCAATATTCCAAGTGATGATATGAATTCTCGCCGCACGACCCCAGAAGCGCATCGTATCCCAAAGCATGCGGAGAGATGCATCCAGAAACCAGAACTCCTTCTTGACAAATGGCTCTCGGAGCCTAGTGGCGGCCAGCTCACATCGAGCATGAAATTTTTAAGGCTCGGTAAGACATTTACAACGCAATGCCTGGTGAATCTGGCCGATGATGTGTGGCTTGGTCGCAGCGAACCGGATAATCAGAAGATGGAATTGGCGCTGCGCATGATGAAGGAGCGCATACGGATTCTGACAAAAGCCACCGGAGAATACTGCAGATTGACAGCTGATCTCGGTTGGGATATCGATACGATAGAGAAATCCGCGTCAATCCTGATGCCGTATCTAGATGTGTCGGAAAGAACTTGCTACACTTATTACGGGCACCAGTACCGAAGCATGCAATATGCAGATATCATCCTGAATTCCAGGGGGGTCCAAGGCGACGAACGCGCCGTCATCATGCTCGGAGCACTGCTCCATGATATCGGGAAATCCGGGGTCTCCGGGAGCATCCTGAGGAAAGCCGGAAAGCCGAGCGATACGGAGCAAAAAGCCATCAACAAGCATGCCGAGTATGGAAGCCGCATCATCACTCGCTTGGTGGATAGACTATCTTCCGAGGAAAACCCCATCTGGACGCATGGGCAAGCTATAGCGGGAGTGGTGTTCGCGCATCAGGAGAAATTCTCAGGCAATGGGTATCCGCGCGGGCTTGTGGGGGATGCAATCGATCTGGGCGCTAGAGTCGCGGGTCTGTGCGATTCCATAGATGCGATGAGTTCTAAGCGGATTTACCGTCTTGGCCCATCAGCCACCTACAAGGAAGTGGAAGAGATAGCCAGGAAAGAGATGGATAAGCATTTCAATCGGAACCTGGTGAGGGATTTCCTGGGTGCGGCAAGATGCCGCGAGGTTCTGGATAGGATATACACAATAATACGGAGCGCCGGCGGGGTCCCATAAATCAGTGCAGGCACAAAAGCTCCGTACCGAAGCTTTGAGCCAATCTGACGGACTTCGTATGGTGGCCGTCACCCGCAAGCTTTGCTATCTCTTTACTTGCGGATAAGACGTCGTCATCATCCGATGCCGTGTAGCCGAAAGCTTCCAGGGCCTTCTCGATGAGTGCCGGGTTAGCTATATTCTCCTTCATGAAACGTTGTATCGGCAGAAACCCGAGATTGAGCGTCTTCCGCTCCGCTTCAGGATGGTTGGCTTCGCCGATGCGTTTCAAGGCAGTTAGTATCGCGATCTTGGCTTCGTGGTTGTGCTCCTTTTCGAGCGCAAGGACCAAGTGCGTATATGATCCAATCTTGTGCCGTCTGCCGAGCGTTTCTGCGGCTTCCTTCCTTTCAACCGCCGATTTGCTCTGGAGAGCCGATTCCACTGTCTTGTCTCTTGCGAACCTAAGTGTGGGTTCCACTAGCAAAGATCCTGCGAAACCATGCGTTGTGCCCGAACGCTTGCCCCACTGTGTTCTAGTAGCCAAATTCATGATTATACACTGTGTATAATATGGATTTTGAACTTTATTAACGTATCGATTGCATCAAAGTTTGGACAGTTTCCGGATGAAATCCACGAGACGGTTGGAATATCCGTATTCATTGTCGTACCAGGCGCATATCTTCACGAGCCTGCCCTTGACTTTGGTGAGCTTCGAATCGACGATGGACGAGTAAGAGGTTCCGATGATGTCGGAAGATACTATCTCCTCGTCCGTATAGCCTAAGATGCCCTTCAATTCATCTTCGGAAGCCCTCTTCAGTTCGGCGTTGATCTCATCTTTCGTCGCATCCTTCTTGAGGAGCAGCGTCATGTCGTTCATGGATCCGCATGCGACCGGGACGCGGAACGCGAGCCCGTCCATGGTCCCGGAGAGGTTCTTCATCACGTCCCCTATGGCCTTGGCGGCTCCGGTTGAGGTCGGGATGATGTTCATGGCCCCAGCCCTGGCCCTCCTGGGGTCCTTGTGGCTGCCATCCACGAGATTCTGGTCATTGGTGTACGCATGCACGGTGCTCAGGAATCCGTTCTCTATGCCCCATTTGGCATCCACGACCTTCAGGACTGGTGCGAGGCAGTTCGTCGTGCACGATGCGAGCGAGAACACCGTCATGGCCTTGCTGACGATATGATCGTTCACCCCGAGCACAATCGTGGCGTCCACGCCTTCAGCGGGTGCCGAAACCAAAACGAGCTTGGCTCCTGCTTTTATGTGCTTCTCGGCGTCGGCTTTGGACCTGAATGCGCCCGTGCTGTCCAGCACGAGATCCACGTCCATCTCCTTCCAAGGAAGCTTGAGCGGATCGGTTTCGGTTATCCATCTTATCTCATGGCCGTTCACGATCAGGTTCCCGTTCTTGGCTTCTACTTTGCCCTTGAACCTTCCATACACGGAATCGTACTTGAAAAGGTGGGCGTGCTGTTCTACCGGGCTGCGCGTATTTATCGCGACGATCTGGAAGTCCTTGCCGAGCGCATCCTGCTCTATCGCAGCCCTGACGAAAGACTTCCCAATCCTGCCGAACCCACTGATCGCTATCTTCATGCATCTCACCGACAATTAGCCTGATTCTATACCCACGGTTATTCTAATAATCCTTTCTTCAGGCCTGGTCGGCCGATGACGCGAGTTTCACGAGCGCGTTCAGGAGCTCCTTGGCGAATCCGGATTTCGCCCTTATGGCCCCTGCTTTCGCATGACCTCCACCGCCTTCGAAGAAATCGGCCATGCTAGCAGCGATGGATTTTGCGAGTTCATTGGCGCTAAGCCCCATGGCCACCGCTTCATCGTTCAGCCGCATGATTATCGAGCGGTCCGTGTAGCCTATGCAAAACAACGCCCTGGGGTTCTCTGCCCGCAGCTTGTCATAGACCCTGGTGGTTATCTTGCTCGACGATGGCCATTCCCCTCTTTTGGCGATGCCTTCGAGCGAGAAGTATGCTATGTCGAGCTTCTTCCCACGGACGCGTTTCATCCCGGCGATAGCTTTTGCGGCCGCTTCCTCTATGGTTTCATCTGCCTGTACGGCTATGGAATCGAACAGATCCTGCTTCTCCATGACGTTCCTGTAGAAATCGAGGTTGTTTCCGAACGATATGTGGGCGGCCAGGTAATCGAGCACCAATGCTTTCCTAGCATCCGAGCCGCCGCTTTTCAGTATGTCGCTCTTATCGCCGCTGCACGCTATCCTCGCCAGCTCGAGCGCGCGTTCTTGTGGGAGGCCGCACATGGCCGCGATCTCGCATGCGAGGTATCCTGCGGTATACTTGGATGCATCATTGCCGAACAGGAACGGGTTGACCAAGTGCGTCTGGTCCTTTTCAGCGATGAATTTCGGATCAATCGGGTGGTGATCTATCACCAGGAACTCTATGCCCGCAGCTTTGATCAGGGAAAGGCCTTCGGAGCAGTTCTCTCCGGATCCGAAATCCAAGATTATCACGAGGGGTCTGCTCTCCTGGCCAATCGCCGCGATGTCTCTAAGCGCATCCCTCACCGTGTAAGCTGCCGAATTCTGCTGGAATGCTTTGCAGGGCAGTATCTTGGTGATGGCGAATGCCCCGGAGATGCCGTCGGCATCCCCATGGAACCTCAGCATGACCGAGCGACCGAGCATCTTCGCAGCCAGGATGGTGAGCGCGGCTTCCCGGAGCCGTTGCGACATCTTGGATGTCATATCATCCCTGAGCAATGCCGGTGAATCTCCGACCGAAGAAGGCAGGATGTTCTCCTTCACCTTCCTGTAGGCCGCTTCAGCCGTCTCACCCTCTAGGATAATTATGCGTTTTGCAGCTATCCTCATATCTCCGGCCAATTCGCCTTCGATGATGACGCACGAGCCATGGTGGAGGTGCTCAGGAGTAGAGACAGAATATTCGTTCACGCCATCAGTGACAGCATACTCTCGCTTTCCATCGCTGTATCTAACCCGTCCGACGACTCCTTGGATGGCTATCAGACGATCACCTTGACGTATTCCCCGTCTTTCTTCCCAAGCGTCTTCTTGATATCCTGCGCGCAGATGACCTCTATGACATCCGCACCATGGTGGGTGCGCAGCGGTATCACTATCGCGCAATCGAGGTTCTCGAGCCTGCATTTGTACGCGAACAGATCCCCGTAAGTCCTCTCTCCGTCTTTGAAACCCGATATCACGAATGGCTCCATCCTCCGGAGCTGCTGCCTCGCAGGCATGCTCTTCTCATCGACCATGACATTCAAAGTTCCAGGGAACGGGTCGAAGCCTAGCTTCTCCTTTATCTGTTTCCTGTATCCAGAGAGCGAAAGATAATATTTGCCTTCGCCAGACCCCTTCGCAATCTTCCCCCGCATCTCCAGTCTCTCTCCTTCAAACGCCTGGCGGAGCGACGAATAGATGCCAGCGAGCTCCTGCACGCCTTTAGGGGAGATCATCACCCCTTCCTTGCCGCGTTCGATGTATCCCTCTGATTCCATCTCAGCGAGCCTGCGGGATGCGTTCTGCTGCGACATCCCTGTGCCTGCCCCTATCTCGGAAGTGGTCATCCTGACCGGCCTTGATTTCGCCCCTTTCCTCAGAAGAAGGATGAGTATGTCGTCCATTCGGTGTTTTATAAGGTTGGCAGGGTATAAATATCATGGAGATTTCTTACGCAGGCATGTCCCTGCGGGCCGCCCAAGACGTCTATCTTCCAGCAGAGGACTCCTACATGCTGTCAGCCGGTGCGTCTTCTCTGAGGGGCAAGGTACTCGAAATAGGTTGCGGATGCGGCATAGCGTCGCTTTTCTGCGCGCGCTCCGATCCGCGGAATTCAGTGCTCGGTACAGACATAAATCCATCAGCGGTCGCGATAGCCCGCGAGAACGCGGAGCGCAACGGGATAATGAATGCCAGCTTCATACAGAGCGACCTATTCAAAGGTGTCCCGGAGAAATCCTTCGATGCCATAATGTTCAATCCGCCCTACCTTCCTACTTCAGATGAAGAGCGCCTGGAAGGCGGGATCAATGTCGCATTCGATGGGGGCGAGGACGGAAGGGCGGTTCTGGACCCGTTCCTCTCATCGTTCGATCGCCATCTCAGGCCGAGGGGGACCCTGCTTCTGATACAGAGCAGCCTCAACGATATGGAAGAGACTGAGGAGCGTCTATCCTCACTCGGCTACAGCGTCAGCATAGAGGCGCGGGAGGCGTTCTTTTTCGAGACCCTGTCGCTTTTCCGTGCAATCAAGCCTTAGGCCACAGGTTTATATTCTCCGTCAGCGCAATTGATACGGGAATGATGAACGTGAACAACCTCTTAGTTTCCGGCCTAATAGGGCTCCTATACCCTCCCGGAAGCGATGATGAGGTCAACAGCGTCTGACCCAACTGCTGCTTTCAGTCTCTACCAACTCTGCCGTAGTGCAATCCGAAAAGTCCTCGATTATTTAAACCTTATTTGTCAAATCGCTTCTCATGTCCAAGTTCGAAGATGTGAAGGCAGATATCATAGGTATCGGGATCACAGAGCCTGATGCGATGGTGATCGCAGATTGCGTGGTGACTAGGAAATCCTGCTCATGGGTGAATACGGATCCTGTGGATGACAACATCCTGAAAGATCTGAACGATCTAATCAAGCGCAACAGTTACGGTATCACGGTCAAGGTCGAGGCGGTGCCCACGCGCAGCAAGTTCATCTGGGAAGTCAAGGTGCATCAATAGCCATGCGTCCTTTCGCTTGCGACATGGTCCTAGTCGAGGATGGCAAGGTCCTCCTGATCAAGCGCGCATATGAACCGTTCAAAGGACAATGGGCTATCCCGGGCGGTAGGCTCGAAGGCGATGAGACGGCAGAACAATGCGCTGCACGCGAGATGAAAGAGGAGACTGGTTTTGATATAGAGATAATAAAGCTCACCGGGCTCTATTCCGATCCTGCGCGTGATCCGCGCAAGATAATCGCCGCCGGCTTCCTGGTACGACGCATCGGGGGCAAGATGGCGGCGGGAGACGATGCAGGGGAAGCCCAGTGGTTCAGCCTGTCAGACCTCCCGCAACTCTGTGCAGACCACGAAAAGATCCTGGCTGACGCTATAAAAGAGATAAAATAAAAAAATTCACTCTTTCTCGATGGTCGCCAGGTCGCCCAGGGCAACCATGTCCTCTTCGGCTCTCGCCTGGGCTGCCATCTGCTTCCTGCTCGTCATGCGGATCGTTTTCATCTCGTCGTAGAGCTTCTTGAGGTCGTCCCTTATGACCTTGAGGTCAACTTCGATTTTGACGATCTCCGCTTCGCCTTCGGTGATGTCCTGTTCGACGTATTTGATTTTGCGTCGGGCCCGTTCGACTTCGCGTACCTCGTCGAGCTTCTTGTCGACCTCGCGGAGCTGCTTAATCAGATCCTTCTCCATCTTCGGAGTGTAAGCGGCAGTGGATATCCTGAACTCAAGCGCTCTCTTCTGCTTGTGGTACGGCGCGACTTTGACATCCTTGGTCTGTTCAAGGAAAGGTTCAAGGGCCTTCTGCTCGTACTTCTTGTACCGTATACGTCGGTTGAGCTGCTTGATGCGCTCGATGAGCTCGGATTTCTTCTTCTCGAGCTCTTCAATCTTGGTCCGTAGTTCGTCCTCGCTTGCCATACCTATCACAATATTCAAAATGAGGTTTTGGTCAATCCAACTTATTATGGTAGACTATTTAAAAATATCACCTTCGACTTAATTCATAGTGATAGCATGGAAACTTACATCAAGCTCCTATTGTGGGTGTTATCCGGCCTGGTTTTCGGGTCTCTGATATACTACGCCCTTCTGCAGCCTGCGGCTCCGACTTACCAGAACTCTACGGCGTATAACTCTACCGTCACGATACAGAACGGGTCTCCGTTGTCTCCGCCGCAGGCGAACCTGGCGCCTAATATGGAGAAAGGGAATGTGAGCTTCATATTGATCCGCGCTCCGAACTGCGATAACTGCACTAACGGCGATACGCTCGCAGAGCAATCACTGACAATATTCAACGAAACCGGACAGTTCACTGTTACCTCGGTGGATACGCCGGATCCGTCATCATCCGAAGCCAAGGCGCTCATGTCGAAATACAATATCACACGTTTGCCAGTGCTGATAATAGTAGGTAACACATCTGCAGTGCCGTCTCTTGCCACTAGCTGGGAATCCACTGTCGGCTCGGTCGAATCCGATGGAGCGATGGTCTCCAGGGATCTTCCCCCGCCTTACTATGATGCCAGCAGCGGGCAAATAGTCGGCCTCGTGCAAGGTATCGGTATCGCGCCTTACGGATGCAAGTCCTGCATAAACACGAGCATATATTTCCAATCGCTCTCAGGGCAATACATGAGCATGGCATTCGGCAACATCTCGTATCTGGATGAGAATAGCACCAAGGCGCAAGAATTGATCACCGCATATAATATCACGAAACTGCCCACTATACTCCTGGGTCCTGATGCGGGGTTGTACCCTGTCTTCTCCCAAGCGATTCAGCCGAGCGGAACCGTTGAGGATGACGGGTGGTTCGTTTTGAGGGACGTCGTGCCCCCATACGTGGATCTAGCAGCCAACCGCACTATCCGCGGTTATATCGACTCCATCCATCTCGTCAACGGCAGCTGCACGTCATGCTTCAACGTCTCGGGTCTTTCCAGCTACATAGAGGACTCGGCAGGGCTTTTCGTGATGAACACCACCACGTATGATATCAATTCCACGGAAGGCAGCGCTCTGATCAAGAAGTACAATATCACGGAGATACCGACGATATTGTATTCTCCGGAAACATCGGTCTATCCTCATTTTGCCGAGGCATGGATCAATCAGAGCAACACCGTAGAGAGCGACGGATGGTTCGTTTTCAGGGCAGTGGACAAGGTCGGTGAGGTTTATCAGAACGTGAGCGCAGGATGAAGCTCATCCTCTTCTGATTTCAGCTTCCAGAAGGAAGTCCTTCCCTAATTTTCTCATCTTCATGTTCTCCAATTTAATCGCTTCATCCATCAGTTCTATGCCGTTGCCTCCGATGACCGGCCTTGCGTCATTTCCACCGATTATTTTGGGCGCGATGAAAAGATAGAGCTTATCCACGATGCCGGCATCTAGCGCCGCTGCATTGAGGCTGCTGCCCCCCTCGATCATTATCTTTTTGATCCCCATGGCGGATAGGCCTAGCACGAGCTTTCCCATATCGACTTCGTTTTGACCGCATACGAAGACCCTCGCACCGCCGCGGGTGAGGCTCCTGATTTTCGTTTTCGGCGCCTTGGATGTAGTCGCTATGATAGTTCTATGATCCGGATTACGGATGACCTTCGCAGAAGTGGATATGGACAGTAAGCCATCTACGATGATGCGATAAGGGTCGCGCCCCTTCCCGTGCGATGTGAGTTCCGGATCATCTGTTTTGGCCGTGTTCGCTCCGATCATGATGGCATCGAACCGAGAGCGCATCGTATGCACGAGTTCCCTTGATTCCGGGCAGCTTATCCATCTAGAATCTCCGCTTTTTGTTGCTGTCTTGCCATCCGCGCTCATGGCCATCTTGATGACCACAAACGGTTTTTTCGAGATGTTGGAGATATATCTCCTGTTGATTGCCTTGGCGGCACCAGACGCTATCGGGCCCTTGACATCTACCCCAGCATCAAGCAGTGACTTCACACCCGAACCTTTCACAAGAGGATTCGGGTCCTCCATCGCGAACACCAGTGTCGATATCCTTTCCCTGATTATCGCTTCGGTGCAAGGCGGAGTCCGTTTCATGGTGTGCGAGCAGGGTTCCAGGGTGACATATAGCGTCGCGCCCCGGGCGATACGCGGGCCGTTTTTCCGTTTCGCATCTTCGATCGCCTCTATCTCGGCATGCGGTTTGCCTGGCGCTTTGTGGTATCCGCAGCCCATCACACGTCCGTCCTTGACGAGCACCGCCCCCACCCTAGGATTCGGGTATGGGTCGGCTTTTTTCGCGAGGCGCAGAGCCAAAGCCATGTGCTCATTCATAAAATCACAGCAGGTGGTTCATTCTATCCTTCTTCGTTTTCATGTACGATCTATTATACCTGGTCGGCTTGGTTATCAGAGGGATCCGTTTCGAGATCGTGATGCCGTGCTTCCTCAGGGCAGATATCTTGGCCGGATTGTTGGTCAGCAGCGCTATCTTCGTGACCCCAAAGTACTTGAGGATTTTGGCTGCGGGGGAGAAATCGCGCATGTCTTCCTTGAAGCCCAGCTCAAGATTAGCCTCTACGGTGTCCATTCCCCGGTCCTGGAGAGCGTACGCCCTTATCTTGTTGGCGAGACCGATCCCTCTTCCCTCCTGATCAAGATAGATGAATATCCCGCATTTTTTCCTCTCAAGGTATTCGAGCGAAGCTTCGAGCTGCGCCCTGCAGTCGCATCTCAGCGAAGTGAGCGTGTCTCCTGTCAGGCATTTCGAATGCACCCGCACCGTCATCGGTTCGTGTGACCCGTGCTCGCAGCGGATCAAAGCGAGATGCTCGCTCTTGCCATCCACGAATGCGTAAACCCTGAAATTGCCATACCTGGTCGGAAGGAACGCATCTGCAACCTTCTTTATCATCTTAGCACATCCAGAAGCATCAACGCGGCTTCTACCGCCCTAGTTCCGTATTCTTCCGCTCTCTCATCGGCAGCCTTCTCGCTTGCCCCATGCCCTATTATCCCGAGCGTCACTGGCTTGTTGAACTCGAGCGAAAGATCCGAGAGCTTCCTGGCGACGTTTTTCGTGACTACCTCATCATGCGCAGTCTCGCCTTTCACTACCGCACCGAGCGTCACGACCGCGTTCACGCTTTTATCCATCAGCATCTTCTTCACGATGAGCGGCATGTCGAATGCCCCAGGCACCTTGACAATCCTCGTGCGGGCGCCGGCTTTCTTGGCTGCCTTGAGAGCGGCATTCTCCATCCTTGATGTGAGGTCGCTGTTGAATCTCGAAACCACCAAGGCTATCATCGGCGCCTGGCTCTCCTTGATGGGGCCTTCATCTTCCTTCCCCTGCCGCACGCCCATGCCGGCCTTCTTGGCAAGCGCCTGCGGATCCTTCACCAGAAGCACCGCATTATGCGCGTGCTTCCTCACGCGATTCTCGAAGATCCCCTTCAGCTCCGCCTGGCTCCATGCCTCGTTCTCATGCACGAACACCTCGATTATGTGCTTGTTAGTCATGAGTTTGGCCTGCTGTATGCCTAGGCTGGCCTCATGTCCGCACTGGGTGTCTATCGGAGCTCCACCCACCATCCCGAGCGCCATGGCTGCGTCGCATCCTTCATCAAGCATCCTCTTGCATTCGACGGCAAGATCCTTTATGCCGGGGACAGTCCTGCGTTCCAGCAGCATGTCCGGGTAATCCTTTTTTATCTCGTCAATCGCTATCGCGCCCATATCCACCCTCGCGAACATGGTATCGACTATCCCTACTTTGGCCATAATTCCTTCCCCTCCATAAATGCGAATCCGTTCTTTTTAGCATACTCTTTTGCCTTGATTTTTGTGAGCGCGGTCCCGGAGCCGAGCATCTCGCACAAAACCATCGTGCCATCCATTCCGGCACGCCTAGCGAGCTCGAGAGTGAGCTCGGTATGCCCGCGTCTTCTTTCGATGCCGCGACCGATCAGCAGGAACACGTGGCCTGGCGAATAGAACCCCGCCAAGAACCCATCTCTCATACGCTTTCCACCTATCCCGACGAGTTCGGAGATCTTTCTTATCGTGAGGGAGCGGTCATTGTCCGTTATCCCTGTATATACCTTCTTGTGGTTCACCTGGATCGAGAACGCGGGCTTGTCTCCGTAAGCGGTCTTGGTGCATTCCATCTTCGCGATCGGTAGCCTGGATCCTCCAAGCATGTCGGTGTAGAATGGAAGCCCGAGCTCCTTGGCTATTTTACCCTCCAATGCGAGGCATATCAGACCGCCGCCGTCTTTCCTGAGGGTCTCTATCCTCGCGGGTTTCGCATACTTGGCATGGATGCAAAGATCGGCCTCACCCTCGCGCTCGTCTCCATCATATATGACGACCATGTTCCCTTTGCGGAGCGATTCAGCCGCCTTTTCGATGTTTCCCATGCAGTGTTATCCCAGTTCACCTATTTATAAGTAGCTACCAGTAATTGAGTAATATTGAATGCTAGAGAGGCCTCTCGAGATCCGCCAGTGCCTTTTTGGTCTCCGACTCCATCCTCTTGATGACTCCCCTGCTCTTCCCATCCAGATCGCGTTTTTGGATGCCCTCCGCGAAGCCGAGGAATTCATGGTAGTGGGCTATCGGATTCTTGCATCTCGTTCCCCAGTCGAACACCGCGCATTTCATCTCCCTGCCTAGATACTCGCCATACCGGTCCAGGATCCGCTCCTTTGTCTCATCCGGCATTATGCCGGGGAAAAACCGCAGGTCGGTCCCATCAAGCATGAGATGGAAAAGCTCTTCGGCCACGAAAAGATACGCCCGCGCCTTGGGGAAATCCCTCGCCAGCCTCTTTTCCACTTCCTTCAGTTTCACGGCTCCGTCAACGGAGCATGCGAGCGAGCAAACCACGATGTTCTCCAGAGTGTACCCTCTTTCTTTGAAAGCATCCAGCACGTGGAAGATGCCTTTCTGCAGCGTCGCGCCGGTTGCGATCGTGTCGCCTATGATCACTGTGGCGTTGTCCGGCAACGATTCGAAATTCTCATATGTGGCTTCGGCGGTGAACCCGCCCTCGCTGCCTTCGATATGCTGCCTCTTTATCCCCAGGAAGCATTGCGGGAGCGCTTGGCCGTAGCGTGCCTTGAATCCGTGATTGAGCTGGTAATAAAGCCCGCCTGAAAGGAAAACCACCTCGCTCACCTGGCTTATGCGTTTGCCTTTCAGAACCGTTCTCCCAACCGCGTCGATGAATATCTCCGCGACCTTCTCCATCTTGTCCTGCAGCGTCTTGCCTGCGATGTGCGGGCTATATAGTATATCGGCCGCTGCGTCGCATCCTATGATGAATGTTTCAGCCGGGAACCTGGCGTCATCGACCGTGTACATTCGATATCCGTCTTCATGCACGAGCTTCATGGGATCAGTAATCCTTCAGGAGGCCGCTCGCATCGCGGTGCCTTTTGCCGAATTCGGAAAGCGCCAGCGCATCCTCCGCGGAGAACACGGGCCCGTCGATGCAGCACAGTTTCCCATCGATAGAGCACGAGCCGCACACGCCCACGCCGCATTTCATATATCTCTCGATGCTCACCTGGCAAGCGATCCCATGCTCCTTGCAGAGCATTGCTATGGCGTGCATCATGCGCTCAGGGCCGCAGCAATAGACGCAATCGAATCCTTTCCCTTCTATCAAGGACGAGGCTTCTGCCATCACATTGCCTTTCTTGCCTCTGCTACCGTCGTCGGTCGTTATGAAGACCTCTCTGCATACAGTGAAGAGCTGCTTCTCGTATATTATGTCCTTCACGCTTCTGCCTCCTATGACCGCGACGGTTTCGACGCCTTCTTCTTTGGCGGTCCGGGCGAGGAAATACATGGGGACTACTCCGTACCCCCCTCCGACCACGAGTATCCTTTTCGAGCCTTTGGGTATGATGAACGGTTTTCCATAAGGGCCGCGGAACGAGAGAATATCCCCAGCCTTCACTTTCGATAGCGCGCCGGAGAATTCTCCGACATCAGCGACGGATATAGTCAGCGGGTATCGGTTCCCGATGCTCATCGGCTTCTCGCCTACGCCAGGCACCCAGACCATGATGAATTGGCCCGGCGCCGCATCTTCGAGAGCATGATCAATCTCTATGGTGGTGACACGGTAGTTCTCCTTTGCGACTCTCTTCACGTGTTTGCTGAGCATGTCATTCATTTGCAACACCAACGATTTTCTCGATGTTAGAAATGCGATTGTCTTCAATCCATGCTTCCATTTCTTTGGCCATCTCCCCGAAGACCGCCGGCCCCCGGAAATAAGCCGCAGTGCCCACGCTCACCAAAGAAGCGCCCGCCATCATCATTTCGATGGCATCGTCGCCGCAATTGATGCCTCCCGTGCCTATTATGGGTATGTCCACCGCCGCGTATATGTCGTACACGCAACGGATCGCTATAGGCTTGACGGCAGGCCCGCTGAGCCCGCCCATCCCGAATCCGAGAACCGGTTTCCTTCTCTGGAGGTCTATTTTCATCCCCGGGCCGAGAGAATTGCCCATGTTTATGGCGTCGGCTCCGGCTTTCTCAGCAGCGAGCGCCTGCTTCACTTCCCCCGGCACCGAAGGGGACAGCTTGATTATCAACGGCAGCGAGCAGGCGGATTTTATCGCCCGGGTTATCTTATCCACGTTCTCCGGGGTTCCCTGCCCGGCCATCATCCCGTATCCTGGCGTATGAGGGCAAGATATCACCGCCTCGAGCGCGGTCGCGCCGAGCGTCTTCTTAGCAGATTCTACTTTTTCAGCCAGTCCCGTGAATTCTTTAGTATCCTTCCCTACGATGCTGATGATCAGCGCTTCGGGGCGTTTCCATCCTCCAAACTCCTCGAGCCCCTTATCCACGCCTGGGTTCGGATACCCCATGGCGTTCAGCAGTCCGCAGCCGGTATCCGTGATGTTCGGGCCGGGATGCCCTTTCCTAGGCTCCGGGGTGAGGGATTTAGCCGTCACACCGCCGCAACCATCTTCGCAGCAGCGCTCCAAGCTGGATTTCGTCATACCCAGAACGCCCGATGCGAGAATAATCGGATTCTTGAGCTTTTTACCGAACAATCTGCACCCTAAAGCCATGTAATCAACCCGGTTTCCCATGCAAGGATAATAAATGGAGTGCGAAACCACGGCATGTTTTTAAATGTTAATCAAGATTGAGAATCCCATGAAGGGGCTGGCCATAGTAATATTGATATTGGGATTACTGGTTTTTGGTTGCGCTGCTCCGTCTGGAGGTACGAGCGCTCCGGTTTCTGGCACTGTTCAAAACGGGACAAACACGCAAGTAACCCCAACGGTGAATGCTTCCGGATCTCCGCAAGCGAATGCGAGCGTCCAGCCAGTTACTCAGGGGAATAATTCCACGGCATCATCCAATTCAACGACATCATCCGGTTCAGATTTGATCGGAAAGACATACGGGCAGCTCATCGCCCTCGGGATTCCGTTGCAATGCGGCATAACCATCATAACGGATGGGAAGCCCACGAAATCCACCGTCTATACGGATGGCAAAGGCGCGGTACGGAGCGAGGTCGATGTCACCCAGCAAGGTTCTTCGTGCACCCAGATGGTGGCCATCATGAAGGGCGGCACAGCGTATATCGGTTGCGAGAGCGGAACGCTTTTCCCGACCACCGGAGGCGCTTCGAATCCTTTCGCAGGCTGTCAATGGATGGAGATGGCAACCAACACTTCAACCAATACGTCGACCACTTCAGTCACCGCATCGATCGGGGCCAATGCTCCGGATTACACTTCGGTCCCACCTGCGCAGATAAGCTGCGTCCCGTGGGTCTACGACCCATCCAAATTCGATGTGTCAGGAAAAAGCTGCAACATCCAGGATATCATGAAGCAATATGGAGGTACCCAGAGCACCAGTGGATAACGCTAGCGGGGGTCCATCATTCCACCCACCCATCCCTCCTTCTGAAATGGTGGTACCCCCTATAATCCTCATAACTCCCGCAAGACCAGAGTTCCGCCCCGTTTATATTATTTTCTTAGGATATCTATCCATTCTAGTTATTGTGGTGAGCCTATGTTTGATGATATCATAAAAGCCGCGAGGGAAGGCGGGCAGACGCAGCAGGCTGCAGAAGTCAAAGAGCCTTCTGACAATACTTCGGTACGCATAACCGTGATCGGAGTCGGTGGCGCAGGGTGCAACTGCTCGAATCGGATATTCCAATCCGGCATCAAGAGCGCGAAGACGATAGCAATCAACACCGATGGCAAGCACCTGAACATGATAGGCGCCCACAAGAAGATACTTCTCGGAAGGACCATAACCCGTGGACTAGGGGCAGGGGGCGATGTCGCGGTCGGACGCAAATGCGCGGAAGCTGACCACGAGATGCTCTCCAGGGAAATCGGAGAGAACGAGCTGGTATTCCTGGTAGCTGGCATGGGCGGCGGCACGGGCGGCGGAGCCGCACCGACCGTAGCAAAAATCGCCAAGGAGCATGGCGCGATCGTGGTCGCGATGGTCACATACCCATTCGCTCTGGAGAGGGTGCGGATCAAGAAGGCGCAGAAATCCCTCCAGGAGCTGGTGAATGTCTGCGACACGGTTGTCGTTATAGATAACAACCGCCTCGCAACGTATGCGCCGAACCTCCCGATTACCCAGGCATTCGAGCTTGCAGATTCGATAACCACCAGAGCGGTCACAGGCATATCTGACACCATCATGTTCCCGAGCCTCATCAACGTGGATTACGCTGATGTCCGAAGCGTCATGGCCGGAGGCGGACTGGCGATGATATCGCTCGGAGAAGCATCCGGCCCGAACAAAGTGGAGCAGGTCGTGAAAGACACGCTCGAGCATCCCCTCCTGGATGTAAATTACGAAGGCGCGAAAGGTTGTCTTCTGCACCTGGAAGGCGGCCCGGACATGACCCTGGGCGAGGCCATCAAAACAGGCGAGCTCCTGACCCAAAGCTTCGATGACGCGTCGAGCGTGAAGATGGGCGCCCGCATCAATCCCTCTCTCCAGAATGGATTGAGGATAACAGCGATAATCACCGGAGTGAAATCGCCATACATACTAGGCAAGGATGCCAGCGATGATACGCCTGACCGGAAAGAAGGAGATGCGCTCGATTTCCTCTGATATCAAAGCCATGCTTTTATGTTCTTAGGCCTGATGTAGTCGTTGAATTGAAGCTGTCAAAGGTGAAGATGTGTTCGAATCATTCGATATCCCCGTGTTCCTGTTCTGGCTGTGTGTTTCGAGTTTCCTGCCCGGCGCTGTGATCGCGTTCTCGCTGCTGCGCAAAGACGGTTTCCTGTTCATAGAGAAGCTCTTGATAGGTTTCACCATCGGTTTGGTGGTGATCCCGCTAATCCCTTTCATGCTATATCTTTTCTTAGGCATCCCGTTCAGCTACATGTTGGCGCTTTTCTCCGTACTGGTGATGTACGTGCTCGCGATAGCGGCAGTGTATGTTACAAAATCGCATGAGGGTTTCAAGCTACCGACAATCGAGGACATAAAATCATCGACGCTCTCCATGATCAAGAACCGGAGCGCGTTGTGGATACCGCTCCTTCTCCTCGTCCTGCTTCTGGTGTCATACGCCATCCGCCTCAGCACATACAGCCCGGTCTTCCAGGAGCTCGATCCGTATTACTACACCTACATCGCCCAGCAGATAATCACGACCGGCTTCAATATGCAGAACGACAGCACCGCGTGGTACCCTATTGTAGTCGTGAACCATCGTGATGTACCCATGGTGGGTTATATGGAATCCATCTGGTACTCGCTCTACACCGGAGGCGGACATTATGATAACATGCTGCTCGCGCTCACGGCATCCATGTACCCGCCTATCGTCGCGGCCCTCGCCATATTCTTAATCTATCTCATGGTCTCATCTATCGGAAAGCGTGAATGGGGTCTTGCCGCGGCAGGCATCGCAGCGTTCGTGCCAGTATTCATCTTCAAGCTTTTGGCAGGAGAGCAGGAGATCCAACCCTACGCTTTCTTCGCCTTGGCCTTCTTCTATGCGATGTATGCGCTCTCATTGAAGCGTAAGGATCTCCGCTTCTCTGCCTTGGCAGGCCTGGCTTTCGCCGCGGTTTCTCTAGGTTCCGCATCGCAGGTACTCGCGCTCGTATCGTCCGTCATATTCATCATTATACAAGCCGCACTCCTTTTCGTGAGGGATGAGGATCCGGAAGGGCTCCGTTTCTTCACGATATCGAACGCAGTGGTTTTTGTGGTGGGGCCGCTGCTGGGCAGCATGGTCCTCAGGGATGTATTCATGACCGGTGGTCCGACATTCAGCACGGCCATCCCGTTCTTAGGGGCGCTCGCCTTCTCCGGCGTCCTATGGGCGCTTAAGCTCAAGCTGCCATCGAAGCGCGAGAATTCCTTATACGCCCTCGCCGTGATAATCGTAATCGGCATCCTCCTATACTCTTTCACCCCGCTAGGCGCTTATGTGAGGAGCATGGGCGGCGGGATATTCGATATAACCCAATACAACACCCCGCTCGATCGCACGATCGCGGAGCAGGGAGCGGCTGCGACCACTTTCGGTTCTGATATCGGTTTCGTTTCCGACACCTATGACGGCGTCTCGTCCACGATCCTATCTCCTATCGTAGCCGTCTTGGGCACATCGTCCCCGACGCTCATGAACAATATCGCAAATTCATTGAGCGCTGTGCTGTCGTTCGTGCTATCCATCTTCTCTATCATAACGAACCTGGTCCTGGCCCTCTTCGTCGGCATCGTGAACATGTTCCTCGGAACGAACGTACCGTTCACACCCCTGACCAACAGTTTCCTACTGTTCTGGATCTTCGCATTCTGCATTGCGGCGATATACGCTCTCTGGAAATTCGTGAAAAAAGAAGATGACCTGTCTTTCTTATGGTTCCTCGCGGTAATCATGCCTCCGCTTCTGGTCGGTTTGTTGAAGGCTAAATACACGATATACGCGGGTGTCCTACTGGCGATATCCATCGGGTTCACCTTCTCAGCCGCAGACGATCTCCTGAAAAGCGATGCGTTCAAGAAATTGCTCAAGAACGAGGAGCTCCTGAACGCGGCGGCGAAATGGCTGCTGGTAATCGCAGGATTCCTGGTGCTGTACCAGTTCATATACCACGGTCTGGCGCCATCCCTGGTTTTCGGGGCGACGCAGCAGCTGTACCAGAATGACCCCGCTGCCCTCCAGCCGAAATTCCAGGCGATGTGCCAAGCATCGAATGACTCGACCGTGTGCGCCGCGGCAGCGGATCCGATGGGTTACGCTTCCAACTCCACCAATGACCAGTACAACTACGATCTCTGCGCCCTCTCCATATACTCCAACTATTCCTATCTGGCAAATCCGAACATCGCTCCGACCTGGGAATCCCAGGCGGTCCAGGTGAGATGCCAGCGCATAGCGGATTACTGGATAAGCTCGATGGAATGGATAAGGAACAATACCGAAGCCGGGGCCAGGATAACCTCATGGTGGGACTATGGCCACTGGATAAACTTCTTCGGGCAGCGGAATGCGGTCGTGCGCAACGAGCATGCATCGCACGATATGATCGGGCAGGTGGCTGAAGGATATACCGACTCCACACCGGATGAGCTCAAATCCTGGATGCTCGCGCACGGCTCTAAATACGCCCTTTTCGATATCGAACTCATCATGTCCGGCAACCAGCTCGGAGGCAAGTACGGGGCGTTGAATTACCTCTCATGCGCACAAGAGAATCTCACCAATGTCTCGCGCTCTCCAGGCGAATCCCAGTGCGAAGCCGACCACCTATGGGAAACCGTCATGGTGTCGCAGAACCCCTGCGTCATATCATCCCTGACGAATAAGACCGGATTGCTCGCATACAAGATGTACTACGACATATTCCAGACCGATGCCAGCGGAAATCCGGTGTTCGATAGCAACGGCGCGCCCATCGTGCTTGATAGCGTCTATCAGCCATACTATGCGTCGGATTGCATGAACCCTACCGACCAGAACGTAATAGATTACTGCAAGACGTACGTGAAGGCGGAGCCAGTCTATTGCTTCGGCCAGGTCACGCTGGCGAACGGCCAAACGACCTATGCGCCGTATTCGCTCAACGAGACGGATCCTAACGGTGACCTCAAGCTTGTCAAGGCTATTCCCGAGTCCGCCTATCCGATCAACCAGACATTGCACTTCGGGCCCGCCACCGGTGTGACCCTGTTCTATACGAACGATCCGATATGGCTCGAGAACGGGACCATGGTGAGCGGCTACGGGGACCGCACAGGGAAATTCTACGACTCAGCGCTCTACCAGGCGTTCTTCTCCGACACACTCCTTGGTTTCAAGGAAGTATACAACAACGGCGAAGTGAAGATTTTCGAAATATCGAATGAATCAAATTAATCTGCGGGTATGCCAAATGTATTCCAAGAGGATCAGTGATTTGCTGGAAAAGAAGAAGATATCGGTCGGGGACCGTATCCGCCTCGTTTCGGCGGATAACATATTCGAAGGCTTGCTAATGCCCAGGCCGTATTCCGGGGACCCGGACATAGTTGTGATAAAACTCGATACCGGTTACAACACGGGCCTCGTAGCGCAATCGATAGAGCTTGTCTCCAAAGCAGCACCGAAAAAAGAGGATAAGGAAATAGAAGAGAAATCCAAGGGCGGCGATATCGCGATCCTCGGTTGCGGAGGCACGATCGCCTCCAAGATAGAATACAAGACCGGCGCGGTCTACCCCTCGATAACCCCGAAAGAGCTGCGCTCCGCTTTCCCAGCGCTAGGCCAGTGGCCTATCCACTCGCGCCAGATCTTCTCGCTCTTTAGCGAAGACATGAACGCCCACCACTGGAAGCTGCTCGCAGACGAGATAGAGCGCGAGATAAAAGACGGCAGCGCAGGCGCGGTCGTGATGCACGGCACCGACACCATGACATACACCTCGGCCGTGATAAGCTATATGTTCCAGAACCTCCCGATACCGGTGATCCTGGTGGGTTCGCAACGCAGCTCCGACCGTCCGTCCAGCGAAAACGAGATGAATCTGCTCAATTCTGTGTTCACAGCGACGCAGGATGTAGGGGAGGTCATGGTCTGCATGCACGCGACCACCAGCGACGATGTCTGCCATCTCCATCGCGGGACGCGGGTCCGCAAGATGCACACTTCGGCGAGGGACGCCTTCCGCTCGATAGGCATAAGCCCGCTGTTCGCCGCGGATTACCGCACCAAGCGGTTCGATGCTCTCACAAGCCACAAGAAGCGCTCAAAACCCGAAGACCTGGTAATACGTAAGCAGGTCAACGACAACGTCGCCTTGGTGTATGTCCACCCAAACATCAAAGCGTCCCTCATATCGAAGCTCGACGATTATGACGGGGTGGTCCTCATCGGGAGCGGGCTCGGCCACGCGGCCATGAACGCATTCCATGACAAGAGCGTGCACGGCATCCAAAAACCGATAATAGAGCTCATCGAATCCGGGATACCAGTGGTCATGAGCTCGCAATGCATAGAAGGCAGGATATGCATGCGGGTCTATACGAACGGCCGGCTTCTCCGCGATGCCGGGGTGATAGGCGACGGAGCCGATTGGACCCCTGAAGCCGCATACGCGAAGCTCTGCTGGGCGCTCGGCCAGACCAAGAAGATGGATGAGGTAAAAAACCTGATGATGACCGATATCGCAGGAGAGATAACTCCGCGCTCGGTCCCTAACGAAGATCAAAAATAGAGGTAACACAAATGGTAAAAATCGGCATCGAAATCCACCAGCGCCTTGATACGTGCAAGCTCTTCTGCAAGTGCGATTCCAAGATCTCAGAGGAGGGCAAACCGGACATCATGGTCCACCGCCGCCTCCATCCGGTGTTCAGCGAGCTCGGCGAGGTTGACGCGGCATCCCAGGCCGAGTTTTCCAAGGACAGGGAATTCGAATACCAGGTGTTCAGGGAGCATAACTGCCTTGTGGAGATGGATGAAGAGCCGCCAGGAACGATGAACGAAGAAGCGCTCAACATAGCATTGGAGATCGCTTCCCATCTCAATGCCACCCCAGTGGACGAAGTCCATGTCATGCGCAAGACCGTCATCGACGGAAGCAACACCTCCGGTTTCCAGAGGACATCCATCATAGCTTTCGGAGGCCATATAGACAGCACCAAAGGGCGCATCGATGTGCCTATGATAGCGATAGAAGAGGAGAGCGCAGGCATAGTCAAGGGAGGCGAGACCAAAGCCCTCTATCGCCTCGACCGCCTCGGTATCCCGCTCATAGAGATCACGACCAACCCTGACATCAAGGACGGCGCCCACCTCCAGGAAGTGGCAGAGAAAATCGGCATGGTGCTCCGCGCGACCGGAAAAGTCGCACGCGGGCTCGGGACGATCCGGCAGGATGTCAACATATCCACCGAAGGGGGCGCCCGCGTCGAGATAAAAGGCGCGCAGGACCTGAAGCTCCTGCCTCTTCTCGCTGATTTGGAGATAAAGCGCCAGACCGAGCTCATCAAGATAATGGCCGAGCTCATCCGGAGGAAATACGTCTCCATAGAGGCATCGCCCATGGATGCAAGCGAGATTTTCAAGGACACCAAATCCCAGCTCATAGCGAACGGCCTCAAGGCAGGGGCATCCGTCCTTGCGCAGAAACTACCTTGCCATAAGGGGCTTTTGGGCACAGAGATCCAGCCTGGCCGGAGATACGGGACGGAGCTCAGCGATTATGCCAAATCCTCCGGTGTCAAGGGCATAATCCACAGCGACGAGAAGCTGGACAAGTACCAGATATCGGAGAGCGAAGAAAATGCCATATCCAAAGCGCTCGGCATGAAAGAGGACGATGCATTCATCATGGTGGTCGCTCCGAAGGAGCAAGCCGAGAAGGCGATCTCATACGCGATCCACCGCGCCAATATCAGCTCGGTGCCAGAGGAGACGCGGAGGGCGAACCCCGACGGCACATCGTCCTACATGCGTCCGCTTCCAGGCAAGGCGAGGCTTTATCCGGAAACGGATGTGCCCCCGATTCCCATCACTAAGGAGCTCCTATCCAAACTCGAGAAGACAGAGTCATTGGATAATAAGCGGGCCCGGCTCGAGAAGATGCTCAACAAGGAGATGGCCGCAAGGATGCTGAAATCCAGGAACCTCCACCTCTTCGAAATGCTTATAGACGCCGGAGCGGATCCCATGCTCGCTGCGACGACCCTGGAAGAGACCGTGGTGTCGCTCAGGCGCGAAGGCATCGAATTCGTCGACCTGGAGAAAAGCCTCGCAGAGCTGTTCTCAGAATACAAGAAAGGGTCTTTCGTCAAGGCGGCGATCCCGGACATTCTCAAGGGGATGGCGAAAGGGGCGAGGATCGAAGCGGTGCTCAAGGTAATGCGCCTGCAAAAGCTCTCAGGAGCGAATCTGGAGAAGCTGATTGCCGATGAAGGCTATGATATGAAAAAAGCCATGCAGAAGCTGCGTCTCCAGGCGGATCCTCAGGAAGTGGCAGACATAATCAAGAAAAAGAAGCATGAGCTGGAATATGAGAAAGCCGAGAAGAATAAGGATTTCATATGAACCCATGCTCCCATTGCAAAGCGAACTGCTGCAAAAGCTACACGATTACGGTGACAGCATTCGATATCTTGCGAATATGGGAGGGAACTGGTAGAAAGCCTTCCGAATTCGCGGTCCTTTCGCAGGCACGTCTCCTGGCGTTCGATCCGGATACCACTCTAGACGTGTCCGATGATGGATGGGTTTATCTGCTTGGGATCCGTTCGCATCCCTGCTTTTTCTTGGGCGCTGACAGATGCACCGTACACGATTGCGCTCCGATGTCATGCAGGCGCTATCCATTCCAGCTCGACGGGAAGCTCAATACGCGATTCTGTCCATTGTCTGCGCAGCTTATGTTCAGGTTCAAAGGTCCTGACATCAAAACCGATAAGATGGTCCAGGAATTGGAACTGCACAAGAGCATCGTCAAGGAATGGAACAAGAAGCCTGGAAAGAAGGACGAATGCATGGACTTCCTGCTGAGAAGGGCTAAGGAGCTTTCATGCACCTTTTGAGTATCGCCATCGCCTCCTCGTCCTCCACTTGGGGGAAGCTTTCGTAGAACTGCCCGATAGCGAAGAACGGGAACGGGGTTTCAAGGCACACGACCTCTTCGGCATCGGATTTCAGAAGCTCTACGATATCCGGAGGGCCGACCGGGACTGCAACGACGATGCGCGCTGGATTCTGCAACCGGATGATCTTAATCGCGATCCTCATGGTGCTGCCGGTGGCGACGCCATCGTCTACGATGATCACTGTCTTGCCATCCAGCTTAAGGAGCGGTTTTTTCCATCTGTACATGCCGTACCGCTCATCTATGGACTCGGAAATCTCATCTATCTTCCTTTCCACGTATCCCATAGGGACTTCTATGGCTGATGGATCGTTCAGGAAATACCTGCCGCCAGGTCCTACCGCCCCTATGGCGAACTCGTCGTTCATGGGGTGCGGTATTTTCTTAGTTATTATTATGTCGAGCGGCAATCCCAGTTTCTCATGCAAGACTGCCCCTATCTGCAGGGCGCCGCGCGGAATCGCGAGGATAACCGTGTCTTTTTTGCCTTTGTATCGTGCGAGCGCTTCGGCAAGATGATTCCCGGCTTCGTGCCTGTCCCGGAACATGGAAACGCATTCGGGTCGTTGCTATTTATTCCTGCCATTCCTCGGCAAGAAAACCAAGGCGCTCATCGAAGAATTGAGTACGAAGACGTAGACCGGATAGAGCGCGATGGTGAATGTCCATTGCCTTATGGCGATCAGATTGAGCACGCTCGCTATGAAGAACAGCGGCCATGCGAAGTTCCGTTCGCTTTCAGGCCTGTCATACGCCTTTTTTATCGTGGGCAGCGCCCCGATGGCGTCCACTATCGTGGTCATCCCGTAGGCCAACGTCGGTTCGTTCGTGTACCACCATAGGGCAAGTCCTGCTCCTGCCCCTATGAGGCATGTTTTGTCCAGTGGTGTCCAGCCCTCTTCGCCATACTTGAGGGATAATAAAGCGACGATGATGATTCCGATAGCAGAAGCGATCGGCATCCATATCGTATCCCTCGCCCCGGAAGCGTAGTAGCTGGCGGCTATTATCACACCCAAAAAAGTCCATATGATCCATGTAGCTTTATTCGGCGTTACCTTGCGGTTCAGGGTATCCAAGATATACGGAAGAAAACCGATGAATTCGATTACGCCTGCTATTATCCCTATCATGGAATAATCCATCGGCATCATACCTTGGGCGGTTCCTCTTTCTTATCGATATTAGGATACAATACAGCGAAGCTTGCTACCTTCTCCCCTTCGGAGAGCTTGATTATCGTCACGCCTTGGGTATTGCGGCCGATCGTGCTTATCCCGCTAACCGGCGAGCGTATGGCCTGGCCCTTCGAGCTCATGACTATTATCTCCGCATTGTCATCGACCGATCGGATGCCGATCACATCGCCATTTCTGCCTTCGGTCTTGATGCTTATGACCCCAGAGCCTCCGCGTCCTTGGACCCGGTATTCGTCTATGTGGGTCCGTTTGCCGAATCCGTTCTCGGTTATGGTCAGGATGGTCGGTCTCTTGCATGCGGTCATGCCCACCACCTGGTCCTCGCCTTCCTTGAAACGGATGCCTATGACTCCCTGGCCGGTCCTTCCAAGCTCTCTCGCCTCCTCTTCCTTGAAGCGTATCGCCTGGCCTTTCCTGGTGGCTATCACGAGTTCCTGCTTCCCATCTGTCTTGATAACTTCCACCAGCCTGTCGCCCTCTTTCAGGGTTATGGCTATGATGCCGACCTTGCGGACATTGGAGAAATTCTCAAGGGCTGTCCTTTTGATGATCCCGTTCTTGGTGACCATGGACAGGTACTCGCCGCTGTCGAAGCGGTCCACGCTTATCCAGGATGTTACCTTCTCGTCTTTGAGGTCGAGTATGCTGACTATCGTCCTCCCTGTGGAATACCTCCCCGCTTCAGGGATGCGATATGCTTTGAGCCAGAATGCCCGGCCCTTGTCCGTGAAGAGCAGGAGATAGTTGTGGTTCCTGGTGACTATGACGTCCTGGATGATGTCCTCCTCTTTAGTTTCGGTGCCTATCACTCCCTTCCCGCCGCGGTGCTGGGTGCGGTATTCGTCCAGAGCCACGCGCTTGACATACCCACGGCTGCTTATCATGACGACCACGTCATCGTTCGGAATGAGGCTCTCCACATCCACATCGCCATCACCATCGACTATCTCGGTGCGGCGCTCGTCTCCGTATTTATCCCGTATATCCTTCAGTTCGTCCTTGATGATGCCTAGAATCTTTCCGACATCAGCCAGGACATCGGTGAGATACTTTATCGTCTTCATGAGCTCCTGATATTCATTCTCTATCTTCGTGCGCTCGAGCGACACGAGCCTGGATATCTTCATGTCCAGCACGGCATTGGCCTGGATCTCGCTGAGCGAGTAATCCTTCATCAGGCCTGCCCTGGCGGTATCCATGTCTTTGGCCGCCTTGAGGAACGCGACTATGGGGTCTATGTTCTCTATGGCTATCTTGAGCCCTTCGAGTATGTGGGCGCGGGCCTTCGCTTCCCTGAGCTCGAACTCGCATCTCTTGCGGACGATCTCCTTGCGGAAATCCAGGAATTCAGTTATCGCGCCTTTCAATGTCAGGCACTTGGGCTGCTTGCCCACAATCGCGAGGTTGATTATGCCGAAAGTGCCCTGCACCTGGGTATGGGCGTAGAGCTGATTCAGGACGATATCCGGGTCGAATCCCTTCTTGAGGTCTATCACGACCTCCATCCCTTCCTTGTCGGAGCGGTCATGCACGCCGCTGATGCCATCCACCTTCTTGTTCTTGACAGCCTCGACTATGGACTCTATCACCGCGGTCTTTGTGACTTGGTATGGTATCTCCTTTATCACCAGGGCGTTCCTTTTCTGGTCCTTCTCTATCCTGGATCTGACTTTGATTATCCCCCTGCCTGTCTTGTAGGCCTGGACGATCCCTGCCCTCCCTACTATTATGCCGCCGGTGGGGAAATCGGGCCCGGCCACTATCTTAAGGAGCTCGTCGTCTCCGGCTCCATCTATGGTCGCGACTGTGGCATCCACCACCTCTCTCAGGTTGTGCGGCGGGATATTGGTCGCCATGCCGACAGCAATTCCTGATGAGCCGTTGATCAGGAGCGTCGGGACCCTTGACGGGAGGACGCTCGGTTCCTTGAGGGTGCCATCGAAATTCTCCGTGAATGGGACGGTCTCTTTCTCTATATCCGAGAGCAGCTCTGCGGTTATCCGGGCCATCCTGACCTCGGTATACCTCATGGCGGCAGGCGAGTCGCCATCGATCGATCCGATGTTTCCCTGGCCATCGACAAGCATGTATCGTAAAGAGAATGGCTGCGACATGCGGATCAAGGCGTCATAGACAGCAAGGTCGCCGTGAGGGTGGTATTTACCGAGGCAGTCGCCGACCACACGCGCGCTCTTCTTGAATGCCTTTCCATGGACATTGCCAAGCTCGTGCATCGTGAAGAGTATCCTCCTGTGCACAGGCTTGAGGCCGTCACGGGCATCGGGGATGGCCCTCCCGATGATCACTGACATGGCGTAATCGAGATAGCTTTCCTTCATGTCGGCTTCGATGGTCCGTATGGTTATGGTTTCAGCCATTGAGCATCACATCAGATATCCAGGTTCTTCACGCTCGAGCCGTGCTGCTCGATGAACGCTCTCCTCGGCTCGACGACTTCGCCCATCAACAGGGTGAACAGCTCATCGGCCAGCATCGCGTCCTCCACAGTGACCTTCTTTAGCGTCCTGGTCTCGGGATTCATGGTGGTGTCCCAGAGCTGGTCGGCGTTCATCTCTCCCAGGCCTTTGTAGCGCTGGATGCCAGAGCCCTCTCCGACAACCTTTAGCATCTCCGCCAGCTGAGCGTCGTTGTAAGCGTATTGCACGGACTTCCCCTTCTGGACCCTGAAAAGCGGAGGCTGGGCTATGTACAGGTAGCCCATGTCTATCAGTTGCTTGAAATATCGGTAGAAAAGCGTGAGGATGAGGGTCCGGATGTGCGAACCGTCTACATCAGCATCCGTCATGATGATCACCTTGTGATACCTCAGCTTCTTCGGGTCGAAATCCTCCTTGAATCCAGCTCCCATCGAGAGCACGATGTTCCGAATCGCTTCGCTCTCTATTATCTTGTGTATCGGCGCTTTCTCCACATTGAGTATCTTGCCGCGCAATGGCAGTATGGCCTGGTAGCGCCGGTCGCGGGCCTGTTTCGAAGAACCCCCTGCCGAATCCCCCTCCACGAAATATATCTCGCATTTCGCAGGATCCTCTTCGCTGCAATCCGCCAGCTTGCCAGGGAGGACGCTGGACTCGAACACGTTCTTCCTCCGGATGAGGTCCTTCGCTTTCTGGGCGGCCTCGCGGGCTTCCATGGAGTTGATTATCTTACCCATGATGATTTTCGAGATCGAAGGGTTCTCCTCGAAATACGATTTGATGCCCTCGTAGAAGGTGCTGTCGACGGCTCCACGAACCTCGCTATTCCCGAGCTTAGTCTTGGTCTGGCCCTCGAATTGGGGTTCCTGGACCTTGACGCTTATGATCGCGGTGAGGCCTTCGAGGGCATCATCCCCGCTGATCTTGTGCTCCTCCTTCATCAATTTCATGGATTTCGTGTAATCGTTAACCGCGCGCGTCAATGCGGTCCTGAAACCCACGACGTGGGTTCCACCCTCGACGGTCTTTATGTCGTTGACGAAGCTGTAGATGCTTTCGGAATATGCATCCGTGTACTGGAGGGAAATCTCGATCTCGATGTTGTCGCTCTTTTTGTTCAGGTAGAACGGTTCATGGAGCTTGTTCCTCGCTTCGTTGATATGCTTGACGAACTCCACGATCCCCCCTTCATAGCGGAATTCCTCGCTTTTTCCGGTCCGCTCATCAGAAACGGCTATATGCAGGCCTTTGTTCAGGAATGCGAGCTCCATCAGGCGGTCGTGCAGATAGTCATAATCGAATGCCGTTTCGGTGAAGATGGTGGCGTCGGGCTTGAAGGAGATGATCGTGCCGCGGTCGTCCGCAGCCCCGCCTTCCTTGAACGGATTCGTGAGTTTTCCACGAGCGTATCCTATGGAATATCTCTTCCCGCTTCTGTGCACCTCGATGGTCATCCATTCGGAAAGGCCGTTCACGACGCCCATGCCTACCCCGTGGAGGCCTCCAGAGACCTTGTAGGCGTTCTTGTCGAATTTGCCCCCTGCGTGCAGGGAGCTCGCGACCAGCTCCATTCCGGATTTTCCGGAAGGGTGCATATCCACAGGGATGCCCCTACCGTCGTCTTTGATCATGGCGGAGCCGTCTTTGCGCAGCTCGACCCAGATGTTCTTGCAGTGCCCTGCCAAGGCTTCGTCGACGCTGTTGTCCACTATCTCGTAGACCAGGTGGTGGAGCCCTCTTTTGGAGATATCCCCTATGTACATGCCGGGCCTTTTTCTGACCCCTTCAAGGCCTGTAAGAACTTGTATTTCCTTGGCCATGTAGCCTGTTTCATCGCTCATAGGATTACCGCTGGACCTTGATTCGTTTTATCGTCGTAAATAAGCATTAAGTTTATTGTCTGAAAGGCCTTAAAAACCTGCCTGAAAAGCGGCTGTAAAACGCTCCTCGGAACGAGGTCCGAAATGGCTCAAAACCCAAGTCATCCGGCAATGTCCAGCGACTTGGAGTTCGCCTTCCATTGTTCCACGGCCTCATTGAATCTGGCCTTGTTTATGAAAAGCACCGATTCGATGTTCTTGCCTTTCATGATTACCAGCACCTCTTTGTCTCCGATAGCCACGAAGCTCTGCGGCGCATGCTGGCCCATGTTCTTGGCCAGGGACTGGAGGTAGGACCGCAGCTTGAGCGCCAGGACGCTTGCAACCGTGCCGCTGCCTTCAGCGAACTCCGCGATAACGATCTTGTCCTGCTTTATCACGATGACCCCTTTCAGGAGGCCCTTGTTTAGCATGTCATGTATGACCGTTTCCGGAGATATCTTCTTCCTCTTGAGCACGTCGCGGTCCAATATCACCCCATCGGATCCGGATTCCCGCACGAATCGGTTCACCGCCCACATGCGGAGCGAAGACGGGATCGTTACGAGGGAAGTCTGGTAGACCTCGCCCTGCTCATCAAGCATCTTTGCGATGGCGACTTTCCATCTCGGCCAGTTGTCATCGGCGATCTTTTTCCTATCCTTGAGGCCGGTTATGGAATTCTCGACTTTGCTGAGGCTCTCTTCGATTATGGCTTTTGTGCGTCCATTCATCTCCTTTACCAGATTATCCGGGTTCTCCGACTTCACAGAAGCCAGGAGGTCGTATTCTTTCGAGACCTCGAAGTCCTCTTTGGAGTATTCATCTATGAGGGCGCCGAGTTGAACCATCCTGTCCTTGAGCGTTGCGGCCTTGGCCAGGAACATGTCCTTCTCCTGTTTGATGACCATGCCATACGCCTTCTCCAGGATGGTTATCTTCACGAAATTGTCAAGCGCCAGATAGGCCATGGCCGTGCCCATGATTATCATGCCCACCCCAAGGAGCCCCATGTTGCTGTTGAGCAGGAAATCCAGGCTTTCTATGAGCGCTGGCATCGTGGTCGGCTGCGTCGCTAGATAGACTGCGGCGTAGTATCCTATCCCCAGGAACAGCACGGCGATGATGAAATCCGTTCTCCATCTGACATCCGTTCTTCCGAAAGCCTTCCTGAACCCGGCGACCAGGGTCGATCCAGATGTTTTCTCCCCCAGGAGGTTGAACGCGAGTATGATGATATTGTATATGAAGACCAAGGCCGCCAAAGTCAGCCCGACGGCGAGACCGAGAGCCAGGTAGTAGTTCTTCAAGATGTTTCCAAGCGCGATGTATGCCATGTTGGTCGGTACGAGCGCCATGAAGTTTATGCTCTGCACCCCCACGTCCGGGGTCTTGAGTTCCGCCAATACGGTCTCAGGCGGTTCGTCGGATTGGAATTCATACTCGAGTATGTACCCATCGTTGGACGCCGTCGTGGACGACCAGGTCACTATGGAATTGGCAGCATCCTGGCTAGCTGATATGGACTGTATTGAAGATATGGCGTCGGTTTGCGCGACCGCAGATAGCGGAATCCTGTCAGTAATGGATATCCCGCTCACCTCTGCCCCGAGCTGGTTCCCGTCTTTTTGCTGGCCAGGTTTGACTGAGATCATGACCCGGTAAGTGTAGCTCGTGTTAGTCGGGGTATAAGTGCCGATCGCATTGGCCGCATCGATAAGGTACGACATGCCGAAATCCGATTGGTCGCACATCCCCAGATCCTGGTTCGTATAGAGCGGGTTGGCGTTTATGTTTGCCACCCTGAACACTATCGCTCTCGTCTCCTGGAGGAATGCGTTTTTGTCGTCCGCAGGAGCGCCGCGGAGATTGGTCACCATCTGGTCGGCATCTAATATGAGAGAGCGGATCTCGTTGTTGTCTTGGACATAGGAGATGATCGAGCCGCCGAGCACGTCTCCGTAATCGCTAGCGATCTTCTTGCATTTCACAGATGCGCTCGAGCAGAGATGGCTGCATGTCAAGACGTCGGAACAGACGACGTTGAGGATGCCTATATTGCTGCTGCACGCGCTGTCGCTCTGGGTGCATGTTTTTGAGAATTCATCTATGTTCTGGCCAGCCACGAGGAGGTCGACATCGGTGATATTGCTGTATAGGGAATCATATGTGGCATTGGTCTGAATCGCGACCGTGATCTGCCGTTGTGCGGTCATTCCGGCGCCCTGGATGGTGACCGGGGAGAAATCATACACGATATAATCCGGAGAACCATCCCCATCCAGATCGACGCCTTGCGTGTTCGTGATCTGCTCGTATCTGGTTCCTGGGTAGCTCTTCTGCTCAAGACAACCGAATCCGAGTAGTGATACGATGACGATGAATAGCAATAACCTGCGCATGAGTGCAATTCCATGGCGTTCTTTTAAAATCTTAGCGAGGAGCTAATAAACGTGAAACAGATGAAATCAAGCAGAATGGGGGCGGTGCTCTCCGATACCCTCTCGTTGATCAAGCCTTCCCCCGAAGAGGCCAAATCAGAGCTCGCATTCGCCAATTTCATCAAGGATTACATCTCCGAGAACACTCCAGAAGACACCGAAACCGTGCTGGTGGGTTCGATGGCCAAAGGGACCTTCCTGCGCGACAAGCGCGACATAGATATATTCGTCCTGTTCGATACCGCATTCCCCCGGAGCGGGCTCGAGGCGGCGGTGCGAGCCATCATGGGGAAAGCGTTCCCGGCGGTGGGTTACCAGGTCAGCTATGCGGAACACCCGTACGTCCGGTTCCATTTCGATGGAAGACGGATCGACCTTGTCCCAGCCTATAAGATATCCTCGGCAGCGGAACGCGTGAGCGCTGTGGACCGCTCCGTACTGCATACGGTATTCGTGCTGGATTCGCTGCGCAAGGGTCAAAGCGGCGAGGTGCTGCTGCTCAAGCAGTTCCTGAGGGCGAACGGCATATACGGGGCCGAGATAAAGACCGAAGGCTTCTCCGGATATCTCAGCGAGCTTCTGATAATAAAATCCCGGACCTTCCACGATCTGCTGCGTTCAGCCGCCAAATGGAAAGAGGATGTTTTCGTGGATCTGGAAGAGTCATACAAGAAAGGGGAAATAGCCGCAGCGCATGAGAAGTTCGGCGGTTTCGTAGTGATAGATCCGACGGACCGGAACCGGAACGTTGCGGCTGCGGTCTCGCGCCAGAACTTCCGCAGATTCATATCCCTTTCAAAAGCGTTCCTGAAACTGCCATCCAAAAACTTCTTCTTCAGGGAGATGCCATCTTTCGAGGAACGCATGGAAAAATTGCCTCGGAAAAACCGTGCATTCATGGTCTCGATGCCCAGACCCGCCATCGTGGACGACGTCCTCTGGGGCCAGTTGAAAAAGATGTGCGGCCAATTGGAGGAGCATCTCGAAGATTTTTCCGTCCTGGAAATGATAACCGATGATTCAAGGCACCTCGTTCGGCTCGGGATCGCTCTGAAGACGGAGCAGCTGCCGGATAAGATGCTGGTCTGCGGGCCTCCGCTGAAGATGAAGGAGCGCGTAGCGGATTTCAAGGCGAGCCACAAAAAGGCTAGATTCATAATGAAAAAGGGGAAAATCTGGGCCCAGGTGAAGCGGCCAGTCACCAAAGCCGATGCCGCGATAAGACAGTTTTTCCGTTCATACTCGAAGACCAAATCGCACCTGGCCTATCCAGAGGAGATGCTGATAATCGAAAGGTTCACTGCCGGCTCAAAAAGCAAGCGCACAAGAAAATGAAAATCAGAGCTCCAGTCTTTCCCCGGCGAGAGGAGCGACCGCATCATATCCGTGCTTTTCCTTAAGCTCTTTAGCGAACTCATCGGGTCTGTCTCCATGCACTAGGACGACCTTCTCAGGATTAGCGCGCTTGATGAATTCCATGAGTTCGGATCTGCCCGCATGGGCGCTCAGGTCCAGGTAAGTGACGGGAAGGTCCACGGTGAGCTCCTGCTCGTCTTTTGTTATGAAACCCTTGTTCTGCAAAGTCCATCCGTTCGTCCCCTCTACGCAATATCCAGTGAATATGAGCTTGGAATCCTTGTTGGTGTTGAACAGGTAGCTGAGCACCGGGCCCCCGTTCATCATCCCGGAGGTCGATATTATCACCGAAGGCTCTTTCACGGCCCGCTTCTTGTCCGCGAGGCCCTGGACCATGTTGACGCTGCGCAACTCGTTCCTGAATTCCTTCGCATCGCGTATGTACGCAGGGTGCTTGAGATATATGGAAGATATGTCCCGTCCCATGCCGTCTACATACACGGGGATGTCCTCGTCATTGCTCCTGATGAGCGAGATGAGTTCCTGGGTCCGGCCGAGCGCGAAAGAAGGGAGCAGCGCGGTGCCGCCGTTCTCGAGAGTATCGTATATCTCCTCCATGAGCTTCATCTCGGTCTCCTTGCGAGGAGGGTGTTCCCGGAACGCGTAGGTGCTTTCCATGATCAAAATGTCTACGTCGTCTACGAATTTCGCTTTCTTATGCATCCTCGTGTCTTCGCACTTGAAGTCGCCGCTGTAAAGAAGAGTCCTGTCGTTGAATTCCATCTCCACCATGGCGGCGCCGGCTATGTGCCCGGCGTCATGGAGGGTTATCCTGGTGCCTCCGGTCTGCATGGCCTGGTCGTACAGCAGCGGCGACCAGTATTTCAGGGCGCGGTTGTATTCCGGGAGTCCGTACTCCAGATCGTCCCCCATTATCTTCATATTGTCTTTCCAGAGTATCTCGCAGATGTCGCACGTAGGGGGAGTCGCATACCATCGGATCCTGCTCTTGTTGTAAAGCGTAGGGAGCGAGCCCGAGTGGTCGAGATGGGCATGGGATATGATCGCGAAATCCGGTTCTTGGGGGCTCTCTAGGGGATATTTCACCTGGCCGCTGTCATCGAATATCTTGATACCGTAGTCCAGCATTATGTTGCGGTCGGTTCGCACGAGGAAAGCGCTTCGCCCCACTTCCCGCGATGCGCCCAAGCAGTCTATCGTGAAATCCATGAGCACAAATGCCATACAAAAATTTATATTGTGCTTAGGGTGAAGGATATCCATGCCTGGCCCGAGCGACAAGAACCTACTGATTCCTGTTTTTACATTATGCATCATCTATGTGTTCTCGGTGATCTTCTTCCACATCGTGGAAGGGTGGAGCTTACTCGATGCCGCGTATTTCACTACGGTCACCCTAGCGACAGTGGGTTATGGGGATTTCACCCCGAAGACGTCCCTCGGCAAGGTCGGAGCGATAATCCTGATATTCAGCGGCATTTCAACAGCCCTTTACGTGATAACCAATTTCGGGGCCATAAGGGAGAAGGCCATAGACCCGCACGTCCAGCGCAGGCTCGAGATGCTCCGGAACCTGACCGCGCTGCAGACCGGCCACGTGAAACAGGAGCAGGTCAGGAAGATAAAAGAGAAGTTCAGTTCGGGCGGGCAGAACGGGGCTGGGAAATCCTGAGCATAAGATGGGGGGATGATTATGGATATCTATGGGGAGAAGTTCGGACGGAATCCGTTCACTAAAGCGCAGCAGCGGCGGATACGCGAAACGACATTCGCGATAGTAGGGTTGGGGGGCACCGGCGGTTTCATATTCGAGAACCTCTTGCGCGCAGGCGCGGAGCGATTCATCCTCTTCGATCACGACCGTTTCGAGCTATCAAATTATAATCGTCAGCTTTTCTGCACCGACAAGACGCTGGACAAGCCGAAGGTGGTGTCGGCGATCGAGCATGCCAAGTCAGTGAACAAGGCCGTACGAATAACCGCTAAAGGGAGGTTCGAGGCCGATTCTTCGCTCAGGGGGGTGGATATCCTCCTTGATGGCGCGGACAACCTGCCGACCAAGCTGACGATGGCCCAATCAGCGAGGAAAAACGGCATACCTTACGTCTTTTGCGCCGCGGGCTCTGTCCGGGGGATAGTCACGATGTTCACCAAGTACTCGTTCGAGAAGGCGTTCCAGGTCCCCACTGATGCGGACGAGCTCGGGCGTTACTCGGTTTGCGCCACGGTTCTATGCCCGGCCGCCTCTTTCGCCGCATCATTGGCGTCTTCGCAGGCGCTAAACCATGTGATCGGGAAGCCGGTCGTGCAGGCGCCGGAAGCGGTATTCTTCGACCTTTTCAGGAAAGATTTTTTCTGGAGGTCTGAACTAGGATGAACTATTTCGTGGTGGAGCCCTGCAATTCCTCAGGGGGGTTCGAGATAAAATTGCGTGAGCGCAAGCTAGACCTGGTTGTATGCGAGAAGGTATTCGGAAGCATCGGCAGCGTGGTAGGAAACACCGGAGTGGTCCTCCTGGCGAAAGTCGATGATTACACGCTCAGCGTCTATGGCAGCGGCAGGATCATGGTCAAATCCAAAAGGAGGAAACCAAGAAGGGCCGATATCGAATCGCTT
>CAWDQD010000032.1:0-44798 GCA_963804385.1 uncultured Microcaldota archaeon
GAAGAAGAAGGCCGATTGGGCCATCGAATTCCTGGAGCAGGCGTCGAAAGGCGAAGTCCCAGTGTTCTATCGCCGCCACAACACGAAGCTCGGCCACAGGCATGAGCTCGGCGGCAGGAAGGGGAGATACCCGCAGAAGGCCGCCGGTTTCGTGCTGAAAGCGCTGAAGAGCGCGATCGCGAACGGCAAGGTCATCGGATTGGGCGATCCATTCGTGATCGATGCGATATCCGCCAACAAGAAGCAGATATTCCCGAGGATGGCCCCGAAAGGAAGGACCGCGAGGTCGTACCTGGTCACATCCCGCGTGGAGATCGTGCTCACAGGCGCCGAACTGCCGAAAAGCGTTTCGGTGAAGAAGGCGGAGAAGAAGGCCGAATCGAAAGACGAGAAAAAAGCCGAGGAGGCGAAAGTCGCCGCGAGCGCAGAGCCTCCGAAGGCGCACAGCGAGCACAAGCACGAGGCCGAGAAGGAGCTCGACAGCGAGAAGAAGGACGAGGGCGCAAAGGAGCCGCATGTGCACGGCGAATACCAGAAAAGGTGATTCATGATGTTATACAAAGACAAACTCATCGAGGAGCCGATAAGCAAGTACAAGGTCATGAAATTCCTCGAGCAGAAGCTCGACCGCGCAGGCCTGGCCAGCGTGGACATCCAGCGCACGCCGCTGGTAACGAGGATCACCCTGGAAGTCACGAACCCGGCCCGCATAATAGGCAAGAAGGGCAGGCTCATCAACGAGCTCACGGAGACGATAAAGCAGGAGTTCAAGATCGAGAACCCGCAGATATCCGTCGTAGAAGTTCGCGAGCCGTTCCTGGAGCCGCGCATGGTCGGCAAGAAAGCCGCCAAATACATCGAGATCGGCAAGAAGGTCCGTGCTGTCCTCCACTACATGCTCCGCGAAGTCATACGCGCAGGCGCGCTGGGCGCCGAGATCGTCGCATCCGGCAAGATCGGAGCCAAAGGCGCGAGGGCGAAAAGCCTCCGCGTGGTGGCAGGCTACATACCCAAGGCCGGAGAGCCGGCGAGGCTCATACGTGTCGCGCACATAAGCGCGAACACCCGCTCCGGTGTCATAGGTATACTCGTAAGGATCGTGCCCCCAGGGACCGTGTTCCCGGACAAGCAGGTCAAAGCGGTCGTTCTCCCGAAAGTCATCGAGGCGGCGGCCGATGTGGAGAGGCCGACCCCGGCCCCTCCGAAGGTTTGAGGTGTTCATGATGGCAGCAATAAGGAAATCAGAGATGGAGAAGATGACTCCTACTGATAGGAAGAACAAGATCGCAGAGTTGGAGCGGGCGATGCTCGAGCTGCGCGGCGAAGGCAGGCTGGACAAGATCAGGCCGCTCAAGAAAGCGATCGCCAAGCTCAATACCCCTCCGGCCAATAACATTAAGAAGAAATGATTCCAAGTTACTGTCAAGGTGAATGCAATTGGATAAATGCCCGAAATGCGGAATGCTCTTGGATCTCTGCGTCTGCGAGATCCTTGACAAACAGGGAGCAGCGAAGATAAGGGTCTATTCGACCAAGAAAAAATTCAAGAAGCTCGTCACTGTCGTGGAGGGCATAGACAAGGCCCAGATAGAGCAGACCACGAAGGAATTGAAGCACAAGCTCGCATGCGGCGGAACCTCGAAGGGCGGCGTGATAATCCTGCAAGGGGACCACAAGCGCCGCGTCTCCGAAGTCCTGAAAGCGCTCGGCTATCCCGGCGAGAGCATCGAAGTTTCCGAGCGATCTTAATTTTATCCGTTTTTCTTTGATACTTATGATAACCAAGCAGAATCTCCTTTTTTCCACTTTCATCGGCCTGGAGGTCGAGATCGTGAACAGCAGCCAGCGCTCTCTTCTCGGATTGAAAGGGACGATCGTGGACGAGACGAAGAACCTCATCGTGATAGAGGCGAACGGAAAGGAAGCGAAGATCCCGAAAGTCTCCTCAACGTTCCGCTTCACAACTGAGAACGGCGAGAAAGTGGATATTCTGGGGAAAGACATAGCGTTCCGCCCCCACGAGCGGCCGAAGAAAGTGTGAGTACTGTTCAGTAAAACCGAACGATATGTTTAAAAATACTAAACATAATGTTCAGTATATGCGAACATTAATCTCGAGCAAAAAGCGGAAAAATCTGCTACGATTATTGCTGGACAATCCTGAAGAACGCATGGGAATAAGGGCCGCTGCAAGGGTATCCGGCCTCAGCCCTGCTTCGGTCTCGGTATTCGTGGCTTCACTGGAAAAGGAAGGCATGTTCAGGAAAGGGAAACCTGACCTGGAAAACCCGGAGATGCGAGCGCTGAAGTTATTCTTCAACATCGAGAGAGTTGCGCCTGCCTTCACGGCGCTGAAGAAGAGATTCGATGCAAAGGGAATGGGCGTGTATGGTAGCTGGGCGAAGGGGAACAACACGTCCGCAAGCGATCTTGACGTATGGCTCATGTTCGACAAAGAGCCCGCTCCATCACAGGCCGCGGAAATACGGCAGTGCGTGCGCGAGATCACCGATGCCTCAGAAGTCAGCGTTATTTTCCTGACGAAGCAAAAGCTCGAGGTTTTGCGGAAGAAAGACAGCATATTTTATTCCACGCTGTTCCATTCGTATCATATGCATGGTGAGGGGATTGTCTAAACTTGACGAATGCATCGAGAAGGGTCTGATACGGAAAATCCCGCCTTCACGGGAGCAGGCGCAGCTTAGCATGGAAAAGGCATGGGA
This sequence comes from uncultured Microcaldota archaeon, assembly GCA_963804385.1. GTDB lineage: Archaea > Micrarchaeota > Micrarchaeia > Anstonellales > Bilamarchaeaceae > Bilamarchaeum. Next base: position 2,724 of record CAWDQD010000032.1, read on the forward strand.
GATGCTGGAAGAGGCTCAGGCGAACCTTGAAGAAAAGAGATATAACTCGGCCTTGCTGGTCGGATATGTGGCGGCTCTCAATGCGGCCAAAGCGCTACTTTATCGGGACGGATTCCGCGAAAAGAGCCATTACTGCATCGCGAGATTCCTGGAGGTCCATTACGGCGAAGTTCTAGGAAGTGGAATGCTCCACATGTTCGATAGCTATCGTGAAGCACGGCATGAAACGCAATACTCCGCTATGCACAGCGCGACAGAAAGCGAAGCGATAGAATTCATCAGTTTCACGGAAGAGTTTTTGGATAAAATAGCCGCGATAGTCCGGGATTGATGGCGCGAGCGGCCGAAGAAAGTGTGGCTCAGGATTATATACCACAAGTGCTCAAAAAAGGTCAAGAGGTAATTTCTATGAAAACACTCTCAGTGCTATCCGTTTTAGTCCTGGCATTGCTGCTGTTCGGATGCGCGAGCCAGCAGGCACCGAACCAGGCGCCGGGTCCAGGACCGGCAGGCGCTCCGCCGAGCATAGTCGGGACGAAATTCTCGGACTGGAGATATTATCCGATGGCGTTCCAGATAGCCCCCGGCCCGATATCCGCGGCGAATCAGGCGGCCTTGAACGTGTTCGTCGTCAATCAGACAGCGCAGGCCGACGGCTCCGTTCTCGTCACGGTGACGGATAACCAGGACAAGGACGTGAACAATCTCACGATACAAAAAGGCCAGACCCTGTACTTCTCGGACGGCAATCCGAACGATGATGTCGGCAACGAGAGCGACTCGACGCTCATGGACGACCACTTCGTGGTTGTCGATGGCAGCGGCATCATCACGCAGGCGCTTGACGCTCCGTGATCCTAGGGGGTGCGGAGCGGCCTCTCCTCACCTCAATCCATTTATAAAGTTTTGTACCTAAATACGTTCTCGGACTTCATGTTCACCCCGATTCATCGGGGATGCGTACGAACACCTTTCCAAAAGGGAAGATTCGGCCGTATTCACTAGTCCAAAACCGCTCACAATCTGATTTCAGAGCGGATTCGCATGTACTTAACATGCCCAGAGTGTAAATGGTGGTTTGATGACAGAGAAATGCGATGACAAGAAATGCTTCAAGCACGGCGGAGTGAAGACGCGGGGAGAGTACCTCAGCGGCAAGGTGGTGAGCGCGAAAGGCCGCCACACCGTCGTGGTGGAAAGAGAGGACACGCAGTACTTCTCCAAGTACCGCAAATGGGCCCGCGGCACGTCCCGCATATCGGCGCACAACCCGGCGTGCATAAACGCCAAGGTCGGCGACATAGTGGAGCTCGCGGAGACCAGGAAATTGTCCAAGACGAAGGCATGGACCGTAGTGACTATCGGGGCTGGTGAAAAGGCATGAAAGGATTTACGAGTACGATCTGCAAGACATTGACTACGGCATCCATGATACCGTGCACCGACAACAGCGGCGCGAAGATGATCTATGTGATCAGCGCCCTTCATTACAAGGGAACGAGGAGCAGGCCTCCTCAGGTCGGGATCGGAGACATCGTCATCGCTTCGGTCAAGAAAGGGAAGCCGGACATGGTGAAGAAAGTCGTCAAGGCGCTCATAGTGAGACAGAAGAAAGAGTTCCGCAGGGCCAACGGCACGAGGATCTTCTTCGAGGACAACGCAGCGGTGCTTGTCAACGACGATTTCCTCCCGGTCGGCACCGAGATAAAAGGCGTGGTCGCAAGGGAAGTCGCAGAGCGGTTCCCCAAGGTCGCAGCCATTTCAGCGGGGGTAGTCTGAGATGAAATCCGACACGGAAAGGAAGATATTCTATACTGAAAAGCTCCACAAGAGGAAGAACCGGCTCCATGTCCACCTCTCGAAGGACCTGCGCGGCAAGCTCAAGGTCAAGAAGAGGGCGATCCTGGTGCGCCAGGGCGACACCGTCCGCGTCATGCGCGGTCCGGGCAAGGGCAAAGAGGCCAAAGTCGGGGACGTCAACACGATCAAGAGGAAAGTCCAGGTCGAAGGCGTCGTGGTGAAGAACCTGCGCGGCAAAGAGGTCCCGGTCTCGCTCGAACCATCGAATCTTCTGCTCATAGCGTTGGAATCGACTCCAGAAAGGAAGGAGATATTCAACGATGCGGCCTTCAAGAAGAAAGAGGTCAAGAAGGAAGAGCCGAAGAAAGAAGCGGAAGAGCCGAAAAAGGAAGAGGCTTCCAAGGAAGTGACGGCAAGGCCTGAGCACACAGAGCACAGGCACGGGCACGAGCACACCGGCGCGCCAAAGGCGCAGAACAAATCATTGTCATAAGGTGATATTCGTATGGCGAAAAGAGGAGGAACAAAGCACATGAAAAGATTGGCGGCGCCTAAGGCGGTGCCAATCAGAGACAGGAAGGAGCGCAAGTTTCTGATAAACACCGCTCCTGGTCCGCACCCGAAGAAGCACGCATTGTCATTGGGAGTCTTCCTGAGGGACATAATCGGAGTGGCGACGACCGCGAGAGAAGCGAAGAAAGTATTATCCGGAAGGATGGTCCTCGTGGACGGGAAACCCCGCACCGACGACAAGTTCCCGATCGGATTGATGGACGTCATATCGCTTCCGAAGATGGATCTCCATTACCGCATCATGGTGGATGACAAAGGCCGCCTGATGCCGGTCAAGCTCGCGAACTCGGAATCATCCTATAAATTCCTGAAAGTGGTGGGCAAGCACACGGTCTCCGGAGGGAAGCACAACCTGTCTTTCCATGACGGCAAGAACATGCTCGGAGACAATCACGTTCACGTGGGCGATACGGTCATCGTTTCGCTTCCGGGATCGAAGCTGAAGACCCACCTGAAAAGGGAGAAGGGGAGCCGCTGCCTGGTCGTAGAAGGCAAGCACGCGGGCAGCATAGTGAAGCTCAAGGACATCATCGAGAGGAAGGGCGGCAAGCCCAACGAGGCACTGGTACAAGTGGACGGCCATGAGTTCATCACGGTCGCTAAATACCTCTTCGTCATCGACGACTCCTTCAAGGGCAAGGATGTCAAGGCAGGGTGAAAGAGATGGATATGCGCGAGATACTCATAAACAAGGTCACGGTGAACATCGGTGTCGGGGCTCCAGGGGACAAGCTGGACCAGGCGAAAGGACTTCTCGAGCGCCTCACTAACGAGCGCAAGAGCGTGGAGACGCTCGCGAGGAGACGAGACCCCGTGTTCAAGCTGAGGAAAGGGATGGCGATAGGCACCAAGGTGACGTTGCGCGGCGACGAGGCCAAAGTGTTCCTGGAGAAGGCCCTGACGGCGAAGAGGAAAGTCCTGAAGCTATCGAACTTCGACAAGCAAGGCAACTTCGCTTTCGGTGTCCACGAGTACATTGATTTTCCTGGCGCGAAATACGACCCTGGCATCGCCATGTTCGGATTCGATGTCTGCGTCTCGCTCGCGAGGCGCGGCGGCAGGGTCTCCGTGAGGAGGCTCAGGCCGGCCAAGATAGGCAACGCCCACCGCATAACCAAGGAAGAGGCGATGGAGTTCATGAAGGGTTCCTTCAACGTGAAGATCGAGTGATGCTTATGAAAATGTCCACAGAAGACAGGTTCAGAGGAAAAGGAAAACGTGTGTGCCGGAACTGCGGCAACTCCAGGGCGCTCATACGGAAGTATGGTCTCCTGGTGTGCAGAAGATGCTTCAGGGAGATGGCCGAAAGCATCGGTTTCCGGAAGTACGGTGGTTAGATGACTGATTACCTAGCAGATGCATTGAACACGATAAAGACCCACGAGATGGTCGGCCAGAACGTTTGCAGCGTCAAGGCTACCAAGCTCATCGAGAAGGTGCTCCTCGTACTGAAAGAGCACAAGTACCTAAAGGACTTCAAGAAAGTCGAGGATGGGAGGGGAGGCTACTACGAGGTCTCGCTTGACGGCAGGATTAACGATTGCGGCGTGATAAAACCGCGGCTTCCTGTCAAGAGGCAGGGATGGTCTGCGAAAGAGCAGGAATTCATCCCGGGTTTCGGGGTCGGGCTCCTCATCGTATCCACTCCGGGCGGCATCATGACGAACGCCGAAGCCGAGAAGATGCGCGTGGGCGGAAGGCTCCTCGCGTATGTTTACTGAGATGATTATGATGAAAATACCTCAGGGCGTTACCGTGCGCGTGGAAGGCCAGAAGGTCACCGTGAAGGGTCCGCAGGGAGAGATAAACAAGACGATCTCGAAGGAGGCTTCGGTCGTGGTTAAAGGCAGCGAGGTCGAGGTCGCAGCGAACTCGAAGGCGCTGGCCGGGACGACGGAATCCATAGTGGGCAGCATGCTCAAAGGGGTCGTCACGCACTATACGAAGAACTTCAAGCTCATCTATGCCCACTTCCCGATCTCGATAGAGGTCAAGGGCAGCGATGTCACGATAAAGAACTTCCTCGGCGAGAAGATGGCCAGGAAGACTATCCTTATCGGAAGCACGAAGGTCCAGGCCAAAGGCCAGAGCGTCACTATCTCGGGCCCGGACAAGGAGGCGGTCGGGCAGACGATCGCGAATCTCAGGACCGCCATGAAGATAAAGGACAAGGACTCCCGCATCTTCCAGGACGGAATTTATGAGGTGGATTAGTCCCCTCGATAGGTGATGATTATGGAAAAGAAAAACAAACCGAAATTCAATGTCCCGAACCTGGGATTCTTCAAGAGCGTCAAGGCGAGATGGAGAAAACCCAGGGGAACCCACAACAAGAAGAGGATGAAAGCCAGCTTCATGGGCGCCTCGCCGAAGATCGGCTACCGCAACCCGCCGGAAATACGCGGGATGCACCCTAGCGGCATGAAGGAGGTCCTCGTGAACAGCGTGAATGAGATGAACGGTCTCAAGGACGTGGTCGTGAGGATAGCCGCCTCTGTGGGAGGCAAGAAGCGTGCGATCATAGAGGAGAAGGCGAAGGCCCTCCACATCAGGATAGTCAACATGGCTCCTGCCAAGGACGCCCCGAAACCCGAATGGAAGGCGAAGGTGCATTCCAAGGAAGGGCGCAAGGGGGAGAAGGTCCTGGCGCAGGCCCACAAGGATTCCGCCAAAGCGAAGGCTGCGAAGCCGGTAGAGAAGCACGTTCACAAAGCGAAGTGATCAATATGACGATTGCAACTGTACGGAGACTCGCCGCTGACATAATGGACGTGGGCGAGAACAAGGTAAAGATCAGCATGGACGGGCTCAAGGAAGCCGAAGGCGCGCTCACGAGGAGCGATGTCCGGGGCCTCATAGACAAGGGGATAATAAAGAAGCTTCCGCCCCAGGGAAGGGCGAGCACCAAGCGCGTCGGCCGCACGGGCCACGGACGCAGGCGCGGCACCCCGATCAGCCACAAAGAGGTCTGGATGCAGAAGATACGCTCGCAGAGGAACGTCTACCACATGCTCGTAGAATCCGGAGTCCTGAAGCAGGAATCCAAGAGGGCCGTCTACAGCAAGATAAAGAGCGGCATGCTCAGGAGCAAGAGGGCGCTGCTCATATATCTCAAAGAGGCGAATCTGGTCCCGAAGGACCTCGAGCTTCCGAAGAAAGAGTTCAAGAAGGTAACCAAGGCGCCGGTTCAGAAGAAAGCCGCTCCGGTGGCTGCTGCCCCGGCAGCAAAGCCGGCAGAGCGCAAGCCCGAGAGCAAAAAAGGTGAACGAAAATGACAGAAGCCACTGGTCCAAGTTTCAGGGTCCATTTCAGGAGAAGGAGAGAGGGCAAGACCAATTTCGCCAAAAGGCTCGCTCTGGTGAAAAGCGGCAAGACCCGCATGGTAGTCCGCCGGAGCAATTCCGGGGTCCTCGTGCAGTTCGTGGACTTCGATCCGAAAGGGGACAAGACGATTCTCACGGTGAGCGGAGTCCACCTCTCGAAAGGGTACAAATGGCCCTCCAAGAGGAATGTCTGGACAGCGTACCTGGCAGGACTCATGGCGGGGAAGCTGGCCCAGAAGAAAGGCGTGAAGGAATTCGTGCTCGACATGGGCATGTACACGCCATCCAAGGGCTCGGTCATATTCGCTGCCCAGAAGGGCGCATCGGACGCTGGCTTGACGACGAAGGTCGACAAGGACAAGGTCCCTGAGCAGAAGATCTCCAACCCGCCGGACAAATACAAGTCCATGTTCAGCGAGGTCAAGAGCAAGATAATCGCAGGGTGAAATGCTTATGGTGGAAAAAGTCAGGACAATCGACAAGGAATCATGGAAGCCCCGCACTTTGATGGGCTCCAAGGTCAAGAACGGCGAGATCACTACGGTCGAAGACCTGCTCAACCTGGGAAAGCCAGTCCTCGAGCCGGAGATAATAGATGTTCTCCTGCCGGACATGGAATCCGAGACCCTGCAGGTGAAGACGACCCAGCGTGTCACGGACTCGGGAAAGAGGACCAAGTTCCGCGTGGTCACGGTCGTAGGCGACAGGAAAGGCCATGTCGGCCTCGGCGTGGGCAAGAGCGACGAGCTCAAGCCTGCGATAGACTACGCGGTCCGGAACGCCAAGAAGCACATGATCGCCATCAAGACCGGATGCGGCAGCTGGGAATGCAAATGCTCGAACAAGCACTCGGTCCCGCTGAAATCCATCGGAAAGGAAGGAAGCACGCTGATCACGCTGAAGCCGGCCCCTCGCGGAGTCGGCTTGGCAGGCAACGATGTCGTGCGGAAAGTGCTCGGCATCGCGGGAGTGAAGGACGTCTGGAGCTCGATGCAGGGCGGAAAGAACGTCTATAACATGGCATCCGCCACGATGAAGGCGCTCGACAGCTTGAATCTGCTGAAAGCGAAAGCAGAATAAACGGTGATCACTGATGAAAATCGCGGTATTGCGTATCCGAGGGGTCCGGAATGTCGGGCCGAACATAAGGAAGACTTTCGAGTATCTCAAGCTCGAGAAGCCGAACAACTGCATACTGGTGGAGGACACGCCCCAGAATGTCGGCATGGTAGAATTGGTGAAGGATTACGTGACTTTCGGTCCGGTCAAAGAGGCGACGGTGCTCTCGCTCCTGGAGAAGAGGGGCAGGAAGGGTAGCTCGCACCTGAGCGCGGTGCTCAAGCCGGAAGAGATCAAGAAGGCGGCCAAGGAGATATTCGGAGGGAAGAAGACCACCGATTTCGCGAACCACGTCTTCAGGCTCTCGCCGCCGTCCAAAGGATTCGGGGACAAGAAGATGTCCTATCCGAACGGCGAACTCGGAAGAAGGGAAGAGATGGACACGCTCCTCAAGCGCATGATATAATGGTGATTCTCATATGATAAAAAGGAAAGAGAGGCAGAAAAAAGGATATCTGGGCCACCGCTCCCACGGGAGAGGGAACGTTAAGAACAGGAGAGGCAGCGGAAACCGCGGAGGCCGCGGCATGGCAGGCATCGATAAGCACAAATGGAGCTGGGCCATGGTGAACGCGCCGAATTATTTCGGCAAGTTCGGTTTCAAGAGGCCTGTCCACGCGAAGAAAATCCCCGTCGTGCATCTCTTCGAGATAAACCAGCAGGCGATAACCAACAAGCTGGAGAAGAAGGGAGGCAAGTTCCACTTCGAGTTCAAGGGCAAGGTGCTGGCGAGCGGTAACGTGACCGTTCCGCTTTCCATCCGAGCCGACTCGTGGAGCAAGAACGTGGAGAAGAAGGTCGGCGATGCAGGCGGCGAAATCTCCAAACTGGAGAAGCCCTGATAGCAGCCTTTATAAATCTTTTAATCCTTTTCAGGAAGCAACCGAAGCATCAGAAATGATAATATGACTGGGGTTCATGTTCATGGGATTAATCGACATAATGCATTCTATAGCCGGCTATCTCCCTGAGATAAAGGCTCCGGAGAAGGCCGTCGGCACCAAGGACATGCTCATCTGGACCGGCCTGGCATTGGTACTATATTTCATGATGCTCCAGACCACCGCCTTCGGAGTCGTTCCTCTGACCGGCGGCACGGACTTCCTCCAGACGATCACGGCATCCAAGGTGGGCAGCCTCCTTACGACCGGTATCGGCCCCATAGTGCTCGCGAGCATCTTCCTCCAGCTATTCGTGGGAGCCGGCTTCCTGGATATCGACCTCAAGGACAAGGCCCAGAGAGCCAAATTCCTGGAAGTCCAGAAGATACTGGCGATCCTGCTGGCCATAGTCGAAGCGCTCATATACGTGGTTTTCAGCGGGATGGTGCCCGTGGCCGCGGTCCCGGGGATGGATCACTCCTTAGTGGTGGGTCTCGTCGTCCTCCAGATAACTCTCGGTTCCGTGTTCGTCCTCTACCTGGATGAGCTGGTGACGAAATACGGCATAGGGAGCGGAATAAGCCTGTTCATCGCGGCAGGCGTGGCATTCACCATATTCAGCGGCCTCTTCGGCCTATTGTTCGGCGCAGGCGGCTTCGTGCCGACTATCGCGGACGGCGGCGCCGGAGCGCTCCCGGACGGCCTCCTCACGCTGCTGCCATTCGGCTTCACTGTCCTGGTATTCCTCGCAGTGGTCTACGCGGAATCGGTCAAGGTGGAGATACCCATAGCGTTCGAGCGCGTCCGGGGCATGGCACCCAAGCTCCCGCTCAAGTTCTTCTACGTGTCGAACATCCCGGTCATTTTCGCCTTGGCGCTTATCACGAACATGCAGCTTTTCTCAGGCACGATCCTCATAGGCCAGTACTGGAATGCGACGAATGGCGCAGCCATGCCGGCATACGCCAAGCTCGTGGATACGCAATCGTTCCAATTGGACCGGGACGGCATCCTGCCTTTGATCGGGCATGTGAGCGACCAGAGGTATCTCGACGACGGCTTGCTCTACCTCATAAGCCCGATGCGTCTGTCGACCATCACCACCGAGCATTGGTCATTCCTGTCGACGGATACGCCCTACCTGCATATCCCCGAATGGATCCATGCGATCATATACATCTTGTTCCTCGCCAGCGTCTCGGTCGTGTTCGGCCTGTTCTGGGTCGAGACATCCAACATGGATGCCAAGAGCGTCGCCAAGCAGCTATCCGAGTCGGGCATACAGATCCCTGGCTTCAGGAGGGATCCTAGGATGCTGGAGATGATCCTCAACAAGCACATATTCCCGCTGACGGTGATGGGCTCTGCCTGCGTCGGCGTGCTCTCTGGCGTCGCAGACCTGACCGGAGCGCTCGGTACGGGGACGGGCATACTGCTCACGGTCGGCATCCTGCACAAGATGTACGAGCAGCTCGAGCAGATGAGGACCTTCGAGATGTACCCGAGCTTCAACAAGATATTCGGCGAAGGTTAATCCTGTTTTTTTCAAAAGCTACGCGGAGATTTACTCATGGCGCGGATCTATCTCGAAACCTACGGCTGCACCCTTAATCAGGCGGACAGCGACATCATCCGCGCCCTGCTGATCAAGCATACCCTCATCGATAGCGAGGATGGCAGCGATGTCGTGATAATAAACACCTGCACCGTCAAGGGCGCGACAGAGGACAAGATAACCCAGAGGATAAAGACCCTGCGTTCGCTGGGCCACCGTATAATCGTGGCGGGCTGCCTCGGAGTGAACGATAGGAAGATAAGGAAGATCGCGCCCGAGGCGCCGATAGTAGCTCCGTCCTCCCTGGTCCATATCAACGATGCCATAGACGACGCGCTTTCCGGCCGCATCAGCGTGTATCGTGATCCTGACGGCAAGGACGGGTTGCCGATACTCCTCATGGCGCCTATCGCGCGCATACCCATAAGCGAGGGATGCACCTCGTCCTGCTTCTTCTGCCAGACCAAGCTCGCGAGGCCCAACCTGCGCAGCTTCTCGCCTAAGACAGTGGTGAAATGGGTGAATGAGGCCGTCCGCAAGGGAGCCAAGGAGATCCAGCTCACGAGCCAGGATTCCGGAGCGTACGGGTTAGATATCCGGACGGACCTGGTATCCCTATTGGATCTCATCTCGCATGATGACAGCTCATCCAAGGCGGAAGGCGAATTCTTCATACGTTTGGGCATGATAAATCCGAACCACGCCAAGCGCATGCTCCCCGGGCTGATCCGGGCATTGAAAGGGAAAAAATTCTACAAGTTCCTCCACATACCCGTCCAGACCGGAAGCGAGAGGATATGCAAAGCGATGAACAGGGACCATACAGTCAAGGATTTCATCGACATCGTGGATGCCGTGAGGCGGGAGATCCCGGAAGTCACCATCATGACCGATGTAATAGTAGGCTACCCCGGCGAAAGCGAAGGGGATTACAGAGACACATTGAAGCTCTTGGAGCGTACCCGGCCGGACGTGACCAACGTATCGAGATTCAGCCCCAGGCCGGGGACGAAGGCGGCCGAGCTGGAGCAGCTGACGAATGCCGTCGTGAAGCGCCGGAGCACCGAATGCTTCGCCTTGGTCAGGAGGATAAGCTCCGATTCGAACCAGCCATTCGTCGGCAGGACCGTACGGGTGATGATGACCGAGAAGACGCGGGATTTCAAGGGCAGGGACATCAACTACTGCCAGGTGGTTGTGAAAAGATTTAAAGGGAATATCGGAGATATGGTCGATGTGTTGATAACGAGCGCCAACCACGGTTCGTTATTCGGAGAGTGTGGATGACATGATTATCGCTTTGGGAGTTCCGGGAGCAGGCAAGACGACCGTCCTCAAGAGTCTGAAGGGCGAATACAAGGTTGTCAACTACGGCGACCTGATGCTCGAGATCGAGAAGAAAGAGTTCGGCATCAAGGACCGCGATGAGATGCGCAAGCTGCCTATAGAGAAGCAGAAGCTGGCGCAGAAGCTCGTCGCGGAAGCGCTAGCCAAGATGCATGGGAAAATAATACTGGACACGCACTGCTCGGTCGCCACGCCTTCAGGCTACTATCCTGGCCTGCCATTCGAGTTCCTCAAGCTGTGGAAGGTCGAGGCCCTGGTGTATGTGACCGCAGGGGTCGACGAGCTGAAAGCCAGGCGCGAGAACGACCCGACCAGGAAAAGGGACGTGGACGACATAGCGCTGCACGACGAGATGAACAAGGGCTATCTCGCGGCATACTCGGCGTTCACCGGAGCGCCCGCGGTCGTGATATACAACCATAATGGGAAGCTCGAGGAAGCGGTGGCGAAATTCCAGGCGATCCTGAGATAGCCATCGGTATAATCTTAAATTCTTTTCAACAACTGATACCTATGCTAGACATCAAGCTCATCAGGGATTCTCCGGCTACGATACGCGCCGCTCTGGAGAATCGGAATTCGTCTCAGGACACTTTCGCTTTACTGGACAAGATCGCCGCTCTGGATTCCCAATGGCGCTCCATCAAGAAGGAAGAGGAGGTCCTGCGCGCCGAGCGCAACAAGCTCAGCCTCATCATCAACGAGAGGAAGAAGAAAGGCGAGAAGATAGACGCCGAGATCGCTCGATCCGGAGAGATAGCAGCGAGGATCAAGCAGACCGCCATCGAGACGTCCACTTTGGAGGACCAGATAAAGATAGAGGCGCTCATGATCCCGAACATCCCGGACGCTTCGGTGCCGGTCGGGAAGGACGAGACATGCAACCCGGTGATCAGGAAATGGGGCGAGCCAGCCAAACGCTCGGCCGATGTCCTGGACCACCACACGTTGGGGGAGAAAAGCGGCATGATCGACTTTGAGCGAGGGGTGAAACTCGCCCAGCACCGCTTCTCGGTGCTTTCAGGCCCTATGGCCAAGATGGAGCGCGCCCTCATAAATTTCATGCTCTCCGTGCAGACATCGAAAGGCTACAAGGAATATTGCCCACCATATCTGGTGAACACGAAGACCATGACCGGCACGGGCCAGCTCCCGAAATTCGCCGAAGAGCTCTACAAGACGCAGGAGGATCTCTGGCTGATCCCTACCGCCGAGGTCCCGCTAACCAATCTTTATTCCGGGGAAGTGATCGAGGAAAAATCGCTTCCTGTGAAGATGACCGCGTACACGCCGAGCTTCCGCAGGGAGGCCGGAGCGTACGGAAAGGACATCCGCGGCCTCATCCGCCAGCATCAGTTCGACAAAGTCGAGCTGGTGAAGATATCCCACCCGGAGCGCAGCTTCGAGGAGCTTGAATCTATGACGAAAGACGCGGAGAACATCCTCCAGCTGCTCGGTCTCCCTTACCAGGTGATACAATTGTGCACCGGGGACATGGGATTCGCGAGCGCGAAGACGTACGACATCGAGGTGTGGCTTCCGAGCCAGGACCGCTACCGGGAGATATCATCCTGCTCGAACTGCACCGATTTCCAGGCAAGAAGGGCCAATATAAAATTCAGGAACGCCAAGGGTCTCGACTTCGTACATACATTGAACGGCAGCGGGCTTGCCGTGGGGCGGACCCTGGTCGCGATACTGGAGAATTACCAGGAGGACAAGAAGACCGTTCTGGTCCCGAAAGCGCTGCAGGGCTTCATGGGACAGGATTCCATAGAATTCTGATTATCTGGTCCCTATCTCCTTCTTTATCCTGCTGCGCACCAGATCGATGGATGCGTTGGGCCTATGGCCCGGGATCTTGCCCGCTGCGACCACGGTGGCGAAGTCGCTTCTCGGGAAGAGGTTCTTTATGTTGCCGTCCAGTCCCACGAAAGCCTTGTGCTTCTCGCGCAGCTCGTCGAAATCCGTGACCAGGCCGCAGCTCTCGAGATTCATCATGCGGTCTTCCAGGGTCTCATGGCCTTCGAGGAAGCATAGCCTCGAGTTCGGCGCTATCTTGCGGAATTCATCCGCGATCTGCTCTTCGTAATCTATCATCAGCCTGTTCGACTGGACATGGTATGGTTCGAGCGATTTCGTCGCCGCCACGAGATCGCCTTGGCTGACGCCGAATTTATGCATGAAGATGTCGAGAGAGTGCGTGCTCATGCCGAGGCGGTGCAGGAGCTCTGCGACGAATGCCGGCTGCTTCCATATGGCGGTGTACCAGTCACCGAGGACCAGGACGCCGTCCGCCGCCATCTTCTCGTATATCTCGCCGAGATGCTTCGTTGAAGTCATGTGGTGGAAAACCGCGCTCGATATCACCATGTCGAAAGCGCCGTCAGCGAGCATACGGAAATGCCTCGCCTGGGATGATGTCACCAGGGTGAAATCCACCCTGCCATTCTTGGTCACGCTGTGGGTCTCCAGCGCCTGCATCGCATTCGCGAGCCTCGAATGCGACGGCTCGATGAGATAGAAATGGCATCTCTTCACTATGTCCTGGCTTTCATCCATCATATCGAGGAAAGTGAGCACTGCGACGCTCGTGTCCCCGGCCCCTGCCCCGATATCGCAGATGAATATATCATCCTTGTATTCCGCCATTGTCCTTAGGAGCTCTGCAGCCATGAGACCGACGTGATAATTCAGCTCTTCGTTCCCATAACGGAGGTTGGCCCGGGCAGTGGCCCTCTCTATCGCCTGATTGCTCTCCTTGGTGCCCCGTTTCCATTCCTCGAAATAATCCTCGCTGGCTTTGCGTTCGATGAATGCGGCGTTTTCCGGTGTGACCCTCATGCCCCAGTTCGCGAGATATTGGGACGCGATCCTGAATATGCTTCCGGGCGGGTAAGTCAGCCCGGAGCAGATGCCCCTGAAGTCCTCTTCGATCGCTTCAAGTTCATGTATGCTTTCCTTGAGGGGTTGACCCGATGCCACCTGGTTCACCTCGCATACGGTTTCAAACCCATCATGACAGATGCGCGGTCAGATCCAGGCGTGATCTGTTTTGGAAGCGCGGGGAGCCTCGCTCTCGGGAACGCTTTAGCTATGGTGTCCGGATCCGTCTTGAATCCAGCGTTCTCCAATTTCTGCTGCCTGGCAAGCGTGGTATCGAACGCCCCAAGTACGTATATCCTCGGCTGCACGACCTGCGCAGGCGAGTGGATGATCTGATCATATACGTCAGCCCAATGTATCTGGTGGTCATCTATGCTTTTGAGTTGATCCATGGTCATATGCGGGCACGAGACGGGATCGAGAAGGTCGCCCATGAGGCTCCCGAACATGTCCAGTCTCCTGGTTTCAATGCGCATCTTTTCGAAAAGATGATATATGTTGGATGGGTGGTTGCAGATGGAAGAATGCCAATCTCCCGAGACCAGCACGCCTCCTTCCCTGAGCGCTGAGAACACCTTGCCGTAGACGTCCGGAAACGGCTTCTTATGGAAATGGCAGAGCGACACCACGACATCGAACTGGTCGCCGTTCTCCACCAGGAAATCCTCATCCTTGATTGAATGGGCCCTCACGCCTTCGGGCTGGAAATGCTCTAGGCTCGCCCTGGCGTTTGGAAGAAATATGTCGCTGTAGTCCACGAGGTTGAATGTCGTCCTGCTCAATATGCCCCATGTGCTCCGGTCGCCCCGTAGCGCCGTTGCAATCGCCGTAGAAGCCCTGCCCCTGCCGGGAGCCAGGTCGCATATCTTGAAGCTCCTCGCTCCGTCATCGAGGGACTTCATTATCTCCATGACGACCTTCCCGATCACTCTGGCGAGATTTGTTTTCGTGCTATTGGTGAATGGCGTGTCTTCATACTGGCTCGTAGGGCCGTAAAGCCTCCGGTCCTCGTAATCCTTTCTCCTGAAGGCTTCTGCCATCTCTGCCAGCGCAGTTCTGTTCTCCGGTGTGACCTCTATGCCCCACCTGGAATACGCATCGCTCGGAACTCTGGAGATGCTTCCGGTCCTTATCGGAAGCCCCTTTGTGATCTCGCAGAACCTCGCGTCGAATTCACGTATCTCATCTATGGAAGAATGCCTGGGCGTGCTCCTGTGTCTACGTTCGGCAGTATCGATGCCAGGAAGCGAATCGTTCTCATCACCCATACTTTTATTATTACTACCATATTGTTTATAAATTGTGACGTCGTACTAGTTCCGTGAAATCCAAGAGCAGGAAAGCAGAGCCCGAGCCATTGTTCAAGCATGGCGAGATCCAATACCTCTCAGACGGCAATTTCATGTATGCCGACAAGGACGGGGTCAGGATGCGCCTCGACATGTTCGCAGGCCGCTACTACAAGCTCCGCCCTGTCAACGGCGTGCCCATCCTGGAAGTCGACGGTTTGCGTATGCATCTCATCAAGGATTTCGAGACTCCCCTCGACTATTCAGAGGAAGTGGTGAAGGAGCTCGGCATACCTGCGCAGCCCGGCGAATCCGTAGTGCTGGACACCTGCATGGGCCTCGGGTACACCGCGATCGCCGCCGCGAAACGGGCCGGCGTCTCGATGGTCGTCAGCTGCGAGCTCTCCGAAGCCGTGATAACCCTTTCCAGATGGAACCCATTCAGCGATGCGCTCTGGGAAAAGGGCGGCAAGATAACCGTCCTCCAGGGAAGCGCCGCGGATCTGGTCAGGACATTCGAGGATTCGATGTTCTCATTCATCATCCATGATCCCCCCCGTCTCTCTCATGCCCCCGAACTCTATTCCGGGCAGTTCTACGGCGAGCTTTTCCGCGTCTGCAAGCCCGGTGCGCGCATATTCCATTATGTCGGCAGCGTGGGGGAGAAGAAAGGCCGACGCATAGACAAGGAAGTGGCAGCGCGTCTCCAGTCCGCCGGCTTCGTCGGGGTCCGGCATAATCCGAGGCTACAGGGGCTGATAGCCTCGAAACCGCATCCGAAGATGAAGACCAGCGTTTCCAGAACGCCCGCATCATCGAAATTCCAGGCCATCGAACAGCTCCCCTCATTCATACGGCCTCGCGTTCCTGAAAATGCAGTTTAATATACCCTAAACGTGCGGGTGCAATGATGGGAAAACCCCGAAGCATCGATGAATATCTGATTGCGCTTCCAGAGGATACCCGTGCGGCTCTCGAGAGGCTGCGCAGGATCATAAAGGCAGCCGCACCAGATGCCACGGAGCTCATCAGTTACGATATCCCGACTTTCGATTACCACGGGAAGCATCTGGTCGGGTTCGCAGCGTTCAAGGATCACTGCAGCTTTTTCTTCATGAGCCATATCAGCAGGCTCGGCCCGGTAGCCGCAGAGCTGGAAGGCTACGAAACATTCCCCAGCGGCATCCACTTCTCTCCAAGCAAGCCGTTACCGTCTGCGCTCGTGAAACGTCTCGTGAAGACGCGCATGGCGGTAATCAAAAAGCACAAGGCATAATAATCGGCGCGCCAAATCCTCTACATGGGCGAAGCGATAGCATTCAAATCCATCTACAAATCCTTCCGTGAAGGCAAGGATGTAGTCCATGCCCTCTCAGGGATAGACCTTGATATAAAAGAAGGCGAGATCTTCGGGCTATTGGGCCCCAACGGCGCTGGCAAGACGACCTTGATCAGCATCCTGGCCGGCATCCTGTCTCCGGACGAAGGCAAGGCCCTCGTCTTCGGGCATGACTGCACGCGGGAGACCCAGAAAGTCCAGGGCATGATAAATGTCGTCTCGGGATTCTCGGGCGTGATCTACTCGCTTTCGCTCGAAGAGGCGCTCATGTACTACGCCATGCTCTACAATGTCCATGATGCGAAAAAGAAGATCGATTCCGTGATAAAGCTGGTGGACCTGGACGAAGGCAGGGGGCGCGAGGCTTCGGACATGTCTTCCGGGATGAAGCAGCGCTATCTCATCGCCAAGGGCCTCCTCAATGACCCGAAACTGCTGATCCTGGACGAGCCGACTGTCGGGCTTGACATCGAAGCGGCCATCAATATCAGGAGCATCATCAAGGCGCTCCGCAAGCAAGGCCGCACCATACTCTTGACGACGCACAACATGTTCGAGGCAGAGGAGCTCTGCGATCGGATCGCTTTCATAAATCACGGCAAGATACTCGCAGTAGGCACCGCGGCCGAGCTGAAAGGCAAGGTCGTGAGCCAACGCACGATAGAGATCCAGTGCACGAAAGAGGCATGCGTGATCGGGAGCCTCAAGCCGCTCAAAGGCGTCGATGCGACCCTGAAATCGAATAACCTCGTCAAGGTGAATGTGGACAGCTATACGAAGATGAAAGACGTCCTGAAAGCACTTGCCGACTGCGACAGCGAGATCTACGGAGTCAACGAGCTTGAGCCCACCCTGGAAGAGACATACCTCCAGTTCATGAAGTCTCCCCAGGATGGCAAGAGGCGCAAGGGCGGCATGGAAGGCGCTTCCCCGCTGAAAGGCGAAGAGGTCGATTGACATGGCCGGATCCGTCTCCCGCATATTGTCCCAGGTCTACAAGAACATCAATTCCCTCAAGCGCAATTCCTTCCGCCTGGCAGACGTATTCATATGGCCCATGATATTCCTCTTCACGCTGACTTTCTTCGTCACATACCTAGGCACCGATAAGGTGTACCTGGACATGATCATCCTCGGCATGATCGGATGGAGGGTGATATATTTCCTCAACCTGGAGATGGTGAGCACTTTCACCGAGGAATACTGGTCGAAATCGCTCCCCTACCTCATGGCATCTCCAATATCCCGGCTGGAGCTGGCGATCGGAGCTGCCCTCAGCGGTTTCATCAAGGCGATAATCGTGGTGCTGATATATCTCGTAATGACGAATCTGATCTACGGCTTCGTGGTCACGGATTGGACCCTGTTCATAGTCGCCATGTCGTTCTTCGTCATCATCGGCTTCACGCTGGGGCTTTTCACCCTCGGTCTGGCCTATTTCATGAAAGAGGACGCGTTCAACATCGCATTCATAATACCGGACGTGCTCGTCCTGCTCTCCGGGGTCTATTTCTCGATAAGCGCTGTTTATCCGGCATGGGTGATACCCTACATCCGTCTGCTCCCGAGCGTCCATGCCTTCGACCTCCTCAAGGCGATGGTGGGCATCGGGCAAGCCGAGCCGGTGATGCTCGTCGCGACGACCGCCTTCTGGCTGGCGGCCGCCTATCTCTTCAATGGTTGGATGTACGAGAAGGCGAGGAAGGCGGGAAAACTCACACGATTGGGCTAGAACACGCCAAGCACTCCTTCTATCTTTCCCATGGCAGACGATATGCGTCTGGCATCGTCCCTCGTGAGTTTCCCATCTTTCATATCTGTCTCGATATCACGGAAGATCCTGAATATCCTGCGGAACGCCAATCCTGTGTTCAGGTCGTCGTCCATCGCGCTCTCGAATCCGCCGAGCAGCCTTTTGGCCAACCTTTCTCCAGCCTGTCCGGTCCCTCTCTGCTTGATCCTGCGTACCCTGGCAAGCAGCCCGCGGACATTCTTGCAGTCGCATATCTCGTTCCCGAAGCCGCGCATGGTGAAATCGAGGGAGCTGCGGTATTTTTCCGATAGCAGATAGAACCTGAGGCATTTCGGAGGGACGCCTCTCTTCCTGAGCTGGCTGACATAGAGCACGTTCCCGGTGCGCTTCGACATCTTCCTCTTATTGATCGTCAGGTGCTTCGCATGGAGCCAGAAATTCGCCATCCTCTTGCCGCTCACGGCTTCGCTTTGGGCGATCTCGTTCTCGTGGTGCGGATAGATGTTGTCGCTGCCCCCGCAGTGGATGTCGAAGCTGTCGCCGAGATAATGCATGGCCATGGCGCTGCATTCTATATGCCAGCCCGGCCTTCCGTCGCCGAAACCGCTCTCATAGCGGACATTCCCGTCGTTCCTCGTCCATCTCTTCCATAGGCGGAAATCCCACAGCCCCTCTTTCGCGTAATCGTCGTTGCATGCTATGCCCAGATATCTATGGTTCTTCAGCCTGCGGAGGTCGCCATAATGCTTGAATCTCCTCACGTCGAAATAGACGCCGCCCTTCTCATATACGCAGAACCCTTTCGCGCATATCCTGCGGATGAGCCTCTCCATCTCGGGCACATGTTGCGATGCCTTGGCTACGATATCGGGCTTCCTCATGCCGAGGCTCTTCCAGTCTGCGAAGAACGCACGTATCTTGTCCTTCTGGAGCGCGTCGAGCGTTTTTTTCTCCTTTCTCGCCGCCTCTATCGCCTTATCCTCGATATCCGTGATGTTCATCACGCGCTTGACCTTGTATCCCTTGAAGATGAGGTATCGGACCAAAACATCCTCGAAGAGATACGTCCTGAAATTGCCGATATGGGAGTAGGCATAGACCGAGGGACCGCAGGTGTACATCCTCACGGTGTTGCCATGAAGCGGCTTGAACTGCCGCTTCTTCCCATCTAGCGTGTCGTAGAGCCTAAGCATACGGAATCAAATCGAAGATATGCGTTATAATAGTTTACGCGAGCATGATAGAACATGGTCACCGAACTCACAACAGATCCGAAAACCGCCCTGAAAGCGGTTCCTGCGGGCGTCGTCGTATTCTATGCGTCCTGGTGCGGGGATTCCATAAAATCAGAGGAGTATGAGAAGACGATGGAAAAGGAATTCGCGGGGAAGGTAGATTTCTTCCGTCTGGATGCCATAGAGCTCGAGAAGATAGCTGACTCCTACGAAGTGGAACGCTACCCGACCTACATCTTCTTCAGGAAAGGAAAATCGGTCCGCGGCAACCTGGTCGAGCCTGTTTCAGAAGGAGAAGTCAAGAACTGGGTAGAGATAAAGGTCGGAAAAACTAGATAGAAAAAGGCTTGAAAGACCTAACCCCGGGGTCGCACGGGCAGAGTCGAATCCCACCGGAATATCTGCTCAATCAGGGCGAGCGTATTCTGCACGTTTTTCCATACGGCTTCCGTGTCAGAGAAGTATTCCCACGAATTGGAGAACCGGCCTGGGTGCTCGCGCACCGATATCCCTCTCCATTCCATGAATAACATGGCGCCCAGCGCCAGGAATATGGCCCCGTTCTCTATGGCCGACTTGATGAGCTCGGTCCTCAGGTCGCCTTTTCCGAAGTTCGTGTTGTAGAGCGTGATGCCGGCGGCTAAAGCGACGACTGCGCCGATGCCGTTCGGGTTCCATAGCGAACTCTTTTTAACGATCTGCGGCAGATCTTTGGCGGCAAAATACGCGGGATGCTCCCGGTCCCCGGGCTCAGGGCCGTCCGGGATGATGATGTACCTCTTCCTCCCGTCGTGCACTACGTAGTCGGTTTCGTTGTCCAGCACCCTCACCATGATGTCCGGATATGTCCCCTCGCCGAACCACCACGACCTCTCGGCCCGCTTCTTGGCCAGATCCTCGGCGCACGCCCGCTTGTACCTCACCATCGCGACATCGAGCTCGTAGGAACTCCGTACCCCCTCTACCGCATCAAGAATAATCGGTCTGTGCATGTCCGTCAGAGGCCCGAAGGTAGTGAGCTTCAAGCTCAGCCTACTTATGGATTCGTGCGTCCTTTTCAGGCCGTAGTAAGCTGCCTGGGACGTGGCGGTCTGTAGCGCAGTATTGATCGGGCTGTTCGAAGGAAGCATGATACTAAGTTGCGTGACCACCTTTTTATATCTTCTGCAATCAAGCCGGCGTTTCCATCGCGGCGTCCCTTGGGCTGAAGAATGCACTGATTTCGAATGGATCTCGATGGATTATCGTTCGTCACGGTCAGCTCGCGCAGCCCTCCCCAGATAGACCGGCAGCATTTCCATGCACACAGCCATCCAGGTCCATGCTATAGTTGGACGCCGTATTTTACGGCCTCGGCCCAGCCATTTGCTTTTTAACTGTTTTTATCTATCGACACATGTGGAGGGTAACATCATGAAACCGTCAGATTTACAGCAACAGCAGATTCAGCATACACGCTCGCCAGGCGTTTCCAAGATGCGGCTCAGAGCTTTCACTGCTGGTTTTGCAGTTTTGGCAGCCGGCGTGCTGGCAAACGGATGTACGAATGACAAGCATGCTCCAAGCACCCAGTCCGCCCTACATGCAACAACCAATCACTCCAGCAGCCAGACAGCGGATTCCCAAGCCGCGGAAGCTTTCCGCATCGGGACCAATCTTGAAATCGTCGGGTTCTATCCGAAAGCACTAGAATCTTTCAGCAGAGCGATAGAGTTGAAACCTGGATACGCGGAAGCTTACGCCAACCGCGGGGGTTGTTATTATGCCATCGGGGACTACGCTCAGCAGACTACCACAGCTCACGATGCCATCGGGTTCTACCAGCTGGCGCTCAAAGACTTCAGCACTGCGATCTCGTTGAAGCCTGGATACGCGGGAGCGTATCGCGGGCGCAGGGATGTTTATAGAGCACTGGGAATGAAAAATGAGGCCGATGCAGACAATCGAAAAGCCGAATCTCTCCAAAGCCAGTGAGATACGCCGTCTGCATCATCCTTGCAGCCGCGGTCATCGCGGCGATCCTGATGAAATGACGGATTTCCCCCAGCTCCTATGGCAGGCGCGCCGTCCTGTGCCAGCCGCATCGTTGATTAGGTTGGCCGCGTAGGAAAGAAAAGTGAGATTCGAAAGGAATATGGGCTCCACTTCCCGGCCGGGCGGAAAGTCTAATCCGATCCCACCAGGAACGATTATAAAATCAGGAAGGGGAAAGTCTGCGCATGGCAAGACTCATATATAATGGGGAAAAAATCAGTCTCGAACGAAAATTCATGCGAAAAGCCATCGACGCCGCATTGAACGGGATAAGGAAAGGAAGCGGACCCTTTGGCGCGGCAATTGTTGATTTTGAGGGCAACATGATATCCTGCACTACTAATTCTGTCGTGAAATCGAGAAATCCCACCTTGCATGCCGAAGTGAATGCCATTGCAACCGCATGCAAGAAGCTCAGGACTCACGTGTTGGATCGGCACATCATCTATACGACAACCGAGCCCTGCCTTATGTGCAGGGGCGCGATTTACTGGGCGCAGATACCGATAATCGTCTATGGGACGACCCAAGAAGACGCGAAGATCCTGGGCTTTGATGAGATAAACATAAGCGATGCCCAATACAAGAAAATCGGAAAACGAAAAATGGTGATTGTCAAGGATTTCATGAGGGACGAGGCCCAGAGGATCTTCAGGGAATTCAGGAAAATTCAGGGGCAGATGTATTGAGTATGAACGCCCGCAGCATATAACTCACGAAAAAAGGAGATTCGAAAAGAATGCTTGGCGGGATTTGTTGCCTGGGCCAACTGGATAGGCTCAATTGCCTGATTTATAAACACTACTAATCATGTATAATAACATGAGTAGCGTCAAATTACAAGCGCTAGCCGCAGCCCAGGATCGCGGTGCAAGACTAGCGCAAGCCGATCCCCTGCCAGCCAGAAGGCAGCTTGCCTTGGGTTCGAAGCAATACGAGATAATCTCAGAGAAAAAAGGCTCGAACGCTATCATTTATCGGGCTTATGACACCGAAGGGAACCGCGAGGTTGCGATAAAAGAGCTTGACCTGGCCAGAATAAAGGAGAAGAAGGTCTTTGAGCTGGCCATCAGGGAAGCCGAATTGCTGCAGTCAATAGACCATCCAAACGTAGTGAAATGCCTCGGTTATCATGCTGATCAAGCCAACGACAAGTTCTTCATAATTACGGAGTGGGTGGAGGGAAAAACCCTCAGGGAAGAGTTCGAAGCGAGGCCTGCCCGCGGAGGCGTTAGCGACGAAGAGGCAAAAGGAACAACCTCAAAACTGCTCGATGTCATTTCCCAGCTGCCGGTCATCCACCGCGACATAAGCCCTGACAACGTCATGCTCTGTGAGGGTGGAGGCATCAAGCTCGTTGATTTCGGGTTTTCGCTTTCTGAGCACAGCACTGGAACCACGTACTTCGCGATACACAGCCTTGGATTCACTGCCCCAGAAATAATCCAGGGTTTCAGGGGCGATAAGCGCTCCGACCTGTTCTCCATCGGGGCGATCTACCTCTGGATGAAGACGGGAAAGGACACCATAGACATACGCGATATGGGAACTTTCAACTACCGTCTGCCCGAACTTCCTGCATCAGACAGGACGTTCCTTGAGAAGGCGATCGCGTTTGCGCCTGATTCCAGGTTCCAGAGCGCTGCGGAAATGAAAGTGGCTTTGGTTTCGGGGCCAAGGGCGAACAATTCTGGGGCAAGGGCGAACAAGGATGAAAAACCCGCGTCTTCCGTGGCGAAAGCCATGAAATTGGATCCGGTAGTGCTGGAGCATTTTGGGATAAGACCAGATGCGAGCGTCGCGGAAATGTTTGATTATGTCAGGACGAAAATACAATTCTCCAAGGACGGGTCTGCCAGGTTGAAGGAATTGATTGATAAAACAGAACGCCTGAAAGCGAAGATAGCCGAAGAGGAGAAAAGGGTAAGGGCAAGGCAGGAAGAATACCTAAGGAAAAAAGGGAACGCTGCGTTTCAACCTGCAGATAAAAGGGTGATCACCGCAGACCGCAGGCTGGGATCCCTAGGCATTACCATCGGTATAGCATGCGCCGCAATTGCAGGCTATTTTGACGCAGCAAAGATTCCGGATTGGAAAATTTGGGAAACCTTGTTTTTCGCCGCGTCTGCTGCAGCATGCTCTGGTGCGATAGCAATCCTCTTTCCGGTACTGCGATACGAACAGCGCACAGGCAAAAAGCTTGAAATATACAAAAAGCAGTTCGATGCGATTGAGGCCGAGCAGGCGGGATTCGTGCAGGAAACCCTTCATAACGCCTTTATGGGATACCTAAGGAGTCTATAAAGAATACGAAGCTGTTTCATGAAGTTCGATGGAAAGAAATTTACGACAAGCTGCCCCTCAAGAGCGGCTGAGCGGAAGTTGCTACTTGTTCTTGAGAACTTTGGCCACCAGCCACATGGCAGTGAGCACGAATACAAGCGCATACCAGTACCAGTCAAGCGAAAGCAGCGGCACCCAGAGCTTCGCCAGCAGGAGCGCGAAGAAGAAGGCGCAGATCTTGAGCATCGTCATGTCCAACCAGTTGCACGACTTTATCAAGCGTTCATACCAGCTAATCAGGCCCATCTTACCACCGACTAGCCAGTCACTGAGAAAATTTATATATGGCACCACTAAAACCGGATAACAGAATTAAGGAAACTGACTCCAAAATCGCAGTCAAAAAGAAGATTAGAAAATTATAATGAAAAAAGGAGATTCGAAAAGAACCGTAGGTTCAAATAAAAAAGGAAGGTGAAAGGGAACCTTGGTTCCCTTTACTCCATGAAGAACGCCGCAGTCGGTGGGTCAGGCTTCTCGCCTTTCCTCTCCCTGATCTGCTTCACGACCTTCCCTACGAGCTCCTTCGGCATCGGGTGGTATCCAGCGTACTCCTGGTACCATATCGCCCTGCCTTGGGTCACGCCACGGAGATCGTTCGCGAAACCGAACATCTCAGCAACTGGCAAGAGCGAAGTGATGACCGTGTTCTCGCCTTCCTGCTGCATGTCCACGAGCTGTCCGCGCCTTCCGTTGGTGAGGGTGATGACCGCGCCCGCGTATTCCTGCAGGGTGTTTATCAGCACCTTCTGCTTCGGTTCGAGGAGGCTCACTCCGGCCGTCAGCATGGCGGCGTAGATGGCCCTCTTCGCCGTGGGTATCATCTGAGCCGGGCCGCGGTGGATGTTGTCCTCGTGCAGGGTCGCATCGACGATCTTGACCTTGACGCCGCTCATCTTCTCTTTCGCGAGCGGGCCCTGGTCAAGGGCCTCTTCGAATCCCTGTATCATAAGCTCTTCGACTTCGTTCAGGTACTGGACACCCTTGGTCGCGTTGATGAAGACGCTCGCGTTGTGGATATCGTAGATGGCCTTGGCATCCTCGCGGTCCATGCCGAGCTCGACGAGCTTCTCCCAGACCTCTCTTCCCTTGGGTCGGCCTTCCTTTATGGTGCCGTCCTGGATAGCCGCGATGATCGCGGGCTCGAGCGGCTCCACGAACACCTTGATCTTGTTGTGCTTGTTCGGGGACTTCCCTTCAACGACCGGCGAGCCTGCGAGCAGGGATTCGCGGTAGACGACAATAGGAGGCGACGTGATGATAGGCACCTTCTTCTCGTTCCTGATCTTATACTCTATGATCTCCAGGTGCAGCTCTCCGTTGCCGCTGATCAGGTGCTCGCCCGTCTCGGCCAGGGAGATCTTGATGGTCGGGTCCTCTTTCGAGATGGACCGGAGCGCCTCGATCAGCTTCGGGAGGTCCTTCTGCTCCTTGACCTCGATGGATTTGGTGATGACCGGCTCTGAGTAGTGCTTTATCTGCTCGAATGGCTCCATCGGCTCCAGCGATATCGTCTCTCCGACATATACGTCTTTGAGTCCGACGACCGCTCCGATGTTGCCTGCACTGATCCAGTTGGCAGCGACCCTGTCCGGGCCCATGTAGATGCCGACGGATTGCACTTTCGCATACACCTTCTTGGATGAGATGTAGAGCTGGACTCCTTTCTCCACCTTTCCGGAGAAGAACCTGATGACCGCGACCTCGCCGGCATGCTCGTCGTAAACGACACCGAAGCACACGCCGATCGGTTTTCCTGCAGCGTCGCAGGCCATCATGCTCTTGCCGTACTCGGTATTCAGGTCGCCGTGCTTCCAGAGGACCGGGATGCGGTATGGCTGAGCGACCTTCGGAGATGGAAGGTGCGTGATAATTATCTCGAGAAGGACGTCGTCGAGTGGGCTCCTCTCGACCAGGTATTTGTGGTCTTCTGCGACGCACCGATCATACATCTCCTTGAACGTGATGCTGAACTTCTTCATCGACTTGATCGATATCGCCCATTTGTTGTATGCCGTACCGAAGGCGACGTTTCCTTTGTTGACGTCGATCAGCCAGTCGTCCACCATCTCGGGCGGCGCGTTGCCGGCGATTATCTTGTTGACCTGTGTGATTATCTTGAGGAACCTCTGCTGCATGCCGTTGGAATCGAGCTTCAGCTCGTTGATGAGGCGGTCTATCTTGTTGATGAACAGGACCGGCTTAGCCCTCTCTTTCAGCGCCTGCCTCAGGTTCGTCTCGGTCTGCGGCATGACTCCCTCGACCGCATCCACGACGAGGCAGATGCCGTCGACAGCGCGCATGGCGCGGACGACGTGGAAACCGAAGTCCACGTGGCCTGGCGTATCTATCAGGTTGATGAGGTGGTCCCTGCCTTCGAAGTTGAAGCTCAGCGAGACATCCGCCGACTTGATGGTGATGCCCCTCGCCTGCTCCTGCGGGTCGAAATCAGTCCATCTCTGCGCGCCTGCGAGCTCCTTCGATATCAGGCCTGCCCTGGCTATCAGCGAATCTGTGAGCGTCGTCTTCCCGTGGTCGACGTGGGCCACGATAGCGACATTGCGGACATTCTCGATGTTCTCCATCATCTTCTGGACTTCTTCAACGACGAATTCCTTTCGTGCCATACATACACCTAAGTTGAACTAGATTCTATTCACTCTAGTAGTAGTGGATTGAATGAGGTTGGAAAAGAATATAAATATAGGCAACCCCGCATTTTCTGGCTTGGATTATAAATATCAGCGCCGCTATCAAACCATGGCTTCTTCCACATCCAAGGATGGCACGCTTACCCATGCCCCGCAGAAGCCGGGCGGCAAAGGTTTCCATGCGGATTCCATGCGGACGCCTACCCCCGTGTGCTTCGAGCCCCAGCTAGAAGATGCTTTCTCCGCGTTGAAACGCGAGGTCTCGGATTTCGCGAAAAGCAGGGAAACGCACGAGTCGAAGATGCGCGCCCTGCTCTCTTCCCTTTCCGCCAAGGATATCAACAACATGCTATACCGCATCTTCGCGCCGTATTATGACGAATTCATGAGCGGGCACGAGATCGCGATCGGGCGGCTTGTGCGCCAGATGTCCGCGGTGGAGCAGGTGGCTTTCCAGGGCGAAGGTCCGCTAGGCCATATATTCAGGGATCCGCTCCTGGAGATGAGCTGCGGCACCGGCACCGTAGTGAAGCTGATCTGCGATTCGATGCCGGAGGAACGCCTCGCGCTCCTCAAGGTCACCGCCAACGATCTTTCCGACGATATGAAAGCGCGCGCATACGAGAAGCTCTCCGGCTACCCTTGCAGCCTGGGATTCTCATCCACCGACCTATATGCCGCCGATTTCCCGAAAAACTCATTCGGCACCGCCGTGCTCTCGCAGACCCTGCATCTGATGTCGGACCAGGATGTCGTCGCCGAAGAGCGCTCGGGCAACTACGTCCATATGGCCGAGGACCGGCACATGCCTGTCAAATTCAACCTGATCCGCAAGGCCTTCGACTGCATGAAAGAGGACGGCACGTTCTTGATCATAGACGAGTGGCCGGCTATCCTATCCAACAGCGGAGGGGAGCTCGGACCCGGTTTCGCCTACCTGTTCAACGATGGCCTCCGGCCGATAGACCGATCCGCCCTGAAGCATTACATGAATACGATGCCAGACGTCCATTTCATCGCGCAGCTGAGCGTGCCAATCGATTCGAGGCACTCGATGTACGTCCTGGCGTATCGCAAGCATTCCGGGAAGGTGCCCAGGTCCCAATCGCATGCCAAGGCTTCGGATAGGAGGATAGCGGTATCGCGCGTGGTGGAATCCTTCATAGCGGCTGAAAAGTGGTTCATCGAAGCCATCGGCACTAGAGGCGCGAAACCCCTTCCGATGGCGGACGCGAAGCCCCATATCTCCAGGCGGAAAGACCCGATCGATATTCGTGGCCCCTCCGATTGCATCGTGCTTTCCATGCGGATGCACCATCTCGACCATGAAACCCGGCTGGCGCTCATCAGCAGCTCGATCGAATCCCTGAGGCTCGGAGGTTCGCTCCTGATCATAGACGAATGGCCGCCTCCTGGGAACGCCCGGCATAAGGTGCGGCTGGATGAGCTCAAGCGGTCTTGCGTCACCCATTTCAGCGCCAAGCTCATGCGGGCCGGCTCGTTGCGCATCCCGATAGATCCGCATTCCGAGAGCGGGATGCATGGCTACAGGTATGTGAAGATCTCTGATTGATTTTTCATGATATGCAAGTAGAACTTATACGCCCTCGACGGGATTTGAACCCGCCCATCAACCTATGTCCTGCGTCTTTTGTACCAAAAGAAGCGCAATCGGAGGGTTGCGTCCTATCCAGGCTAGACTACGAGGGCTTGCACAAGTAAGGTTTCGAAGATTCTTAATGACTTTTGGTTGGCCAGTCGGATTTATACACCTTATATCCGATACAAAAACCATGAAAACCGTCAAATTCGACGTCACATACTCGGAAAAGGCGAGCAGATGGGAGCTTATAATCCGCTTTTTGTGGGCCATCCCATCCTATATCGTCGTGTTCGTGCTGGCAATAATCATGATGATCTCTTGGGTGCTGCAATTCATCCATGTGCTCGTCATGGGCAAGCGGAACAAGACGCTCTATGACTGGACTCTCATGTACCTTTCATATGTCGTCAAATACGAGTCGTACCTCTTGATCCTGACCGAAGAGAGGAACCCGATCCTGCCGGAAAGCTGAATAGCATGCGTACTCTGCTGGTCTTGGTCGCTGTCGCATTGCTGTGCTTATACGCTTGCGTCGGCATACCCGGCCCCATCCAGCTCAACGGCACCGAAGTCCGGGAATACAACGGCACCAATCTATCGCCCATCAGCGGCGTCTACGAGAACGCCATCGCTGGAACCCAATACATAAACGAGAGCAATTACACGCTGAAAATAACCGGGCTAGTGAGCAATCCTCAGGAATATACCTACGCCCAGGTCCTTGGCCATCAGCAATACTCGAAAGTGGTGGAAATAGATTGCGTGGAAGGATGGAACGCGACCATCCTCTGGGAAGGCGTGCTGGTGAAGGGCCTGATCAACGAAGCCGGCCCGGAACCGGATGCCAACACGGTCATCTTCAAGGCCTCCGACAACTACACCACGTCATTCCCGCTATCATATATCGAAGACAATGACATCATCATGGCCTACAAGATGAACAATGTGACCCTCCCGCCAGAACAGGGATTCCCATTCATGCTGGTGGCCGAAAGCAAATGGGGCTACAAATGGATCAAGTGGATAACCGAGATAGAGCTGTCGAACGATACCAGTTACCAAGGATACTGGGAAAGCAGGGGTTATTCCGATTCCGGGAACCTGAATTACACTTTCATAAAATGAGAAAATATAAAAATAAAAAAATTTACCTTGCGCTTCTAGACATGCGCTCGGTCTCGTCGCGCTTCTTTATCGCGTACGATGCCTGCATGTCGCCTTTGGCCGTGGACATTATCTCGTCCGCGAGCGCCTTGGAAAGCGTTTTCGGCTTGTTGAACGCGCCCATCAGGGCCGCGAGCGCCATGTTGCGCAGCGCCATGTCGAGCCTCCTCGTAGCGGAGATATCGACCGCTATCTGGTAGCTCACACCGCCGTGCGACACCCTGGTCACATCTTCGCGGGGCGCGGCGTTCTCGAGCGCGCGTATGAGGACCTGGACCGGGTTCTCCTTGGTCTCGGCCTCGACTATAGCGAACGCTTCCTCAACCACGCGGAGCGCATGGAGCTTCTTGCCCTGCATGCGGCCGTGCGTCCTGATGACCTTGCCCGAGGTCTTCTCGCCGGTTCCGCCCCTCATGAGCTTGTTCGCGAGGCGCTCAACCACGTTGACCTGGGTCTTTCCCAGCCCTTTCTTGACGTGCCTTCCGAATGTGTGCGGCACGAGCAATGGCTTGAGCGAGACGGTCTGGGCTATGCTCAGATCCTTGATCTGGATGTTATCCAGTGCGTATTTTCCGAAGAGTTTGTCCATCAGATTACCTCTTGGCCTTCTCCTTCCTGCCTTTTCTCAGCATCTGGAGATCCGTGTTGTTGACCGAGACTATCTTGTAACGCACACCAGGTATAGAACCCATCTGGCCTCTCTGGGAACCTCCCAGTCCGGCTATGATGACCTCGTCGTGCTCGTCTATGAAGCTTATCGCCTTGTCTCTGACCGCGTGCGCGCTGACCACCTTGCCGTTCTTCAACAGCTGTACCTTCGCGCATTTGATGAGGCCCGAGTGGGGCTGCTTTTGCTCGAGGACTATCTTCTCCAGGACGATCGCTTTCGCCTGGGGAGCGCCCTCCAGCGGGTCGTATTTCTCCTTCAGCCTGAGCGTCCTTCTCTTCCATCGTTTGGAGAGCCACTTGTGCTTCTTGCGCATCCTCTGCATATTCCTTCCAGCAAATTCTCCGTTGGCCATTAATCCACCTAAGTAAGATAACTACTATCGAGTAGGGATTGAATCTTACTGAGAAGGATTTATAAACATTATGACCGGTTTCTGGCTATGGTTCAAAAGAGTCTTGCGGGATTCTCGTTCTCCCAGGACGAACTCGTGCCGATAATGCTCATGCAGCAGGTGGTCCGGCAGGACATGGCCATCCGTTCCTTCCAGGACCAGTCCGTCATGAACGAGCGCATCATGACGCGCGGCGAGGAGCAGGCCTGGGTGATGGCGATCGCTTCCGCCGAATCTGGGCAGAAGGCGAAGAGCGTCCGCTCGACCGAAGGGAAAGATATCAAGGACAGCACCACCTATACTATAACGTACTACAATCCGGAGACCCATAAAGCCGAGATCCTTTCCGAGAAGAGCGATATCCGCATCAAGGACGAGACCACGAAAAGCATCGAGGAATCGGTGGCGTCCCAATCCCTCTATCCTATATACAAGTATATCGGCTTCCCGCTCCTGAAGACCGAAGTGGTCCCATGGAAGCTCGAGCAGATACTCTCCGAGCGGGATTGCGGCACCCCTCCGCCCAGCGGCGGCGCATCCGTCATCCCGGTCAAGCTGGTGGCGCAAAAGGAGAGCGAGATAGCCGCGCAGAAGAAGCTCGAGGAGAACGTGAAATCCGCGCTCGATCTGGCCATCGTCAGGAAGGAGAAGAGCGAGATCCGGTTGGGAGAGGAGATCATCGTCATGGAAGACGCGGTGGAAGCTCTGCGCAGGGGCGAGGATCTCGACAACGTGATCGCCCGCCTCCCTCCGCTGTCCCGCATGCGCTACATACTGCTGCTCAGGAAAAGGAAGGTGCCCGTGCAGATAGTCATCCGGATGATGCAGCGGGAAGCGGAGTTCCTCAAGTCATCGAAGAAGAAGCTCTCGTTCTTCAGCACCGACGACCTGGTCAGCATGCTGAAGGCCCTCCGCGCAGTGAAGAAATGATGGCTCGCGCTGCCAATGAGAATAAACCGCGATTACTTCTTGGCCCGGATTTCCCTTCTCTTGGGTCTCATGTAAGGAGAGCCGCATTTCCTGCATTTATCGACGTTCTTGCTATTTCTGCTCTTGCACTTGCGGCAGATCATTATCTTGGCGAGTCTTGCGTCTCCTTCTGGAAATTTTCCCATTTGCTTAACACCTTAATTAGCGTGATTTATGGATATTGTATACCATACTTTTAAAAACAGTGACATGCCCTCGACGGCGAGTCTGGAACAATTATATTGCTTGCCGAAGCTGTCATCGCATGAAGGACGAGAAATCCTGCGGGATAGTGGTTTTCCGGATCGATGGCGCGGTACGCATGTTCCTGCTTCTCCATTACGAGGAGGGGCATTGGGACTATCCGAAAGGCCACGTGGAGAAGGGCGAGACCGAGCTCGAGACCGCGCGGCGCGAGACGGAAGAGGAGACCGGGATAGCCGAATTGGATATCATCCCCGGTTTCTACGAAAGCATGGGCTACTTCTATAAGCGGGATGGGAAGGCGTACCATAAGGATGTTACCTATTTCCTCGCGAAAACGAAGCAGGCCAACGTGACTCTTTCCACCGAGCACATCGGTTTCGAATGGCTTCCATACGCGGATGCCTATTCGAGGCTCACGTATCCGAATGCGAAAGAGCTGCTGAAGAAGGCCAACTCATTCCTCACGCATTAGTCCGTATTTATCCGTTCGAGGATTCTTGCGCGGATGGTTCCGCCATATTCAAAATCGCATTTGATTATAGAAACTACCAGTAAAAAGCAGAGAAAAGAGGATTTGATGAGATACGTAAGGCATTCCAGTATATCCGGCAAGATCGACGCTCCGGCATCGAAAAGCATGATGCAAAGGGCGGCGATAGTAGCAGCCCTTGCTGAAGGCGAATCAATCATAAAGAACCCGAGCTTCTGCGATGACGCCATCGCAACCATGCGCGTTGTCAAGACTCTTGGCGCGAAAGTAGAACAGGGCGATAATGAAGTCAGGATAATCGGGGGAGGGGCGCCTATCGGAGACACGCTCGATTGCGGGGAGTCGGGCACGTGCATGAGGATGATCGCGGCGGTGGCTGCACTACACCTGAAGGAGTTCACGATCACTGGGCGCGGAACGCTTCTCACAAGGCCGGTCGGGATGATAGAAGGGCCGCTAAGGGCGCTTCTCGCGGAATGCAGGACGAACAACGGCAAGCCGCCGATCACGGTGAAAGGGCCGCTCGATGGCGGCATTGCCTGGGTGGATGGTTCGGAGAGCTCTCAATTATTGAGCGGCCTGCTCATGGTGCTACCGCTCTGCGACAAGGGTTCTGAAGTCAGGGTGCAGAACCTCAAAAGCAAGGGATACGTCCGCATGACGCAGCGTCTGCTCTCCGAATTCGGCGTGGATATAAATTCTGATATCTCTTTTGCCAGATTCGTGATCGACGGAAAGCAGCGCTACGTGGCGCGCGAATACACTGTCGAAGGCGATTGGTCCGGAGCGGCTTCTATGCTAGTGGCCGGAGCGATCGCAGGGGAAGTGGAGGTCAATAACCTCCGTACCGGCTTCCAGCCGGACGAGTCGGTGAAGCGCGTGCTCATGGATGCAGGAGCGAAGGTGGAGTGCTCCGAAGGGAGCGTAAGGGTCAGCAAAGCAGAGCTCAGGGCGTTCGAGTTCGATGCCACCGACTCACCGGACCTTTTCCCACCTCTCGCAGCACTCGCATGCGCATGCGAAGGAAAAAGCGTCATCCACGGGGCAGACCGGCTCAAAGATAAGGAGAGCGACCGCGCGGCCGCGCTCGTGGAAGGCTTCAGTGAGCTTGGTGCGGATATAAAGGTCGTCGAAAAGACTATGGAGATAATCGGCGGGAGGAAGCTCAGAGGGGGCATTCTAGACCCGCGCAAGGACCACCGTATCGTAATGGCCGGGGCCGTCTTGGCGCTCGTTTCGGAAGAGGGCGTGACGATAAAGGACGAGGGCTACGTGGCGAAATCCTTCCCGAACTTCTTCACGCATCTCGAAAGCCTGATGCGATGAACCGGAAGGCAGGACGGGAATTTGAATAAATTTAGCATATTAATCCACATCAGATAACTTAATAAAAAGGTTCTAACACGACTATCATGAGATGAGGGTAGCGATCTAAATGAAAACCAAATCAAGGGAGCTCTTGCTGCTGCCTGTAGCTGAAACCGTCAGGCCATATCCAAGGAAAAAATTTGCAGACCGAGCTTTGCTTAGCGGTGTAGAGGCAAAATCATGGGCAAGAAGGGTTCAGGAACATGTTCTTAGTGGAAGGGAAGTAGTCGGACTTCCAGTAATCGTCTCGCATTGGCAGTTTCTGGAAGCATTTCTTCCTTGCGGGACTCCACTGCATGGAATGGCCCTGGCTGAAAGCGCGACTCAGGATTTTGTAATCATGAGTGTTGGAAAACCATCGAATCTATATCAGTTCTTTTTCGCATTTAGAGAAGGCTCTTTCAGAAGCTTATCCTTCGATCTTAATGATAAACCTGAAAGGGATTGTACCATTTTTGAGATTGATACGGCATCCGAGTTGCATGCTGTGAACTATTTACGTTTTAAAAATTTCTTATTCCGGTATGTCGAAGGCGGCGTTATGGGCGGATATGTGCATGACCTAGATTTCAGCCTCTTGCTTCATCTAAGACACAAGGATGGAAGGAATTTTGATCTTGTAATTCGGTTTAATCTCGATACCCTAGCGCCAAAAGCAAAAGCGCTTTCTATGGGTGCTGTAACTCCAAATAATATAGATATATACAATTTCTCGAGATTTAACGGGAGGGGGTTCATAGAGCCGGATTTTAATGACCTCGCACTACGGCCACTGGGTGCACAAGTACCGTTGAGACATGGTATCGAAGAAAAAGAGATTGTGGAGCGCTACGGCCACGTGGTGTGTAAGTAACTGCTTTCAAGCCCGTATCTGTTCGGTGCTCTTAGCGAGTTAGATCTGCGCCCTTATCTTGGCCGCGGCATCTTCGAGCTCCTTCCTGCTCGTCTCCCTGTCGTAGTTCGGAGGCATGTGCAGGTAGAACCCGTCGCTCCTGTATCTCGGGATGATGTGCAGGTGGGCATGGAACACGTCCTGCCCAGCTTCCGCGCCATCGGCCATGAAATAGTTCACCGCCTTGACCCTGAGCTTGGATTTCTTGAGGGCGATAGCGATCTTCTTAGCCGCTATCATCATCTCTCCAGCGATGTTGTCTTCGAGGTCTGTGAGGAGCTCGGCGTGCTTCTTGGGGAATATGAGAACATGACCGGCATTGATCGGTTTGATATCCATCACCGCGACCAAGTGCTCGTTCTCGTAGACTTTCGTTGCAATCGATTTGCCTCTTATCATGCTGCAGAAAACGCATTCAGACATGATGATGCTTTGTTTGATTGGATATTTAACCTAATTCTTTTGACGCTTTCCAAAAAGCTTATTATCAACCTTGGAGAATCATCATCATGCGTTTTTCCCTAGAATCACCCTACAAGCCCGCAGGCGACCAGCCGCAGGCCATAGACAAACTCATCTCCGGGGTGGAGGCTGGCGGCATGCAGACGCTCCTCGGAGTCACGGGGTCGGGAAAGACTTTCACGATGGCTAATGTCATCGCGCGCAGCGGCAAGAGCGCTATAATAATCTCGCACAACAAGACGCTCGCAGCGCAGCTCTATGCCGAGTTCCAGCAGTTCTTCCCGAAAGACAATGTCGGATATTTCATCTCCTATTACGATTACTACCAACCAGAGAGCTACATCGCTTCGACCGACACGTACATAGAGAAGGAGGCAGAGCGGAACGAGAAGCTCGAGGAGTTCAGGCTGCAGGCGACATCATACCTCCTCTCCGGCTTGCCGACAGTCATCATCGCCTCCGTCTCATGCATATACGGCCTCGGCAACCCGAGCACGTACTCCGAGCTCGGGCTTGAGCTGAAGAAAGGCCTGCGCATGGCAAGGAAAGAAGTCATGCACGCCCTAGTCAAGATGCAGTACGAGAGGAACGAAGCGGTCCTGGAGAAAGGCTCCTTCCGCATGCGCGGCGACATGCTCGAGGTGTTCCCCCCTTTCTCGGATTCCGCGATACGGGTCTCTTTCGAAGACGATGTCCTCCAATGGGTGGAGTTCTTCGACGTTCTCAGCGGCCGCAAGAAAAGAGCTCCGAGCTACATGCTCCTCCCAGCGAAGCATTTCGTGGTCCCTGACGAGACCCGGGACGGCGCGCTCGCTTCGATAGCCGCCGAGCTGAAGGAGCATGCTCCATCGCTGAAGCCGCTCGAGAGGCAGCGGCTGGAGCAGAGGACGCGCTATGATCTGGAGATGATCCGGGAGCTCGGCTATTGCTCCGGCATAGAGAACTATTCACGGCATTTCGATGGGCGCAAGATAGGGGAGAAGCCATATTGCCTCCTCGATTATTTCCCCAAGGATTTCCTCATGTTCATAGACGAATCCCATGTCACGCTGCCGCAGGTGCACGGCATGTACAAAGGGGATCTGTCGAGGAAGAGGTCCCTCGTGGAGAACGGGTTCCGGTTGCCGTGCGCGTACGACAACCGCCCGCTCAAATTCGAGGAATTCGAAAAGTACATGAAGGACGTCATCTTCGTCTCTGCGACTCCAGCGCAATACGAGCTGGCCCATTCATCGCAGGTGGTCGAGCAGATCGTGCGGCCGACCGGCCTCGTGGATCCCCAGATAGAGATTAGGAAGACCAAGGGCCAGCTGGATGATTTGCTCGCAGAGGTGAAGGCCAGGGCCGAGCGCAACGAGCGCACCCTGGTGACTACGCTCACGAAAAGGATGGCCGAGGACCTCGCATCCTATCTCCACGACAAGGGAGCCCGGGTGAGGTATCTGCACTCCGAGATAGAGACGCTAGAGCGGACGAAACTCATACGCGCGCTGAGGGCCGGGAAATTCGACTGCATCGTCGGCATCAATCTCCTGCGGGAAGGCCTGGACATCCCCGAGGTGTCATTGGTCGCCATACTGGATGCCGACAAGACCGGGTTCCTCCGCTCCTCGCAATCGCTCATCCAGACAATCGGTCGCGCTGCCAGGAATGTGGATGGCCGGGTGATAATGTATTCGGATACCGTGTCCGATGCGATGCGCGACGCGATAAACGAGACGGACCGGAGACGGAAGAAGCAGGTTCTGTTCAATAAAGCGCATGGGATAACCCCCAAGACCATCATCAAGCCGATACCTCCGGAAGAGGGCGATGTCGAAGCCGCAATCCCCAAGAGCATGAACGAGAAGCAGAAGGAGGAGCTAATCGCCATGTTCGAGGAGCAGATGATGGCCGCCGCGGAACGCCTGGATTTCGAGAAGGCCATAGCGCTCAGGGACAGGATACGGCTCCTCAGGAAGTAATATATCAATTGCCTGAGATTCCAATTATGCAGAAATTCACTTTGAAGCATATCGGGGCGGTTTCTCTCGGACGGCTGCTCGCCATCTGGTCGTTCGTGCTGGGACTCATCTTCCTGGTCGTATGGGGCCTGATAAGCCTGATAATCGGCGTGGTCGGCCTCGCGGCCGGAGCTGACCTGGTGCAGGTGGTGATCGGGCTGGTGATAAGCTTCGTGATGGGCGTGGTCATGCTCTTCGTAGCGGCGATCGTGATGTTCATCCTGGGGTTCCTCAGCGCCATCGTCTATAACATCATTCTGGGCATCGGCGGCGGGATAGACTTCGATGTCGGAGAGAGGTCCTGAACCTCTCCCTTATTTTTCTTTATCATCAACGGAATCAATAAATACCTCCTTCGTCATAAACAACATAGTCGGGAATCCAAATCCTCAGGTGAAACCATCTCTGATAAGATCATAATCAAGGGCGCGAGGGAGCACAATCTCAAGAACATAGACGTAGACATGCCCAGGGGAAAGATAACCGTGGTGACCGGACTCTCGGGATCCGGCAAATCCACCCTCGCATTCGACACCCTCTACGCCGAAGGCCAGCGCAGGTACGTGGAATCGCTTTCAGCCTACGCGCGCCAGTTCCTCGGCATCATGAACAAGCCTGATGTGGATTCCATAGAAGGCCTGTCCCCCGCGATATCCATAGACCAGAAGACCACATCGCGCAATCCCCGTTCTACTGTCGGGACGGTGACGGAGATATATGACTACATGCGCCTGCTCTTCGCGAGGGTGGGGCAGCCCCATTGCCCGGTCTGCAAGAAGCCGATATCAAAGCAAGGACCGGATGAGATAAGCGCGAGCCTCTTCTCCTCCTTCCCGGGGCAGAGGATCGAGATCCTCGCTCCTGTGGCGCGGGGGGAAAAAGGCAGGTTCGAGAACGAGTTCGAGAAGCTTCGGAAAGCCGGGCTCTACAGGGTCTATGTGAATGGCGAGCTTCTTGACGTAAGCGGCAAGAACCCGAAACTCGACAAGAACAAGAAGCAGATCATCTCGGTCATCATCGACAAAGTGGCTGTGGATGCCGCATCCAAGGACCGTCTCCACGAAGCCATAGAATCCGCGCTCAAGGAAGGGGACGGGGTGATGATCGCCAGGTGCGGCAAGCGCGAGACCCTTTATTCAAGGCTCAACTCCTGCCCCGAGCATGGCATCTCGCTCGGCGAGATACAGCCGAGGGACTTCTCTTTCAATTCACCCTTCGGAGCGTGCCCGGAATGCCACGGCCTGGGGTTCAAGATGGAATTCGAACCGGACCTCGTGATTCCGGACCGCTCGCGTTCCATCATCGGCGGCGCAATCACCTGCTACAAAGGCCTGATGGAAGGCGGCTGGCGCATGCACCAGATTCGCGAGGTCGCCACCAGCAACGGCATCGACCTGGACGTTCCGGTGTCTGAAATCCCTAAGGAGAAACTAGACATAATCCTCTATGGCACGAAAGACAAGATGAAATTCACGTACGAGGGGAAGAGCTCGAAATACGAGTACGAGAGCGATTTCGAGGGCATAATGCCGCAGCTCGAGCGCCTCTTCCGCCAGACGAAATCGGAGAGCAGGAAAGAGGAGATCGCCAAATTCATGCTCGAGAGGTCCTGCCCCAAATGCAAGGGCATGCGCCTCAAGGAAGAGATGCTCTGCGTCCTGGTGGGCGAAAAGAACATCATGGACATCTGCCATCTTCCCATAAACGACGCGAAACTTTTCCTCTCAAAGCTCGCATTGAACGACAGCGAGAGGAAGATCTCAGCACCAATACTCAAGGAGATCGGCGCGCGGCTCGAATTCCTGGAGAACGTCGGACTGAACTACCTGAACCTGGCGAGGGAGAGCTCTACCCTCTCGGGAGGAGAATCGCAGCGCATCAGGCTCGCCACCCAGATAGGATCCAATCTCACCGGCATAATCTACGTGCTCGACGAACCATCGATAGGCCTTCACCAGCGCGACAACTCCAAGCTGCTCGCCACGCTGAAGCGCCTCCGCGATCTCGGGAACACGCTGGTGGTCGTGGAGCACGATGAGGAGACCATGCGCGAATCGGACTATCTGATAGACATGGGCCCCGGCGCCGGATTGCTGGGCGGAGAGATAGTCGCGGCCGGCACGGTGCAGGACATAATCAAGAACAAAAGGTCCATCACAGGGGATTACCTCTCTGGCCGGCGCACGATCGCCCTTCCGCATAAGCGGAGATCGCATAAAGGCCGCATCATCCTCAAAGGCGTCACAGAGAACAACCTCAAGGGCATGAATGTCGTATTCCCCCTGGGGGTGCTCACATGCATAACCGGCGTATCCGGTTCCGGAAAATCGTCGCTCATAGCGGAAACGCTCTACCCCCTGCTCTCGAACATGCTGAACGGCTCGAAGCTGAGGACCGGAAAAAGCGGTGGCATCGAAGGAGCGTACGAGCTCGACAAGATAATCGCGGTGGACCAGTCCCCCATAGGCCGCACGCCGAGATCCAATCCGGCCACGTACATCGGCGCGTTCACCCCTATACGGGATCTGTTCTCCAGGACCGAGGAGGCTAAGGCGCGCGGATACGGGCCCGGGAGGTTCTCATTCAACGTGCCCAACGGCAGGTGCGAGAACTGCGAGGGGGACGGATTGATCAAGATCGAGATGCACTTCCTCGCGGACGTCTACGTGCCCTGCGAGGTCTGCAAAGGGAAGCGCTACGATTCCCAGACGCTGGAGATACTATATAAGGGGAAGAACATCGCGGACATCCTGGACATGAGCGTGGACGAAGCCCAAGGATTCTTCGTCAACATCCCCGCCATCAACCGCAAGCTCGAGACGATAAAAGAGGTGGGGCTCGGATACATAAAGCTCGGCCAGCCGGCCACAACGCTCTCAGGCGGAGAGGCCCAGCGGGTGAAGCTCGCGAACGAGCTATCCAGGCGTTCCACCGGTAGCACGATGTACCTCCTGGACGAGCCCACGACCGGTCTGCATTTCGACGATGTGAACAAGCTCCTCGAAGTCCTGCAGCAGCTTGTCAGCCGCGGGAACACCGTGATAGTGATAGAGCACAACCTGGACGTGATAAAAAGCGCGGACTGGGTGATCGACCTGGGCCCCGAAGGCGGGGAAGAAGGCGGGCGGGTCGTTGCCGAAGGGACTCCGGAATCGGTAGCGCGCAGCGGCACGTACACCGGAGCTTACCTGAAGAAGGCCCTCGCGGCCTCCAAGAAGAAGGTCGTTGAAGAATGATGTTCGAGCGCAGCCGCTATCCGGAAGCGCCTGGCGTCTACCTCATGAAAAGCGCCGACGGCACGGTCATATATGTCGGGAAGGCGTCATCGCTCCGCAACCGGCTGTCGCAGTATTTCTCCAAAGGGAAGGACATCAAGACGAGCGCATTGGTTTCGCACATCTATTCCATAGATTTCGTGATAACTAAGGACGAGAACGAAGCGCTGATACTGGAATCCAACCTCATCAAGAGCTACCAGCCCAGATACAATCTCTGCCTCAAGGACGCGAAGCACTTCTCATACCTCGCGCTCACCGGAGAGAAATTCCCCCGGCTTCTTCTGGCGAGGAAGAACCCATCCGGCGCTTTCCGCATCAAGGCCGCGCAGTTCTACGGGCCTTTCGTGGAAGGCTCCAAGCGCGCGGTCTCCACGAGGTACCTGAGGAAGCTCTTCAGGATAAGGATATGCGGCCCCAAGATGCCCAAGAAAGCGTGCCTGCAGTTCCATCTGGGGAACTGCGATGCGCCATGCGTTGGGAACATAGGCGAGGCGGAGTATCTCAAGAACGTCGAAGCCCTGCGTTCGGTGCTGGAAGGGAAGGGCAAGGCGGGCATGCTGATAGATTCGCTCAAGTCCCGGATGGCTGAATCATCCGCTGCGATGGATTACGAGCGCGCCCTGTCGCTGCGGGACCAGATGGAATCCTTGAAGATATTCTACGAGCGGCAACGCGTGGAGAGGAAGCACGGATATGACGAGGATTACCTGTGGTTCCAGCGGATAGGCGCCAACCTCTACGTGCAGGTATTGCGGAGCCGCCATGGCGTGATAGGGAAAGTGGAGAAGCATTCCATGGCCATGAAGGAGCAGGAGGACCCTGAGATATCATTCTGCATCCAGTATTACGTTGAAATACCAGACAAGGTGTATTCCAATCTGCCCGAAGAGACGATGAGGATGCTCAATCTAGCGCTTGCCACCGGAGCTTTCTTGCATCCGGGGCGGGAGAAGGCGAAAGTGCTGGACATAGCCGCGAATTCCCTCATCGTAGGCGAAGTGGACCCATCTGTCCTAAGGCTGCGCGAAAAACTCGGTCTCGAGAACAACCCGATCACCATAGAGACGTTCGACATCTCCACGCT
Source organism: uncultured Microcaldota archaeon (assembly GCA_963804385.1). Classification (GTDB taxonomy): domain Archaea; phylum Micrarchaeota; class Micrarchaeia; order Anstonellales; family Bilamarchaeaceae; genus Bilamarchaeum. The sequence goes on from CAWDQD010000032.1 coordinate 43,433, forward strand.
TTTCGGGGAGGAATCCGTCGGCTCCATGGTCAGGTTCGTGAACGGCAAACCGGACAAAAACGGCTATCGCAGGTTCAAGATCAAAACAGTTTCAGGCCAGGACGATTTCGCCATGATGAAAGAGGTCGTCTCCAGGCGCTACGAGCGCATCATGAAAGAAGGCGGATCGTTTCCCGATCTTGTCTTGATAGACGGAGGGGCAGGCCAGCTGCATGCGGCCATGGACGCGATGGAAGAAGCCGGTGTCCGGATACCTGTAGCCGCGATAGCGAAGAAAGAGGAGGAGATCTATCTTCCCAATCGGATGGAGACCGTCCGCATAGATCATTCGGATGCCGCGCTCAAATTACTCCAGCGCTGCAGGGACGAAGCGCACAGGTTCGCTATCACTTACCAGCGGCTGAGGCGCGGGAAGAAGGCGAAGGAATAGTCTATGGTCGAAGGTATTTCGGGAGACGCAGCGACTGCCAATCCCGCCATCTCTGCCTTAAGATTCTTGGAAGACGCCTCGATTGCCAATCGAGTTCTTTGGCTATTTTATCATCATGATCAGCCGCCGCAACGACTTTCAGAGCATAGTATGAAGCGCCGAAGGCGTGTTCGGGGACATGCGCAGTCGCCACCGCCTGGCCTGCCGCGCGGGCAGCGAAACAGGCCGCGTCATCATCTTTAGCTTCGCGGGCGGCCGCGTGGGCCGCGAGCGCGGCCTTGCGTATCTCGGCCATGAACACTCCTGTGAGGGCCCACTCCCGGCATGCTTCAATGGCTTTGCGGGGCCGGTCGTCCTTCGGGTAGGGAATCTCAAAAAAAGGCAATACTCGCTCGGCGCAGTCAGCAGCCCAGATCGCCAGCGATCTCTGTTCTTGTCTGTCGAACCTCTTCATAGGGAGCATCTATATCCGCATTCCTTAAAGCCAACCCGGTAATCCGCTGAAAAGCAAACCATTAATAATACAGTTATACATAATTTAGTTATAAAACAAGAAAAATTCTGGTTTTTGTTATCCTCAAGTCCTAAAGACATCAGAAGATAATCGAAATCGATTTTTCCTCAAACAGGTGAAAATAGGATGAAATTCAGTGATATGAGCATCAGCGCTAGGACTATGTCCGCTCTGAGCGAAATGGGATACATGGAAGCGACCGAGGTACAGGAAAAGACCATACCTCTCATGCTTCAGGGCGAGGACGTCATAGTCCGGAGCCAGACGGGGACAGGCAAGACAGCCGCATTCGGCATCAGCCTCATCGAGATAATCTCGAAAGACAAGGTAAGGAAAGGGCTGATACTCGCGCCTACGAGGGAACTCGCGGTGCAGATAACCAACGAGATACGTTCGATCGCCAAGAACCAGAGCCTTCACAT
>CAWDQD010000033.1:0-14099 GCA_963804385.1 uncultured Microcaldota archaeon
GCTGGATTAGCGATTGAAATTAAAAAGACTGATGATATCGTATTTTTCCAAACGTTTGTAGGAAAATAATATAAATAATTCGTACAAATGTTCAGTCCATGAAGCTCAAGACCAAAGAATTGGATACATTTGACCGGAAGCTGCTTGGGGAGCTGGTGCGGAATTCCAACCGTTCCTTCAGGACGCTGGCCAAGGACATGGGCATGTCACCCGCAGCCGTGATAGACCGTGTGCGCGCTCTCGAGGACGAGGGCTACATAATAGGGTACGGGTGCAGGCTGGATTATCTGCGCCTGGGATTCGAATTCATGGCGATTGTGGAGGTGAGCATGTCCGGGAAGGACCTCCTGGCGCTCGAGGAGAAGATAGCGAATCTCCCGCATGTCGCGGCTGTTTGGGATACCACCGGGGATTACGATGCGATTGCGGTGCTCATGTGCCGCTCCAGGGGGAGCTCAGCGCTACGGTGAAGAAGATCCTGGCCATAAAGGGCGTGGAGAAGACGAGCACAAACATCGTGCTCAACGTGGTGAGGAGGCTGACCGAATTCTACGAGGTCTGATCACTTCGCATCGCGGTGGATGATATCGTGGTAGGCTCTCCTGATCAAGTCGACAAACGAGGTGTCGCCGCCCAGATAATAGTAGTGCGCGGCCTTGCCGTGCTCGGCCACGTTATGCCATTCCGAGGTCTTGAGCTGGACTTCGAAGGGGAGCACACGGAAATCGTTTTCTGAATCGGAAACCGTATCGAAGTGGAATGCGCGGTATCCGTTCGGCTTGTCATAGTAGGTTATTTTTGGCAGGCATTGCTTCATGAGCGGGTGTATCAGCCTTAATGACATGATGGTATCCAAGACGATCTTGAGCGCCAGGTGCAGCGGCCCAACCCATATGGACGACAGGAGACGATTCACGTTATTCACGGTGAATGTCTTGTTCTCGTGAGCCGACCCGGGATGGGCCATCATCCCTTGCAAATTATCCATGTACGATTCCCCGATCTTATGGACGATGACCCTCAAGGCCACGCAGTCATGGAAGTCGTCATAATCGAATGACGCGATCCTGGACTTGACATAGTCGTCGAGCGTGCCGCGCTTGCCGCCATCCTCCCATTCACACTCCATTATCCGGAGGGCTTTCTTCATGGCCTTCCCCAGATGCTTCTGCTTCCGCAGCTCGATTTCGGCTTCGAAGCCGTACGATGACAGGGCATTCCGGAGGATGCGTGAAAGCTCTATGACCACGCCCTGCGTCGACGCCATGCGCTGCATGATCGTCTCGTCCGATGAAAGTTCCGCCATCCTCATGTATATCTCGGGATGGTTTATCCGATAAGCATGCTCGAAGATGTCTCCCGCGATCGACGGGAATCCGAATAGCTCTGCGACCGGGCCGTAAAGGTTCTCCCCGGCCATGGCATCCATGCGCATCATCTCCTGCGCGTTGGTCTCTGAGGTGTAGAGCCTGAAGAGCGGGCTTACCTTCCTGCTCACTAGCCCGTCTATATGATCCTCCATCTTGTGCGTGACAGCGTAATCCGCGAGTTTTGCCAGCAAGGCGAGGTGCGTTTTGCCATCATCGAGAATGGAGGCGTATGCGCTGAGGGGCGCGCCGCTCCGCTCGAGCTCGGTCAGCCTGCTGAAGACCGCTATCTGCTCGGCCACCTGCTCATCCATCAAGGCAGCAGGAAGGACCACGCCGGGAACTTCCCGATAATCCGGTTTGAGCACATGATAGAGGGCGGTCTGGGCCACGATATAGTTGGCGCGACGCCTCCTCCGGATCCGCCCGCCGGTCGGTCAGGAACTCGCTCTCTATGACTCCCGTGGAGGCGGCTTTCTGGATGACGAAGTGGCAATGCTCGTATAGGGGGAAGGCGTCATGCCTCCCATAGAAATGCCTGCCGGTCTGGACAATGGAGCGCAGACTGGGCAGTTCGATGCATTTTGCCATTATAATACATCATCTAAAACAGTTTATAAACTATCCATACCGGGAAGGATCAGCGGAAAATAAGCTTCGCTTTCTTCAGATGATTGAAATCCTTGGAACCGGTGAGGTAGGCGCATAGCCGCATCTGCTTCACGAACGTGCCCACGAAGCTGTCCAACACGTCGTCCCGCATCGCTTTTATGAAAGGATACGCACCGCCGCACATATCGGCCCCGAGCGCGATCGCTTTGGCTCCGTCCAGGCCGTTCCGGATGCCGCCGCTCGCGACCATCGGGAGGACACCCCTGCATTGCATCACCGCCTCGGCCGTCGGTATCCCCCAGTCACCGAAGCCCACGAGATCTCCGCCCCGGAGGTATTCCACCATGCTCCATGAGGTGCCGCCGGCGCCGGATATGTCCAACCAATCCACGCCCGCGTCCTTGAGCTTCAATGCGACATCCTGGCTTATCCCGGCTCCGGTCTCTTTCACCATGACAGGCACCGAGAGCTTTTCGCATACCTTCCTGATGGCATCCATGACACCTGAGAAATCGGTATCTCCTTCCGGCTGTATGGCTTCCTGGAGGGGATTCAGGTGGACTGCCAACGCGTCGGCGTCTATCGAGCTCACGAGCGACTCTATCTTCTCTATAGGGTACTTCTTGAGCTGGAAGGCCCCGATGTTGGCCAGGAGCGGGATGTCCGGCGCGACCTTGCGCACCTTGTATGTCGCCGCGAGTTCCGGGGATTCAATCATGGCGCGCTGGGACCCGACCCCGAAAGCGAGGCCGTGTTTCTGGGCTGCGGCCGCGAGCGCGGAGTTTATCGGGCCGGCGTCCTTGTATCCCCCAGTCATGCCAGTGATGAGGACCGGGCATCTGACGCTCTTACCAAGGAACTTCGTTGAGAGGTCGACGGAATCGAGCGATATCTCCGGAAGCGCGTTGTGGATGAAATCGATGCGCTCGAATCCAGTGGTCTTCACGCATTGCGCACCTTCGGAAAGCACAAGCTCCACGTGGTCCTTCTTACGCGACTCGGTCTGTTTCATTATCTCGCCAGCGGATACTTCTCCATGTACATCTGGGTCTGGAGGACCGTGAGGAAAGGCAGTATCAGCAGCGAGTTCGCGAGCAGGACGAAATACGATGAGAACGGGCTCGGGAATATCAGGTCGCCGATGACCTCGGCCGCTGAGAGGGCGATGAACGCTCCGATCGCCCAGATCAGGACGAACTGGGGGTTCCTTATCGCCATCTGGAACGAGGTCCTCAGCGCCGAAGGCACGTCCAGGTTGTCGATCACGACCGCCGGCGGCACGAAGAACATGAAGAATGATATCAGGAGAGCCACGACCGGGTATATCCATGATTGGAGAGGGTGGTCGTATGTCAGCACCTGGGTGATGAACAGCGCCAGGAGGATGGCCGTATAGATGACGAATATGCGCAGGGCATAGCTGCCGAACGCCCCCAGGACCTCGTGCGTTATCGCGGTCAGGGTCCTTTTCGAGCGAACGACGATGTTTATGTTCACGATCGTGTCCGCGATGACGAACATCGCGACCGCGTATGCCGCGATGGTGAAGATGATGTCCAGGGCCGAGAGCTCCGGAAGGCTTCCGGTGCGCAGGAAAACGCCGCCGAGAGCGAGATAGGTCGGGGCGGATATCAGCGCGGGTATGAGGAACGCGACGATGAACGGTATCGAGAAGATGACTATGAGGCCCAGCCGGTTCAGATAGAAATCAATGGCATACTTGAACGTGCGATATATGTCGTTTTCTTGCATGCCATGAATACCGCTATAGCCTTTATAATATTTAGGGCCAAGAGAGCATGCACGAGTCGCGTGGCAGCCCAGTGTTAGATTTATAAATCATTCAAACATATTATTCGACGATAAGATTTTCCAGAGGATTACTATGAAAACGATAGATGTAATTGTGGAAGGCGGTAAAGCCAGCGCAGGCCCGCCATTGGCGCCTGCTTTGGCCCCATTGGGAGTGAACATCGGCCAGGTAGTGGCTAAGATAAACGAGCAGACCAAAGCGTTTTCGGGCATGAAGGTCCCGGTCAAGGTCAATGTCGACCCCAAGGCCAAGACATTCACGATTGAAGTCGGCAGCCCGCCTACTGCCGAGATAATCAAGAAAGAGGCAGGCATCGAGAAAGGGTCAGGCACGAAAGACCCGGCAGGCAACATCACGCTCGCGAAAGCGATCGCCATCGCGAAGGCCAAGACCAATTCCCTCGGGAAAGACACCAAGGAGACGCTCAAGGAGATCCTGGGCTCTTGTGTCAGCATGGGGGTCAACATCGACGGCAAGAGAGCGAAGGATGTAATCAAAGAGGTTGATGCCGGAAAGCACGATTCGATGCTCAAAGGCTGATGGAATGAGATACGCGCCCCTCATCATCCTCCTGGTTCTCGCTTCCCTGTCATCCGCTTCGGAGATATGGAAATACAGCACGAACGGCGCGGTCAGCGCCAAACCAGTCATCTACCAGGGATCGGTGATAGTCGCGTCCGATGACGGCAGCATCTATGCCATCAATCCCGCCACTGGGGCCAAGAAATGGAACACGTTCGTGGGCCAGTACCCTAACGAAGTGATCCTATTCAATAACGCGATCGTCACGTCCATCTCGAAAGGCGACATAGTGGAGATCGGCCCGAGCGGCAAACCGGTCTGGACAGTGGACCTCAACACGACCGACTACAACGTCTCTTATGTATATGGCGCTGCGGCGGATTCCAAATTCATATTCGTCACCACGGATGTCGGACTCTTCGAGGTGGATGCCAACGGGAATGCGAAGAACGTGTTCCCGTTCAACGGGACGACAGGCCCGCCGGCCGCTGGCGGCGACTATGTCGTGTTCGGCAGGGGCAATGAGCTCGACAAGGTGCTGGATAACGGCGCCTTGCAGTGGAAGGCGGTCATCGAGGGCGGCTCGTTCTGGCTCTCACGGCCGGCCATGGATAATCAAGGGATATATATCGGAAGCCTGGATGGCCGGCTGCATTATTTCGCTATCAGCAACGGCATAGAGTTCTGGAGCGTGCTGACCGGAGGCTGGGTCGGCGGAAGCCCGCTCATCTCGCAGGGGAATGCCTATTTCGGAAGCGATGATGGGAAGGTATACGCGGTCGATTCCGGCGGACAGATCATATGGACCGCCCAGACCGGCTTGGCGATCCAGACGCAGCCGGAGCCCGGCACGATGGGAGGAGACGGGGTCGTATTCGTGGGCGGGAGCGACAAGGACATCTATGCCATGTCGACAGACAGCGGCCAGATACTGTGGGAAAGCCCGACAGGAGGGGCGGTCGGAAGCCCGTTATTCTATCAAAGCTCGGTCATATTCGGAGCAGGGGACGGGAACGTATACGCGTTCAGCACGGACCGGGCCTGCTCGATAACCAACCCGCATGAAGGCGACGACATCGGGCTCAAGGAGCTGGACATATCAGGGAATTACGTCTCTGCGGCCGGCAACCCTCAGGTGTCCGTGAAGATAAACGGTGGGGACTGGCAGGATGCGAACATGACCCAGAACGGATGGACGTATTACGCTGATCCCTCCACTGCTTTGGTCCCGGACCTGAACACGATATCGTGCAAGGTATCGGATTCGAACGGCGACGAGAGCGGGGACGCGTACACGATGGTCACGGTCAACCATGACCCGAATGCGGCGCTCAGCGACATCTCGGTCTCGGTATCCCCAGGCATAATCGAGAAGCAGCCATTCACGATATTCGTGAACGACGCCTCGGACGGCTCTCCCATAGACAGATTCACGCTGGTCTTCCAGGGCAAGGAATACACGGGGGACAAGAACTACACGCTCACCATAGACAGCCCGGGCACCTACCAGCTGACAGTCAAGAAGATCGGCTTCAATGATGCTACGGTCTCGGTCAATGTGAATGCCAATGGCGTCGACCCGCTCATCCTGGCCATAGGTGGAATAGCCATAATCGCCATACTCTGGAAGGTATGGGGCGAGATGAAGAAGAGGAAGAAGTAGGCTATTTTTTAAATTGTTTTAATTTATATATTACTGTGAATATCTAATGGAACTCCTGCAGTCACGATCAACATTTACCAAGACCTTACGCGCTGCCTTCGAAGACAGAACCGCTTCGGCCGCGATGACGGCGCACCGGGAGCTGGGGCTCCATGCGCCTTCAGTGGAAGAGATCGCCTCCTACAGGAAGTGCGGCCCGGTCATGGCGCAGGCTATGGCCAGATCCGCCGAATCCCTCTTATATCTCCGAACGAAACAGCTCAAAGGAGCGCCGCTGAAAAAATCCAGGAGGGCGTTCCAGAGGGAGGTCGAAGCGGCGCTCTGCGGCAGCGCCGGGCCCGAGCGCAAGGAATTCGCGAAGCTCGCGTTGAGCTTCTCGCGACTCTTCGCATTATATTACGTGGATGAGCACGGCAGGCAGCCGGATAGAATCGAAGGACGGCTTGAGAGCGCGCTCCCTATCCTGGCCAGACACCTGCGCGCCGAGCTGGAGATGTGCAAGGAGGCCAGATTCGCGAATCCGGCCAGGAACCTGTGCAAGGTCTCGGTTTTCGACATGCAGGCCAAGCTGGACGCGCTAGAGAATCATCCGGATGAAGTAGTCAGGAACAATGCGAAGACCATCACCACCGTGGCGTTGAGCTACGGTGACCTGGATTATGCGGATACTCTCGCAAAAGACGCGAAGACCAAGCTGGTCATGCTGGAGAATCATCCGGATGCGGTAGTCCGAGTCAATGCCAATCTCATAATCTGCGCCGCGCTGCGCAGATGCGACTTGACGCTTGCGGATAGGCTAGCCGAAGGGGCGAAGGCGAAGATGGCCATGCTGGAGAGCCATACCGAAGCGGTAGTGAAGGACAACACGCCGACTATAATGTGCGCCGCGCTGCGCAGGGGCGACCTGGGCCTTGCGGATACGCTCGCCGAAGGGGCTGCGGAAGCGCTGATTGAGATGAAAACGCAGATAGGGAACGCCCACAGGATGCGTATTTCCCAGATGCTGAATGCCGGCACCTTGGATGTCGAAAGATTCCTGAAGAAAGAGGGCATCACTCCACAGTGACGCTTTTCGCGAGGTTCCTGGGCCGATCTGGATTTATCCCGCGCAATACGCTGACATGGTACGCCAGCAGCTGGAGCGGTATAATGAGCGCGAATGGATAGAGTATCGGATCCATCCCCTTTGGGAGGGAGATCGACATGTCGCTCTCTGCAGCAACCCCTTCGTCATCGGTCACCGAGATGATGAACCCGCCCCGGGCCTTGGCCTCTTTTATATTGCCGAAAAGCTTCTGCACGGTCTCGTCCTTTGGCGCCAATGCGATGACCGGGGTGCCCTGCGTGATGAGGCTGAGCGTCCCGTGCTTGAGTTCGCCGCCAGGGTATGCTTCGGAATGGATATATGTTATCTCCTTGAATTTCAGGGACGCCTCGTAGGCTATCGGGACGCTCCGGCCCCTCGCTATGAAGAAGGCGTGGTCTTTCCCTGCCAGCTTCTGGGCTATCGCCTTCACCTCGTTCTCCTTGTCAAGCATGGCACCGATGACATCGGATAGCTTGGAGAGCCTCTCCTTGCCATAGGCTATCTTGAAGATGATCGCCAGCTGGGATGTGAATGTCTTCGTAGCTGCCACCCCGATCTCGGGCCCGGAGTTCATGAATACTGTGCATTCCGCGAGCCGGGTCACCGAAGAGCCGACGGTATTGGTTATCGCGATCTTCGGGCTGATTGGGGCATAGCGCAGCGCCTGGAGGACATCCATGGTCTCTCCGCTCTGCGTTATCGCCACGATGAGCGTGTCCTTGTCAGGTTTCGCTATGAACTGGTAATCGCTCGCTATGAACGCCTGCGCCGCCTTTCCGTTGGCCGAGAGCAGGTACGCGAGCATCAGCGACGCATGGTAGGATGTCCCTGCGGCGATTATATCTATGCGGGAATGCTTGGCTATCAGGGACTTGGCCGTCTCCACATCGGATGCCAGGCTTTCGTTCACGAAATGCCTCTGGTCCGATATCTCTTTGAGCATGAAGTGCGGGAATCCGCCCTTCTGGGCGATCTCCATGTTCCAGTCGACGGTTATCTGCTTCCGAACAGTCTCCTTCCCCTGCGCGTCATAGACCTTGTAGCCGTGCCTGCTGATTACCGCGGCATCGCCATCCTCGAGCGGGACGAATGTTTTCGTGTATTTCAACATGGCAGGTATGTCAGAGGCGCAGAGCATCTCGCCCTTGCCGACCCCGATGATCAGCGGGCTGTTCTTGCGCGCCAGGAACACCCTGCCTTCCTCGTCCATGGCATCCATCGCCACTACGGCATAAGAGCCTTCGAGCGAATGGACCGCGTCCATGAAAGAGCGGAGGACGGGTTTGGTCTTGGCGTTCTCCTCTATCAGGTGCGCGATGACCTCCGAATCCGTTTCAGATGCGAATGAATGGCCTTTCTGGATTAGATCGGCTTTCACCTTGGCGTAATTCTCCAGTACGCCGTTATGCGCGATGACGATCTTCTTGCTGCAGTCCATGTGCGGATGGGAATTGACCTTGCATACGGCCCCGTGGGTCGCCCATCTCGTGTGGCCTATGCCGATGGTGCCGTCAAGGGAGGTGAACCGCATCGAAGACGAGACCTCTTCCACCATGCCCTTGTCCTTCTTCACTTCCAATTGATTGCCCTTGAGCACGGCTATGCCCACTGAATCGTAGCCCCTGTATTCCAGGTGCTTGAGGCCTTCCGTGAGGACCTCCGAGGCCTTCCGCTGGCCGACATATCCTATGATGCCGCACATCGTAGAACAAGTAATCCGGAAGTCAATAAAAGATGATGCCACCGCGGCAGGGGAGTGATTTAAAAGCATCGGCGGGGAATGCATGGATGGAGAGATAGTGGCGGTCGGTGTAGGATAAATGATGACAAAATATTCGGTTCTTCTAGTCATTCTGCTTTCCGGCACTGTTTTCGCGCTGGCCAATCCTTCAGCGGTTTATTGCAGCGAGATGAACAAGGATTTCGGCAACTACACATACATAGTGCAGGCAGATGCCAATTCGAACGAATACGGGATCTGCATACTGCCTGACGGGACGCAATGCGACGCCTGGGATTTCCTGGACGGCAAGTGCGGCAACGACTTGTCCTATTGCGTGCGGAACGGGTATAATATCACCATGATAACAAATGGCAACTCCGAATACGCCGCTTGCATCGTGAATTCAAGCACTGCTGTCGCCATGGCTTCCCCCCAGGATATCCCGGAAGCAGATATGATGAACCTGAGCGCAAAGCTCGGCGGCGATATAACCCCCCAGTCGGTTGGAGCGATATTGAATGAGATGGACAGCGGAACTGAAACCGCAGGCGTCTCCCAGTCCCTGTATAATGCGAGCTCTTACCATTCATGGGATTGGAGGAACCCCCCGAGCGGCACGATCTACGGGTCATCGAATTTCCATTATTTCAGTCCCATCGGTTGGATGACCCCGGTCAAGAACCAGGCTAGCTGCGGCGGCTGCGTTGCGTTCGGGACCATGGGTTCGCTAGAGGCCAAGTACAATATCGTCATGAATGAATCCAGGCTGCAGCCGGATCTGTCGGAGCAGGAGGACCTGTCCTGCGATCGCGCCTGCGTATACGACCAGGGTCCCGGCGTCTGCCCGATTGGTTGCGGCGGCGGGTCCGTGAACGCGTCATTGATAAATGCGCAGCATAACGGGATTGTGGATGACGCATGCTTCCCGTTCGCGGACGCCAACTACGGCGAGAATTATGGCAGCTCCAAAGCGTGCACTGCCATGTGCTCCGACGCTTCAAGCAGGAATTGGAGCATAAGCGGCTCCAAGAGCTTCCAGGCGCCGACCAACGCGCAGCTGGAGCAATTGCTCATAGACAACGGCCCGATCATCCTTGTGGTAGACGCCAGCCCATGGATCAGCCCGACATACACCGGAGGCGTTGTGACATGCACGCCGCCCGACTCGGCAGGCATGAACCACGCGCCCCTCCTGGTCGGCTATAACGACACCGGGAACCCCGCCACGAGCTACTGGATAATCAAGAACAGCTGGGGAAGCGACTGGGGGGAGAACGGCTATGTCCGGGTGGAATTCGGCTGCGATGATATCGGTTCGTTCGTATATTACTCTTTAAACGTCACAGCGCCCAATTTCGCGCCCACGATAACCATGAACACGCCCGCTCCAGGCACTACGAATCCGGCCGTTTTCAATTTCACGGTCACTAACAGGGTCGCCTCGAATTCCACATGCGATTTGAATGTCAATGGCGTGATAGTCAATTCGACCCTGGCGAATAGCAGCGTCCCCGCCAGCATGGGATACCAGATGCCGCTTGGGATGCAGGATAATTGGAACATAAGCTGCTGGGAAAGCAGTTTGGGGATAGTCGGTTACTCACAAACCCAGAATACGACTTTTTTCATATCCATCCAGAGCCCGTCGAACTCCTCGTATGAGGTGGCTTCCATCCCCCTGGATTATACAACGTTTAATCAGAGCGCTTGCTGGTATTCGCTGGATAACGCCCCGAATACCACTCTCCCTGACTGCGCCAATACCACGCTCGGCCCACTTTCAGAAGGGAACCATTCCATCTATATTTACGAGAATGATACGGCCGGAGCGGTCCACAGCGACGATGTAAATTTCGATGTCGATTTGACCCCGCCTTCAGTGACCCTCAATTCCCCGGCCAATCTTTCCTCCCTGATCACTTCCACCATCTTATTCAACTTCACCGCGGTGGATAACCTCTCCAGCACCACAAACTGCTCCATATTCCTCGACGGGGGATTGAATCAGACCAACGCCTTAACTATCAACAACACCGCGACGATATTCACGGTCATCGGCATAGATGATGGGAACCATTCGTGGTACGTCCAATGCACAGACGATGCAGGCAATACCGGAACCAGCTTGGTGATGAACTTTACGACACATAACTACTGCCCGGTCATAACCGCTCCAGGAACATTCATCCAGCCCGCCAATCTAGTGGCGGCCCCAAACAACGCATCAGAAATAGCCATCGGGGCCATGGTATGCGTCAAAATCGCTTCATCCAACGTGATCTTCGACTGCAACGGATACAACATAACCGGAAACGGAGGAGGAGGGACGGCATACGGTATCCTACTCAACGGATCCCTCACCAATGTCACGGTGAGGAATTGCATGGTGTCAAATTACAGCAATGGCATCTATGGATTATCCAGCAACGGCGTTTTCAGCAACGACACCGCGTACGGCAACTCCAACGACGGATTCTACCTCTCCCAGAGCAACGGCAACAATCTGACTGCCAACAATGCATCGGGGAATGCCAACTTCGGCTTCTATGCGAGCAACAGCAATTCCAATCGGTTCTCCAACAACAGCGCATCCGATAATGGCTATTACGGCTTCGAGCTCGCGAATGGGGCCAGCAACAACGTACTCACGGGCAATTGGATCGGGGGAAGCCAGCGCAGAGGTCTTTCTTTCGAGCACAATTGCGATGCCAACCAGATCACCTGGAACACGGTCAGCGGCGGAAGCTGGAACGGCATCTACTTCTGGGACAATTCGGACTACAACGTGGTGATGAGCAACAACGTCTCGAACGACCCCACCACAGAAACCATAAAATTCGAGGGCCATGCGGATGACAACAACGTGACGAACAATACCATCAAGAATAGTTACGGCTGGGGCATCACCATCCATGATTCGGTCAACGACACCAGCAGCTACAACAGTATCATCAACAACACGAACTGCATATATTATGCGGACGTTAATTACAGCCTGATCAGCGGGAACGTCATGTCGGCCACAGGGACCAACTGCTTCGAGATGGATGGCCCTTCTAACAATAACCTCATCCTGAATAACACGATCTACAATTCAACATACGCTTTCCAGATAGTCTATGCGCCGAAAAACAACCTGACGAACGACACCGCGTCCGGCAACGCTGCCCTAGGCATTCAGATTTTGGACTCGAACCAGACGTTTGTGCAGGGCATGCGCTTCTTCAATAATAACCTGGACATGCTGATGCAGGAGAATATAGGCTCTCCATTCATGGTGAACGTCTCGGGAGCGATATTCGACAACCCGCTAGGCTCGATGATGAACTACACCAGCCTGAGCCTCAACGACACCGTAAGCGCTAATGAAGAATACTATATCTCATGGTCCAATAACCCTTATGCCCTGCCTTCCGGTTATCTCAGCTTCGCGCAGAAATTCGTGACCATAACCACGGTCGGAGGCACACCGGTAATCGACCGGACGGTGTGGAGCTGGGCTCCTGGCGAACTTGGAGGATATAACGAAAGCCTGCTCAGGCTATTCAGCTATAACGGCACCTGGAGGCTCCTGAACAGCTCCCCGAGCACAGCCACCCACACATTGGCTATGCCGAACATCGCGTCAAACACCATGTATGGCATCATGGAACTCAATGGCACCCTGAGCGTTACCCTGAACGCGCCAAGCAATAACTCGCTCTCGAATTCATCTTCCAAAGCATTCAATTTCACGGCAGTCGACAATGTTTATACGTCTATGAACTGCTCCATCTTCCTGGATAGCGTCCTGAACCAGACCAACGCCACCACAACGAACGGCACGGCGACGATAATCCAGATCAATAATATCACTGACGGAAACCATTCGTGGTATGTCCGATGCAATGATAGCGCGAACGACGTGGGCACTAGCGTGGCGAGGAGCTTCACGGTGGATACCCGCGCCCCGGCGGTCTCGCTCAACTCCCCGGCGAATCTTTCCATCTTCAACGTCTCGGGCGTGAACTTCAACTTCACGGCCGTAGACAACCTCTCCGGCACCATGAACTGCTCGCTTTTCCTGGACGGTGTCATGAACCAGACGAACGCGTCGACGGTCAATAGCACTTCGACGATATTCCCTGTCAGCAACATCCCTGATGGGAACCACGCGTGGTATGCTCAATGCAAGGACAACGCCAATAACACCGGGACGAGTTCGACCAGGAATTTCACGATAAACACTCACGCACCGGTGGTCGCACTCAACTCCCCTGCCAACCTCTACATCTCCAACGTCTCAAATGTCAGCTTCAACTTCACGGCAAAAGACAATCTCTCTGCCACGATGAACTGCTCCATCTTCCTTGACGGGGCATTGAACCTGACCAACGCGTCTACGATCAATAACACTGCGACGATATTCAAAATCACCAATATCTCCGATGGCAATCATTCCTGGTACGTGCAATGCATAGACAATGCAGGCAACACTGGGATCGGCGCTGCGAGGAACTTCACCGTGAACACGGCTCCGCCCTCGATAACCCTCAACGCTCCGGCCAACCTCTCGATATTCAACGTCTCGAATGTGAACTTCAATTTCACGGTCGTAGACAACCTCTCCAGCACCCTGAACTGCTCCATCTACCTGGACGGAGTACTCAATCAGACCAATGCCAGCACATCCAACAGCACCGCAACGATATTCCCGGTCACCGGCATCCCAGACGGCTTCCACTCCTGGTCAGTGCAATGCACCGACAATGCCACCCTAGGCATAAGCGCGAAGATGAATTTCACAGTTGACACGACCGCACCGATCGTGACGCTCAACGCCCCGGCCAACCTCTCGGTATTCAACGTCTCGAGCGTGAAATTCAACTTCACTGCGGTGGACAATCTTTCCTCAACCATGAACTGCTCTATCTATTTGGACGGAGCCTTCAATCAGACCAACCAATCTACAGGCAATAGTACGGCCACGATCTCCACTATCAGCGGCATTCCGGATGGGAACCACAGCTGGAGCGTACAGTGCATCGACAATGCGAACAACACCGGGACAAGCATTACGAAGAGCTTCACGGTTGACACGACTGCTCCGGTAGTGATCCTGAACTCCCCAGCGGACCTTTCCATATTCAATTCTTCCTCGCTCAGCTTCAACTTCACAGTGGCAGACAACATTTCATCCACCATGAACTGCTCCATCTACCTGGACGGAGTCCTGAACCAGACGAACGCGTCGACGGTCAATAGCACGTCTACGATATTCCCTGTCACCGGCATCCCAGACGGCTTCCACTACTGGTCGGTCCAGTGCAAGG
>CAWDQD010000034.1:0-42779 GCA_963804385.1 uncultured Microcaldota archaeon
TAGCTCTGCCATGATGGATCTGATGCAAGCATTCGGCATGCATCTCCGTACGAAGCACAATCTGGGAACAAGATTGCTCTCTCTTGATAGCGATCCGCGTCAGGGGTACGCCCTGATAGGCTGCTTCAAAGCGTATCAAACTGCCGACGCCGCTATTGAAACGGAATTGTCGACCGTGAGATTGTACCACGACACCTGGAAAGGCAGGTTGTTCATGGAGATAAGTTGCACATCCCAATCCGCGATGGATCTGATGCATTCTGCCATCAGCCCTTCCATCTCAACCGCTATAGACAAAATAGGCGTGAAATCATTGGAGCTCCCGATAGTCGTATGCAGAGATATATCCCATTTGGATGCGGAAGGGCCAAAAGGAGAATCCTCGCCAGCTTTGGCCAAAGCATAAACAGCGTTACAATAGCCTTACAATAGCCTTAAATAAGCGAAGCAGCAATATATCTTCAAAGATCCAATCTCAAGAAGGTGGTATCCGAATGGTAGACGTTCTAGGTTTAGGTTTGTTACCGCTAATCTGTATCGGAGTCATCATACTGGCAGTCCTGGCTTTCCTGGTGATGATATACAACAGATTGATCACATTGCGCAACCGCGTAGATAACGCCTGGGCGCAGATAGATGTCCAGCTCAAGCGCCGATACGACCTCATACCGAACCTGATTGAGACCGTCAAGGGATACGCGAAGCACGAGAAGGAGACATTCGAGGATGTGACGAAATACCGCGCGCAGCTCGTCACTGGCAGCATCGAAGATAAGGCCCAGGCCAACAACATGCTCACGCAGGCGCTCAAATCCGTCTTCGCGGTGTCGGAGAACTACCCGAAGCTCATGGCCAACGAGAACTTCAAGATGCTTCAGGATGAGTTGGCGGGCACGGAGAACAAGATCGCTTACATACGCACGGCATACAACGACTCGGTCCTAGAATACGACAACGCCTTGCAGGTGTTCCCGAACAATCTCGTGGCCGGTATGCTCAACTTCAAGGAGAAGCCGTATTTCAACGCGCCAGAAGCAGAGAAGGCCGTGCCTAAAGTGAAGTTCTGACTGTTCTTTTTTGCGGCCGGAATTTTTTCTCCGGCCAATAGGATTTTGTAAAAGGTATTGCTGATGGCGGAACACATAAGCTTCTTCGACGCGATCGAAGCCAACAAACGCAATTCGATCCTTCTCATCGTGTTGATGGGAATCGTCTTTATCCTAGTCGTAGCCGCAATCTCATACATCTTCGATATCGGCTTGGTCGGCCCAATACTGGGCATCATAGTTCTCTTCATCTACACGCTCATAGTGTTCTATTCCGGAGACGGCATCATCCTGTCGCTGAGCAGCGCCAAAGAGGCCAGGAAAGAGGATTTCCCGTTCTTATTCGAGACCGTGGAAGGGCTCGCGCTCGCATCGCAGATACCTACCCCGAAGATATACGTGATCAATGACCAATCCCCGAACGCGTTCGCGACCGGCAGGGACCCCAAGCACGCATCCATAGCCGTGACGACCGGTCTGCTCTCCATCATGAACCACGAGGAGCTCGAAGGCGTCATCGCCCATGAAATGTCCCATATCGGGAACTACGACATCCGTTTCGCTATGATAGCGGTGGTTTTCTTGGGCGCGATCGCTATAATCGCCGCCTTCACATGGCGGATGGCGTTCTTAGGAGGGATCGGAGGCGGCCGGCGCGACCGGCGTGGCGGTGAGATGAACATAATCATCATCCTGATCGCCCTGGTTTTCGTCATTTTGGCCCCCATATTCGTCCAGCTCGTGCAGCTCGCGCTCTCCAGGCAGCGCGAATACCTCGCCGATGCTAACGGGGCCCGCATGACCAGATACCCAGAAGGGCTTGCTAGTGCGCTGGAGAAGATAAAGAACGTGAACATGCCGACGAAAGAAGCTACAGATACCACCGCATCCCTCTATTTCTCGAACCCGTTCCCCAAAAAGTTCAGCGCGCTCGGCTCCACGCACCCGCCGATAGACGACAGGATAAAACGCCTGCGGGCTATGTGAGTATTTATATTCCGGCTGCGTAACCTATGCATGCACTGCTCACGCTGCGGCCGTGAAACGGACGTCCGTTCCGGTCCGGATGGCGGTCTCTATTGCGAGATCTGCGTTCTACATGCAGCGCAACCGGAATGCCGTGCCTGCGAAAAATGCTTCAGGAGGGTGTGCGGCGTCTATGCATGCTCATTCTGCCAGTTCTCTTCAGGCCGGCCGGATGCGACGCTTCTTCGGGAGCAGCTGCGGCTGCAGCCGATACATCTGGAGGAGAAGTGCGGGCGCTGCGGTGGCGGCTTGAATGGCCATGCATTGATTCTGAACGGGAAAGCGCTCTGCAGAGCCTGCCTGCTCTATGAGCAGGATAAGTGGGAGATAGTCCCTGGAAGCCCCGGGAAAGGCGGGGTGCGCGTGATTTTCCATAAAGCACTGCCGGGGGAGGAGACGCGTATTGCCAGGCGTCTTTTCCACACGATCGGCATCGATCCCGCGAAGCTTCCTCTGGATCCCCTCAAGGAAAGCCGCATGCCTGATGAGGCGTGCAATTCATGCGAAGACGAGAAGGTTGGAAAGAGGCGCAGGAAGCTTGTAGGAGAGTTCCAGGTTGCTGGCAAAAAACCCGGGCGGTTCACGGGATATTGACTCCGTGTCCAAAACCTATTTAAATGTCCGGCATGATACCATTACGTTCTACTTAGAGGTGAATATGTATGTACGGAGTTTCCCCGCAGGCATATGATAGGGCAATCACGGTTTTCTCCCCAGACGGGCGGCTTTTCCAGGTCGAATACGCCAAGGAAGCAGTCAAGAGGGGCGCGACGGCAGTCGGTATCACGTGCAAGGAAGGCACGGCTCTTGTGGCATTCAAGTCCATACACTCGAAGCTAGTGGTTCCTGAATCGCTCAAGAAAGTGTTCGAGGCAGATGACCACATCGTCGTGACTGCAAGCGGGCTCATCGCGGATGCGAGAAGGCTCGTGGAAGTCGCGAGAGTGGATGCGCAGAAGCACCGCATAACATACAACGAGGCGCCGAGCGTGGACTCAATAGCCCGGAGCGTCTGCGACCTCATGCAGGTGTACACCCAATACGGCGGAATAAGACCATTCGGTGTTTCGCTTCTTATCGCAGGCGTGGACAGCACGGGCCCGAAGCTCTTCGAAGCCGAGCCCAGCGGCGCCATGACTGCGTTCAAGGCCGATTCCATAGGAGCTAACAAGAAAGAAGTCGATGAGATGCTCGAATCCAAATACGACGAGAAGCTCACGCTCGACGAATCGATCAAGCTCTGCCTGGACGCTCTGCGGTCCACACAGGATCAGAAACTCCAGCCTGAGAACGTTGAGATATCGTACGTCCCTGTGAAGACCAAGAAATGCGTGACTTTGCAGGACAAGGACGTCAGCAAATACCTCAAATCCTAGATTTATTATCCTTTTCCAAGGGCGGATCGGATCTTAGCATCATCGCTGCCACACTACGTTCCGATGATGTGATGCGCGATAATACGCAGCAATTAATCGTCCATTGCCCATTCCGCCATGAACCTGTCTATGAAGAGCTCCATGAATCTATGGCGGCGCTCCGCGATTTTCTTGCCTGTATCGGTGTTCATCCTGTCTTTCAGGAGGAAGAGCTTCTCGTGGAAATGGTTTATCGTCGTGCCTTCGGCGCTCTTGTACTCCTCGAACGTCTGGTGCATCTTCGGCTCGACGCCCGGAGCATATATTTTCCTCTTCTTGTGGCCGCCGAACGCGAAAGCCCTGCCGATGCCGATAGCCCCTATGGCATCAAGCCTGTCAGCATCCTGGACGACCTTGCCTTCTATCGTCGGCAATCCGCTGTATTCCCCGGCCCCCTTGAACGAGACGCGCTCTATTATCTGACAGACGTGCTCGATATCGTCTTTATGCATCTCGAGGCTCTCCATCCATTCACGGGCCTCCTTTGGGCCGCTCTCGGCATCCCCGCTGAATTTCCAGTCAGATATGTCGTGGAGCAATGCCGCCATCTCGACCACGAACATGTCCGCATTCTCCTCGGCGCCTATCCTCCTCGCGAGGTTCCACACGCGCCACACATGCCACCAGTCATGGCCCGACGCGTCGTCTTCCAGGCGTCCCCTGACGTAATCCGCCGTCTTCTTGATTATCGCTTCCTTCTCCATTTATCCCACATTCATTGCCTTATTCTATTATGATCAGTCCGAAACCACGGTTCCACCGTGCTTCTTCCCTTCTATCGCGTTCTCCAAATCATCCATCTTCTTGAATGAGACGAAGTGCGTCTCTATCTCGGAGCGGGATATAAGCTTGCAGGCGAGCATGTCGAACACGAAATTCGTGCCAGCCATCCTCTTATCGCTCGAGCTGGCAAGCGAAATCAGCTCGTCGTAGCCCATCTTCTGGAATCTCTTGGCGTTCGGATTCTTCCTAGGGTCAGAATCATAAATAGCATCCACATTAGAGATATTCACGAGCCTCTCAGCCCCTATGGCCTCCGCCAGGAGGACGGAATCCGTGTCAGTGGTTATGCCCGGGATCGTCCCGCCCATCACGACCGCTTTGCTTTCCTTGGCCGGGCTTTTGGCGTGCTCGAAATCCCTGACCATGCACGCATCGATGCCTGCACTCTGCAGGGCTAAGAGGAGAAGGTGGGCATTCTGCTTCGTGGAGCGGATGGCTATGGAATCAGCCTCGTATTCGCTGGCTCCGAGCTCACGTGCCGCAGTGGCATAGAGCCTCGCCACCGTGCCGCCTCCGCAGAGTATCCCGAAGCTGTTCTTGCTCTTGCTTATGATTTTAGAAATCGCTTTCAGGAACTGCAGATCCGGTTTCCCGTCAGGTATGATCGAGCTTCCGCCTATAGAGAGTACAACGTGCATGAGGAGAATTATTTCACAGATTTTAATAAACGATGCTCCTTCAATCATACCATGTCTCTTCATATCGGCATGGAACAAATCGAGAAGAAGCTTTCAGAGAAGGAAAAGATACTGGACGGTTTGCTCGGCGACAACCGCATGATCGTGCGCTCGTGCTCGAATGCGATAAAGGCGATGCATGCCCAGGACATGAAAGAGGCCAAGCGCTATCTGGAAGAGGCCCGGAAAGGAGTCGAGAAGGTCATCGTATACGAGAAGGAATTCCCAGACCAGCTCAATCACATCCTCCAGGAGTATTCCGAGGCTCGCATAGTGCAATCTGCCTTGGAGCTCAAGAAGGTGCCATCCGTGGCCGAGCTCAATGTGCCAGAGGTCCCATATCTCAACGGCCTTCTGGATGCCATAGGGGAACTCAAGCGCGAGATGTACGAATCGCTGCGCAGGGGCAACAAGCACGAGGCGCAGGAATACTTCAAGATGATGGAGGAAATATTCGACGAATTGCTCCCGCTGCGTTTCTCGAACGCTATACTGCCAGAGTTCCGCAGGAAGCAGGATTCGGCAAGGCATCAGATAGAGCAGGCGCGCGGAGAATTGCTCTGAGGCTGGAATTATGGTCGGAGAGTCTGATTTGGAAAAGCTGCTGAACAACATGGAGCCGGCCCTCATGGACGGCCAATACTATTTCGCAACCGTGGATGAATCGCAGCTTCTCACTCTCAGCGGATATCTGGATGGCATCTCGGCCATCTATCGCGAGAAAGAAGGGTTGAGCATCGTCTTCACCGCGGATCTCAAGAATGTCATGGCTCGATTGTCAGACAAGGAGATCGTGGGCCCCTTCGCGCTCATCTCGCTCACTGTCCACTCGGATTTGAACGCAGTGGGCCTTCTGGCTAAAATAACTACTACCTTGGCCAAAGAAGGCATCAGCGTGAACGCGTTCTCGGGGTACTACCATCGCCATCTTTACGTGCCTTATGCTAGGAAAGACGATGCCATGGCGGCATTGGCGGATCTCTGATTACCATTTGCTCTTGAACACGCCTGCGATCCTGAGCTTCTGGTTGCTCGCGTCAACCACCAGTATGCTCTCTCCTTTCTCGAAAGCCAATGGCTGCAGCAATGTCAGGTCGTTGTCGGTGACCGTGCCTTCTACATACTGCATGTTGGTGTACGCGTGTATCCTGCCCTTTATCTCATCCTTGTAGAACGGGCTCTTCACGAATTTCCCATTCACCACGTTCTCGACCTGGTGCTCGTGACGCAAAGGCACGATTATCCCGCGTTCGAACAGATCGCCCTTGAATGCCAGCTCTATGCGCGATCCAGCTCCTGCCTCTTCGACCTCGCTACCATTGACATGTATGGAGCGCACCTCTATGTCCTTCCCCCCGGGCAGGAAGAACAGCTTGTCCTGCTTTCGTATCTTGCCGGATTTCACCGAGCTGTAAGCGACATTTCCGATGGATTTCACGGCTTCTGTCCTCTCGGATAGGGCGAGGATCGTTTCTCCTCCTGCTGCTTCCGGAAGAGCGAGCGCTTTCGCTTTGGCGGCTTCCATGTCTGGCACCTTCTCGTATTTATCCAACACCGTGCCTTTGAACGGGATCGGAGATGCCGACATCAATATCCCCCTGTCAAGACCCAGCGAATCCAGAGCCACGATGATCTCCCCTATCTTAGGCGTCAGGGTCTCGACCAGCAGCACGACCGCATCCGCCATGGAAAGCGCGTACAGCAGCGGCTGGATCTTCTCCGGATAAGGTCTCGGGTCCACGAATGTGATCGTGCGCCCGGAATTCTCCGATGAATAGAATGCGATATCTTCCTTGCCGGTCTCCTTACCTACAGACTGGCAGAATCTCTCCCGAAGCTCAGGCTTATCAGACAAAACGGCTACGAACAAGCTATCACCCCTCAAATGATATTCTCAGGCAAATGTATTAATCGATTCCCTCTGGTGCCCGTCTTTTAAACTTTAAGCGTTCAATACCATCTCATGTCCCCGATAACCCAGGAGAAGAAGCAGGTAGCTGTGACTTCGAAATCCGAGCTCGCCAACCTCCAGAAGCATGGCATGAGCGCCGATTCCATGATGGGACGCGACGAGATACAGTCTCTGATCGGAGACCGGGGTAAAGGGCCGGTGGGCAAGATGCAGTCCTTCGTGAGGGGAGTAGCCAAAGGTTTCTTCTCGAGATCCAGCGCCGCACCAGCCAAAAAAGATGCCCCGTCCAAGAAATAGCTATACCTGATTGAACTTATCAGCTTTCTTGAGGATCTTGTCATAATCTATAGGGACACCTTCAGCCACGGTGGTCACGAATTTCCCCGCAGCTTCCCTATCTATATCGAACATGTTCTTGAAATGCGTGGCCCCTTCGCAATCCATGTCCAGAGCAAGGCAGCAGAGGAATGACAGCTGCTCTATCTCCTGGCATGGGGCGAACCCTTTGGTCGCCTTCAGGAGGTCATATCCTTTCTGGTATTGGCCTAGCCTGTAATACGCCACAGCCCCGTGTATCGCGCACATGATCATGTCCGCTTCGTCCTTGGCGAGATTGAACGCCTTCCTGGCTTCGGCGGCAGCCTCATCGAATTTCTCGCTCTTGAGGCACGATTTGGCTGCCAGGAAATGCGCGGCCATGTCATTAGGGTAAGCGGTGAGATACTCTTTGGAGAAATCGTAGGCCTGCCCGAACGCCCTGTTGTTCAGGTAGATGATTATCTGCTTCTGGTACGCGCTCTCTTTCAGCCAGGCCATAATCTCTATGCTGCTGTATCCTTTATCAGCGTTTTCTTTCCTGGCTTTCATTCTTATTGTGGTAAAATGTATGAAAAGAGTATATTTAAAAAACATTCAACACGATAGAATATCGTATGTGTCCACCAAAAGTAATGCTCCCTCAAAATGGGAAAACTTCCCAACCCGCATTTCGATCCAGAGAAGATCCTAAAAATCCCCCCAAGACCGAACCACCACGCAAAAATAACCCGGTTGAACTCGTCACGTTCGCGTTCACGGTTCGGGTGGAGAAAGACTATGGTCCATATGTGATGATATACGATGGCCAAAATTTCTTGAAGAAAGTGGCTGGAGAACATGGGCACAGGGAGCCAACCTCGAATCAGATAACCGAATTCCAAGTGGATGTCGCCAGGGCCGCGAAAAATAATTCGGATATAGCTGTGTTTGTGAATAGATTCCCAGGCATCCAGTTGTCTGAATTCGCCAGGAACAGCTACAACATCTAGATCCCGCTTTTCCTTATCAAAGACGTAAGTTCTTGTTTCCTTTTCTCGAGCATGTCTTTCGTTTTGTATTCCATCGTAAGCCGGATGATCGGTTCGGTTCCAGAGGCCCGGATCAAGAACCATCCATCCTCTTCATCCACACGGATGCCGTCATCTGTTCTCGTATTTCCGTCTATGCCGAGCTTCGTTACTGAATCGCGTATCGAAGCCATGGACGCCTGCTTGTCCTTCGCAGGGAATTTCTCCCTGGCCATGAAATGCGTAGGATAGATCCGCTTCGAGAACGTGCCCTTCTCGCAGAACATCTGGGCGAACTTCGCCGCTGCCAGCACCGCATCAGGGACATGTACGCCATCGCGGTAGATGTACTCGCCGCACGGTTCCCCTCCGAAAAGCGCATGGTTCTCCTCCATGAGATCCCCGATGAACGTGCTTCCCACCGGAGTGATGTCTATGGTGCCGCCCGATTTTTCAACGACATCACGAATGATGAGCGAAGCCTCCACCGTGGAGATGATTTTTTTATCCGGCGATTTTTCCAATTCGCTCTCAATCATCATGGCGAGCTGCGCATCGAGAGGGAGGGCAGCGCCAGACTCATCAAGAACCATGCATCTGTCCCCGTCTCCGTCATGGGCGATTGCGAAGTCGAAACCGCCGGAACGTACGAGCTCCGAGAGATACGCGAGGTTAGCGGCGTTCGGCTCTGAAGGCCGGTTGAAGCAGTATTTGCTCGCATTCACGCTTACGACCTTGCATCCCAAGTCAGTGAGCATCTGAGGTGTTATCACCGAAGCGGCGCCGTTGCAATCCACGAGGACCTTCGGTTTCCTCTTCGCGATGAGTGACGGATCCACCAGGCCGGAAACGAGCGCCTTATGGTCATCGACGATCTCTTGGTCATGGAAGATCTGATGCGTTCCATGATCCGTTCCGGGTTTCCAATCCTTATACGCCCGTTCGATCTCCTTCTCCATCCTCTTGTCTATCTCCTTGCCATTCTCTATCAATTTAAGTCCGTTGTATTCCGGAGGGTTGTGGGATGCTGTGAGCATTATCGCGTGGCTGGCATGCTTCTTGGATGCGAGAGCGGTGGTCGGCGTCGGGACTATGCCTAGGTCTATCACGTCGGAACCTGCCGAGAATGCGCCTCCGCATGCCGCTTCCAGGAGCTGGACGCCGCTCCCGCGTATATCCCTGCCGATGATGAGCTTTCCATCAGCGAAAATCGAGGCGACCCGTGCAGAAAGCTCTTCGGTTATATCCTTGCCGTAGATGCCTCTGATGCCGGATGTGCCGAACATGGATGATTCTTGTGCGGAAATCGATTTAAATGGCCTTTCCATGGTTCTGATACATATCTTTAAATCTTCTCCCATACTTCAATCAATAATCCCATGTGATCAGAATGCAGACTCCAAACCCCCAGATGAAGAGCTATGTCCTGACGCTCACAGGTCCCTCGGCCACCAGGGAACGCCTTCTCCCGGCCATCGAGAGCCATCTTTCACCGCGTCCAAGGAACGATCCGAACGCCCGCCCGCTGGGCGTCTGCAAACCAACTACGGATTTTGGCGGTCTGTACAATCCATTGGCCGAAGTGCATATGACCACTACCCAAGAAGGGGTGGATCAATCCGTAGAATGGATGAAGAGCTATGCGGCAAGGCACCATCTCCTGCTTAACATTTCGGTTCAGGAGCATCAGCCAGAACCCCGGCAAGCGCACGAAGACGAATCAAATTCTGTTTGACCGATGCGGTTTAGCTCTGGACCGGAGCGTTCAGATATGTATTTATTCCATACCGGATAATCAGATAAATACCCTAGGGGTGGTATTTTGTCGGCTATAGATGACGTGATGAAGTATATCGCTACAAACGAGATCAGATGGATAGACCTGCAGTTCTACGATATCAAAGGCCAGCTCCATAGGGTGAGCGTCTCCAACAGAAAGCTCGAGGAGTCCACATTCGGGAGCGGCATCTACGCTGCGGATATGACGGACGTATTCGGCGCGAGCGAACAGGGCGACCTGGTGCTCCTGCCTGATCCGGATACCCTCGCACGCCTTCCATGGGAACCAGCTACGATCCGGCTCATCTGCGATATCGTCGCAGTATCCAAGGAAAGATTCCTCAAGGATCCGCGCTATGTCGCGGAGAGGATCGAGACAAATCTAAGCGCTGCGGGCATCAAGAGCTCTCTTGTCGGCACTGAAGTGGACTGCCACATAATGGACACCACCACCGCAGACAAAAGCACCCGCGGGAGAGGCACAGGGATGCTCATGGACTCGCGCGAAGCCAAGTGGGGCCCCTCGCCGATGTCGAACGAGGTGACCGGCGCGTATGTAGCCACCCCGTACGATTCCATGTACTCGGCCAGGACGCAGATATGCGAAACCATGGAGGATAGCTTCGGTATGCTCGTGGATTCGCATCGCCATGGCAAGTCCCCGACCGCGCAGCAGAGCTTCGAGCTCGCTCCGCGCAACCTGAAATCCGCAGGGGACGCCGTGAACACGCTGAAGTTCATCACCAAGAACCTGGCCAACGCGGTCAATGCGTCCGCCACGTTCATGCCATATCCAGTGGAAGGGGAAAAGGGGAACGCGCTCAATATAGCGATGAGCCTCTGGAAGACCAGCGACCAGAACGTGTTCTATGACGGGAAGGAATCCTACGGCCAGCTCTCGCAGAGCGGCAGATACTTCATAGGGGGCCTGCTCGAGCACGTCTCGGCGCTATGCCTGTTCACTGCACCGACACCGAACTCATACCGCAGGCTGGCCTCGGAACCGATGAAATTCGGCTGGAGCTGCACCGACAAGGGAAGCATCGTATACGTGCCGAGCGTGAAGAAGAACATCAAGGAAGCCAAAAGGGTGGTCTTCCGCGCTTCGGATCCGTCTGCGAATCCGTACCTCGCATTCTCGGTGGCCGTGGCGGCTGGCTTGGATGGGATCAAGAAGAAGGTCGATCCTGGCGAGCCTGTCGAGAGCGACAAGAAGAAGAGGGCCGAGCGGGCGATCCCGACGAGTCTACTCGAGGCGATAAAGGCGCTCGAGAGCGACACGACGTTCCTGAAAGGCACCGTGCCTGCGGAGCTTCTGGGCGACTACCTCGACCTCAAGCTGAAGCAGCACCAGCAGGCTGTGAGCGGCATAACAGGCCACGAGCTCCAGAAATACTGGAACGTATAATTTTTTCCTCTTTATTATTGGGCCCGTAGTCGAGTCTGCCTGGAAACAGGTGGCCCAAATCTGGGCAAGCGATAATGGTTAAGACGTCGCTCTTACACAGCGAAGATCCCCAGTTCGATCCTGGGCGGGCCCATATTTTACACTAGTTCTACTAAGGGTGAGGATACGCAAAACCCGATCCTTCAGCGAGGATTATGGGACATGTGCTGGTAGGTCGGGTGGGGCATGAACGGCGGTTTGGTGAAAAGGTAGTACTTCTCAGCGCCCTGCAGCTCGCTCAGGATCCGGTGCACGAAGACGACCGAAGGGTCGGCCAATGTAGGGACCCGCTTGTGCATGTCCTCGAACGATTCGAACGGTTTGGATTCCCGCTCCTTGAGGATGGCCTCCATGTTCTTCTTCCCGATGCCCGGTAGCAGATCCAGGGTGTGGACCCTGATGGATATCGGTTTGGCGTTGTTTATGAAAGCCACGAAATCCTGTTCCCTCTCCATCACCGCTTTCTTGACCATGGTTGGGAGGAACTCTCTAGCCCCGTTAGTCAGCTCGTCGTATTTTATCCTTCCCTTTATGTGGGATACCTCGGCCCTCCCATCCTTGCCGACATTGACTTTCTGTCCGACCACTATGGTGGCGTTTGGAAGCACGGTGGCTTCAAGTAGAGTGAAGAATCTCGTTCCCATCAACTGCACTGCCGGCTCTTTCCGGAGCGCTGAAGCATGACCTGACGGCATATATTCGATTACCCAAGCTAAATCCTCCATCCCGCACACCCCCCGATTCTACGAAAGCTCTTTCAGGATCTTCTCGGCGTCGTCCTCTGAGAGATCTATCTTGTCCTTTGAAAGGATCGCCTTAAGGCTTGCCACAGATACGGGGTGGATATCCACCAGCTTCACCGCGATATCCTCGTTCAGTTTCCCTATCTTGGATATCTTCTCGACCAGTTTCCTGGATTTCTCAGCGTCGGATCCGCCGAACCTTTCAGCATGCTCGAGGGCCTGGTTCTGCTCGTAACCTAGCTCTGCCTGCTCTTCCTTCCGTTTGGCCAGGATCTCCTTAGCCTCTGAAATAGTGACGGGCTTCGAACCTTTTATCTCCATGTAAGCACCTCATGCCATCATCAGATGGACAGATCCCACGATAATCTTTTTCTTGACCTTGTAGTCTCTGACTTCGACCATATACGCTTTGCCGCGTTTTTCCAAGATGACGCCCTGCCTTCCGGTGTACCGGAGGTGGGGCATGCCATCCCATCTGGCTTTCGGAGTCACGACTACCTTGTCGCCGACATTGAATGTCCGGATTATTTGGGCGACAGTAACTATGCTCTTGCCCTTGAGCTTCCTTGTCCTGCCGTTGAATGCGCCTTTTGAACGTTTGACCATGTGGATCACAGCAATTAGTTCTATTGGGATGATGGGAGAAAGTCTTTAAAAAGACTTGCTTCCTTTATAAATGTTGTGTTGCTTCTCGCAATCACTAGGTGATATCTTGGCAAAACAACCTGATTACGTCATCACGAACATGGTGGCTTCGGCTTCTTTGGGTCTCGAGCTCGATCTTTACGCTCTGGCCAGCAAAATACCGGAGATAGAATACGAGCCCGAGCAGTTCCCCGGAGCTATCCTCAAGTTCAAGGAACCAAAGGCATCGCTGCTGCTCTTCAAGAACGGCAAAGTCGTCTGCGTAGGCTGCAAGAAGCGCGAGCTTATCGAGAAGACCATACAGAAGACCATAAAGATGCTCACGCCATACGCCAAGCGAATCACCAAGACGAAAAAACCCAAGATAGACATAACCAACATCGTGGCATCGGCTAATCTGCACTTGGAGCTCGACTTATACAAGATCGCTTACAAGATCAGGGACGTGGAATACGAGCCCGAGCAGTTCCCCGGAGCTATCCTCAAGTTCAAGGAACCAAAGGCATCGCTGCTGCTCTTCAAGAACGGCAAGGTGATCTGCGCGGGCGCCAAGAACGAGAAGGAGATCCGCGAGGTGTTGGCCAAAGCGAAAAAGCTCCTTCTTCCCTATGCCGAAGAAAGCAAGGAAAGCAAGGGATAACCGTGCGGGCAATCTTCCTAGCCCTTCTCATCATTCTTTTCATGGCCCCAGCTTGGGCGCAATCAACGAACTCGCAATCGGCGTTCGGTCTGCGAACCCAGGAGCAATGCGATAACGATGTTACTATCACGCGGGCTGCGCAGCTCATAAACTGCTACCGGGCGGCCGCGATAACGAACGCATACGCCGAGAACGACGTGGGTAGGCAAAACGCCATCGAGCTGTGCGGCCTGATATACTCGAAATACCAGAGCACTGACCCCACTGTCAAGAGCGACGTCCCCAAGGAAGCCGAGATGATGTCGGACGACTGCTATCTCGCCGTGGCCAGGATACTTCGGGATCCTACGGTCTGTACTTATATGAGTTCGCAGAAAACATCATCATCAAGTCCTGACACCGGCCTTTTCGGGACCAAGGTGTCGCAGGACATCTGCACGGAAGAGGCCACGAACCTGGCCAACCTCGCGCCGGACAAATACTATTCCAATCCGAACAACTCGAATCTCTGCGAGATGGTGTTCATCCTGCCAGTGCTGGTAGTGGGGGCACTGAAATACCGGAATTCCTGAGAGATAGATTATTCGGTATCCAAGTCCATTATCTCGAGGGCTTTCTTGACGCTCATCCCTTCCCGGATCCCGAGATCCTCGGCCCATGTGGTGGTCTGGCGGATCTTGGCTTTCTTGAGGTCCTCGAGGCATTTGACACCAGAGACGAAGGCGGCGATATCGCCTACCTTCTCAGCGGTTTCCTTGTCGATGTAGCTGCACGCTACATACCCGTTCTTGGCTTTTATGACGATTAGTGGGAGGTTTCCGATGTCCTGTTTCAATGCGATGTATCTCTTCCCGTCGAAGGATACCTCATCCATATAGTCCCCTCTTTTCACGGAGGCGCTGCGCCTGCTGTTTCTTCTTTTCGAAGATTCCCCTGTGCTTCGCGCAGCTTATGCAATAGTACTGGTCACTGAAACCAGTATAAGTGACATTGTCTTCCTTCAGGTCGGTCGTGAAGTGCGTTCTGGAGCTGTATTCCACCGCTTTTGTGCGTGGTACAGACCGTCCACAGGACGCGCATGATACAAGCCGATCACTTCCACGTCTTCCGCTCATATGGTCGCCTCAGATAAATCTTTGAGCTTTCCTAATCGAGTGCCGCTTAAACTTATTACTAATGCGTCGTCGAGTTTAAATAGTTTATTGTTAAGAAGCGGCCCTAAACGCTCTTTTTCGTCGTATTTCATCGCTGATCCGACCATCGGGTTGAACGCGGGCATGAGGATGAGCTTTATCGCATCGTTCGACTTCTCATACTTCGCTTCGAGCGCTTCTTTGTCGCACGGAGCGACGAGCCACGCCGGCTCTCGCCTCCTTTTTCCGAACGCATCGCTTATCTCTATCATCGGATGCTGGTGTCCGCTCACTATGTAATCGCATGCCATCAGCTCATCTGCCGGCCAGCTGTGGCCGTGGATGAGTCCGATCCCGCCATGCACCAAACCCCCCGGGCCGACGATCGTCGCGTTCCCGCATCGTTCGATGCCGCCATCGTGGTTCCCCTTCACGATCACGACCTCGCAGACCATCGAGAGCCTCGCGAGTATCTGCTCAGTGGTCGCATCGAGCATCGTGATGTCCTCTTTCACGTCCCCGAGCATGATGAGCTTCTTCGCCTTGTGCGCGATTATCAATCCGCGCAGGCGCTCGAAGAGCCGCATGCTGAACTGCTCGTCGAAGATGCCTTTCCTGCGAAGTTTCCCCTCGATGCCGAAATGCGTGTCACCCACGATGAGCGCGCCTTTGTGCATGATCGCCGGAGAATCGTACAAGAAACGCATAAGCAATATTTATCGGCGATATATTAATGCTTGTAGCTCCGTGTTTCCGCGGAAATGAACCCGGAAACAGGTTATATTACTTGGCGCAGAATAACCTGATGATGAAATATTTTCGCCACGATCAGGTGCGGCCATCCCAGAAAAACCTCATGGAAGACATAGCCCGCACCATGGCCGACGGAAATCTACTCATAGCCAATGCGCCGACCGGGCTGGGGAAGACCGACGCTACCCTCTCCCCGGCGATCGAGCATGCGTTGGAAAACGATCTGTCGGTGTTCTTCCTCACGCCGAAGATATCCCAGCATAAGATAGCGATGGATGTCGTGAACGGGATTGCGAAGAAGCATTCCCTGGATCTCCGTGCCGTAGACATGGTGGGCCGAGCGCACTGCTGCATAGACAACCGGATGCAGGAGCTGGACAACGACAGCTTCCAACGCTCGTGCGCTAGGAAACGCAGGGACAAGGATTGCCTTTTCTATGTGAATGCGCGGGGCTACGGAACCATGGGCGAGGCCAAAGCCAACGAGCGCTTCCGCAAGATGCTCGAATCGTACGGGACAGGCA
Organism: uncultured Microcaldota archaeon; assembly: GCA_963804385.1. GTDB lineage: Archaea > Micrarchaeota > Micrarchaeia > Anstonellales > Bilamarchaeaceae > Bilamarchaeum. The sequence continues at coordinate 15,849 of CAWDQD010000034.1, forward strand.
AGGCGCACCACGAGCTCATCAAGCTCTCCATGGACATGAGGGCATGCCCGTACGAATGGCTATTGAAGCTCGGTGAGAGTTCCAACGTCATAATAGCGGATTACTACCATTTCATGATACCGCAGATCCGGGACGTGTTCCTTTCCAAGGTGAAGAAGCGCGTGGAGGATTCAGTTGTTATTATCGACGAGGCGCACAACCTCTCGAACCGCGTGCGCGGCAGCCTCTCCCACAGCATAGGCACCCAGGCATTCCGCAGGATGATACAGGAGATGCGTTTCCTGCAGCTCAACGAAGGTCCGATGGACGAGGAATTCTGCGCGTGGGCGGAAGGGGTCATGGAAAAGAGCGAACGACCCCAAAGAATCTATCATAAGGACGAATGCGCGGTCTCGCAAGGCAGTTTCGATTCGTTCTTCTCGAAATTCGGGCTCAGCCCGGAGGAGGCGGCGAAACGGCTCGAGGATGCGGGCATGAAATTCATAGACGAGACCGGCAAGAGGAGCGCGTGCCTCCGCATATCATCGTTCATCACGAACTGGTACGACGAGAGCGCGCGGAGCGTGCGCATCCTGAAAAAGAAGAACGGGATGTTCTACCTCTCCAAACGCCTCCTCGACCCTTCCCAGGCGACGAGCATCCTCAACCAGTGCGACAGCGCCATACTCATGAGCGGATCCATGCTCCCCATGGAGATGCACCGCGACATCCTGGGTCTCGATCCCGCGCGCACCATGATGAAGGCATACCGATCGCCTTTCGAGGCATGCAACAGCGTCAACATAATCACCGAGAACCTGACGACCAAGTACGAGAAACGCGACCTAGAGAACTACACCGCCATGGCCGGGAAGCTCGACGCTATAATCAGCAAGACCCCTGGAGGCACAGCGATCTTTTTCGCTTCTTACGAGGTCATGGGCAAGGTCCTTCCGCTCATGGCTTCGCGAAACCTGATAGTTCAGAGCTCTGGCATGAAGCCGCAGGAGATCAGGAAGATGCTGCGTGATTTCAAGGGCGGCGGGGTCCTCTGCGGCGTGCAGGGCGGCTCTCTCTCAGAAGGCGTGGATTACTCCGAAGGCGAGATAAAGACCGTGGTGATCGTGGGGGTCGCGCTGGAGGAGATCGGCCTCGAGACCCGCGCCCTGATAGACTATTATGACGGCAAGTTCGGCCGTGGATGGGATTATGGCTATCTATATCCGGGCACCATCAAGGCGCTGCAGGCCGCAGGCAGGGCCCGTAGGAAAGAGAGCGACCGCGTCGCCGTGGTGTTCATGGACGAGCGTTTCAAATGGGGGAAATATAACTGGATATTAAATAAGGAGGAGCGGATAGTGGTGACGGAAGCCCCCGAGAACGAGGTCGCGGAATTCTGGGGCACTGAAAGTGATGTCGGATGAATCTCATGTACACGGCCAAATACTCCCCGAAAAAGCTCGAGGAGATCGCCGGCAACGAGGAGAAGGTGGATTACGTCCGGCAATGGATCCTCCAGTGGCTCACAGGCAAGAAACGAAAACCGCTTCTCATCTGGGGCCCCCCGGGTGTCGGGAAGACTTCGATAGCATACGCCCTCAGCATCCAGTACGACCTTGACATAATCGAGATGAACGCGAGCGAGCTGCGGAACCGCGGAAGGGTGGAGCGCGTGCTCGGCGGCGCATCTATGGCCGGCAGCCTTTTCGGAAAAGGGAAGATAATACTCATAGACGATGTGGATGTGCTCGCAGGCAAGGCGGATTTCGGAGGCGGGTCGGCCATAGCCGGTTTCCTGCGCGAGAGCGCGGTCCCGGTGATAGTGACGGCATCCGATATCTGGGACAAGAAACTCTCCGGTATCCGGGCGGAATGCGAAGGGCTCGAGATGAAAAGGATAAGCAAGGTCGCGATACGCAAGGTCATCGATCAAGTTGCGAAAGCCGAAAAGGTGGAATTGCCTCCAGAGAAACTCGCGGCCATATCGGAAGGGGCTGATGGCGATATGCGTGCCGCGCTCAACGATCTCCAGGCCCTTATGCCCACGGTCCGCGCACGGGACAAGGACATATTCCAGCTTGTCCGCGGCATCCTCAAGGCAGAGAGCTATGGGGCGGTGCGCGAGGTCATGGGGTTCGATTCCGATTACGGCTCGCTCAAGCTCTGGATAGACGAGAACATCCCGTACGAATACGAGCAGAGGTCGGAAGTTGCCGCAGCATACGATTCGCTCTCCAAGGCGGACATCTTCGATAGGAGGATAAACCAGAGCAGATGGACGCTCATGAAATACTCGGTGGACCTTGCCACGGTAGGAGTCGCGCTATCCAAAGAGAAAGTATACCGCAAGTTCACCAAATACCAGTTCCCGGGCTATCTGCGGAGCATGTCAGCCACGGTGGCCCGGAGGGCGATATTGAAATCGATAGGATTGAAGATCGGCTCGAAAATACACACGAACCGCAGGGATGCATTGGACGCTCTTCCGATACTCAAGCACAGCGGAGAGACGCTCGGGGATGAGCTGATGAGCTTCTACGGATTCAGCGAGGATGAATTGGCTTTCGTTCTTGAGACCAGCGCGGCCAAAGTCGCGAAGACAATCAAAGAGAAGGCGTAAGCCCGGATTACTTCTGGAATACCAGTTCTTCTCCATGAAATATCCTCCCATGAATTATCCTAGAGGCGATTTCTCCGAGTTCCCCCTCTATATGGATCTCGCCGCCTGCCATCCCAACTCCGACGTCACTGCCAGTGCTTCCCTTCACAATTATGGAACCACATTTCATCCCGATGCCGATTGCGGCACCAACATCCCCGTCCACAAGGATGATCTTCGTGTTCTGATATCCAAGATGATTAATTGTTCTATTGAGGTGGCCAGTATGAATGACAAAATCAGTATCTTCGGAACGGTTGATTAAAGCACTCAGGAAAAAACCGGCTTTTATCCGGAAATAATTTTCATTTTGGAATTGTTCGAGTGCAAGACTAAATGCTTCAATGTCTTCTGCAGAGCATTGCATTCCCTTTGTCTTACTGTGTACGATCCTCAGGCAGTCATCCACTCCTGTAGTGAAACTGAAAACCCCACAGTCCGTCCACGCCTTCATAATCCCTTCAATGGCCGGATTCGATTTCACATCGGGCATCCTGGTATCATGCAGAAGTTCACGCTTGAATCTGCCGAATCTGCTGGAAACTGATAATACCGAAGGCGTTCTTACACCCTGAAGCGCAGCCCCCATAAAATCACATACCTGGAATCAAAACTCCGTTGTGAAATATTTTTCCGAATATGCGGTTTTTCCCAACCTCGCCTTCACATTCTCCATTGATGTGGATCTCGCCGCCTTCCACACTCCAGCCGATCATATCGCCCGTATTCCCATTCACGGTTATGGTTCCGCCCTTCATCCCAAATCCGATTCCATCATCAGCGTCCCCCCTCACTATTATGGTTCCGCTATCCATCGTATCGCCAGTGAAGGCGCCGGCACTTCCCTCAACAGTTATGTTTTTCGTGTTATGCCATCCGAGGCGGTCGATAGGTCTGTCAAGATGTGCGGTATGGACGACAAAATCATTCTCGTGGCAGTTGTTGATCAATGCGGACAAGAAAAGGCCGGCTTTATCTGAGAAGTCCTTCTCATTCTGGAATGCGATGAGCTCCAAAGAAAATGCTTCGATGTCTTTTGCGGAATACTCGAACTTATTTATCAGATTAAGAATCCGGTTATAGATCAACGCCCAATTTTCAGAACGGACATGACCGCATTTCACCCATACTTTCCCCATGGCCTCGATGATTGGATTCGATTTCACTTCCGGCTTCCTTATATCATGCAAATGTTCACGCTTGAATCCATCGAATTTGCTGGAAGCTGCAGCTGTCCAAGGTGTATCCTCTCCCCTAGCACAGACTATATTTTCCATGGAAATCACTCGCTTCTCGGTAAGCCTATTGTGCATCAATATACTTAAATATATGTATATTAACACAATTATCCTAATGGTACCGGCTATTTCAAGGCGTAATCAAAAATCAGTCATCTTCGTCTGCCCTGTGAGTTTCGGCTCCGGTTTCTGTGCAGGCTTGAATCCATCCTGTGGTTTCGTCCTGCGCATTCCTTTGAGTATGCTCTTCATCTTTTTCTCACGATTATTGGCAGCGTAATAGTAATACTCGTCCCGAGTCCCTTTTGTCATGAGCACTATGATCTCGCCTTCCTTGAGCCTAGCGGCCCTTCCCCTTCTTTGGATGCTCCTGATCTCGCTCGGAACCGGTTCGTAGAATATGACGGCATCCACTGCAGGGATGTCCAAGCCTTCTTCTCCGATGCTTGAAGCGACCAGAACATCGAATTTCCCCTCGCGGAAATCGGCTATCGTCTGCTCCTGTATCTTGCGCGTCATGCCTTCCTTCTTCCCCACGAATTGCTTGGCGCTGATGCCCGCATCATTGAGGACACTTTCTATGCGGGAGATCTGAGACCGGTACTGGACAAATACGATCATCTTCTTCCCCGAATTCTTCTTGAGCAATTCCATCAGCGTCTGCATCTTCGGGTGGTCCTCGTCTTTCTTGCACAACTCGATCACTTTGGCCAGCCCAGGCTCGCGCAGGAGGATGCCGGCGGATTTGCTCTCTTTGGTGGCGAGTTTCTCCAGATAAGCGCGCATGGGATAGACGCCCTGTGTCTCCAGGAGTTCCGTCATGTGGAGAGTGTGGAGCAGGACCGAATACTGCACGAGAGCCGGGTACTTGATGTTGTGCGGGATGTTCAATATCCTCTGGCGCAACGCCATGAACTGCCCCTTGTGCTTGAGCGGTGGCGGGAACCCCATGCCTGCGAGCCTCTGCGCGTATTTGCCTGTCAATGCGTCGAGTTCTTTTTTTATCTCTATGAAATGCGGCGAGAGTTCGACCGGTATCCAGCTTATGGTGCTTTTCTGAACATACGGCTCTACATCCGGGTCGGTATGCGTCCGGATCTCTACGTTGTCTATGTGTAGGGCATCCATCACTTCCTTTATCCTGTCCCTCCTCCCTCCAGGGGAAGCGGTCAGCCCGACGAAAAGGGTTTCCTTGTCGTGCAATCTCTCGGCCACGTAAGTGTAAGCGTAGTTCCCAATAGCGCGATGACATTCGTCGAAGACAACCAGGGAGAATTTCGGTTCGAGATTGCCCTTCTCGAGGTCGTTCTTTATCGTCTGCGGGGTGCTGATGATTACTGGAGCGTTGTAGAGCTCCTTTCTTTTTGGTGGAGTAATCTCGCCATTAACGAGCGAAACCTGATCTTCCGAAAGCCCCATCGTCTTCATCACGCTCTGGTGGTGCTGCTTGGCGAGCGGTTTGGTCGGAGTGAGGATTAGGCAGCGGCCGGTTTTCATCCTCTCCTGGATGAGCATGAGGGCGATGAGAGTTTTCCCCAATCCTGTCGGCAGCACGACTAGCGTATTGCCATGCTGGATGATGGAATTGTAGATCGCGAGCTGATATGCCCTTGGGATAAGTTCCACGTGGATGATTATGCGAAGAATCGTTTTTATACGGAAGCCGGGTGCATTTCCGCGCGGTTTTCGAGCCGCATCGGTTCATTTCCTGATATCCCCGTTCAATTCGACCAACGAGAAGAAAGAAGCCTCGAACGCCTCCTTGAAAGACGCGATGAATTTGTCATCTAGCAAGACCGGCTCCTTCATGGTCAAGGTCCGGATCCTCAATTCAGTCGAACTCGCCTTGTGGCCATGAGCGATGAGATTGCGGAAATCCTTCACCTTGTGCAGCATAGCAGTGAGGCCGTCGTATTTTCCTTTGAATCTATCCTGCTTATGATATGCTAGATCTCCGAAAAGCACAATCCTCTGGTGCAGGGTGAAGAACTCTTTGGAGAGGATCCGGTCATATAATTCCATCGATCTCTTCTCATCATGAGTGAAATAGAAAGAGAGGAAAAGATTAAGCTGGTGTTCGAGCTCTGCGGTCCTGTTTAGGAGGAGCCCCCGTATCTCGGCTATCTTCCGGTCGTTCTCTTTCTGGGCGAGAAGCGATGTTTCATCCACCACGCCTTTCCCGAGCGCTATCTCGCGGGCCTGGGCGAAGCGGCTCTTCGTTCCCGTGACGTCTATGTCTTTCACATCAATTCCTCAAGAGCGATGGAGACGTCTATGCCGGAAAGCGGATACTCGATAAGCGCCCTGTCCTTCAGCGCAGGTATGGTATCCTCGTATGTCTGCCTTTCCACCTTGTAGAAGACGCCTATCGGGAGCTTCTCGAAGTTGCTGTCCGGTCCCTCGAACGCCTTCTGGAGAGCGAGCTCGCGGTTCTTGGGGTCATGTCCCGCATCTTGGAGCTTGTACACTCTTTTCATGAAGAACTCGTATGTGTTGAGCTTGTTGAACGTCACGCATGGCTGGAAGACATCCACGAGGGCGAAGCCACGGTGCGTTATCGCCTGCTTCAGGGTCTCTTTCATGTGCATCATATCTCCGGCGAACGTGCGGGCCACGAAGGTCGCTCCGCCGGATATCGCCGATGCGAGGGGATTGAACGGCGTCTCCACCACGCCCTGCGGCGTCGTCTTGGTCTTCATGCCCGGTTGCGATGTCGGGGATGCCTGGCCGGTTGTGAGGCCGTATATCTGGTTGTCGTGGACTATGTAGGTGAGGTCGTAGTTCCTTCTCATTATGTGCATGAAGTGCGCAGACCCTATCCCGTATCCGTCCCCGTCGCCTCCGACCGCGAGCACGTTCAGCTTATGGTTCGCGAGCTTGATCCCGGAAGCCACCGGAAGCGTCCTGCCGTGCAGGCCTTCGAACCCGTAGCTGTTCACATAATGCGGCATCTTCCCGCTGCATCCTATTCCTGACGATATCACCGTCTGATATGGCGGTATGTCTAGCTCAGCCAGTGCGCTCCGTATAGCCCCGGCTATAGCGAAGTCTCCGCAGCCCGGGCACCATTGCGACTTCTCCTTCACATTGTATTCAGCAACCGTGACAGCCATCCATACCACCTACAATCCATACCTTTGCGTGTTGTAATATTCCCGATCGTCTTTCTCGATGATATCCACTCTCTTCTCGCCTTTGAATTCCGCTTTCTTGAGCTTCTCCACTTCCTCGGCGATCTGCTCCGGATAGAATGGCCGTCCGTCGTATTTGAGGATGTGGAAATCCATATCGATGCCGTGGTATTCCTTCAGCATCCCAGCGAACTGCGCCGTCGAATTGCCCTCTATCATGATCAGGACCTTCGAGCCCCGGAAAGCGCTTTTCACCATCGCGGTATCCAGGGGGAACAGGTGGGTGAAATGTACGAATTTCGCTTGGATCCCCAAAGCCTCGAGCATGGCCAGCGCATCGAGCACAGCCAGTTTGGTCGAGCCCCAACCTACGAGCGTAACTTCGGCTTTTTTATTGCCATAGATATTCGGCTTCTTCATCTCTTTCAGGATGGAAGCGAGCTTGGCCGCCCTCTTCTTCACCTGCTTCGCCCTCATGGGGAAGCTCTCGGTGCTGAATCCGGTCTCATCATGCTCATAGGATGTGGCTACGTGGATGCCGTTCTGCATCCCAGGGAATGCGCGCGCAGAGACGCCGTCTTCGCAGAGCTCATACCTTTTCCACCTGGTCATCGGAGCGAGCGCAGGGAGATCTCCCGCTATCTTGCCCCGTTCTATCTTCACTTTAGAAACATCGAACTTCTTCGTGGAAAACATGGTTTCGGAGAGGTGCTTGTCGGAGAGGACCAGAACCGGGATCTGGTATTTCTCGGCAAGGTTCAGCGCCTCGGCAGTCATGAAGAAGCATTCCTGCACATCCCCCGGCGCGAGCACGACCCTCAGGAAATCCCCCTGCGAAGCATGCAGGGCGAATCTCAGGTCTGCCTGCTCCGTCCATGTGGGTAAGCCTGTGCTCGGCCCTGTCCTCTGGACAAGCGCTGCCACGATGGGGGTCTCGGACATGGCCGCCATGCCCAACGCCTCTACCATGAGCGCGAATCCTCCTCCTGATGTGCCAGTCATGGCACGGACGCCCGCATAGGATGCTCCGATGACATAATTCATGGCCGCGATCTCATCCTCGGTCTGCTTGACGACCAAGTTGAACTTGCGCTCGTTCTCTATCATCGAATGCAATATGGATGATGCCGGAGTCATCGGATAAGCAGCATAGAATTTCATGCCGCCCTGTATAGCTCCAAGGCATATCGCTTCATTTCCAGTGATTATCATGCTTCTCTGATCCGAAATAGGTTTTATCGTCTTGGGGCATCGGATGTTTTTCTCTTTGACATAATCATAGCCCGCCTTGGCAGCTCCGACGTTCTTGGCGACGACCTCGTCCCCCTTCCTCTTGAACTCGTCCTTCATGATGCCTTCCAGGATGGCGAACGGATAATCCACTGCGGCCAGCGCCGCGCCGAGCGCCGCGGTGTTTTTCATCTGCTCTGTCCCGCCGGCCTCCTGCGTTAGTTTCGAGAGTGGCAGTGGGTACATCCTGACGCCTTCTTTCAGGGGGAATTTCGAGGCATCGATGCTCTCGTCATATATGATCATGCCGTCTTTAGTCATAGTGCTCATATGATAGAAGATGGCATCCTTGTTCAGCGCCACGACGAGGTCCTGCGTCTGTAGCGGCGAGCTGATATCCTTATCGCTCACTCTAACTTGGACGGTGTTGTGCCCGCCCCGGACCAATGAAGGGTATTCAGGGTAGCCGATGGCATGGTAGCCGCCTCTCGTGAAGCATTTCATCATAACCCTGCCGGTAGTCATAACCCCTGCTCCGGCTTGGCCAGCAATCTTGAAGACAAAGTCCATAGTCTCATCCTTTGGCTTTTGGTGTTTCATTAGGATTCAAATATAAAATTATCGTATCTGGCATCGGCAGTCGCCGTTCTCCCATGCGTTTCGTCTGTGGTTTCTCCCTATTATTGCATACATATTTATACCTTTTGCCACATAATATAGTATATGACTGACTAGGCGAAGGCCTGGCCATTGGTGCTCACATGGTTTCGATATTCGACATAAAACGGCAGCTGGAAGAAAGACGAAAGACGGAAGCCAAATCTCCTTCACCTCCGAAGCTGGCAATGGCACCTCCTCTGGTTGATGCACCTGCAAAAGTTGAAGCCGCTCCTGCTGACTCATCTTATACGGAAGAGCGCAGGGAGAGATTGGCATTCGATGAAGGGTTCGTGAGAAAAACGCACGTCATATTGTCAGGAACAGTTCCTGGCATAGATTTCGGAAACATCCTTACTTCAGAATCTCCTTCCTCTGGCGGCGTCGAAACAGCGGAGGCCGATCCGTGTGGCGAATACGGGCATATGAAAGGATACATCTGGGGCCTTGGTGATCGGCCATCAACCGTGCGAGGAAAACTATCTTTGGTGAGAGAGCAAGAGGATGATCCTCAGGAAGGGGATATGGTATACGCACAGCTGGTCGATGGAGCCGATCAAGATAAGGTTTCCAAGTCAGGTACGCTTTCTTTCCTTGAAAGGCACTCGCTTGCGAGCCAAGACGGTCCTTATGCGGATAGGGATGGCGCAGTCGCAGCACTTGCAGACGTAATATTTCACGGAGTGAAGAGGGATGCGCTTCTCGAGTTGATCGAGCGCGTTATAGATATCCGACCCTTTACCGGTCCTGATGCAGAGATAGGGCCAAGATTCCAAAGGATGCACCAGTTCGAGTTCGGGTTCATCAGCCGCAATGATTTCATGCCGCCCGACGAGCTACCTACGGCAGGAAACATCCTGACTCAAACCCGGTCGATGCAATTCAAGAAAAGCATGAAATTCCAGCTCGTCCATCCAATGGAGCAGTATATCCTCGCAGCGGCGCTTTTGCGTACGAGGGGCTATGCAGCATATCCTGCATTCGGCGTCCTCACGGGTCCAGACGAATTGACCGACACGCGGCCGATAATCGCTGTCATCGATATGAAGAACCAAGCCCCGCTGACGACGTTCGATCTCACGCGGTCACACCCTCCTATGGATGCTATTACGATTATGAGTGATACGGCTGTCATGGGTGCGCTCCATGCAATGCGTGCAGAGACCAGGTGCAAGCATCTGGCCGCTGAGATGGTGAAATGGGGCGAGCACGGCGCCTTGTTGCCGATGGATGATGTCAGCACACAGCTCCACCGCATCGCGCGCTCGCTTTTCGAATCTGTGAAAAGATGGGACCAAAACCTTCTCATATCCAAAGCGATGACGTTTCTGTACAACATATCCGGAAACGCGCTTATGGAGTCCATGCAAAATGTTTATGAGAGCCAGTCACAACCAGGGGATGCTGAGGCCGTGGGCTCTGCAGTGGACAAGATACTCAAGTCTGGCATCGAGCCAGCCGACCTGGTCGATAACGGAGACATGGCAATCCAGAATGCGGCAAAGATGCTCTGCTCGATGGTGCGCTCGAGAGACGAGATCATCGACACTGTCCAGACGCTTTTAGGCGCCTACATCTCCAAAGCGCAAAAGTGAAAAAACGGGCCCGGAGGGATTTGAACCCCCGGCCTACTGGTGTCCTCCGCCATCGGAGGTGGCATTCGAAGCCAGTCACTCTATCCAAGCTGCTCTAGGTTTTGCATTTTCGCCATAGCAAAACAAAACTGAGCTACGGGCCCAATAAGTATGCTTCTCAAGGCATGTTAAAAAATCACTGGCTGGTCAGGATCTCGCAGCCGTCCGATGTCACCCTGACCGTGTGCTCTGCCTGGGAAACGAGTCCTCGTCCTGCCTCGCGGAGCACTGGATAGCCTCGGATGAAATGGTTCTGGAGGAGCTCCCGTAGGGCAGCGCTCACGAGGAGCTTGGACTGGAAATTTTTCCTCACCCAGCGCTCTGCGAACGGCAGCATGCCGTAGTTCTTCAGCACGTGGTCGATGATCATCCTGGACTGCCTCATCCTTATCTTCGAAGGCGCGTAGATGGAGAATATCTCGACCTGCTCGAGATCCTCAACATAGCCGGTACCCGTGGTGGCGAACGGCTCCACGGCGAAGATGTCCCCTTCCTCGAACTTATACGGATCGTTGCTCTTGATGTTCGGTATCTCCACGCCCGCGTGCAATTCATTGGATTTTATCATGTGCCCGGAAAGGTTGGCTATTGGCTTGAATCCATATCCCTTGATAGTCTCCTCGATGAGGCCACCTATCTCGCCCACAGTCACGCCGGGTCTTATAGTCGCGATAGCTTTCGCGAGGGCATCCTCGGACGCCTTCACGAGTTGTCCGTTCTCTCCGCTCAAATCCACCGTGTAAGCGGTATCGGATAATGCGCCATTGATCTCGATACCCAAGTCTATTTTCACCAGGTCCTTCTCCCCTAGCGTGGTCTGGCATTCGACTTCTGGCGTATAATGGGCGGCCAGGTCGTTTATCGATATGTTGACCGGGAACGCGGGTTTGGCCCCTTCATCCGCTATCATCTTCTCTATGGTCTCCGCTATGTCGAGCAGGGACTCTCCGACCATGATCATGCTCCTGCTTTCATCGCGGATCCTTGCGGCCATCTTTCCGGCTTTCCTGAAGGATTCTATCTCATTTTCATCCATAAGTATCACCGAGTTTCTCTCCCCCCAAGTGCTATTTTTGTTATTCAGATTTTTAAGCTATGTTTCCGCTAATATTTGTCTGCTCTTCGGAGGCTTTTTCTATTTGTTATAAAGGTTTAAAAAGAGTGGCTGCGTAATAGTATACATGCGATTACACCTGGAACAACCGATAAAGCCGTTGCTCTGCGCGCAGCCCCGTCGCGAATGCACGGCAGGCTCACTTTCCAAGAAAGATCCGCTCATAGACGGCATCCCGCTTCCATCGAGAGAAATCCTAGACAATATTGAAAGACACAGGAAGCAGCGCAATCAAAGGCCGCAACTTCCGCTTTATGATTCGGACGCGAATCAAGGGCAAGGGAATGATTATGGTACCCCTCAGCCAGTAGTCGTGGAGCGCGGTATCCACAGGGAATCATTTATCTGATTTTCCATTCTTCATTTTCTCCTCCATATCCTATTTATCCTTTCTCAGCGAATATTGATCCTGATGACAGACGTAGCCAGCCTTGTTAAAGAGAGGTTCGGCGAGCTCACCCAAATACAGAAACTCGCCATGCCCAGGGTCCTCGCTGGCGAGAATGTCCTGATTCTCGCACCTACTGGGAGCGGAAAGACCGAGGCTGCGCTGCTGCCTGTCCTACAGAAGATAAAAGAGCAGGAGGCGGAAGAGGGGATTTACGCTTTATACATAACCCCGCTCCGTGCCCTCTCGCGGGATCTCAAGGATCGGTTCTCCTGGTGGTGCGACAGACTGGGCATAACGTACGATATACGCACAGGAGACACCACGATGGCGCAGCGAGCTGCCCATCGGAAGAATCCCCCGAAAATCCTCCTCACCACCGTGGAATCCTTGCAGGCGTTGCTGCTCGGACGGGTTATGCGGAAGCACCTCACGACCGTGCGGTTCGTGATCGTAGACGAGGTGCACGATGTGCTCGATAACAAGCGCGGCGCCCAGCTCTCAATGGGTCTGGAACGATTGGAAGAGATCGCCAAGTTCCAGCGCCTAGGCCTCACGGCCACTGTCGCGAACGAGAAAGAGGCCGCCGGGCTCCTTTTCGGTGAGCGCGCCCATGCGGTCTGCGAGAGCGATAGGGAGAGAAAGATGGATATCAAAGTGGAGCATCCTGGCCCGAAAGACAAGATGACAAACCGCATGAAAGAGCTTTCAGAGGAATTCCGTTCCCTCATCTTCGTGAACACCAGAAGCACGGCAGAAGACCTAGGAGCGACGCTCAAGAAGATGAACGCGCCCGTGGCAGTGCATCATGGTTCGCTCGCCAAGGAGCTGCGCATGGAGATGGAGGACGCGTTCAAAAGCGGAAGGCTGAACTCGATAATCTGCACGTCCTCATTGGAGCTAGGCATAGACATCGGAGATGTCTCCCTCACCATGCAATATGGGTCTCCGCATCAAGTATTCCGGCTGGTGCAGCGGGTCGGGCGGGCTGGTCACAGCCTGGAGAAGACGCCTCGGGGCATAATATTCAGCACGGATTTCGACGATTTGCTCGAGAGCGAGGTCCTCTGCGCCCTAGCCCGCAACGGCTGGCTGGAGAACAAGTTCGTGGAACGCGGCGCACTGGATGTAATCGCCCATCAGCTAGTGGGCATGTGCCTGGATTTCGGAAGGATGGAGCTTTCCAAAGCGCATGCGATACTTTCCCGTTCGTATGCGTATTCCATAGACTACGAGAAGCTCCGCAAGGTGGCATTGCAACTTTTCAGCGAAGGCATACTATATTACGACGAGGAACCTAAGGACGTCATGATACGGACCAGACCTCGCGCTCGGGAATACTACTATTCCTACCTCAGCACCATTCCTAAGACAAAAAAATTCCTCATGAAGGACATAACCACCAATCGGATCATCTCCAGCCTGGACGAAGATTTCGTGGTGAACCTGGAATCCGGAACCAGCTTCCTATCGCACGGTCTTCCCTGGCGCATAGTGGATATAACCGACACAGAGGTACTCGCAGAGCCTTCGGTGGGGAGCGAGGTCATGGTCCCCTCCTGGGTCGGAGAGGATATCCCAGTGTCTTTCGATGTGGCGCAGGATGTAGGCAGGATGCGTGCATCCAAGAAAGAGATATCTCCGCTTCCTGACGAAAAGACCATAGTAGTAGAAATCGTGCAGGATCTGGTCATAATCCACAGCTGCTTCGGTACCAAGGTTAACGAAGCTCTCTCGCGAATCTATGCCCGCCGCCTTTCCAGTCTCATCGGAGAGAGCGTGCTTTCCGTAGCTGATCCATACCGCATAATGGTGAAGCTGCCATTCGCCCTCAAGGAGGAGCATATCATGCTCCCACTACACCAGATCAGGGATGTCAGGACCGAGCTGGAAGGTGCGCTCGAGAATTCGTCGCTGCTGAAGTTCAAGTTCCTTCACGTCGGGAGGATGTTCGGTTTGCTTAGCGAGGATGCGATGATAAGTTCGCGGTTCATAGATGCCATGCGCAATTCCGCGGTGTACGAAGAGACGATCCGGTCTATCTTCTTCAGGTATTTCGATGTCGAGAAGACTGGTGTTATCCTCCGTTCGATAAAGTCAGGGAGCATAAAGATGGTCGTGGACAAACGCGAGAAGGCCAGCTACTTCGCCAGAATAGGGCTGGAGAGGCTGTCCGGAGGGGAATCCTCAGGGGCGTTCGCCCCCAGGGAGCGTATAATCGCAGGATTCAAGGAGAACGCCTTTTCGAAGACTTTGCGCTTACGATGTCTCTCATGCAATGCGACTCGTTTCATGCACCTTGCAGGGGCTCCGGAAGAGATATCCTGCCATAAATGCGGGCAGAAGACCCTTGCCCTAATGGACCGGGAAGGAAGGGATATGGGAGACCCGACATTCTCGGCAGGTCTGATAAGCACATATGGGAAGAAGGCGCTTATTGCCCTGTCTACCTACGGTATCGGTCCTCCTACGGCCGATCGCATCCTGAAACGGCTCCATCGTGATGAGGAATCGTTTTATCTAGATTTGATAGAAGCCCAGAAGAACTTCATCAAGAACAAGAAATTCTGGAAATTGTGACAGGGTATTATAAGTCTTTATAACGCAATAAAGCCATAGGCGACCACAATGTCAAACCTGATACAAATGCCCGCACCTGGTTCTCAAAAGGGCAGAAATGATGGTTTCCGCTCCATTAAACCGGCTTCTGATGGTATTCTGGTCGAACGTCACACCAATCACAGCCGCAGATGGACCCAAGAAGGGCTGGATCGGCTCCGCGCTGCTCTGGCAGGCCTCGAGAACTACGGCGCTTCTATAGCGGTCAAGGAGAATGCCTCCGGTGAGCTGTTTTTGTCGGTAAGACTCGCATTCCAGACAGATCACGAAGTGATGGATTCACGGGTCTATGAACTGGCTAGCGGATTCGGCTTTTCGCTCAAGTTGACGAGCGTGCCAGTGCCCGGAGGCCTTGAGATGAAGCAGCACTCCGGAAGCTACGGAGAGACCGTAAGCTATGTGACCCAGAAGTTCATCCGTACCTATCATGTGAGCGAAGGCCCGAATATGGATGCCGATGCTGTCGATTGCGTGGCCGAGGACCTGCTCAGGCTCGCGTCTTCGATGGCGCCGCTTATGATTCGGGAAAGCCGCAGGCCGAACGTACCGTTGGTCGACACGCCTGCTCCATTAGTGCTGAGGCCCATCAGACCGCGTGATGTCCAACCTGGATTCGTGGCTCCTCCGGCTGCGGCTGCAGTTGGCACGAAGTCTTCTGATTAATAATTTTGCCATGCCATTCGTTTTCGTGTATAAGCAGACTATAGTCATCCGCGCTGATTTGAAGATGGGGAAAGGCAAGCTAGCCGCTCAAAGCTCGCATGCATCGCTCAGCTCCTATAAGCACGTCATGCGAACGGATCCAGATGTCGCCAGGAGCTGGGAGTCGGAAGGGCAGATGAAGGTAGTCCTCAAAGTCGGGAGCGAAGAGGAGCTTCTCGAATACTACAACAAGGCGAAAGCGGCCGGCATACCGTGCGAACTCATCCGTGACGCCGGCCACACCCAAGTGGAACCCGGGACGCTAACGTGCTTCGCGGCAGGTCCATGGAAGGAGAATGAACTCGATTCTGTATTCGGGAAATTGAAGCTGCTGTGATAAGATGAAATTCTTCCTTTTCCATTGCTGGGGAGCGAGCGGGAAAAGCTGCTGGAGCGGTTGGCTCGGAGATCAGCTCGTCTCTTCCGGCATGGCGTCCAGCGTCTTGACCCCTGATTTTCCTGACTCCGAGAACCCAAAACTAGGAGAATGGCTCGCGGCTACCCGCAAGATCGTCCCTCATTTCGATCCTAAAGATGATTGGGTCCTTGTCGGCCATAGCCTAGGCTGCCCTACGATTCTGAGATTGCTCGAGACTTTCGACAAGGGCGAGAAAGCGTCATGCATCATCCTGGTCGCGAGCTTCGCCAAGGATCTTGGCATACCCGAGATACTGAATTTCGTCGATAAAGATTTCGATTGGGAGAAGATAAAGAAGAAAGCAGCAAAAATAATAATCATAAACTCGGACAACGACCCTTACATACAGCTCGATGAGGCCAAACGGATGGCCAAACTCCTCGGTGCGGAACTCATAGTGGAGAAGGGCGCCGGGCATATAAACGAGGGTGCTGGTTTCGACAAATACCCTCATCTCCTGGAGATAATCAAAGAGTGGCAGGAAAAAAGGGGAAAATAAATTGCAGGTGTATTCACGAAATCTGTATAAACCTTTTCGTGCTATATTATATGTCATAATATGAATATTTGTGTAAAAAAATCGGGGTGAAAATATGGCACAAGAACAGAAAACCGCTACGGATATGCAGACGGCAGAGATGGATATATTCAAACGGCTCAGACAGGCCGGATACTCGCCAAACGACGCCAATGGTTTGATACGCCTAGCAAGTATCCAGGCATCTGGTAAGAATGCAGAAGTCACCGTGAGTTCTAATAATCCGTTCACTCGGAATATACAACTTGCCGACTTGAACAAAGTGGCGAAAGCTTTGACAGATGTAAAGAAAAATCCCGGTGCCGAGGAACAGATCGTGGGCAAACTCGATATCAAAGGGCCGGAAAAAATGGGTTCGGGTTCGAGCGGATCCACCCAGCTGACCGGTGTCTTATGCACTGTCCAAGTCGGTTCGCATACCTACACCGCACAGTTGACAAAGTCGCTTGAGGGCACGGGCATCAAGCAACAGCTTTCAGACCTTATCAAGACGGGTGGCGTCCTGCAGGTCACCGAATTCAATACTGTCACCGGCCAGGATGTCGCGGTCACAAACTCGACATTCCGGGAAGCGTACAACAGGGCGTTTTCCGAGGATCCTGGCAGCGTGAAAGTCAAGCCGCTTAAGAGAGGTTAACGGCCCAGATCCAATGGGTAAGAAATCTCTTCTTTTTCTACTTTTATTTCTGTTATTTTTCCCCCTTCTCTTCCATAATAAAGCCGATTATCCGTTATCGAGAACTTTGCCCCTGGATACGGGGCGATGAGCAGAGGCACGGAATCTTTCTTATTGAATCTGAAGGCCAAAATCTTTTCATTGAAAGCTATGAAGACCACGCCACCGAACTCGATCATTCTTGCGCCATCCACGCTAGGCGGTATCGTATATTCCAGCCTGCCATCGTTCTTTCCGATGTCATCCACATATATCGGGGTTAATTTTCCGTCTTTAGTAAGTATGTAGCAGGCGTCATACGATTGCGTCCACGCGACGATGCCTGTCTTGTGCGCACCTGATATGTCGAACCATGGCGTATACCACGCTGTGCCATCGTCATCAGCGGTCGTTACGTATATGCGCTTGTTGGTCCGGACGAATCCCTTATCCCCGGTGCAGGCGCTTTCTTCTATCTCTTCCCCTTCGGAAAGGCTGATAGGAGCTGCCTTGGTGATGCCGCCAGGAAATTCGTACTCGACTTTCTTGTCGTTCACTTTACATTTTTTTACTTTCTTATTGGGTGCCTTGTCAACCAATGGCGTCATAGGCCAGTTGTTGTGTAGATCAACGTTGAGGTTTGCAGTCCTTCCAAGTGCGTGAGCGTTCGGTGCGTATGAGCTGAAAAACGGAAGCGCGAGAGAAAAAAGCACAGCATTCGCTGCGGCGTTGGTACTTCGCAACCCTAACTTTCTGGTATTGCACATATATACCGGGTATTATATTAGATTGTTATATTTTATAATACCTTGTGTTAGTTAACCCGAACCGCCTTTCTGGCCCACCAAATCGCTTTGCCTCGAAAAATGAGTACTGCTAAGAAGGATTGAGAAAAAATGCCGCAGGCCAGATTTGAACTAGCGACCCCACCGTCTTCAGCGGTGTGCTCTCCCAGCTGAGCTACTGCGGCGATAGATAGTCCCTTATGAATCAAAACATTCTAAAACCACTTCCCGTCAACATCAGACTGATGCTCAAAACACTGGTGCCGAAGCTGCATTTCATCGCCGCGCTCGGCATGTTCCTGTTCATAGCCTTCATGGTCGTGGAGAACGACGAGACAGCACGGGTCTTCCTGCTGCTTCCGATAGTGATATGCTATGCCCTCTCGAAGATCCTTTTCGCCATGGACCAAGCCAATATGGTGCAAGATATAGTCGAAAGGCAGAAGAAAGCGTAGTCAATAGAGTTATAAATTTTGTCTTATTGATATGTTTCCGTGCCAGTAATAGCAAGCCTCCCGTTAGTAGAGACTCCAGTACCACTTCTTCTATCAATCACTATCCCTAAACTCGCCATTGCCGAGCTTGAACGCGAAATCACAAGGATGCAGTCATTTGACCCTTCAGCGCGCAAGGCAGCTGCGGACGCGCTTATCAAGGATGGCAATCCGGTAGCCGAACAGAAACTTGAATTGATTCTCCGTCAAGATAACGAGCTGCATCAAAAAGTGCTCTCAAAGACACCTGGTATTGAAAGAGAGAAGCTCCTTCCAGAAGAAGTGCGCCGTGATATCTCGAGATTGCTTATGGTGCTGAGCACAATGCATGCCCCCCTCCTCGCGATGGATGGGCCATCGACCAGGCAGATCTCCCTCACTCTCGGATCGTCCATGCGAAGGCGCAGGATCCGTTCATCTCCCGTACCGTCTCCTCCTCGCCCCAAACTCGTTCAGAGCTGATTGGAAATCCTTTTTAGAGAAATCCGGCCATAGTTTCTTGCAAAAGTAGAATTCGCTGTAGCATGTCTGCCATGGCATGAGGCCGGATAATCTCTGCTCGCCGGAGGTCCGTATTACGAGGTCAGGATCCGGAAGCCCGCGGGTGTAGAGGTGGCTGCTGATAGCATCCTCGTCGATTTCTTTCGCTCCGGAAGCGATTATGCCGTTCACCGCATCCACTATCTCTTCCCTGCCTCCGTAAGAGAGAAGGAGATTGAGCTGGTACCTATCGCTCTTAGCGGTCGCAGATTCTGCCTTTCTTATCATCATCTGTATCTCTTTAGGGAGCAGATGTATCCTCCCGAAGAATCGTACCCGAACCTCGTCCTTCTCTTTAGCGCCTTTGTTCGCCTCGTCTATCCCTTTCTTGAGGTTCTCCTTGAAAAGCTCGAAAAGGCCTTTTATCTCGTCGGGGTCGCGCTTGAAATTGTCTGTGGAGAAGCCCCACATGGTGAGCATGCGGACATCAGCGGCTTTGCACCATTTCAGCACGTCACCTATCTTGCGTATGCCGATGGCGTAGCCTTCCTCTTTGCTGATGCTTTTCTTCCGCGCCCATCTCCGGTTTACGTCCCGCATCATGAATGCGGATTTCCGTCCGGGATGATCGCGATGTGCTTAGGTATCTCCAATCTTTCCACCTCTAATAGACGAGTTCCGGAAGGCGTTTGAGCTTGGCCGCGCGCTTCAATTCCATCGCTATCCTGCGGCCCACGCTCATCGGCCCATTGTAGTAGTAGACTGAGTAAGGAGAGCCTTCGGGATAGACGTTCGTGCCTGCCACGATACGGGCGCTCACCTCGAACGCGTAGACCTCGAGGTTCTCAGTGATGATTGTCTCCACGCAGAACGGGCCCTTGAGGCCGCCGAAGAGGTCGAACGATTTCTCGCTGATCTTCCTGCCGATCTCCATGTATTCGGAGAGCAGCGATTCGCGCAGGACGAGCGGCTCGTTGCCTATCACAGTGAACGTCATGTCTATGTCCATACCGAGTGAGACCGCACGCGCAATCTCGTCCGCGCTGCTTTCCACACGCCTATCCACTCCCATGAGTTCTAGCTCACCGTTCTTGGTGGCATATCCGTGGCCCTTGAAAGGCGAGAAGAAATAGTGCGGATAAGCGCGTACTCCGACCAAAAACTGCTGTATCATATAGTCCTTCTCTGTCACCTTGGCGTTGAACTCCTTCTCAGAGCTCACTATCATGTAGCCGCGGCCGCCTTTGGCTCCGGGGAATTTCACGAGGACCGGACCGTCTATCTCCTCCGGCTTGTAGATCCTCGGCGTCTTTATCCCGGCCTTCATTATCCACTCGAGCATCTTGTCCCGGCTCCGTTCCCAGGCTATGCTCTTCCGGTTACCGTAGATCGGGACTGGGAGGTCGTCGAATTCCTCTCCGACATATTCCACGAACGAGCCGTGCGGGATTATAATCGCGTCTTTCTCCGCGAGCGTCTCCCATGGCACGTCCTGATAATTATCAACCTCGATGAATTCATCAGGTCTGCCAAGCGGGAAGGATTCGTAGAGCTTGCGTTTGTCCTTCTGGACGATGCCTATCGTCTTTATCCCTTCCTCGCGCGCCCCTTTGAAGATCTGGAGCGATGAATGGGAACAAATAGTCGCTATCTTGAACCCCTTGTAATCCGATAGCAAGGAGTCTATTTTCTTCTTGTCGAGCATATAATATTCAATAATGACTCTGTTTAAATGCTTTGGGCCTCGTCGCTGCGGGGCATAGAACCAGATTCAATCCGTAGCTTTAGCGCAGATTTTGGCCGTATTATCCCTATTTGCGGAAGTGAAATACAACTCCTTCCTCAATACCGGTTTATTGGCCCCGAAGGCCAGCATTTTCTGTTGGAGCATATGTTATATTGTTGTTGTTAGAGTTTATAAATAGTTGTGTTCGGACTCCCGATCCTCCGAGCAAGCAGACCGAAAACCCTTAAATCGGGAACAGTCAAGAGAAATCAGGAGATTCTGATGAAAGCCGTCATACTAGCCGCCGGAGAAGGGCTCAGGCTCAGGCCCCTCACAGAGACGAGGCCGAAGACCATGCTTCCCGTCGCAGGGAAACCCATATTGCACAGGCTCATCCTGGAAGCCAAGAAGGCGGGCGTGGACGAGGCGATCGTAGTCGTACGGTACAAGAAGGAGAGAGTGATCCAATATTTCTCGGAGAACGACCCGGGCATGAAGATCACGTTCGTGGAGCAGGGATCCGGGAAGGGTACCGGAGCCGCTCTTCTCGCTGCGGAGAGCCTTGTGGACGACACATTCGTCGCATTGGCCGGAGACATAGTCACCGAAGCATCCGTAATCAAAGCGGTCATATCGGCGCACGAGAGCGGGATAACCCTCGCCCTCAAGAAGGTCCCGAATCCGCATGAATACGGTGTCTGCGAGCTCTCCAACGGACGGATAAGCCTGTTCGAAGAGAAACCGAAGCACCCGAAGAGCGACCTGGCCAACCTGTCTGTCTATTGCATGGAACCGACCGTGTTCTCGGAGATAAAATCCCTGAGCAAATCCGATCGCGGCG
This sequence comes from uncultured Microcaldota archaeon, assembly GCA_963804385.1. GTDB lineage: Archaea > Micrarchaeota > Micrarchaeia > Anstonellales > Bilamarchaeaceae > Bilamarchaeum. Next base: position 37,137 of record CAWDQD010000034.1, read on the forward strand.
AATACGAGATCGTGGATCTTTTCGTCGGAGCGAAGGGCGTGGTGGTGGAAGGCTATTGGCGTGATATCGCATATCCCTGGGACCTTCTCGATGCCAACGAGCACGTGCTCGGTTCTCTCGAAGCGCGCCTCGGCCAGGTTGAGAACTCCACCATAAACGGCAAGGTCATCATGGAAGACGGCGCCAAGATAATCAACAGCTATGTCGAGGGCGTCGCATACATCGGGGCAGGCACGGTGATCGGCCCGAACGCCTATCTTCGCGGCTCCAATTCCATAGGGAAGAACTGCCATATCGGCCCTGGAAGCACATTGAAGAGCAGCATACTCCTGGATAATGTCAATGCGAAGCACCTCACGTACATCGGAGACAGCCTGATCGGGGAGGGCGTTAATTTCGGGGCCGGAAGCCAGGTCGCGAATTACCGTTTCGATTCAGGCCAGATCAATGTCGTAACCGAGAGGGGGTGGGCCAACACGGGGAAGAAGAAACTCGGCGCATTCGTAGGAGATAACACGAAATTCGGCGTCCTCTCATGCACCATGCCGGGAAAATCCATCGGCTCTGGCTGCTGGATACATTCCGGCGTCGTGGTGAATCGGAACGTTCCAGCCGGGGTGCGGGTGTTCACGAGGCAGTCGCTGGAGTTCGTGAAGGAAGAACAATAGTTTTTATTCCATTGCCTATCTTATCCATACTTCTTGCAGGGGTAGCGAAGCGGTCAAACGTGATGGATTCAGGGTCCATTGGCTTAGTGCCTTCAAGAGTTCAAATCTCTTCCCCTGCAATTATACTCGTTCTGAGTTCACTAACCCGTATTCCGGGAATTTTCTGGAATATGGGCACTATAGTGCCAAATTGGGCACTGAGGCTAAAATAGTCCAACCGCCGGAGATGTTAGAATGGCGAGAATGGATCTATACGACTATCCGAAAAGATTGGATTCGGCTTTGAAGAAGGTTGAGAACGATAAAGGGATTTCTGAGAAGAATAAGCGAGCTATACTCTCATTTTGCCGCATAAGGCTCGCTAAAGGCTCTTCAAAAGCCCGGGTTGCGAAAGTTGCCTACTGCCTTCGGTATTGGGCGGTTTGGCTTGGCTCGGATTTCGATAAGGCCAAAAAGGAGCGGGTGATAGACCTTATCGGCGAGCTGGAGAAACACGAATTCTCAGAATACACGAAGTATGATTTCAAGATAGTCCTGAAGATGTTCTTCAAATGGCTCAAAGGCAAGGACGAATTCTTCCCGCCTGAGATTAGCTGGCTAAAACCTCGGCTGAAGAACGAGAAGCACAAATTGCCCGAAGACCTGCTAACCGATGACGATGTCCTTAAGATGGTCGATGCTGCCCGTACGCTGCGCGACAAAGCCTTTGTCCTTGTGTTATACGAGTCCGGTTGCAGGATTGGAGAGTTGCTTACCCTTAAACTGAAAAACGTCATTTTCGACCAATATGGCGCGGTTTTGAGGGTAACAGGCAAAACAGGGGATAGACGGGTCCGAATCATCAGTTCTGCTGCTATTCTGGCTTCCTGGGTTAATTCTCACCCCTATGCCAACCAACCGGAGGCTATGCTCTGGCCAGCTCTGGCAAGAAACAAAATGAACGAGCAACGGATAATGAGCCACGCTTCGATGTACAAGATGCTTAAGATTATGGCAGAGAAGGCCGGGATAAGAAAGAGAATCCACCCTCATCTTTTCCGGCATTCAAGGGCTACCGCTATGGCCTCCAAGATGACCGAGGCGCAGATGAAGGAGTACTTCGGTTGGGTCCAAGGATCCGACATGGCGGCGACGTATGTTCATTTGTCAGGCCGAGACGTAGATAATACGCTCCTGAAGATGCACGGCCTTGTGAAAGAGGAATCCACAACCGAAAGCAAGATGGCAATCCGGCCATGCCCCCGTTGCAAGGAAAATAACTCTCCAGTATCCAAGTTCTGCACGCGCTGCGGCTCTCCGGTTGATGGCCTGATGATTGAGTTTGACCATGCCAGGAAGGCCAGCGATGAGGTCATGAACAAGCTCATGGAAGATGGTGAGTTCAAGGAGTTCATACTCAAGAAGATTATGGAGAAGGGCCTCGACAAAGTTTTAGCACATTGACATTCTGCCCTATGAAATCAATGTGCTAAGCGTTTTTTCATTTATAAAGAAACACATTGAAAACACATTGATTCTTGAGGGCTCCACGACGTGTTTAGCACATTGAAACAGACGATTTCCCTGCCCTGAGATGTGAGCGAGAGAGCTGATGTGCAGAAGACAGACGGAGAACCTTTTGCACAATGCCCCAAGCCCCCTTAATTTCATTGTGCTTTGTGGTTTCCTCGTATTTAAAGAAACACAATGAAAAGCACAATGCCTAAAACAGGCTTCACGTCGGGGTTAGCACAATGGGATAGGCCATTTCACCCCCCTGAGATGAGAGAGCGAGAGAATATGCTAATGAACCTGATTTCAATTGGAAGGTCAAAATCGATAGGTCAAAATTTTCGTCAAAATATTTTGACCAAATACAGGTCAAAAATTGATGGAAAATCGTCGAGTTAGGCGTTATCTCTTTGATTTACGTAACAATAGCGCAAAATGATTTTTATGGGGGGTAGGGCATATAATTGACAAGAATAGTTCGGTTTCAGCCATACTCATACCAAATCAATTCGTTTTCCTCGATTGCATTCAAAACATAAAGTCTGTAAATTGTCTAAAGAATTTGATCCGCCCTTTGCAAGAGGTATCTTATGGTCAACTTCTAATTTAATGCCCACCCCAGAACGCCTACATAGAATGCAGGAAAACGAATCCCGTTTGAACACTAAAAATCGTTTCCTTATCGATATTTCTTCACGTGCGGTTTTAGTTTGGTTTTCAATTTGAGACACATTAGATTGATTGTTATCGATTAAATTGTCGATTGATTTATCCACAGAGTTATATGCAACAATCAAAACCTTCCTCCAATTCCCGAATTTCCTTCGATAAGTATCTTGAGAATAAGGAATACCGTATCTTTTCAAATCTGACATGAGTGGACGTCGCCCGTCATTCTCTAGTGTTTTTGTCCATAGTTCAATAACCGAGCGCACCATATCTTCAGTTTTAGGATTAGTAGTACGACTTGATTTGAGACCAGCAGCTTTTAACGCATTTGAGAATGAACCAAATTTTCTAAAATAGGTAGACCAAACTGCTTTCCCATATCTGTCAATATCTTTTTTAGTAATTGGCCTTTCTCCGACTATTTTTTGAATTCTCTTGAGTTCTTGAACAAGGCTATCTTTACTGTAATCTTCTAAAAAATCGATTACAAATTTTTCGTTCATAATTATAATATAAAAAACAAAAATTAAAGAGTAATCGGTCTCTTTCGTGAGGTGAAATTTGAGGTTAAACTAATACCCCCTTAATGATTTGGCCTTATTTTAGGTCAAAATGAAAGGTCAAAATTTTCTGCATGTTTTTTTGACCAGAAACAGGTCAAAATTTGAATGAAAAACGCCGAATTGAACGTTATCCCTTTGGAATATGCAAGAAAGGCGCAACTATTATTTTACCTGGGGGTTGGATCTAATGTAAGGTCAAATTATACGGACGTCTTGGTTGTTAATTTGCACCTACGCAATAATGCGTTGTTTTATCACAAGAAAAATCGCACTGCGCATCAACATCACAATAACCCCGTTGAAGAGTGCACTTTCCAGTTTCACATGCTAGTGATGGATTACTGCAATCCTTATCAACGAAACAGTCCTTATTGATATTAATTGGTACTTCCAAATCAGGTTTCAAATTCGATGGATTGCAGTTTGAATCAAAACATATAATATCCATAATTGTTTTCAAATCGCTATACTGAATCATACCAGTTAACATTACTATAGAATAGTTGTCATTTTGATATGGACCCGAAATGCCCGCATCAAACTGATTTAGATACTGAATTGTTGAATTTAGGTTATTCCAATCTACTCTATCATTTGGAATTAGTAGAAACGACGTTGGTAATCCTTTAATTATTGAACTCCCACCTACGGTCAAGTTATCGAATTGGTCAACATCTTCTTTAACTTCTTGTTCATGCGTTTTATTGTCAATACATGCATCGAGAGTATTCTGGTCTACTGGGTAACCATAATTTTTTAGTTGATGGAAATAATCTTCAGTTGTTAATTGCCAATTTGATCCTCCAGACATGGAGGTGTAATAAGACCAATATACATCTTGATCAAAAAGACAGCGTAAATCTATGGCGATTTCAGGCTTTTGATAGTCAAACACACCATCACGATGATAAAGTGATAGTTTTCCCGTATCAATGTATCCAGTCTTTATCTTTTGAAAATGGGCAGTATCCCTAAATGGAGTTAATGGAAGATATTCAAAATTAACCATTTTTACCGTCGCATTCTCTGAACCATATGGAGGTAGTGTACCTGTTGTCATGTTTATTTGTAGATTATTTTTTTCCAAAGGAGGGTTTGCTGTTAGTGGTGTTGAAGTAGTTTGATTTGAAACATTTTCATCTCGAGTACTTATGTTTGGAACGGAATTATTTATCGTGCTAGGGATGGGTTGTGTAGTGATGTTAGGATTCACTGCCGCAGGCAAATTATTTTGACTTTCTTTCTTCGTACATCCAGCTATTAGAAAAATTACAAGCAACCCAAAAACTAATAAAATATACTTCTTACGCATAGCTTCTATTATTCAAAAAACCCTTATTAAACTAATTCAATCTGCTCAAGGGCTGTCCAGTTCATTGTTTTTGAGGTAAATCTTCCACAACTCGATGCAATCTGTTGCCACTTCGAATGCATTTTTTGAGGCTCCCTTTAGCTGGATTACGTAATCAATACTGATGATTGGCGGTTCCGTCCCCCCAAGTTCTAATTTTATGTTTTTGCCTAAACGTTGCATCAGTATTTGGCTTTGGGGGTGCTTTGGTTTCCAGTCGAGTATGAGGTGTTTGGTTGCATTGCATATATCGCCACATAGTTGGAGGAGTTCATTTGAGTTAACGTACCCCTCAACTGGATGATTGCGTAGTGATTTCGGATTAACTTTACTCTGAATTGCAGAATCGTTTTTTATCCAATCTTTTAGATGATAACAGTTTTGAAAGAAGGCATAATATGTATCTTCATAGTATTTTTCATCGCGGTCATGTGCACGCCCTTCATGAATTTCCTTGATTAGGCTATACCAACGCATTACGCGTTTGTATTGACTTTTGTAAGAGGCATCTCCCGCATCGCTCATTTGCTTATTTTCTCAGACCTCGCTTTATATTCTTCTCGTCTCAGATGTTCAATCGGCGGTCTGGCTTTGCCTCTGCTCTCAGAACGGTTCTGGGGTATCTTCCCCTGCATTATTTTCACGGAAAACCTATTCAGAATCCGAGTCTTTCCTTCACGATTATCATTTTGATCCTTCCTAGGGGATTATTTCCCTGTCTATGATGAGGGTCTTGTTCAGTGACGTGCCTTTCCCATAAACCTTCGTTGCCCTTTCATTCTCGAGAGGGACCACGTACTCGCTGATTCTTCTATGAGCGGACGCGAGGTCCTTCACTATCTTCTGCGCACCAACGACCCAGATGACGTTTCTGGCAGAAAAAGCGTATGGCGCGAGCTGG
>CAWDQD010000035.1:0-29447 GCA_963804385.1 uncultured Microcaldota archaeon
TGATCGTCCATACGAGGCCGCTGATCGCCCGCGAGAGGATCTCGTCTGCCACCGCGAAGGCTTCCGCCATCGGGAGGTTCGGGACCAATTGGACCAACCTGTTGTTGTCCAAGATGATGACCGAGTCGCAGCTCTTCTTGAGGAGCTTTATGCCTTCTTCGGCCCTCTTCTTCCTCGCCCTTTCCAGAGCGAACGGATATGTGACCATCGCGACTACGATAGCTCCCTGCTCTTTTGCGATCTGAGCCACAATCGGGGCAGCACCACCACCGGTACCACCGCCCATACCTGCGCAGATGAAGACCAGATGAGCGCCTTCGAGCTCTTTCTCGACGAGTGGTCTGTCCACTTCGGCTGATTTGGCGCCGATGTCCGGGTATCCGCCCGCACCGAGGCCTTTTGTCACGGACTTTCCTATGAGCACTTTCTTCGCCCTCTCGTGGACGATGTTCAAGTGCTGCTTGTCCGTGTTTATCGCGACTAGCTCTGTTCCCTTGACTCCAGACTTTATCAGCCTGTTTATAGTGTTGTTTCCTGCACCACCGACACCGACAGTTACAATCTTAATGCTCTCCGAGCTCATGGCTTCGGATTCCTTGCTCGCCTGCGGCGAATTTTCCCCGACTACCGATCTTACTAAGTCTTCCATAGTTTCACCTGTTTGGTCGCCTTGCTTATTTTTCTCGTATAAACGAGAGTAGATGAGCGCATCAACGGCGATTTAAATATTTAAGCTTCAACGCCGTAGAGTAAAAACCAGTAAATTTGACTAAAAAAAACAAATGCTCGGTTTTCGGGGAAAAGAGTTAAATACATGCAGTGAATACATTTATCGCTTTCCGACAATCGTGGAAGCAAGGTACTGGGATAAACGTATATCATATGGTGGCGACCTATGGTAAAAGTAATCACAATAATGGATGATGTATATTCGGAGTTGTATAAGCTTAAAACCTCGAAAGACATGAGCTTCAGCGAATTATTCCGTTACATGCTTGAAGAAAGGGGCGATGAACGCGACAACATCATCAGCTTCGCAGGCACTGTCAGCGAAATGGATATAGATAGGAGAGCGATGGAAAGGATGCGCAGGGAAACCACGAGGAGCAGGTGATCGGATGGAAAAAATCTGCTTGGATTTCGAAACAGCGCTCGATTTGCTGCGTGGAGATATCACAGTCGTGGAAAAGCTCCGCAACTACGCGTCGAACGAGGAGATCTGCCTGACGAGCCTGGCCATGACTCAGCTCATGATATCCGTCACCAAGACCGAGGCGGTCAAGTCTTTCCTCAACAGCGTCACTGTGCTTCCGTTCGATAAGAACGCTGCGCACATCGCCGCGAATCTCGCGATGGAACTCCATGGAGCAGGCGACGACCAGAAGCGGATGGACACGATAATGACTGCTGCGATATGCATCTCGAACAAAGCGCATCTTTTCTCTCGAACGCAGACGAATATGGAATCTAAATATGATGGGATAAAAGGATTGAAAAAAGTATAAAATGCTGGAAATCTAAGGAGCTGAATGGCTGTCGAGCTTCGAACTGGAAGCAGATTTGGCTCCGGTTTTTGACTTAATACGTATTTCAATCAAAGCATCCAACGCCGTGAGTTGATCCGAATCGAGTTTATGCGACATCCATCTCATAGCCCGCTTTTGCTCTGATGTGGCAGCGGCGTATATGTTTCTGATTCGCCGGTGATCGTCTATATCTTTGGTGTTCTGATCCACTTCCAGATGTTGCCCGACCACCGCGTTCAATCCGGCTTTATCTTCCATCTTGAGATGCTTGGCTCCCCACTTCAAAACGAATTCGCATGCCCCGGAGGACTGATTCACCAGCTCACGCAAGGCTGGGAACTTCCTCTTCTCTACGAAACCAGGTTGGACTGCCATTTGAATCATGACTAACTTGTTCGCAAGCATTTAACATTTTATCTTTTCAACAATATACCATGTCACTCAAAGCTCTCGTACTCACCGGGTATGGTATCAACTGCGAGCAGGAGAGCAGATACGCGATACAAAAGAGCGGCGCGAGTGCAGATATAATGCACATCAACAAGGTAGTCGAGAACCCGAAAATCCTCGAATCGTACAACATGCTCATGATACCGGGCGGCTTCTCTTTCGGAGATGATCTTGGCTCCGGGAAGGTCCTGGGGAACAAGATGCGCTTCCGCCTTCACGACCAACTAGAGGATTTCATAAAACGCGGTAACCTGATACTCGGCGTGTGCAACGGCTTCCAGATAATGGTGAAGATGGGCCTCCTTCCAGAGCCGGATTTCAAGCAACGCGTGACGCTCACCAACAACGATTCCGGGCATTTCGAGGACCGCTGGGTCATCCTGAAGGCGAATCAACAGTCTCCGTGCATATTCACAAAGGGCATAGACCGCACCCTAGTCCCGATACGTCATGGCGAAGGGAAATTCATACCGAAAGATGCTGCCGCTTTGGAAGAGCTCAAAACGAACAACCAGATTGTGTTCCAGTATGTGGATGAGAACAGCACCCTCGCAGGCTATCCATACAACCCGAATGGCAGCGTGATGAACATCGCTGGCGTATGCGACAAGAGCGGCAGGATTTTCGGCCTCATGCCCCACCCCGAAGCGTTCAACATAGTGGAGAACTGCCCGTGGTGGGTGAAAGGCGGGATAACGGAACCGATGGGCCTGAAGATATTCAAGAACGCCATCGCATATGCTGCAGAAAAAGGATTATAACTTTGGCTCGGGAAGGACTTCTTCTGGTCTGATACGACGCTTACTAAGCTCACCATCTAATTCTGGCGCCTTGAACTGGAAATCTTTTCTGCTTCCTATGCCACGCTGTTCCGCAACATCTGATGCGTGTTTACGAAGCTGCCTGTTTCTCAACGACCTAAAATCAATGGCTTGTTTCATAGGTTGCACCAAATAATGTGATGTGGTAATATGTGCACAATAGTATTTAAAAAGCAGATTGTTTTGGGAAATAATATTGGGAAAAAAAGAAAATCATGATTTTCTTGAGTTGTTCCTGCAAACCCCGACCCTAACGATTAGGACGGCGCCGAGCAGAACCACGGCTAGCGGCCACGCCTGGACCCACTGCATGCCAGGAATGATACCCAGGTTCGCTGGGATCGCGATAGCTCCGAATGCCAGAAGCAAAAGCCCCGGCAGGTATGCGTCCTTATCATGGCAGCTGCTGCCGCAAACACAACTCTTTTTCGATTTCTTAGCTGATTTCTTTTTGGGAGGCATCTGAAAACACCTGACAGTGATACGGGGATAATATTTATAAGACTCAGTGGAGGCCAATCAAAAATCCGATCACGGGTATCACGATTATCGCCAATGAAGCGAAGAAAGCGGTATGGGCAAGATCCAGGAACCCGTGGACTACGAATATGGTTATCGATTCGTGCTTGTCCAACCTGGCAAAAAACCTCTTGAAGAACCCCATGGCGATGATCAATGGAACCGTCACCATGAGGATTATGTAGAGCTCCGTTATGCCCGGCGTTTTGATGAAACCGACTATGCGCGCGCCGTTATCATCCGCAAGGAAGAACCACATAGATGCGAGACCGACGATGAGCAGGAAGATGTCCGCGACACGGCCGAAATCCGGATATAACCCTTTCGTGTATTCCTCGCTGATGATTTTGATTGAGCGGGGGATTTCCCAGACTAGGAAGGAGACTATGAGGAGGACGAACGCGGAATCGAACAGCCTCAGGTTGATGGTATCGAAGAATTGGGCGATTATATCCAATGGCATGATGTTCTGTTGACTGAAATTATTTATAAACCTCCCTCAAAAATAGTGTCGAAGAGGACACAGGCAATAGACGGAATCAATATAAAAGTTCGGCGTGAATAGGAAATGAAACTCACTGGGTGATACTTATGGAAAAGGTCAAGATGGAGATAGCCGGGGAGATATCGCTTTCCGAAGACCCTGGAGCGACCATGCGCAAATGGCGCGAGATTTTCGGCATCTCGCAGGTGGAACTCGCGAGGCATCTGGGGATAACAGTCTCCACGATCAGCGATTATGAAGGCAACAGACGCAAATCCCCGGGCACGACCGTCATAAAGAGGTTCGTGAACGCCCTCTTCGATCTAGATATCGTCAAAGGCGGGGCCATATCCCAGAAATTCAGGGAGAAGGAGAAGCCGGTGAGCGAATACTTCGAGGTGCACGAATTCGCGCGCTCGATCCCGCTCAAGGATTTCGTCGGACTTATAGAGGGGAAAGTGCTCACCAACCCGGACCTGATCGAGAGCAAGAAGATTTACGGCTACACTCTGATAGACAGCATAAAGGTCATCCTCGACATGCCGTTCTCTTACTTCCAGAACCTCTACGGTAATGTGAATGAACGCGTATTCATATTCACTGGCGTGAGCACGGGAAGGAGCCCATTGGTAGTAGTGAGGGTAAGCTCATCCAAGCCTTCTGCGGTCGTCCTGCATAATCTCGATCCGACGAAAGTTGATAAACTGGCCATCAAGATATCGGAGCGCGAACGCATCCCGATGATCGCGACGGACATGCCGATAGAGAAGATAAAGGACGTGCTGAACCGGATATAAAAGCGCCGAATCGTATTTAGTTTTTTAAATCCAACCCAGCAGATATTACCTATGCCAGAGAAAAAGACCAGATTCATCGTTGTGACCGGCTCGATAATGTCGGGCCTCGGGAAAGGGATATTGACTTCTTCTATCGCAAAACTCCTGCAATCGCGCGGGTACAACGTAGTTCCGATAAAGTTCGATGGCTACCTCAATGTGGACTGCGGCACGATGAACCCGTTCAGACACGGCGAAGTTTTCGTGCTTGATGACGGAACCGAGGTCGATCTCGATTTCGGCACCTATGAGCGGTTCCTGAACAAATCCCTCTCCGGCTCCTCATCCATAACCGGAGGGAAGCTGTTCCAAAGGATAATCGAGAAGGAACGGAAGGGGGAATTCCTGGGTCGCGACGTCCAGTTCATACCGCACCTGACCGACGAAATAAAGGCGCGAGTAGCTGAAGTCGGCGAGCAGAGCAAAGCCGATATCGTGCTCATAGAGGTAGGCGGGACGATCGGGGACCTCGAGAACGGCTATTTCATAGAAGCCATGAGGCAGCTCAAATTCGAACACGACCAGATGCTCATCATCCAGCTTACCTATGTGCCGAGCGTCTCACCAGGAGAGCAGAAGACCAAGCCGACCCAGCATGCCACGCGGATGCTCCAGAGCATCGGTCTCCAGCCAGATCTGATCGTGACTAGAGAGCAAGAGAGGCTCAGCGAGGATGCGCGGAAGAAGATAAGCATCTACTGCAATGTGCCGGAAGAAGCGGTTTTAGACGACCCGATGCTGAGCACGGTCTATGACCTTCCCCTGGTCCTTGAGAAGCAAGGGATCTATGCAGAGATAGCGAAACGGTTGAAGCTCGATGAGAAGAAAGAGCCGGACCTCAAGGAATGGGAAAAACGAGTGTCAAGGACAATCAAACCTAAGGATACACCACTGAAAATAGCCGTCGTCGGCAAATACACCGCCGTGAAGGATGCGTACATCAGCGTGAAAGAAGGGCTCGTGCATGGAGCTGCGGCGGTTAACAGCGGCCTGGAGGTCGGATGGGTCGAGGCCAGCGACCTCGAGAAGGATTACGATGTCGCGGAAACGCTCTCTGGATATGATGGCATACTCGTACCCGGCGGGTTCGGGGACCGGGGAGTGGAAGGCAAGATAAAGGCCATACAGTATGCGAGAGAGAACAAGGTGCCGTATCTGGGCCTTTGCCTCGGCTTGCAGCTCATGGTCGTGGAATACGCGAGGAATGTCTGCGGCCTCAAAGAGGCTAACTCCTCTGAATTCGACAAGAAGACGCCTCACCCGGTGATAGATCTTCTTCCCGAGCAGCACAATGTCTCGAAACTCGGCGGCACCATGAGGCTGGGGGCGTTCGACTGCATACTGAAGAAAGGCACTGTCTCATACAAGGCGTATGGGACCGAGATGATATCCGAAAGGCACCGCCACAGGTATGAAGTGAACCCTGCGTATGTGCAGCCCCTGCAGGATAATGGGCTCATCGTTTCCGGCACGCACCCGAAAAGCGGCATAGTGGAGATCGTCGAATGGAAAGATAGCTTCGGGGTCGCGACGCAGGCGCATGTGGAATTGAAGAGCAGGTTCGAGGAGCCGGCTCCGCTGTTCGTGGAATTCATGAAAGCCGCCAAGAGCTACCGCGAGAATCCTGAGAAATCGGCGCTGGAAAACCACGGCGAATGAATCACTCGCTCATCCTTCTTATGTTCATGAACTTGCCGTGAGCGATGAAGTTGGCGAAGTCTTTCGCGAGCTCGTAGGCATAGGCGGCGTTCACCTTGCTATTTTGTTTGGCGATTGTGTGCTCGACCTCTGCGGGCCGTTTCGTGCGCGAACCGACTATCCTGATGAGATTATCGGCCACTTCCGTGAATATCGTCGTGCCCATCTTTATCTCTTTTTTCGAGATACCTCGCACGAGCTCCTCTGCTGTGATCTTATGGTCTTGCATGGCTTCCGGGATCTCCAGGTTGGTCCACCCCCGGCTGAACCAGTCTCCGCCGACCGCATAATCGCGCTCAAGCGCAACCTCGGTATGGGCATCCGACCCGAAACTCTGGCCAAGGCCGAATTTCGCCTCTAGGTCTGCTGCGACGAGGAGATTGCAAAGATTCGTGGAAAGCCTTATGTCCTTGGGGATGCCGAGCTTGGCCCCATGCTCTGAAAGCAACTCCAGCATCTTGCTCTTGAATTCTGGGGATTCGAATTCCATCTCGCCCATATAGAGCGAATCGTTCCAGCATTCGATAAAATCATTCTGGGCCGCATACGCCATGGCTTGGTCGAAGCTGATGTGCCCATGCTGCACTGAACTGAACAGGCCCACGCCGCTTATCGGCAGTGTAGTGCTATTGAAATTCACCGGGTGTGCCACTCCGACAATAACATCATGGCGCTGGCGGAGCGGCTCAAGCTCGGCATACATCTGATCGATTGTCATGCCAGTGAAATACGAGGGCATTTTGAGCGACCTGTCGCGTAATCTTAGGATGCCACCGACCATACCGAATCCTATTTTAGCGTCTGCGGCGACCACGATATGATGCGGACCGCTGGGATGACCAGGCATCAATGGCATGGTCATCTCCCCGGCGATAGGGGCGATCATGCCGAATTCATTGAGAATGGAAACCAGGTACTTGTTGTTATTCATCTCGAATGAGTTGTGCGGCGTGTACACGAACACGTCCACGTGGTGCAGGAGCGCCCTGCGAAATATAGATGCCATGTCCGAGACGCCATCGTCATGGGGACTTGAGCCATCCAGCAAACGGCCTGAATGGAAATGGATCTGCATGCGGTGGGCTTTTTTCATGGAAGCCAAGGTTGCGAGTTCCGCGGTGATCTTTTCGGCTATCTGAGCCGGATCGCCGCTTTTATCTGAGTAGGTTCTCTTGAAATACTGCTCTGCACGGGTGAGACGGCTACCTGCCTCGTCCTCCCTCGGATTCGAGGCCAGCACGCTCACCGTATCGCTGTTTGCATCTTTTGTGACGAATGCGGAGAATATTGGTTTTCCATTGTCTCTGTTAAGCACATAGATGCTCTCGTTATCATATGCGAGCGGCTGGCCCTTCCACCCATGTTTTTTTGAGGCCAACAGGATCCTGCTTACTCTCCGTTTATCTACCTTGGCAAAACCTTTTTCGCTCAATAACGAATGAAGATTTGCTGCAAGGCGGTCTTGGAACCGCAATCTGGCGTTCATATTCCCACCCCATCCTTCTCAGTCAATATGTATTATGGTAGAAAGAGTATAAAAAGGGGAGTTTATTATGGAAAAACGCGATTTAACGGGTTTCGGCCGTTATGGATGCGATTAAGACTATGAGAAGCGGAAAAGAAGACGTTGGGCCCGCGCGGAATCGAACCGCGTATCTCCTGCAATCTGACGGATTTTTTGGTGCGGTTTTTCGCGCAAGCCAAAAAAGGTGCTGTCAAGCAGGCGTCTTAACCAGTCGACTACGGGCCCTGTGAAAAGCTACTGGTTAGAAAAGTAATTAAACCGGCCTCTTTTTTTATTAGTGCCGGTTTGCTAAGTTCAGCCTTTCCTGAACATGTATGCCTTGTCCCACGTGACTTTCGCTTCCGGCGCATTATCACACAGGTAGAGCGCCTGGCGCGCGATATTGCGTATCGTGTAGCATGGATCATGCTCTGAGACGTATTTCAGGGAAAGCGATGCGAGGAAACCCCTCCCGTCACGGATCTGCTCCTTCAGAAGCCGTATGGCTGCGCGCCTCTCCATGACCTTATCGCTCGAAAGCATATGCATGATATTCAGATCTTCCATAGTTTCATTCCTCCATCAGCATCTCTCACCGTGAATACGGTTTCGAACTCTTTCTTTTTGCCTTTCTCGGTTGCTTTTTTCTCGCTGCTTTGCCCAGTAGCCTCTTTCTTATCGCTTCCGCCTTCGGTCTTCTGTCCCTCGGGTTCTTCCGCTTTTTTCTCGATTTTCTGCGTGATCAGGCCTGGGACTTTTATCCCGGCATTATGAAATTGAATCAGCACAATCATTGCTTTCCTCCTGGTTTCGAAGACCGGCCCGCCGAGTCTTTTCATCTCTGCATCCACCAGTCCATCATTCATTTGAACCTGAGCGTCCGCATAAGCTTCTTCCGCATCGATTCCGCTTGATGCTTCCTGGCTCGATTCTACCGAATCCGCGCCCAAAATCATCTTGGCGGTAGCGAATTGAGTCTTGGGATCCCGGCTCAAGGAATCCCGATAGGCTTCGACATCATCTTCCATTTCAGTCTTGACATCCCTATAGACATCTACCATCTCCGAGCCCGCTTCCACAATCAGCTTTACGAGGTGTTTATTCAATGCCGGATTTGAATTATAAATTTCGAGCAGCTTTAGTGCGCCCATGAATTGCTGCTCGGTTGCATAAGATAGTGCGATCTGGGCATCCATGGCCGCCGTGAATGACGCGACCAATTCTAGCATATCCTCGCTTACGACTCTGTTTTGGCTTAGGTTGGCAACGGCTTGATAGAGCGCCTTGTGTACTCTACAGTATTCGGCATCTTCTCCGTATCTTTCATTACTTTCGTCTTTGATGAAAAGCGGGAGGGGAACCAAAGCGGCAGCTCGCAACGCTTCTATGGTCTGGTCTCCAGTCCCATTCACCATAGTGTCATACAAGAAATTGAATTTCGCCATTGACTTGTGCCGTGCGATATCAAACCCCAAATCTGCGAGCTTTGCCCGCAGCAGAATCCACCCGTGGGCATCTGGATCTACTGTAGGTGGCATTTCAAGAAGCCGCCCGATCACGAGGTCTTTGGTTGCAGCGTCTTCCAGACGTGCTTCCCAGAAGCTGGCTTCTCCGAAATCAAGGTCCCACAGCGCCGTAGTGCATGCAAAGCGCATCGAAGCGTATTGATCCGGATCTATCCTGAACAATTGCTCTCCATTTGCGAGATTTTCCAGCAAGGATATCGCTTTCTCGAAACCGGTTGTGGTTTTGTTGCCCCTTTCATCCACCGGAAGGCGTTTCCCTATTTCGGAAAGCGCTGCGGCGATGACGATGATGGATTCTGAATCATCTATCCTATCGAGAGCATGGCGCTCATTGCCAACCAGCTGGACGGTTATGAATGCGAGGACTTCTTGTTTGTGTTTTTCGTCGAGTTTGGAAAAGATATCTGCAAATTCTGCAATGCATTCGACTGGAGTGCCGTATTTCCGCTCTCCCAGGGTCAAATCAACTTCAGTTTCATCTTCACTGGATTCGCGAGCCCTAGGATTAGCGATGGCATATGAGAGTGTGGATATCGCATCCTTGCACATGACGCGCATCTGGCGCTCGGCCTCTTTGCGCTCACTGCGCCCGCCTCTAATAGTTTCCGTCAAGCCAGAAGGGCCAAACCCTTTCCGGTCAGACTTCTCAGCCGCAAGGGCCGCCGTCGCAGTAATCGGTTTTGGAGTGTTCATTTATGTCACAATGTATTTATGTTACGAACTCTTTATAAATGTGTTTATTAGTGTAAATTGAGGTATTATTCCCGATTATGATAGATGCTTAAATATTTTGAAGGAAGTTAGGTATCTGGGCGTCTCTAATGGCATTCACACGATCACCTATAATCTGCATACTCGGACACGTCGATCACGGGAAAACGACCCTCCTCGATTCCATCCGCGGCACCTCTGTCGCGAAGAAAGAGGCCGGCGGCATAACGCAGATGATAGGGGCGAGCTATGTCACCAAAAGCGATATAGACGACCTTGCCAAAGACCTGGCCTCGAAGATGAAGGCGGACCTCAAGATACCTGGCCTGCTTTTCATAGACACCCCTGGCCATGAGGCGTTCACCAACCTGCGCGACCGGGGAGGGAGCCTGGCCGACCTGGCCATCCTCATCGTTGATGTCATGCAGGGATTCCAGCCCCAGACCATCGAGAGCATAAAGATACTCAAGCAATACAAGACGCCCTTCATCATCGCTGCCAACAAGATAGATTCGCTGGATGGATGGAAGAGCCATAAGACCAATTCTTTCCTCGCATCATTGGCCCAGCAGCCGGATTACATACAGCAGAGGCTGGATGAGAAGATGTACGACCTGATGGGCAAAGTATCCGAGTATGGGTTCGACAGTGAACGCTTCGACAAGGTGCAGGATTTCTCCAAGACCATCGCCATAGTGCCTATCAGCGCCAAAACCAAGGAGGGGTTGAGCGAGCTGCTCGTGCTCATCGGGGGCTTGAGCCAGAGGTTTTTGGGAGAGCGGCTTGAGATAGACGAGAAAGGCCGCGGCAAGGGCAGCATAATCGAGGTCAAAGAGGAGAAGGGACTCGGAACCACACTAGACATAATAGTGTACGACGGCGTGATGCGCAAGACCGATGAGATAGCTTTCATGACTTCGGACGGGATAAAACGCACCAAGGTACGCGGCCTCCTGGAGCCGAACCTTGGCGGCGGAAAGGACAAGTTCACATTCATAGATTCGGTGGTTGCGGCTGCAGGTGTGAAGGTCTACGCCCCAGATCTCGATGGCGCCATCCCAGGTTCTCCGATAGAGGTCATAGAGGATTTCGAACGGGATAGCAAGGAGATAGAAGCGCAGTTCAAGAGCGTAATCTTCCAGAAAACAGACGAAGTCGGAGCCGTGCTGCGCGCCGACAGCCTCGGAAGCGTGGAGGCCCTGCTGCAATTGCTCAAGGATGCTGGCATACCAGTACGCGATGCCGCGGTCGGAACCATCACCAGAAAGGATGTCATCTCGGCGTCCGTGGTCGCGCAGCAGGAACCGTACCTCGCCGTTGTCATGGGGTTCAACGTGAAGATACTCGACGAGGCGTGGGAAGAGAGCAAGGCATCCAATGTCCCGATCCTCTATAGCGATATCATCTACAGGCTGGTGGACGACTACAACGAGTGGGTCAAGAAAGAGAAGGAGAAGATGAAACTCAAAGCCCTGGAGAATTTCGTATGGCCTGGGAAGGTGAAGGTCCTGGAAGGATACGTGTTCAGGGTGTCCAAGCCGGCCATTTTCGGGGTTAATGTGGTGGGCGGCAAAATAAAGAAAGGATATCGCCTGATGAATGAGAGTGGCGAGGTCGTCGGCGAGATCAGGGAGATCCAGCGTGAGAAGGAGAAGGTGGAAGAGGCCAATCCTGGCGAGGAGCTGGCCATCTCCTGCGATAACATGATCATCGGGAAGAACGTGAATGAAGGGGATACGTTATACACGTACATGACCGTGGATGATATGAAAGCGTGGGAAGAGAATATCGGGATATTGAGCGATCCTGAGAAAGAGCTCTACGGATTCATACGGAGTAAATTGAGGAAGTACTTCTGATGTGCTATTACGCTGACGTGCTGGGCCAAGGCGCTGCGCTCTGGATCCAGCTCTTCACGTTCGTTGCCATCATCCTATCCATCGCATTCTGGGTTTGGATGTACAGGAGGCATAAGGTCGACGTCATGCAATATGTCGTCCCCATAGCCCTCTGGATCATATTCGGCACTCTGGACATCCTCATAACCGCAAGGGGCACGATAGGGAACCCGATGCTGGAGGGGAATCCGCTCACCAGGGAGGTCTTGCTGCTCAGCGGAGAATACGGACCGGCCATAGCAAGCATCCTTTGGATATCGTTGTGGGCCGCCATCGTGCTAATCATCAACAAGAGACTGAACCCCGGACTAGCCGCATTCGTTTCATTCGCTGTGTTCTACTCGCTCGCGTTCGGGCACTTCTTAGGGTTCTCATCATGGTTCGCTCCGCTCTGCGGTATTTCGACGCTATCGTGGATAATCCTTCCAGGGTGGTTGATCCGCCTTCCGGTGATAATCGCGATAGGGTGCGTACTCGCGGCGATACACACCTTGATAGGGAATTTCAAAACAATTATATCATGAAAGCACCCATCTTCATCCATGATAATCGGGCTCACTGGGGAGAACTGCGCCGGTAAGAGCACAGTTGCGGAATATCTGATGAAAAAGGGCTTCTACTACTATTCGCTTTCGGATGTCATCAGGGAAGAGCTCAAGGCCGAAGGCACGCCGATAACACGGGAGAACCTGATCGCCAAAGGCAATGAGCTCAGGGAGAAGTTCGGGCCGGGGGTGCTCGGCACCAAGATAGGCCAGAAACTTCAGAACGACAGGAATTATGTCATAGATTCCATAAGAAACCCCGCCGAAGTAGAAGCGCTCAGAAAACTAGGGCGGTTCTTCCTCATCTACGTGAACGCGCCTGATGAGACCAGGTTCGAGAGGATAAAATCTAGGGGTAGGGAAGAGGATCCCCGCACCTACGAGGCATTCATCCGCATAGAAAAGCTCGAGATGGAGAATGCCGATAAGACCAAGCAGAACCTCAAGGGCACTTTCGCCCTGGCGGATAAGACAGTCCCCAACGACGGGGATGTGAACGAGCTGTATGACAAGATAGACCAGGCGCTCGGCAATTTCTCTGTGGAGTTCAAGCTCTCGCGGCCTAGTTGGGACGATTATTTCATGGGCATAGCGAAGGTCGTGGCATCCAGGAGCAACTGCGTGAAAAGGAAGGTTGCGGCTGTGATAGTCAAGGACAAGCGGATCATCTCTACGGGCTACAACGGAACGCCGCGCGGGACCAAGAACTGCTCTGATGGCGGCTGCCCCAGGTGCAACAGCTTCACGCAGTCCGGGAAGAACCTCGACGAATGCGTCTGCAGCCATGGAGAGGAGAACGCCATCGTCCAAGCTTCCTATCATGGCATAAGCATCAAGGATTCCATCATATACACGACATTCTCCCCTTGCCTGCTCTGCACGAAGATGATAATCAATTCTGGCATAAAGGAGGTAATCTACAACGTGGATTATCCAGTGGCTGAGACGCCGATGAGGCTCTTCAAGGAAGCAGGCGTAAAGATAAGGCAGCATAAGATAGAGTGATATTATGGACGAGGAGCTCGAATCCGAGGCCCCGCAGGGCGGCCAGGGCATGGAAGGGCAGATGATGAAGTACCTGGCCCTATCCGCCATGGGGGAGATTTTCCTGCTTCTCGGGCTTATTTTCGTGTTCCTCGGCATCTCGGCATTCCTTTCCGGTTTCTTGAAAATCAATGGCGCCGGGGATTTCATTGTCGGGATACTTCTGGTCGGAGCTGCATTCGTCTTCTTGGTGCGCACAAGGGTCATGCCGATGCAGGTGAGGGTCCAGAAACCCCCAGAACCCAAGGCGCCGCCAATGGATTCGTACCGCTGAGTGGCATTTAAAAGTGGTTTCAATATACATATCGATGGCAACGATGACGAAACCGTCCCAGACTGACTGATGATGAAAAGAGTAGCTACTGAGTTGCTTTGAATCCCGCGCTTGACGGCATAGGGAAGCATTATTATTCTTAGTTGCGATACCCATGAGGGAGAGGTAATATCATGAAGCTCGTTGTTCAAGAAGCTCCGGCGCTAAAAGCAGCAATAGATTCCATCGTGTGCCTTGTCGAAGAGGGCCAGTTCGATGTCAAGAATGACGGCTTACTGCTGAAGGCTATGGATCCGTCGCAGATATCCATGATATCATTTTCCATGCCCAAAAGCGCGTTCATAGAATACAACCTTCCTGAAGAGACGAAGATAGGGGTGAACATCAACCAGCTGGCCGAGGTCCTCGCACGCGGCAAGAAAGGCGAACGACTCGAGCTTTCTGTGGAGGAAGGGCGTCTGGTTGTGAAATTCTACGGGGAGAAGCACCGGAGGATGTTCAAGGTGCCGCTCATCGAAACTGGAGAACGTGTCCAGAAGGAACCAAAGATAGAGTTCAAGAATTCCGCCAAGATCAGGGCGGATGCCCTCAAAGAGACGCTCAAGGACGCGAAACTGATCAGCTCCCACGTCCGCTTACAGCTCACCAAAGAGCAGTTCATAGTAGATGTCAGAGGAGAGAACGGCGACGTGCGGGCTGAATTCGAGGCCGGAAGCCCGGATCTCACGGAACTGACTGTCAACGAAAACACGAAGGCCACATTCCCGCTGCAGTATCTTGAGGACATGGTCAGGGCCACCTCATCGGGCTCCATAGTCACGATATTCCTCGAAACGGACCGGCCGCTGAAGCTCGAATACGAGATCGAAGGAGCCAAGGTCGCGTATTACCTGGCGCCCAGGATCGAAACCGAGTGATATTTAGCTATACTTTTCGTCAATCGACGTAAAGTCACATGTTTAAAAACAGTTTGTGGCATAAAATAGATAGTGGTAGACCAGTAACTGGAGAGTTAGTATGAAGAAGACCGAATTCGCGATAACCAAAGGAGCGGAAGAATCGCTCCATACTTCCATCGACTCGAGCAAGTTCGATGACTACGAGCTTCCAGAATTCTCGAAAGAGGTCCCCACGTCTTCGAAGAAGAATCTCTCTGGAGAGAACGCGGACGTGGAATACGAATGGAAGGAGACCAAGACGGAGATACTCCGCATCAAGAGGATCGACTACCGCAAAAGCGAGGAGAACCTCTCGGACATCTATAGAGTCGCAGCGCGCGATGGCGCAGACAGCATCTGTTTCAAGCACAACAACACCACTTATATCCTGAGAAAGACCATGAAGGAGGTCGCTTTGGCTCTCTATAACGCTTATGGCAAGGTGAAAGGCTCGCTCGAGAACATCGTGGGCTACCTCAAGACCGTCTCGGGTAATTTCTACGTGATAGCCAAGGCAGAACGGGATTCCTGGGCATTCGACCGCAGGATAGCGAAACACGGCATCAGCTACGTCGAAGTGGACACGCTCGACCGGAAAGGCAAGAGCAAGCTCTGCGAGATGATAGTCGAGGCCACGGCAGGGCTGCACTCCAGCAACCTCATAATCGGCAGATTCACGCTCAACAACGTCATACTCCACGGGAACGAGATGAAATTCACTGATTTGCGCAAGCTCCGCGTGTCCCGGAGGAGGCCGTTCGTCATAGACGAATTCAAGAGCATAATGCAGTACCTATTCGCGATCGGGGTCGCGAACCGCGAGGACGTCTATGCCGCCATAGCGTACTATGCATCCCAGAACGAGCAGGGCTGCAACGAGTGGTATGAGGAAAAGACCGGGAAGAAGCCGGCCGACCCGCTCGACGTCGTCGGAAAGATAGAAGAGAACGTATACAACTGATTCTTTGTTGTGGCCAGATTGGTCGTTATAGCCCCAGCGTCAGTCATATCTTCTCTATCTTCGTCTCTCCGTTCCTCTCCTTGTCCCTCACGAGCCGGTAGCTCGAGGCGAACTCCGACCCCATGAACGCCTCGTCGTGGGTTATCACGAATGTCTGGGATACTATCTCCGGCACCTTCTGTTCCAGGGCGGATGAGAGGAGCTCGACCGCAGCGCTATCCAGATTATGCGTCGGCTCGTCCAGGATCAGCCAGCTGAGTTTCGGGGTGAGGACCATCGCCAGAGCTGTCCGTAGCGTCAGCGCAGCGCACGCCCTTTCTCCGCCGCTCGCCACCGTCTCGAGCGCTTTCCATTGGCCGTTATCATTCACCTCGAATATGTAATCCTTCTCGCTGACCGCCAGACGCAGGGAAGGGTAGTTCTTGTATGGATAGAAGATCGGCCATATCTCGTTCATGGCGCTGTTGATCGCATCGGTGAGGGTGGCCCGGAGGTGCGTCTGGGTCTCCAGGAGCACGTTCTTGTAGACCGAAAGCTGCTCCTCGAGCGAGGTGAGCCCCTTGACTTCTTTCTCGAATGACAGGAGCGTGGAAAGCTCGGAACGCAGCACGGCCAGGATCTCGCGTGACATGCGTATCTGCGTTTCAAGGGATTTCTTCTCGGATAAGAGGCGTTCCGAATCCAGATGGAGGCGCTCGAGGGAGAGACGGGCGTCCTCGAATGATTTCTGGTCGAAACGCACCGCTGCGAGCTTGGCTTTGTTCTCCCCTAAGCTTTTCCCTATCGTTGCGAGTTCCTTGCTCCTGGCAAGGATGCGTTCGGCTGAAACGAGCCGGATTCGCATCTTATCTATCGTCTCAGAAACTGAATCGGACTTCTTACGGAGATCCTGCCGCGCTTCATTGAGCTTGGCCGCATCCGTTTCTAGACGAGATTTGATTTCTGGGATTTGGACTGCGGATTTGAGCTCTTTTTCCAGGCTGGCGATGCGCTCGGTGGCCATCGAAACCTTACGTATGCGCATGAGCAACGATTCACTGTCCCTCTTTTTCAGCGGCAGGATAGTCTCGACCTCATTGATGCGCTTCTTTTTGGATTCGATGGCCGCGCCCTTCTCAGTCTTCAGGTGGCTGACCCCACCCTCGCTAAGTTTCGATGAGCATAGGGGGCATTCTGAGAGACCGGGTCTGAGGCTGACCACGAGCGCCTCGAGTTCGGCCATCTCATGCCTGAGCGATTTCCGTTCGGATTCCATGGCTAGGATCGATTGCTCGGCCTCCTTTTGGCCTTCTTGGAGCTGGGCGGGGGTTGAGCCATGCAGAAGATCGGATACCTCTGATTTGGCGGTTTCCAAGCGGATTTGGGCCTCTGACGCGTTTTTGAGCTGCGCGTCGATGCTACCGATCTCCTTGAAGACCGCTGAAAAACGGTCTTCGCACGAGCGCATCGCAGTCATGAGTTTGTTCTTGCTTTCGATTTGCACGGCCAGCTGCTTCTTCATCTCCTCGAGCGATCTGTCATCGATCGGCTCCGAACCATCGATCTCTTTCCCCACCGCGTCGTGCTGCGCTGCGAGCCTGAGGATATCCTTTTCCAGGCGCTCGAATGATTCTTTCTCGCTATTGAGCCGCTTGAAATTCGACTGGGCCGTTTCCAGAGCGTTAGCAACATCTTGGATCTTGGATGAAAACGCGGAAAGGGCGGTTTCGGAAGCTGAGAGAGTCCCGGTTTGGGAGCCCTCCTTGGACTTGAGTTCTTCCAGCTTCTCCTTGCTGAACTTGGTCCCTATGAACTCGCTTTTTGACCTGATGCGGTTTATCACGGTAACGATATTCGTCCTGGCCGCCCCGAAACGATCCAGACCGAGGAGGGTGTCGACCTCCTCCTTCCTGCGTTTGGGGTCAAGGTTGAAGAAGTGGTCGATGTTGTTTTGATCAGAGTATATCGCTCGCGTAAAAAGATCATAATCAACTGAAAGGAGATTCGTTATGTATGTCGTGACGGCTACGCTACCTTGCTCCACCATGCTGCCGTTGCGATAGAACTCCGCCGATGATGAGATGCCGCGTTTGGAAAGCTCGAGCCCCCTCTCGATCCGGTATTCGATCCCATCCAATTCGAATCTCAGTATCACCCTGGCCCGCGATTCATTCAGGCGTATTATATCCTCCTGCTTCAGCTTCCTGCGTTCCAGGGCCGGGAAGGTGCCGAAGAAGGCGAAACTCATGGCCTCCAGGATGCTCGATTTACCGGCGCCCATGATGCCTACTAGCAGGTTGGTCCCCTTACGGAACTCTAGATTAGTATCGGCGTGGGAACGCCAGTTGATCAGCCTGATGGATTTTATCATCCATGATTGCTTGGACAAAACAGCTTAAATCAAGGGCGGCCATCGCCTTTTTTCCTTAGCACCGAACGGATGAAAAGAAGCACTATTATGACGAATCCGCCGTAATCGAAGAGAGGCACCAGGAAGCAGAAATATATGAACGCGCCTCCGCCACCTAGGAGCGTTATTATAGCGTCTCCTGAATTGTGCATCCCGTGGAAAAATGCTGCTAGCGGGATCCCGATGAGGAGCCCGAGCGCCGGGGCCTGGAATTTGCGTTCTATGAGATAGCCGATCGCTATCCCGGTTATCGCAGTGAAAAAGCCGTGATTGGCTGAAAATATTATAGCGCGCAAGAAGAAGACAGATAGCCACCCGCCGATATCAGAGCCCATCGGATTGTCTAGAAGGTAGATCCAGTTCTCTATGAACGCGAATCCCATTCCGATTGTGAATCCGAAAACAATGCCATCCTCGATATAGTTGTATTCCTGGTTCTCTGAAAGCAGGGCGAGCCCGGAGCCCTTGAAGAATTCTTCCAGGATCGGAGCCAACAGGATCGTACTTATGGCACCCAGGCCGGCAAGGCCGAATAGCGTGCCGGAGATGGAATTCAGGCCTATTACCATGAGACCGGCCAGCATACCCCATAAGAAGAACGAGAACATGAGCCGGAGCGGTTCTCTTTTGCGGTAGTCGGCATACCACCAAGCCATGCACCAGAGATATGGGACTATGAATGCGAGAAAACCTGATATCATGAATGCGGCGAGCGCGGTCCATGATTTCCATATCTGGGCGGTGAACGCCATGTAAATCAATATTATGAGTATACCGGCCATTTCCAATGCCCAAAAATACGGGGACGCGAGGAAAGAGCGGAACTTTTGTACAGTATTCTTACCCTTGAGAGAGAATAACGACCCTAGGGAGTATCGTTTGGATCTGCCTCGTTTTGAGTCCCAAGCCACCGCCCAGACGAAAAGGCCTGCGGGAACCAACACCAGGATATACGCAGTGCCCACGATTGCGATTGCTAGCCCCGAGAATATCCAAAAATTCTGTTCATACACACCCCAGTCCACATCCACAGTGAGCGGACCTGAGAGGTAATCGATATTGTCTGAGGTGAGGGTGGCGAACAGATGATAATCCCCGATCAAGTCATAGTCATATGGAACAGGAATCTCGCACTCCAACGATGTCAATCCAGTATAGTTGCCTTCCAATTCATTGAGGCAATTTATATGATCCAACTGCTTTCCATCATCGTAGACATCCACGTATATTGCATCATCGTCTTTCAAAGCCGGCGTGGTTATATTGATGACCAGGAGTTTTGGCGAAACTTGGGAGGAGAGGGGCTGCGTTTCTGCGGAGAGATGGAAATCCGGCCGGCTCCTCATCGAATTTGTTGCTTGAAGCTCTTGGCTATAACCAGGTATGAACGGTAGAAAAATCACCATGATGCTGATTGCCATGGCGATTATGGCGATGAAGAGTATGGCTGCGATGAAGATATTGTTCAATTTTTGGGGCATTTGCTACCACTGACAGATATAGGTTCATGCCTGACGATTAAAAACTTGCGCTGAGGAAGGTATTCTGGATGATGACCAAGGTGATCACTGAGCTAAGCCC
Source organism: uncultured Microcaldota archaeon (assembly GCA_963804385.1). Taxonomy (GTDB): domain Archaea; phylum Micrarchaeota; class Micrarchaeia; order Anstonellales; family Bilamarchaeaceae; genus Bilamarchaeum. The sequence continues at coordinate 19,706 of CAWDQD010000035.1, forward strand.
TAAGCTCGTGCTTGTTTGGCGTGTCAACGCCATATAAGCCAGGGGAAACCCGGCCACGGCCCATGCGATGAAGATTGACGTGCGGTCTGACATTAACTTAATCGAAAGGAACATCGATGGCGATAATAACTCTAGAGGTTGGAATTATGGAAATCGTTGCAGGCATTCACAAAATAGATGGCGTGAACGGAAATTGCTATATCATTGGCGATGGCACGTTGACATTGATAGATACCGGGATGCCGAATAACTCTGCTAAGATCCTGGCTTACATAAAACAGATGGGGAAAAAACCGGAAGATATCAAAACTATAATCCTCACGCACAGCCATATAGATCATATCGGAAGCCTCGATGCCATGAAGAAAGCGACCGGCGCCGAGGTGGCCGCCCACCGCGATGAGGCGGATTTCATATCGCACAAGAAGCAGATGCCTATGCCGAATGGGGCTATGGCGTTAGTTATCAAGGTCCTTGGAACGGTGATGAAAACGCACCCCGTGGAGGTGGACGTGCTCCTGGACGAAGGGGCTGAAGTCGCCGGATTCACGGTATTGCACACTCCAGGGCATACACCTGGAAGCATAGCGCTGCTGGACTCTAAACGGGGGATAATCCTGGTGGGGGATACGCTGCGCGTGGGCAAGAACGGAGTGGAGGGGCCGCCACCGTTCAGCTGGAACACTGAGCTGGAGAGCAAGTCCATAGCGAGGATCGCGTCGCTCGATTTCGAGATTCTATTGAGCGGGCATGGGGAACCATTGAGACCAAAAGCTGCTGAAAAAGTCCGTGAATTCTTGAAAACTAGGGATTAGTATAAATAGCGCTGCGGATAATCATCTAATATTCTAAACTAGAGGTGACCTTATGACAGATAACTTGAACCTTGATCATAAAACCATTGCTTTGGTCGTCATAGACCTCCAAAAAGGCATCGCTTCCCGGAATACCGCTCCCCATAATACCGAAACCGTGATTTCGAACGCAGCCAGACTCGCGGAAGCTTTCAGAAGCCATAAGATGCCTGTTTTCCTGGTCCGAGTCTCCGCTTCGGGTTCTGAGCGCCTTCACCCAGCTAGCGATGAACAATGGGTCGCTCCAACGATAATGCCGAATGATTGGAGCGAATTGGTCGACCAGATGAAGCCGATAGAATCTGACGTAGTTATAACCAAAAAACAGTGGGGAGCATTTTACGGTACGGAACTGGATTTGCAGCTGCGAAGGCGCGGTATCCGCACCATCGTGCTCTGCGGGATAGCGACCAATTATGGGGTTGAGAGCACGGCGCGATTCGCGTATGAATACGGATATGAACAAGTATTTGCTGAGGACGCCATGTCTTCTATGACGGCTGAAGCGCACAGCGCATCAATAAATTTCGTGCTTAAAAGAATCGGAAGGGTCAGAAAGACGGATGAGATTGTTCACGCTCTGACCCACCAGTAGATTGACGCTCTCGGGTGAAGAGCTCATTTCTTCTTTTTTACGCTCATCACTCCGATCCAGATGCCGTTGGGGTCCTTCACCAGGCCCATGCTGCGCTCTTTCCCTTCCCAGACGTCAGTCGCCTTCGTCGCGCCGCCCTTCAGCAGTTTGGAGTGGGCTTTCTTGGCATCCGGAACCTGGAACATCAAGTGATCCAGCTCGACACCATTCATCTTGTATGGCGTATACCACCGGTTGCTTTTCGCATACCACATGAGGTTCAGGCGTTGCTTGGTGGCCTTGTCCTCCAGCTGCATGATCAGCTCGCCAGGCATCTCCCTCTTTCCGATGACTTTCATCCCCAATTTGCGGGTGTAGAACGCCACCGATTTCTTCATATCCTTGACCCTTATGCTTGTGTACATGAGTCCCATATTTTCACCGAACTGGATGAGCACTAGAGGTTTTTATGCCTTGCTGGAGCGCTGAACAGATGTTGACGCTTAGAGTTTGAATTCCTTCTTTACCTTGGAAAGCTTAGGTGATATGATGATATTGCAGTAAGGCTGGTGCTGATTCTTCTCGAAATATTTTTGATGGTAATCTTCTGCCTGATAGAACTTATCCAACGCTTTCACTTCGGTGACAATTGGTTGCGAATACCGTGCTTGTGCCTTCTTTATGTATGCACGTACTGCAGTTCCCTGCTTTTTTGAAGTAAAAAGAATGAGCGAGCGGTACTGATCCCCTACATCATTGCCCTGCCGATTGAGCGAGGTCGGATCATGCATCGTGAAGAATACATCTAGGAGATACTTCAGCGTAATCATTTTCGGGAAATATTCTATCTTGGCTACTTCGGCATGTCCAGTATCACCATCGCAGACCTGTTCGTATGTTGGGTTTTCAGTCCTTCCTCCGGCATAACCTGGAGTGGCGGCAAGAACTCCGCTAATCATGTTGAATACCGCTTCTGTGCACCAGAAGCAGCCCGCGCCGAGCACAATCGTTTCGGTCTTCACTTTGTCCGATGGGATGAACAGCATAGATATGGAGTTGACACAATGCCGGATGTTCTTCTTTGTGAGCATCTCCCCCGAGAAAACGTGCCCCAGATGAGCAGAGCAGCGAGCGCATTCTATTTCGGTCCTTGAGCCATCCGGATCCGGAAGCCGCTTTATGGCGCCAGGCAGCGCATCATCGAAGCTAGGCCAACCGCAACGCGCATCGAATTTGTCCTTTGAGTGGTAGAGCGGGGCGCCGCACCTCCTGCAGAAATATATGCCCGGTTTGAAATTCTTGTCATACTCCCCGCTGAACGGTGTTTCGGTGCCCTTATCCACTATCACGCGTTCCTCTTCCTTGGTAAGCTTCCTGAATCGCATGACATTTATGAAACTGAAAAGAAGATATGCCTTTCCATCCCAGTTCAGAACCGCATTTCACTTGTTCAGGATCGAACCGAGCAACCTGAAAAAGAGCCGCTCTGGAAGTATTTTACGTGCGAACGTCAGCTTCCGGGCATCGCTTCCGACAGCATACCTTAGCCGGGGGCCGCTATCCATCGCGGCATCATAAACCGTCTTGGCCACTACAGAGGGGCTCATAGTGCCGCCTGCTTTCTCCATGTTCCCCATGACTTTTCCTGCATATTTGGAATACGAACCTAGATCCAGAGGCTTGTCCATGGAACGGCCGTAGAAATCGGTCATTACGACCCCGGGCTCGATCACCCTGACTTTTATGTTGAACTGGGCCAACTCATACATCAATGACTCCGAGAACCCCTCCACGGCCCATTTAGATGCGTTATAAGCGCTATAGAGCGGGAAACTTATCCGACCGCCCATTGAAGCTATATTGATTATTGTGCCTCCACCTTGGGCCCGGAATAGCGGTATCACCTCTTTGGTTACTGCCATGAGGCCGAAAACATTGGTATCGAACTGCCGTCGTATCTGTTCGTCTGAATAGGATTCAAACGGACCCGCGAGACCATACCCGGCGTTATTGATCAACGAATCCACTTTCCCGTACTTCTCTTTGGCATATGACAACGCCTTCCTGATCGAAGCCAGGTCTGTGACATCCAGATGGACCAGCGCCAGGCGGGGCCCTTCTTCCATCCTGCATGATCCAGGGTTGCGCATGGTGGCGACCACGTTCCAGCCCTTGCCGTGGAAATAAAGTGCGGTTTCCTTACCTATCCCGGAGGATGCGCCGGTTATAAGAACTGTTTTTGCCATGTTCATTATGAAAAGTCCGGATATATAATCGGACCCGGAGACGCCAAGGAAGTGAAACTATGAGGCGGATGCAAGCGTTTGGATTGATTATCATTGCCCTGGCATTCATAGCTTCGGCTTTTCTCTACTGGCCCATGCCTCAGCGGATGGCATCCCATTGGGGTTTGGATGGCCAAGTTAACGGGTATATCGGGAAGACGTTCGGGTTATTCCTTCTCCCAACGATAACCCTCGTCATATTTCTTTTCATGATGATCCTTCCGGGGTTAGATCCGCTCAGAAGGAACTATGATGATTTCATCGACGAGTATGATGCATTATGCCTCGGGATTGCGGTGTTCCTCTGCTATGTGCAGGTATTGGTCCTCGCTTTCAACTTGGGGTACCGATTCGATTTCGCGGCAGTTCTTTCACCCGCGTTCGCAGCGCTGTTCTTCGGGCTCGGAATGATAATGAGGAAATTCAAGCGCAACTGGTTCGTCGGCATACGGACCCCATGGACCATCTCGAGCGACAGGGTGTGGGACAGAACGCATGCCATCTGCGGCGACTTGCTCAAGGCAGACGGGGTGGTGGCTTTGATCGGGATTGTGATGCCTTCATTCGGGCTTATAGTATCCATAGCATTTGCGGCCGCGATAGTTATCTTCGGGATCATATTCTCATATCTGGAGTATACCCGGGAATCTAAACAGTCGCCAAGGGTTAAAAAAGCTCAAGCCTAATCTATTACATGGACCTCATCATTTTCGCGCACCCGGACAACAAGAAGAGCCACAACGCGGCCGTTCTGCAGTATGTGAAGTCAAGGCTCAAGGCAAATGGAAAGGAGTTCACGGTAATAGATCTTTATGCTGAAAAATTCGATCCAATCATCCGAATAGTGAACTTTGATGTCCCGGGCGGTTTCGAAGAGGTCAAAGATTATCAGGGGCTTATAAGAAAATCCGATAGGCTGATTTTCATCTATCCGGTCTGGTTCTACAACATGCCTGCCATATTGAAAGGGTTTGTTGAACGGGTGTTCACTAGCGGATTCGCTTATGATTTCAGCATGGGTGTGGACGGGAAACCAGTGCACACCAAGAAACTCGTGGGGAAAAACGCCGTGGTGATAAACACGTTCGGGCACGGGGAAGAGATGTTCATGAAACGCGGTGGCACCGCAATCGAGGTCCTGGACAAAATAGTCTTGGATTTCTGCGGCATAAAGTCGAAAAGAGTGAACTGGTTCAGCGTGAAAGGGGTGCCAATCCTTCCAGGTGAGATCGCAAGGAAGATAGATGATGCGCTGGCATGAATCATTTCAGTATCTTGCCTGTCTCCATATACCAGAGATATAGGTCCAGTTCCCCCTGGCTCGTGCCGGTTTTTTCAGCTATCAGTGCGAGGCTTTGCTCTATCTCCTCGTATCGTTTCTTTGACAACGATTTTTTCGGCGATTTCTCGATTATGCCATTGGAGGACAAGAGATCGATTATGTGGAAGTCGATTATCGCGAATTCGTCGTGGCCGATGTTCCGCAAAAAATGGCTCGCTTCCTTGTAACCCAATCCGTAAATATTATCAGCAAGCCAGCGGCGAAGCGCTTGCCCCTTAATAGACGAGATGGCTTCCATCATATCGCCCCGCTTCATACGAGCGTCTACGATGTACTTGGCGCGCGCGTTGGGGAATCTATAGCCCAGACGTTTCAGTTCGCCCGCGAGCCTGGATTCGGAGTGGGTCAGGAAGCCATCCCCGATCTCCTTCTGGATGCGGATCCCGCCTTCTGCGCTGTAGTTCGCGGTCAGGATGCAGAAGCATAGCTCCTTGAATATCTCTTCTTCTCCGGAGGCGCCTAGAGCGCTGAAGCTGGCCATCCGCTTGCCTACGGTATCCGAGATGGCGGTTTCTTTGAGCGATTTTATTGAATTGATGAGTTTCTGCATATGGATATTATTTCCCACGACGTGTTATTAAAATTTGAGTTTGAAAGGCTAAACATGGAAAACCTGTTCATGATAGCGGCCAAACGCATCGCTCGATGCAAAACCATTCGTGGCAAGACATCGGAAGAGCTGCGGGAATTGGCGATTGCGGATGAGCGTACGACGCAATATGGGAGCGCCAGCTACATAACCAACATACGCTCTAGGAGCGCCAAATTCACCGAGATAGTGTTCAACCCGGAAAAAATCCATGAGGAAACGCTCGGCAAAGTCTCTGAGCACCTGGATGGCAAAACGCTCATCGCGGTCGACCGTATCATGTGCTTGCATAACGGATATCGCACTAAAATCCGTCTGCTTGTTACAAATCGATACGCCAGGCTGGCGTATATGTGGAATCGGATGCTTTTCGCACCCGACAAAGAGATGGAAACCAAAGAGCCGGATTTCACCATAATCGACGTTCCGGAATGGCAGGAACGCAAAATCCTGGTGGACCCGAACAATTTCATCACATTCATACTTGGATCCGACTATTGCGGGGAGGTAAAGAAGGCCGGCTTGCGCATGATGATGTATGCGCATAAGAGGAAACGAGGTGGGCTCGGTCTCCATGCCGGATCGAAAGTACTCCGTACAAAATGCGGCGGCAAATTGGTCGAGAGGGGCGTGCTGCTGTTCGGTCTGAGCGCCACGGGCAAGACGACGCTGACATGCCACCATCATTGGCTAGACACCAAAGCCGGCGAACTAGTGCGCATACGTCAGGACGACGTGGTATTGCTAAATCAAGACGGGTCTGCGATCGGCACCGAAGACAACTTCTACATAAAAACGGATGGCCTGGAACCGAATTCACAGCCTTTGCTATACAAAGGGGCTACGTCCAGGAACGCTATCCTAGAGAATGTGAAGGTGGATGACAAGGGGAACGTAGATTTCTTCGATTCGAGCCTAACTTCGAACGGAAGAGGGGTAGTGATAAGGAAGGAACTGGATTTCACAGATAGCTCCATAGACCTCGAGCGCACCGACATGATCGTTTTCATAACAAGGAGGAAGACAATTGTGCCTCCGATAGCTAAGCTGAGCCCCGAGCAGGCAGCCGCGTTCTTCATGCTGGGGGAATCTGTGGAATCGTCTGCGGGGGATCCGACGCAGGTCGGCAAGCCACTCAGGGTGGTGGGCACCAACCCATTCATCATCGGGCCTTTTGAAGAAGAGGGGAACCGATTCCTCGAGATACTTGAGGCTAATCCGAACATAGAATGCTTCTTGCTGGACACCGGAAGGTTTGGATCCCACCCGGGGAGCGATGAAGGCGTTAAAATAACGGTATATGATTCGGCCAGGCTGCTCGCGGATGCGGCCCGGGGAACGATAAAATGGAAAACTGATCCTGATTGGGGGTATGAGGTTGCTGTTTGGGCGGGGGACGTGGACATGCGGCCGTTCGACCCTTCCAGGTATTATGGCAGAGACGAATATTCACTCCTGACTAAGGAGCTCAAAGAAGAGAGACGGGCATGGCTCGGGCAGTTCGAAGGATTGAACGAAAAAATCGTAAATGCGATCTGAAATCATTTCCCGCGCCAGATCATTTCCGGCACCCGCTTCTTATAATTCACATAACGGGCAAGAACGAAAAGAAGGTCGCCGAGACGGTTCAGGTATATGACCATGTCTGGATTTATCTTATCCCGCTCCGAAAGGGCGACCACTTCACGCTCTGCTCTACGGCATACGGTACGGGCGAAATGAAGCAAAGACGTTGTTTTGTTGCCTCCGGGGATGATGAAATGGTTGAGGGGAGGCAGCTGGGAGGACATGCGATCTATTTCTGCTTCGAGACGGCTCATACGAACTGGTTTTATCGTCCTGGATTTGCCGCCTTTTGAAGCGAGTTCTGATCCTATCACGAACAGATCATCTTGGACCCCCATGAGCGTTGATGCGACGCCATCGGTTTCGCTAAAGCTCAGTACGAGCCCTAATACCGCGTTCAGCTCATCAACACTACCGTAAGCTTGCACCCGAACATCGCTCTTCGGCACGATTTCACCACCGATTAGAGCCGTTTTACCCTTATCACCGAATTTAGTGTAGATAGGCATGAAATGTATTTTCGCTGCTGATTAAAAATATTGACTGTAATCCCAGTTTACAGATTAATGCGGCACCAGGATGTTTATTATGACTGTCATAGACGATTTTGCGCTCTTGGAAAAGCGCGGGTTCAAACTTCTCCCGTATTATTTCGCAAAAAACGAGAACGACGCGATTATAGGGGCCAAAAAAATAGGATACCCGGTCGCTTTGAAGATAGTCTCTCCAGGGATAACTCATAAGACGGATGCTGGAGGGGTGAAACTCAAGATAAAGGATGAGCAAGCCCTCCACATCGCATATGAGGACGTCATACAGAGCGCAGGGACGAACCAGGTGGATGGGGTCTTGGTACAGAAGATGGCCCGCAAAGGGGTCGAACTCATCATAGGTGGGAAAAAGGACCCGCAATTCGGCCACATGATCGTCCTTGGTCTAGGTGGCATATACGTAGAGATATTCAGGGATGTCAGCGCAAGGCTATGCCCCATCACCAGCGAAGATGTCGATGAGATGATTGCCGAGTTGAAATCACACCCGCTCTTGGAAGGAGCACGCGGGGAGAAACCGATCAACAAGAAGGTTCTGGAGCAGCTAGTGCTCCGAGCATGCAAATTCATGGCACAGGAAGACATAAAGGAGATGGACTTGAACCCGGTGATATTCGACGAGAATGGTTGCGATATCGTAGATGCGCGTTTCAGCAGGTAATCTTTATGGATAAGATAGTCAAGAACCTGGATCATATCTTCAAACCAAAAGTGGTGGCCATCATAGGAGCCTCTGCGACGCCCAATAAAATAGGGAACATATTGATCAAGAATTTCTATGACGCTAGGTTCCATGGCAAGGTATGCCCCGTCAATCCTAAGTATGATGAGATAATGGGGTACAAATGCTATCCGAATGTAGGCAGCATCCCCGGTAACGTCGATTGCGTGATTATCGCCACCCCGGCAGAAACCGTCCCGGATATCATGGAGGAATGCGCGAAGAAGAAGGTCGGCGGAGTCATAATATTGAGCGGGGGGTTTGAAGAGGTAAAACGCGATGACCTAGCACAGAGGATAAAGGAGATCGCGGTTAAGAATGACATCCCGCTCGTGGGCCCGAATTGCCTCGGCGTGTTCAATCCATACACCAAGATAGATAGCATTTTCCTTCCGACTTACAAGCTCGAGAGACCCAAAGTCGGTGGGGTCGCGTTCATAACGCAGAGCGGAGCGGTCGGATCCACTGTGATCTGCGTTTGTAATACTGCTTCCATTTTTATTGCTTCGTTCAGTCTTTCTTGATTTGCTTTCTGTTTAGTACCATCAGTATTAATCATAATCAGTAATAAATTTATTTTTTAGTATCAGTATTAATTTTAGATCTAGGTATTTTAACTTTAAATACAGATTTTTCAAACTTGTGTCAATGATCTAGTAGAACAATAATTCTATTAACAAAATTTAATAGGCTTTTAATTAATCATTTTAGTTTATGGCTTTAAAATTTCCATAAAAATCCGAAATCAATAGTAGATCCATGCATACGAAAACCACAACTGTTATAAATTTAATTAGAGTTATATTTTGAGAAATCAATATAGTTTAATAGGTTAGTTTATTGCTCTGAAAACTAAACACTGACTTATTACTGGTTGGGCTGGTGAATGTTTATTCAATTTTAATTAATAATATTGTTTCTTAAATATAAAAAATGAAAAGTCTACTACCTCAGCTTTTCTTCATTACAATTAAATGAATAGGGAATGATCAAGATTAAAAAGACACCTCTTTGAGAAGTGAGGTCAATTTCTAGTATACTTATCCAGCGAGTTCTTATGCTAAAATAGACCAACACTTATATCTTAGTAATGATGCACTCAAGAAACTGCGATATTATTATATCGCAATAATATATATCATATAACATTCGAAGGACTGAAATCATAAAAGAGTTGAGGCTCTTTTCGTTTGCCTCTCGTTAGGAATGTTATGTAAAAGTAGCATGAACATTATAGTATTGTTATAATTTCTTGGAAAT
>CAWDQD010000036.1:0-82907 GCA_963804385.1 uncultured Microcaldota archaeon
CGAACAACTTGTGGCAAGGTTTAAAAAGCCAGGTTGACTTCACACAATAGATGAAACCCCTTACTCATAGGACTGATGTCGATATGGGACAGGAAAGCCATCGATTGCCCAAGCAATACCGGCAGGCATGCCGCAGGATGCACAAGGGGCAACGAGGCATAGTCTCCAGGAGATCAGTCTATGCAGGATATGGCTATGCGAAATCCTCGATTTTCAGGATCACACGCGCCAGCCAGGTCATCGAAGGCATGAGATGGAATGCTTATCTGGCATACGGCAAAGCCACACCGCTCTTCTCATACAACAGGGAATCCCTTCCCCAGATCGCAAGCGGTATCATCGGAAGCACGAGGATGACGCACGAAAAGGCATTGCATGCGCAAAAACCGCATGCGGAAAGCCGCAACGCGACGATCGCGGATGCGAAAACAGCCGCCAGCGTGAAACCGACCGATGTGAAGATATCTCAGGATGCTGCCCCGGCTCCGGTAAAATGCGGTGTGGACCAACCAGCCACCATAGAGGTGCAGCTGGATGCCCCGGCAGCTCCGATCCAGCAGATGACGATCACGATATATGAAGCGAAGGATATCCCGATTAGTAGGGATACCCCGGCGCAGATTTCAAGGCAACCGAAGCATATAATATCCGCGCCGCAAGCCATCGTCCAAAAGATAGCGCCTCAATACGATGCGCTGGTGATTGGCCAAAGCCAGGCACCTGCGATCCAAAGCATAGCGATCATAACGTCAAACGAGATGCAGGTGCCGGACCAGATTCCGCAATTTCAAAGCCGCGAGGAGATTAGGCCGTCAGTATTTTCCAGCCCGGACATCTGCACGCAAACGATTGCCCCGGCGATTATCAAAAGCAGCGGGCCTACCTCGGTAAAACCGGCTTCCGTACCGAAAATCATCCAAAACGCCCTTCCATACTGCGAGGGCCCGATGGGCAAGCCCGCCGAACCAACGGCCATGAAGATCCAGAACGCGACCCCGATGGAGATCCCGAAAGCGCAGGGATACATCAGCACCGCGCAGAAGAAACGGGTGCACCTGAGGACCGCGTCTGCTGCTGCGGGCATGCCTCTTTGAGCGGATTCGGCGTGCATGGGAGCATAGATTTGGACACCATCCCAGACATGGACATGAATCTACAAAACGTGACACAGCCCAAGGTAGGTTTATATACTTTCTGTAAATAACATATAACGCACGCTCATTCTGAGTGCATGGGAGGATAACTGGTCGCCTTGCCAGCGGGTAAAACCGCTGGCCTATTTCTATTCCGAATCCCAAGCCCAGATTGACCTCTGTCAAAGTTGATCCTGATGATTGAAATAGACGGTTCCCACGGAGAAGGCGGCGGCCAGATCATCCGGACTTCGCTCACCCTATCGGCCATAACCCGAAAATCGGTCCATATATCGAACATCCGGTCCAATCGCCCGAACCCGGGCCTCCAGCCGCAGCACCTCACGGCGTGCAAGGCGGTCCGGAACGTATGCCGCGGGGCATTGAGCCATTGCGATATAGGCAGCACGGAACTGACTTTCGAGCCAGGCCCGATAATCGGGGGAAGGTACGAGTTCGACATAGGGACCGCGGGATCGGTGACGCTGGTCGCCCAGACCCTGTTGCCCATACTTTTCAAAGCATCCAAAGAGAGCGAACTCCGCATCATCGGCGGGACGCACGTGATGAAATCCCCGAGCTATGATTATTTCGAGAGGGTGTTCCTACCTGCCATAAAATCGTTCGGCGCGGATGCCGCATGCAGGATCCTGAAGCCGGGGTATTATCCCAAAGGCGGCGGAATCATCGAGATAGATGTGAAGCCCTCGGAACTGAAAGGGAGGGAAGAGTGGGACGGCGATGGAGAGGTCCACGCCATGATCAGGGTATCAGGCCTGCCCGAGAGCATCGCCATCCGGGAGAAGAAGATTTTCGTGGAAAACGACTGCGGCCGGACTTATATCAGGCAGGACGAAGCGGATTCCATCGGGAACGCGGTGACCGCCTGGATGGGATTCAGAGGCAGCTATTTCCTCGGGGAGAAAGGCAAGAGGGCGGAGCAGGTCGGCCAGGAAGCGTATGATGAGCTGATGAGGGAGAAGGGATTCGACGTGGACATGCATCTCGCTGACCAGCTACTCGTCTATGCGGCGATCGCGGATGGCAAGACCAGGTATACAAGCCGCGTGAGCGACCATCTCCGGACCAACGCGTCAGTGATATCGAAGTTCCTCGATAAGAAGATAGAGATCGAAGGCGGAGTCAGCTCCTGGTAAGGCTCGCCACGTTCATGATGGTGCCGTTGTTGCCTACTTCCACCTGGAGATAGGTCGGGGATGATGGCGAGTCCCATTCGACCAGCCATGAGTCCGTCCGTTCGGTCACTCCCGGCACCGCATCATGCTCCGCAGCCAAAAACGAGCTCACGGCGTCGGTGCCCGGAAGCGTATGCGACGCGATTATCGCCTCTTCCGGGAATGCGATGTTGCATATCCCTTCGGTGCACACGTGGCATCCGGAGGTAATTATCTCGGGAGGCTGCGGGACGAAATTCTGGACCGGATAATTGTAGAAGATGTGCGAAAGCCTCGGGCAGGGGGTGTCTGGATCCTGCGTGACGCTAGTCTTTACCTCGAGATACTGCGAACCGCTCGGGGATGACATGGGGGTTATCGACATGATCGACACTGCCGCACCCGGGTATTTGCTGTTGAGGTCTTCCAGGACGAATTTGCTCGCGTCCGCGTTCTCTCCGAAGCTGCCGTTGTATATCTCGACGAGCTTGACCACGACCGCGATGGCTACGAGAAGGAGGAATACCAGTATGATTTCGCGCCTTATGGCCATGTCAACCATATCCAGAGAAACTTTTTATTACCATCATTCTGAGAGCGAAAGTATCGCCTGAGCGATGTCGCCGCCGGCCTTTTCGAGAGCCTCTTTGGCCGCTTCCTCGGAGCATCCGGTCTTCTCCATGATGAGCTTGATGTCGTCCGCGGAGGAATTGTCCTCCACCTTGACATCGCCTGCGATCTGGAAGGATTTCTGCCCCTGCATGGTGATCTGAGTCACTTGGGGGTTCTCGATTATGATGGACTGGCCGGATTCGGTCTCGATGACGACTTTCCTGGACTGGATCTCCTCTGATTTGATGCCCATCTGCCTCATGATGGCCTGCATTTTCTTGGGATCCATGCCGCCAGGTATCATATCGACCGACCAGTTGATGGAAAAATCAGGTCTTGAATATCTCGCCGCGCTGGGATTTCCTGACCTCGACACGCCTCATCTTGGTTATCTGCTTGAGCCTGCCGAACAGCCTCGAAGACACCCGGCCGTAGATCACGTCCTGGATCGCCTCGTCGAATGTCTTTTCAGCGATCGCCTTCTTGGTTTCCTCGACGAGCGCGTTGCGCAGGTTCCTTCTGGTGTTCCTGCTCACGCGGGCGCCGGTCACGGCGACTATCTTGAGCCGGAGGTCCTCGTTGTCCTTGGTCTTCTCGTCCACGACCTGGTGGATGAGGGATTTGCCCCTCCTTGCGAACGTCTTGATGAATGATGGGGATATCTCGTGGCCGATTATGAAGGTGTTGGCATCGTTGCCAGTGATGTCCTTTATCCTGAAACGGAGCGTAGTGAACATGGCCATCTGAGACCCTGCTCCGCTGACGCCGAGCTCGAGCAGGCTCGTCCTCACGATGCGATTGATGAGCCTTTTCTCATCGGATGCGACTACTTCGCATATCTCCTTGCCCTCGAACATGGATGGGGCCTTCACTGAAAACCATTTCTTCAGTTTCCATTTGTCTACTGCCTTGACCTTCTTCCCTGCCATAAGTGTTTCACCAAATTCATTTCACGAGCAACGCCGCTTTCTCGCGGTCGTATTTCCAGCCAGCCGGAAGCATGCCCTTAGAAACGTAATATTTCTCGAGCCGGTGTATCTTGGACTCGACATGGTTGAGCTTGGACTGGTTGTGAGTGTCGTTCTTGGACGTCTTGATGTGGCCCGCCATGCGGACCGCCTTCTTTATGAGGCTGAGCAGGTCGTCCGGGTATTCCGGGAGCGCCTTCTCCTTGATGAGGAACTGCTTGAGGGTCATCCCGAGCGATGCCCTGAGGTTTGGCACCGCATGCTGGTCGCGGAGCACCAGGCCGATCTTGGCCGCAGGCACACCTTCGCGCGCCATCTTGAGTATCGAGTCCTCGATCTCGCTCTTCTTCATGGTAGACCATTCCGGTGCTACCTTGGATTTCGGCCTTTTCGTACCCGCTTTCCCTTTTTTCTTCGAATGTAATCTTGCCATACAGGACACCTAATGAGAATCAACCCTTGAGGATAATCAGCGTTTTGACGCTAATGATTTTGAGAACTCAAGAAGCGATTTATATCTATGCGAGATGTTGTTTTTTAATTGTATGTTTTCAGCGAACGTCTGAGAATGGCCTTCCGGCACGAATATGGGGTCGTAACCGAATCCGCCGGCCCCGCGGGCCTCTCGGGCTATGGCCCCTTCGCAGACGCCGGTATATGCCGTGATTCCTGCCCCATCATGGAATGCGATGCTGGTCTCGAACCTGGCGCTCCGGGACTCCGCTCCGTCCATGAGCCTGAGTATGCCGTCGTTGCCCAGCTTCCTCTGCACCCATGCAGAGAACGTGCCGGGAAAACCGTTCAGCGCGTCTATGAAGAGGCCGGTGTCTTCCACGAAGACCGGCTTGCCGCATCTCCGATGGGCTTCGGCCACCGCGTCTTTCGCGATCTCCTCCAGGCTGTCCGAGCGCAGCTCGCGGTATTCGAAGGGGAAATGGCGGACCTTGATCCCCGCATTCGCGAGTATGTCCGCGGCCTCCTGCGCCTTCCCTTTGTTGCTCGTTGCGAATAGGATGTCCACAGAATCGGGATTCGTGCGGATTGTTTTTATTGGTTGGTCTGGATAGAAAGGTTGGTGGAACTCATGAAAAAATCCGAAAAACCAGCCCAATCCAGGCAATCCGATGCCATCAAACCAGTCGATGCGATCATCTCCGGGCCGCCGATCACGGCTAAAGAGGCCGATACCGCCAAGCAGATAACGAACGCGGCCAAATCCCAGCTGGATGAGAAGACGGAGAAGGAGGTCGCCGCCGCGGTCAAGGACATGGAAAGCGCGTTCTTCGCGGTCAAGTTCTATCCTGTCGCCGTGAACGAGGACAGCAAGAACGATGCCCTCAAGAAGCTCGAGAAGATATATAACGAGGGGAGCGACACCGTGAGGCAGCTCCTGCTCTACATGGTGCATGAGAACCTCGCGCAGAGCGTCGAGCTCCGGGTCGTGCACACCTACGATTATTTCAAGGCCAAGAATCCGACCCAGGATCCGGCCCAGATCAGGATGAGCGTCTACCGCTCGATGTTCAACTACCATACTTCCCTGGAAGGCCTCATCGAATTCGTCCGATTGCTGGGCAGGCTCCGCGGGGGAGACGATTCGGCCAAGCTGCTGACATACCATTTCTCGCACCTGGGCTTCCAGGAGAATCCTTCCCACCACATGATGAGGGCCGCGATAATCGAGGCGCTCGGGAAATCCGAATCGCGCTATGCGCTGAACGCGCTGCTCGATTACGCCAAATACGACGACAACGAGCAGGCTTTCCAGCGCGTCGTGACGGCTCTGGCCGAATGGGACGGGAAGATAGACACCCTCAAGCTCTCCGACAAGGAGAAGGAGGGGCTGCGCACGAAACTCCAGGAAGTGATGACGCGGCAGGTCGGCGGAGAGACCCATTACAGGTGAACCGATGAAGGTGGAACTCCGTGACGGAAAGATGGCGGAGATTTCATTCCTTGCCGGGACAGACAGCGCGCACGAGTTCATGGATTACATCAATGCGCTCGTTGAGGAGGATGCCAAGATCCACTTCGACCGCAAGGTGTCCTTGAAGGAAGAGGAGAAATGGAAAAAAGAATCCTTGTCCTCCATGAAGAAGAACGATGGCTACGTGCTAGTCGCCAAGGTGGACGGCAGGATCGCCGGTGTGAGCAATGCGCACCGCGAGCGTCTGAGAACCCGCGGGAACGTCTTCCTCGGCATTTCCATCGCGAAACGATTCAGGAGGATAGGCCTCGGCGAAGCGCTCATGCGGGAGAACATCTCGGCTGCGAAAAGTTTCTTCAAGCCCAAGGCGGATATCGTCTACCTCTCGGTTTTTGGCAATAACAAGCCTGCGATCTCCCTTTATCAGAAACTCGGTTTCAGGATATTCGCCGCGTTCCCGAATTGGATGCCTTACAAGAGACGACGCGTGGATATAATCTTCATGAAGCTCTAGACGTGGTCGAACGTCAGCTGCGTCTGGCACTGCGGATCCGCCTGGAAATATCCGGATATGAAAAGCTTGAAGTAGCCCAGGTAAGGGATCCTCGTGATTACTTTCCCGCGGACATCCTGCTGGGGGATAGGGTGGTTCATCAGGCCGGAGCCGTAATCGTAGACCTGCAGATCCAATATCGGGTTGTTGTCTCCGCGTGTGAGATAGTATTTCTGCCCGTCCACGTTTATCACGAAGAAGACCCGGTGCACTATATCTCCGACGCTGGCGTACAGGTCGCCTTTAGGCGGAGAGTACACGATGATGTCGTTCGAGAAGTTCGTGAGGTACTCCTGGCCTTGGAATGATATGGATTTCAGGCACGGCTCGGATTTCTCGACTCCGCTCAGGTCTATCGGGCAGCGCTCGTACCTGTAGGTGAACGCGCCTTTCTGCTCCACTATGCTCTCGGGCGAAGTTATGAAATCCTGGCAGATGGGGCCGCTCTGGTTGCTGATGCAATAGCTGAATATGGAGCCGTTGATCTGCATGCTCGCAGCTCCGACCGAGATGGTCGCCGGATCATTCAGCGAATCGAGCTGTGCCTGCGTCATGTTTATATGATAAGCGTTCACCGGAGCGCCCTGCACAATCACGAAATCCCCGCGCTGTAGGTTCGGGAGCATGCTGCATGACACCACCCCGGAAATGGGTGATGACGTGTTGAGTACGAATGATGCGCCGTACCAGATGGCGACCGCGACGAGGAGCGCTATCAGCGTGTCCACGATCTCGTGCTTCCAGCCGTGCTGCTGCGTCCCTTCCTTGACCTCCATGGCCACGAAGTAGACCAGCACGATCACGATCAGCATGCCGATCAGCGGCGGGATGAGGCTGTTGGTGAAGATAGCGTTGGTTATGAGGAAGAGGATGAGCAGGCCGACCAGGATACCGATCTGCACCGGCCCTTTCTTGAGTTCTTCCTTGAGCATAAAGCCACTTACTTGGCAATGTCCAGGAACTGCTTCCTGAAATCTGCTACCTCGGATTTTATCTCAGCGAGCTTCTCGAGGACGAGCTTCGTCGGCTCGCCTTTCTTCGTGCGGACGAGCAATTTCGGATATCCGATTATCGGGTGCTCCACCTTGAACGAAGCGAACTCGACATCCTTGTCAGAGCTGAGCTTGTCTGCAAGAAGCTGCGCGAGCGATGCGTCTCCGTCCACGAATTCCAATTCGAGCGTGTTCTTCTCATTGACCAATATCTTGACTTCCATGGTGATACCTCTCAACGACCGTATTCATATCTCTTGCGGGGGGGCCTCGGGCCCTGTGCTCCGCCTTCTCTCGGTCCGCCCTCTCTCGGGCGGTAACCGCCTTCCCTTGGCCTGAATCCGCCTTCGCGCGGCCTGGAGCCGCCTTCCCGCGACCGGAAAGGCCTCCTTTCACGGAAACCGCCTTCTCGCGCGCGGAATCCGCCGCGCTCGCCGCCTTCCTCTTCCATCCCGGGGATCTTCCTGCGCTCTTTCCAGCCGCAGGAGCCGCAGATGAACAGCGACTCGCGGAGGTCCATGCGCGTCCTGCACCTGGGGCAGAAGCACGCGATTATGCCGCACTCCACTGGCAGCAACGTGATCTCGGCGCCGGTCTTTTCGACGGACCGGATCCGGGCGCGTATGATGTCCCCGATCTTGACCTCGTCGCGCAGATCATTGACGTAGCCGCGCCTTATCGCCATGACAGGCAAGACTGCAAAAACTTCAACGCCGCGACCCTGGCCTTCGACCTCGCTGACGGGGATGCAACCCACGACGGCCTTGTTCGGGCTCGCCTTCGCGACGACCCCGTAGACCTCCATGCCGACGGCCGGGAGCTTAAGGTCCCTGCTCTTCGCGTGGACAGCCGCCAGGCCGGGGGCGCTCTGGTCCTCGCCCATGGTGGCTGAGAATATCTCGTCCTTTTCCGAATATGTGTTCTGTCCGGGTTCCGCCTCTTCAGCGCTGGAGAGGTGGTCTCCGGGAAGAACTAGTCTCCTTCCCATCGTGATTCCTCTAATTAGTAGTTTGGAAAAAAATAGATATGAAGGGTTTTTAATACGCCTTCTTGTGCAGTTAGCCGGAAATGAAACAATTTAAAACAATTACTAACACAATCGAATTGGGAGAACGAGATGGACCAGTGCGTGTTAGAGGCGGGTAGGAGAACCAAGAGATTGGCAGCCTCCGGCAGGTTCGGAATATTCAAAGCGGAAAGCGAGC
The DNA here is from genome assembly GCA_963804385.1 of uncultured Microcaldota archaeon. Lineage (GTDB taxonomy): Archaea > Micrarchaeota > Micrarchaeia > Anstonellales > Bilamarchaeaceae > Bilamarchaeum. The sequence continues at coordinate 8,566 of CAWDQD010000036.1, forward strand.
GAGCTGTCAGAACGCAGGAAGTGAAAGCGAATCCAGCTTTCGAGGCGATGGAGAGAGCTTGGAAGTCCTACGGGATAATGAGATATACATATGTTGGTTACGATAAGATATATTCGGGGATGCTCGAGAAAGTTAAGAGCTTGGATTGCCCCGCCGAATCCATCGAACTCTTCTCAGCCACGCTCCCAAGATTCCAAGATGAACCCGAATTCGGGCTGAAAGTAGGGCTATTCCTCAGCGCCTTGATAGAGGTCTCCAAAGACAAGAATTTCGTATTACGCTTTGGTAATCTCGGCGATCAGATATCCTCCATCGGGTTCAGCAACAGGAAAAATATTATCGTGATGGGGGATGCTGGCAGAAGCGTCGGACGCGAGATGAGAAGCGGTGCCATGACCGTGGAAGGGAACGTAACCTACGAACTCGGCTTTGGTATGGTAGGCGGTGCCATAAAGGTCAACGGGGATGCCAACCATTATGTCGGACAGAGCATGGTGGGGGGCTCCATCAGGGTGTGCGGGAATGCTGGGGATATTGTCGGCTGGAACATGCAATACGGCAAGATAAAGGTTGATGGAGATGCTGGCGGAGAGGTCGGCTTCCATATGCATGGGGGAGAGATACGGATAATGGGGAGGTACGGGGAGGTATCAAGTCTCATGAAGGGCGGCAAGATTTTCCACCGACGGAAACTGATAACCTCTAAGTGATTCTCGTGGAAGCTGCAATTCAAGTTGAAAATAGAGGACCAACGAGATCGGCAGCTTCCAGCAGGTTCATGGGGTTCAGACCGGAAATCGAAAAACCGGTCAGAACTCAGGGAATGAATTCGAATCCGATTATTGAAAGGATGGTGAAAGCATGGGAAGGATTCGAATTTTCGGATACCCCACCCCACCGCAAGTATCTCAATGCCTTGGAAGCGGTCCAAGGAAAGGGATTCTCCGCCCATGACATCGAATCGTTCTCGATCTTCATGTCCGAGCTGGAACATATCGAAGGATTCCCGGACAAGGCAGGTTTCTTCCTGAGCGCGCTAATCAATTCATCCGCGGATACCGTGTTCAAAATCCACACTGCCCACATAGCCAGCATCTCATATATCGGATATTGGAACGCGAAGGAAATCATCGTTGAGGGGGATGCCGGATACTCTCCGGGCAATAACATGCAGGGCGGCTCCATCACGGTCCACGGACATGCAGGCAACGAAACCGGGGCATACATGCTCGACGGGCGGATATCCTTGGATGGCGATGCCGGGGATTTTACAGGATACAAGATGGAAAGCGGCTCCATCTACGTGAACGGGAATGCCGGGGAGAACGCCGGCATATTGATGCAAGGAGGTTCGATAACCATCTGCAAGAATGCCAAGGCATTTCTTGGCGAGGAGATGGCGGGCGGTTCAATCACTGTTGCCGGTGATGCCGGAGACCACATAGGGTCGATCATGAGGGGCGGGGAGATCCACGTCAATGGGAGGATCGGGCACATCTCCGAGGGCTTAAAACACGGGAAGATTTTCCGTGGTGAATACTTGATTATCGAAAAGTGATTTCATGAAATATGCTGCCCCCGCCGGAAGAAGGAATGCGCCTGAAACAGCGGCAGCATCAGAAAAGTTCGGGCGATACAAAAACGAGAGCGAGCAGGGGGTAAGGATCGCGAAGGTGAAAATGAATCCCGCGATCGAAGCTATCAGCAGGATGTGGCTGGATTGCACTCAAGGCGGCCCCTTGGACGGATCTAGGTTTTCGATGTATGGCAGGCCCAGGTTCTCGGCAAGGGACATAGAGGGATTTACACTCACTATCGCCAGATTCCAAGAGCAGGAGGGCTTCTCGAACGGGATGGGCAGATTCCTGAACACCCTGATGACTTATTGCGAAGATGACCATCTGACGATACATACCTTCCAGCTCACGCAGCGCATAGACGAGTTGGCATTCGACAACATGAAAGCTATCATCGTAAGGGGGGATGCCGGTCAAAGGCTCGGGTATGCGATGAAAAGAGGATCCATCATCGTGGAAGGAGATGTCGGAATCGAGGCTGGGATCCTGATGAGCGGGGGCCGGATAATCATCCATGGCGATGCTGGCGGATGGCTGGGCAAGCATATGTATGGCGGATCATTAATCGTCAAAGGAAGCGCCGGAGATTACGTTGGCACTGAGATGGAGGGAGGGAAGATCCGCGTTTTCAGGGATATCGCCGGAGTCGCCGGTTCCATATTCCGTGGCAGGATTTTCCACGGGAAAGAGCTGATTAAAGATGAAGCTTTCAACCAGCAGAAATACGCTGAGTATTATCTCTCAAGAGACGATTGAAAGTGATTTTGATGCAAATAGCAAGAAGGGTAGTGAGCGAATCCACGATCGTCGCAGCTTCCAGCAGGTTCGGACCGTTCAAGCCGGAGAGCGAACAGAAAATCAGAATGCATGAGGTGGAATCGAACAAGGCTATCGTGGAGATGAAGAGGGTCTGGAGGGGAACTAGTATTAGTATTAAGAGAGATAATTATCCACAGCTATCAGGCAAGATAAAGGAACTGGAATATTCCGCAAAAGATGTCGAAGCGTTTTCCCTCGCGCTCGCTGAATTCCAGGGCGAGGAGAATTTCTCGAAAAAAGCCGGCCTTTTCCTGAGCGTTTTGATCAACAATGGCCAAGAAAACGAGTTCATCATCCATACCGCTCACCTCTCCGAGCCGGTCCAGTTCATCGGGAACGGCAACACGAAGAATATCATTGTCAAGGGCGATACCGGGAATTGCGTCGGCCACATGATGGAAAGCGGGGCGATCATCGTGGAAGGGAACTCCGGAGATATGGCTGGCATGGAGATGACGGGCGGCGCCATAACCGTGATGGGGAATGCCGGGAAGGACATTGGGAATAGGATGAAAGGCGGGACCATGATCGTGGAAGGTTGCGCCGGGCAGAACATCGGCTCTGTCATGAAAGGCGGCACCATAACGGTAAGAGGGGATGCCGGGGATTGCGTCGGGAACCAGATGAAAGACGGCGCGATAGTGGTGGAAGGGAACGCGGGCGACCATGCAGGTTTCGCGATGAGCGGCGGGACGGTAATTCTGAAGCGGAATGCGGGAAATGGGGTTGGAGATAGGATGAGGGGCGGGAGGATGACCGTGATGGGAGATGCAGGGAAGGACGTCGGCATCAATATGCAAGGTGGCAGGGTCTACCTCAATGGCGATTATATCGGCACGCCAGAGAATTTCATAGGCGGCATGGTTCTCCACAAGGGGAAACCGGTTTTCTTCAGGTGAATCCTATGGTCCACGTAGTCCGTCCTGGAAGGAGAGATAGATTGGCAGCTTCCAGCGGTTTCAGAAAATTCGGGCCGGAAACCGAGCGCATTGTTAGGAAGATAACGGTGGAGACGAACCCCACGCTTGAGAGCATGAAGAGGGTATGGGAAGGGTGCTTGTGGAATGGAAGCACGGGCATCAACCTGGATGGCGGCCCTGATCCGGTTTATCCGGACATGATCGAGCGGATAAAGGGCCTGGAATATTCGGCGACAGATATCGAGGCATTCTCCATCGCGCTCGCCGGATTCGGAGTGAAGAGTATACCTTGGGAGGATGGATTTTTCCTTAGCGCATTGATCAACAAAAGCGTGGAAGACACGTTCGTCATCCATGCCATCTCCCCCATGTACTACATAGGATACCTCAATACCAAGACGATAACCGTGGAAGGAGATGTCGTGAATGATGCCGGCTACGAAATGAAAGGCGGGACGCTGGTCGTGAACGGGAACGCTCGCCAGAGCCTCGGATGTTTGATGGAGGGCGGAGAGATCATCGTGAAGGGCGATGGCGGCAATCTTGCTGGCAGCGTGATGAAAGGGGGCGTGCTCATCATCGAAGGAGATGGCGGCAATAATGTCGGGCATGCCATGGAACGCGGCGAGATAACCGTGAAGCGGAATGCCGCGGATGGTGTTGGCGTTGATATGAAAGGCGGCATGATAATCGTGGAGATGGACGCCAAGAGAGCGGTCGGCGAGCGCATGGAAGGCGGCAGCATAATCGTGAAGGGGAATGCAGGCCGTTGGGTCGGAAGCCACATGAAAGGCGGCGGCATAACCGTGGAAGGGAACGCCGACGACATGGTCGGCAATGAGATGATAAACGGCTCGATCATAGTGAAGGGGAATGCCGGCAATGACCTGGGCTGGAGGATGAAGGGCGGTTCGATAATAATTGAAGGTGATGCCGGAGGTATGGTTGGCAATTGGATGGAATGGGGTGAACTCCGCGTCAACGGCTCCATCGGCAGCATATCCCCGAATTTCAAGGGCGGGCGCATCTTCCATAAAGGAGAATTGGTCATGGAGCGGTGAGTAACGCATCAGGAAAACAGGTTTACCACTACTTTGAAATGACCGGCTAGTCTTACATATTTATACAAAAATAAACATTTTAAAATGATTGGCCGCACAGATAATCCCATGCACAAGATGAGATACGGAACCATCGCTCGCCCTTCCAATCAGGAGAGATCTCCTGATGCGCATTCGCTATCGAGCCGTCCGCTGCATGATGAGGGAGAGAAGGACCTGGGGATAAAACACCTCCACAGCATAGCAAGGGCAGCATCGCTTTCCGTCCCAGGCTGGCATCTTGGATGCACGAGAGGATTCTTAGACGGGTTCATCGAATCAACTCCTAACGATATAACCGTTTATCCTATTGATAAGCTGCATTTGGCACCGGACAACCATATTTCTATCCTGGAAGTGTACTTTCTGGGGCAGCTTGAGGATTTGCCTCCTCATGCTGGAGGGTGCCCCGAAGGAGCGCTTCTGACCCACCATAGCACGAAATGCCTGCGCGATTCCATAAGAACGAAGAAATTCCTGCTCGGAGTTCGGGATGCGGTAAAAAAGCTGGAATCGGAGAGGGACGAGATACGCGTATGCGATGCGGGCTGCGGCGCGATACCGATTCAGGCGATATACGCCGCGCTATGCTCGGAAAGGGTACATGGCATTGCATTGGAATTGAATTCGTGGTCTGCAGATATAGCCCGGATGATTGTTGATAGGTTGGGGCTTGCTAAACGGATAGATGTCATCGAAGCAGATGCGATAAAATACACCCCTATGCATGGGATAGATCTGCTTGTTTCTGAAACGATGCAATCTGGCCTGACAGCAGAGCCGCTCGTGCAGATAATGTCCAATCTTTCAACGCATGTCACCCCACGCGGTATAATATTGCCGAGCAGAGTAAGTGTTATGGCTGCGCTCGGTTCGGTGGAGGAGTATAAGCTGGCGGATAAGTACGTAAGTATTGGCGGCGGCAACAGCAAAGTCATGAAACTGGATTGGAAGATGGTGACAGACTACATTCCAGGTGCTAAGCTCGATAGAATCGAGGCCAGATTTTCCACGAGCGAGCTCACGCCAGGATATTATTTTGCGGTAGTCACGAGCGAAGTCGAGATAGGAACTCATATGCTCGGGATGAACCAATCCGCGATCACGGTGCCGCAGATTGCCAGGGAAGCCAAAGGGGAGCCGATGTTCTTTTGCGTGGGGGGCGGCAGGTCCTATGTCGAAATCAGGTATGCACCGGGCGAATTGTTGAACGCCAAAGCCGCGATTGTTCCATGGTGAGCGGGGTTTTCCCGGGCCCTGAGAATTATAAATAGCAACTTCTCTAATCTTAACCGATGAAACGCCCCATATTGGTCCTCTGCATAGACCGCGACAACGACCTTTTCGAGAAGGCCAAGGTCAGCGGCCCGCTCATAGGCAGGGAGAAGAACCTTGAAGGGGCAGTCAAGCTATCGCTCGCTGACCCGGAGGATCCGGATTCCAACGCCATCTATTGCGCTATCAAGACATTCGACCAGATGCGCGCGGACGGGGAGACGGTCGAGATAGCGACCCTGACCGGGGACAAGAACCTCGGTTTCCGCGCCGACAAGGAGATAAGCGCGCAGCTGGACCGCATAATACGGGAGATGAACCCCACATCATGCGTGCTCATCACGGACGGGGCCTCGGACGAGGAGATGCTCCCTATCATCAAGTCCAGGCTGAAGGTCGATTCCACAAAGATCGTCTTCATCAAGCAGGCCAAGGAGCTGGAGAAGACGTATTTCGTGCTCCTCGAGAAGCTCCGCGACCCGTATTTCGCCAAGATCATCTTCGGCATACCCGGCCTCCTCATACTCCTCCTTTCCCTGTCGTTCTACTTCCAGCTCGGCTGGGCCCCGGTTGGCGTGATAGTCGGGCTCTACCTCATAACCAGGGTGCTCGGCATAGAGCATGTCCTGCAGGGGTTGATCAACGACGTGCGCTTCTCGTTCGAGAGGACGAGCTGGGTCGGATACATCGGCGCAATGGCCATATTCATGATCGGGATCTTCGTGGGGTACCAATCATTCGAGAACGGGATCGCGCTCAGGCTGGCCCCGGAGAAGCTGATCGCGCTGGTCATAGGGAACACGGTATGGATACTGCTGATAAGCTTCCTGCTAATCATGGCCGGAGAGGCCATCGACGCCATAATGGACAAGAAGAAATTCAAGACCACCAGATACATCCTGTATTCCTCGGCGGCGATCCTCACTTCGTTCATCGTCCTGGTGGGCAGCATCTGGATAGTCAACATCAACCCGCCGTACGTGGATTTCGGGACGTTCCTGCTCTGCATCGGAATCGCCATGGTGCTCGGATACGTGTCCATGAGCTTCGTGAACTGGTACCGCAAGGAAGTGATATTGGAGCTTAAGATAGAGGGCAAGGAAGCGATATCCGAGAACGGCACCTACATCGGCAAGATCGTCGGCATCGACGCTAACAAAGGGAAGCTGATCGTGCAGACCATGTTCGAGAAGAGGTACACCATACCGCTCTCGGCGGTCAATTCGGTGGACGAGAACGTGGTGCTCAAATCAGAGCAATGATCATTTTATCTTCCTGAGGAGCTCCTCCTTCTTTTTGCCATCGGCAAGCGCATGCTCGAGGACCTCGTGGATGTCGTTCACCTTGATTATCTCGATCTTGTCGCGCTTGTCTTTCGGGAGGTAGACGTCCTCGGCATTGGCTGAGGGGATGAGCGCGGTCTTGATGCCGGTCTCTATCGCGGCCTCTATCTTGCCGGTCACGCCGCCCACAGGGAGGACCCTGCCGCGCACATCGAGCGAACCGGTCATCGCGACGTCCTGCTTCACCGGAATGCCGGAAAGGGCGGATATCACCGCCACCGCGGTCGAGATGGAAGCGCTGTCCCCTTCCACGCCTTCGTATGTCTGGAGGTATTGTATGTGGAGGTCCATCCGCGATATCTCTGTGCCTATGTATTTCTTGAATATGGCGGAAACATTATCTACTGCCTCTTTCGCTATGGTCCCGAGCTTCCCTGTCGCTATCACGCGGCCTTCGCTCCTCGAAGCGGAAGGCGTGGCTTCCGCGACTATCGGGAGGACCAATCCTGAGCGCGAATCGCCGAGAATGGCGAGCCCGTTCACGCGGCCGACTTCCGCGCCTTTGGTGATTATGGTCTGGTACTCCTTTTTCATCTCAATCATCTTGGCACCGACCTGGCTCTCCACGGAGCGGAACACCTGCTTGGCTTCGACCACGTCGGACTTCAGGACCAGCTGGTGCGATCTTTCCTTGGCGACATCCCCTGCCGCGCGGACTAGGCCGCCGAGCTCGCGCAGGTTGAGCGAGAACCTCTTCCTCCGTCCCGCCATGCGCCTCGCTTCCTCGATTATCTCGTTCACGGCATCCGCATCGAAATGCGGGATCTTCCCGTCGCGCTTCACTTCCTGCGCGATGAAGCGCACGAGCTTCTCCTCGTTCTCCGGAGTGTCCTCCATGGAATCCTCCACGTAGACGTCGTATCCTCCGCCCCTGACACGAGATCGCAGGGCGGGGTGGATGTTCACCATGTCCGGGACGTTGCCCGCGGCGACGAGCACGAAATCGGTCGGCACCGGCTGCGTCTTCACCAATGCGCCCGAGCTCATCTCGCTCTGGCCCGTGATCGGGTATTTCTTCTCCTGCATGGCCGTGAGTATCTCCTGCTGCGAGTTCAGCTTCATCGAAGCGATCTCGTCTATGAAGAGCACCCCCTTGTTCGCCTGGTGGATCGCCCCGGCCTCCACACGGAGGTGAGCCGGCGTTCCGAGGCCGCCTGACTGCAACGGATCGTGCTTGATGTCCCCTAGAAGGGATCCCGACCGCGAACCGGTCGCATCTATGAATGGCGCCGTGGATTTGTCGCTGTTGTCGATTATCAGCTTCGGCCCGACGGACTCGTTCGACATGAGGCGTCGGCCGAGCCCGGACGTGGCGTTCGATATTATGAACAGGAGGCCGAGGCCCAGAATCGAGACCACTGCGAGGAGTTTCATGCTGTCCGGGATCTCGCTTGAGAAGGCGATCGCCAGCAGCAATATCCCGGCCAAGGCGATTATGAGGAACGATGAGGGGCCCTTCTGGTCATCCTTGGGCTTCTGGTAGTTCATTATCCTGCGCCCCAGACCGAAGCGGAGCTGCTTTGCCAGATCCAATTTAAGCTTCGGGTCGTCGGCCGCCCTCTTTATCTTCGCTAGCTCTTGCGGCGAGTAGAATTTCACGAATTCGGGGTTCTTCTTGATATACTCTGCGTCGGGGAAGGCTTTCAGCACCCGCACCAATGGCTGGTTCTCGTTGTTCGGGTTCGGATACACGAGCACGTCTTCGAGCTCCTCCTTCTGCATCAGCTCGGCCATTGCCTGGGCCATCATGCTCTTGCCTGTGCCCGGCGGTCCGACTAGAAGCACGTTCCTTTTCTGCCTGGCGGCCTTCTTCACTATGTCGACCGCCTTATCCTGGCCGATTATCTGGTCTATCAGCCGTTCCGGTACAGGTACATCTGCCGTGGTCGTGTATTTCATCGGTAATACTGAGAGTATTAGGTGTATAAATGTTTTTCCGTATTTTCGGGCCAAATCCGGCCCTGTGGGGTGGTTTTATAAGCATAATTAACCATCAATTTTAACCTATATTGAGGGAAATCCGATGCATATGGGCAATGGCGGAGGGAGATTAGCTAGCGATGCTTCAGCCGCCGCCACGAAACGGTTCGGCAGTTATGAAGTTGAGACCGAGCGCTCGGCTAGGACACATCAAGTGGGATCGAATCCTGCCTTGGATGGGATATGGGGAGCGTGGGCGGCTTGCAGACTCGGGATATATTTTGGCGGTAGCCAGCTACAGAGGAGTTATGAGAAGATCCTTTATGGGATAAGGGAACTAAAATATTCCGCGGCTGATATCGAGTCGCTTTCCCTTGAGCTCATCAATTGGCAAGGTGAAGAAAGTTTCTCGGAGAAAGCAGGTCTTTTCCTGAGCGCATTGATAAACACCTCCCAAGAGGATGGATTCGTCATCCATACCGCGAATCTGAATCGCATAAATCTCATAGGATACTGCAACGAGAAGGAAGTCATTGTGAAGGGGAATTGCAATAGGGGGGTCGGCTCTGAAATGAAAGGGGGTAGTATCCAGGTCGACGGGAATGCCGAGGAGATCGGGTCTGGCATGGAATGCGGCAAAATAACAGTGAATGGAAACGCGGATGGCAATATCGGATGGTTCATGAAAGGCGGGGAGATAACGGTGGAAGGAAATGCGGGCGAAGTCGGCAGATGCATGTTCAATGGCTCCATCACTGTGACTGGAGATGTTGAGCAGCTTGGGTGTCATATGCTTGAGGGCACGATCCTTGTGGGGGGAAACACGGGGGATAATTTATGCTTGAATATGTCTGGCGGTTTGATAACGATACGCGGGAATGCAGGTATCGGGATTGGACAGGGACAAAACGGCGGATCAATAACTGTGAACGGGAACGCGGGCGAATTGCTTGGCATCCAGATGGCAGATGGGATAATCATGGTGAATGGGAATGCTGGCAAAGATATCGGCTTGGAAATGAGCGGGGGAGAGATCCACATCGATGGGGATCAGCCTCGCATAAGCGATGAACTCGTATCAGGCAAGGTCTTCCACAAGGGCAGATTGATATTCGAAAAGTGACCCCATGGATGCTGCATACCAAATTATAAGAAAAATCCCGCCTACGCTGGCAGCTTCCAGGATGTTCAGGGGATTCAATCTAGAAACCGAGCGCCCGGTAAGAGCACGACAAGTGGAATCGAATCAAGTCCTTGAGGATATGAAAGGGCTGTGGGCAAGATTCAGCATCGATAACAGGGTACTGACTGATGAAAACGCATATGCCGAGACGCATGAAGAAGTAAGAAAGCTGGGGCATTCCGCGGATGATGTGGAGGAATTTTCCATCGCGCTCGCTGAATTCCAGGGCGAACCGGATTTCTCTGCTAAAGCAGGCGCTTTCCTCAGCATATTGATCAACGACTGCCGAGAAGATAAATTCGTCATCCATACTGCCCATATCACCAAGCAAATCCACCATATTGGGACGCGAAACACGAAGGATATCATCGTGGAAGGAGATGCTGGCTATGCTGTCGGCTATTGTATGAAAAGCGGTTCGATTGCAGTGAAGGGGGATGCGGACCATTCTGTCGGTTGCGGGATGAAAAGCGGGACGATAACCGTGAGGGGGAATGCAGGCACCAATGTCGGGATCAGGATGGAAGGCGGCACCATAATTGTCGAAGGGAATGCTGACGGTAATATCGGAGTTTGGATGAAAGACGGTTCCATAATCGTAAGAGGCTATGGCGGCAATGGCGCCAGCAAGGACTGCTCGGGCGGAAGCATAATCGTGGAATGCTGGCTGGGCAATAGGTGATTCTCATGGAAACTGCACTTCAGGTTGAAAGAAGACCTACGAGACTTGCAGCATCCGGCAGATTCAGACAGTTCATGCCAGAGATTGAGCACGATGTGAGGATAGCCAAAGTCGAGATTAATCCGCAGCTCGAAGAATTGTGCGCGGTTTGGAGAAGGATCAAAGTTGCTGATGCCGTATATATCGCGCATTATTATAGCATGATTCGCGATGCGGCGGGAGGCCTCAGATATTCGGCAAAAGACGTCGAAACATTTTCCATCGCGCTCAGCGCATACCAAAGGGATGGATGGTTCCCGTACAAAGCCGGCCTTTTTCTCAGCGCTTTGATCAACATAAGCAAAGAGGACGAATTCGTCATCCATACCACTCATCTTGCCGAACCAGTCCATTATCTCGGAATATACAACACGAAAAGAATCTCTGTGCATGGGGATGCAGGGATGTATGCGGGCAACCTGATGAAGAGCGGCACGATGATCGTTGATGGGAACACTGATTTCCGTCTTGGTTGCGATATGAAGGGCGGATGCATAATCCTTAAGGGGGATACCGGGAATGAGGTCGGCTCGCGTATGGCTGACGGATCAATCGTCGTAGAAGGGAATGCCCATGATTTTGTCGGAGCGTATATGGATGGGGGCGAAATCACGATTGGGGGGAACACCCGGGGCCTTGGCCACCACATGAGGGGAGGCCGCATCTCCATCAACGGGAATTTTGAATTCATCTCCACAGGCCAGATGATAAGCGGGAAGATTTTCCATAAGGGAGAATTAATCGTGGAAAAGTGATTCTCATGGACGCTGCACTTCAGATTGAACGGAGATCTACGAGACTTGCGGCTTCCGGCAGGTTCGGCGCTTTCAAGTCAGAGAGCGAGCAGCGGGTCAGAAAACATGAAGTGGAATCGAATCATGCCGTCGAAAGTATGCGGGAGGCTTGGTTAAGATGCACCCCCGGACCCAAAGAGATAGGAGCGCGTTACGAGATTTTTCTTGATGGGATAAAAGATTTGGAATATTCGGCTGGAGATGTCGGGTCCTTTTCCATCTTGCTATCCGAATTCCGGGATGATGGTTTTTTCCGCACGAGCGCAGGGCTTTTCCTCAGCGCATTAATCAACAATTGCAAAGATGATGGATTCACAATCCACACGGCCCATTTTACAGAGCCGATCTTCTTCATCGGATATAGGAACACGAAGGATATGACAGTGGACGGCGATGCCGAATCGACGCTCGGGGAAAATATGTTGGGAGGCTCCATAATCGTGGAGGGGGCTGCTAAGAATATGGTCGGAGAGCTGATGGAAGAGGGCTCAATAATCGTGAAGGGGGATGCTGGCGAGCATGTCGGCATAAATATGAAAGGCGGCGTGATAACCGTGGAAGGCAATGCCAAAAAGGCTGCCGGCTGGCAAATGACGGGCGGCGAGATCCGTATAGAAGGCGATATCGAAAGCATCGCCAAAAACCTAATCCACGGAAAGATATTCCACAAAGGGAGATTGATTGTGGATAAGTGATTCAGGACACTATCCTCACGTTCTTGAAAGCGATGCGCGGGGATATCAGCGAGCCGAAGGATTTCTGCCCTTTCTCTATCCCTTCGATGTTCGAGAGCATGTCGAATATGTTCCCGGTTATCATGAAGCCCTTGATCGGAGTCCGCTTGCCCTTCTCGACCAGGAACGCGGCGCTCGCTTCCAGCCCTATGTCCCCGGTAGTTGGGTTCGCGGTGTGGGAGCCGTGCGCGTAATGGAGCTCTATGAACCGATCCAATTCGCCGAAATCCGAGACATCTCCGGGAGATATGACGATGTTCGATGATCCGATGGATGGGGCGGAATCGTACCCGTCGCGGGTGCACACGCCAGGCTTGGGGCCCAGCGTGCCGCCTTGCCGGGCTTCCAGAGCGGACGTCTCGCGATCGTACATGAACGATTTCACAGCCCCGTTCTCGACAAGCGGTTTTCTTTCAGACGGGGTGCCTTCGTCATCGAACGGCCTGCTCTCCGTGCCCTGGGCCAGACCGTCCTCGTACATGCTGAATTTTTCCGAGAACAACTTCGCCCCGACGGATAATCTCGTTATGCCGCGGCGCTTCCAGTCTCCTGAGAATGAAGGGATGAACGTGTCCAGGAGGCTCATGAGGGCTTCGGGCTCCGCCACCAAGGTGTAGGTCCCGGATTCGGGCTTCTTCGCCCCGCGCATGTCGGAGGCCATCCGCCCTGCTTCGGTGCCCAGATCATGCACGGACGATGGCCGCTTGCACGAGCCCAGATACCCTGATCCGTATCCGTCATCGTGCATGCACTCGATGTAAAGCGAGAAATCGGTCTTGTCGTACTCGCCCCGGAACCCTTCGGTGTTCTCGAGGCTGACGTGCGAGCGACTGACCGACAGCATGACGCGCGCTTTCCCGCCGAGGGCTTCAGCGCCGTCGCGCGCCTCGTCCACGAAGCCGCGCAGGGACTGGTAGTCATCAGTTGAAAGCGACGAATCGGATATGTCGGATTTCGGATAGGATGAGGACGGGGGGAACGAGAAGCCGCTCTGCACCGAGAAACGGGACATCTTCTTCGCCTCTTCCACGGTTTTCTTCAGGTCATCCGATTTCTGGCAGTACGCGAAGCCCAGCCGCCCCTTGTCGAATGCGCGGACGCCATAGCCCAGGGAAGAGTCCATCTCTTTCGTCTTGAGCTCGCCGCTAGAGAAGAGCAGGGATATGGAATCTGCGGAGAGCGAATACACCTCATGGATGGACATATCCTTAAAATTGGTGGGCGGGATTTAAAACCATGAGACTCTTTGTTGCCGTGCAGGTGCCGCAAGCGCTGAAAGAGAAGGCTGCCTCGCTCTCTAACGAGCTGCCCGCCGCTGCCATAACCCCGGTCCGGCCGGAGAACATGCACCTCACCCTCAGATTCATCGGAGAAACGGATGAGAAGGCCAAGGATGAGATCGTGCAAAAACTGGAGAAGATACGAATCAAGATGTTCAGATGCACGCTGCGCGGAGTCGGCGTTTTCCCGAGCAAGGATTACGTCCGGGTCGTCTGGGCCGGGGTGGAGAGCGGAGGGGCGCTCGAAGCGTTGGCGAACGAAGTGATAGGCGCGCTCCAAGGATACGGCAAAGAAGAGGAAAGGGACTTCATAGCGCACCTCACAATAGTGAGAGTGAGAAGGAAGATCGATGCAGCGCCATTCCTCAAGAAACACAAGGATGACGTCTTCGGGGAATTCACGATACCGCGATTCGAGCTGATGGAAAGCATACTTGGCCCCTCGGGTCCGGAATACCGGCTGGTGAAAGCATTTGGCTGACCTGATACCCGCTATCGGCTCGTTCCTCTCCTTCGGGATCAACGGGACTGCCAACAAGAATTCCATGAACAAGGTCGGGCGCCACAAGGCCATAGTTTACGGTTATGCGATCATATCTATCATCCTCCTTGCAGGCGCATTGATCTTCCGGCTGGACCTTAGCATCCCGCAGCGGCTTCTGCCGCTATACGCATTGGACATAGCCATAGGTGCCGGAGCGGTCATCGCATATTACAAGGCCATGGACCTGGGCCGCGCCAGCACCACGCTCGCGCTCTCCCAGTCATACGTGCTGCTGGTGCTGCTCGCAGGCGTGCTGCTGCTCGGGGAGAAACTGAGCCTGCCCCAGATCGCGGGCTCGCTTGTCATACTGTCCTCGGCCATCGCGATCAGCATCCCCAAAGGCGGGCGGCTGGAAGGTGGGACCATCTTCCTTCCTATCACGATCATCGGCTGGACCGCGTATTACTCCATCATAAAGGTCTTCGTGGATGCCATGGGGCCGTACAGTGCGACGGTCGTTCTCGAATCCGGGATTTTCGTAGTGGTGTCGCTGTTCTATCTCGCCAGGGGGAAGGACCTCTCATTGCCGGATAAAAAAGGATGGCCGAGCATCGGTGTGCAGCAGGTCGCCGCCTGCTTCGGCGCGGTCCTCTATTCCATGTCGGTCCTCGCGATAGGTGCTGGCCTCACAGCCGCAATAGGGTCCGGCAGCCTGATTGTCAATTCCATAGCGTCTTATTTCTGGCTCAATGAGAAGCTGGATACCCGCACATACCTGGCCATAGTGGCCATGGTCGTGGGCTTGATACTGATAGCGATATGAGAAAAAGAGGAAAATGAAAAAGAAAAAATCAGCCGAGCAGCGAGGCCAGCGTCTGGTTGATGTTCGCGTATTGCGGGCTCGCGAGGATGACGTACGTCTTCTGGTCGCTCGTGAGACCCCAATTGAAGCCGCCTGCCGCAGCTGCCGCGGAGACCTTATCTTTCGTGACCTTGCTCGCATCCACGAGGATATAGAATGTAGGCGTGCCCGCGCTGCCGGTGTTGGCTTCCGAGACGGTCTGCCATTCGCTCGTGAACTCGCTGACTTCCGAAACGTACGTGTTGTTGCTCAAGCACGCGGTGAATGCTGCGGTGTTCAGTCCGGTCACATTGGCCGCGATGGTCGTGAGGTTGGAGATGGAGTATTTACCATCGTCCTCGTTCGGGTCCTGGGCGTTGAACAGGGCGTTGTACATGCCCCAGAACTTGCCCTGGGCGCCGGCGCACATTGACGCATCGGCCGCATTCGTGGATTCCTGCCCCAGGAATGCGAGCGGCATGACCTGGAAGTTGGCCTTGCCGGTCGTGACATAGTCGCTCTCGTATTGCTGCACGGTGCCGGTGATATCGGCGTATTGGGCCGAGTATTCCTTGCCCCACGCCAATCCGCAGTACGGGCACTGGAAGTCGAAGAACTCCAATACGGTGACCGCGTTGCTCGGAGAGCCCTCGAGCGGAGCTATGCTCAGAGACTGGGGGATCTGCATCGTAGTGCCCGATGTGGGTGCAGCTTGGGTCGGCTGCGTGGGCTGGGTCGGCTGTTGCTGGGCCGCTTGAGCAGTGTTATTAGTCCCTGACGGGCAGGTCGTGTTGCAGACCGGGCATGCCGCAGGTGCGGATTTTGCCAATCCGAACCCTTGCGTGAATATGGATAGCACAACGAGGCAGGCGAGTATGACGATCGCCGCTCCATAAAGCGTATCCTTTCCAACAGTAACTGTGTTTTCAGCCAAACATATCACCTCAACTAGGGAATAAGCAGCGGTACTATCCGTTGCAGGTATTTAATTGTATTGAAATGGTTCAGAAAAAGAAGATAGAAAAAAGAAAGGGGCGGTCTCAGTACGAGACCTTGCTCAGCACCGCATCGAACGCCGCATACGGGAACGCGCCTGGAACGAGGACGATGTAGTCGTCGGTGTTCTCGTAGAGCGTCAAAGCACCCGCGCCATATTGCTGGTTCAATGCGCTCACTGCCGATGATATCGTATCATTGCTGATCTTCGATTTCGGCACGATGATGAACGATGCGGGTGTACCCTGCACGCCGTATGTCTGGCCTTCCGCCTCATCAGCGTTTATAGCGTTCAGCGGCGTCTGGCTGGCATAGCAGCTCGCGAAGGTCGCGTTGTTGAGCCCGATTGCTTGAGCGTACTGGTAGAAGTACGAGCTCGGGTCCGAGGCTCCGCTCCAGTTAGCCTGGTTGGAGAACAGCTCGTCGTGCATCGCCCAGAACTGGTTCTGAGCGGCCGCGCATCCTGCGGCTATGGCTGCTGGCATCGCATTGGGGTGGAAGCTCAGCGGGAAGTTCCTGAAGTATATCTGGACCTTTCCCGAACTTACGTAGTTCGTCCTGATCCCGGCTTCTGCATCACCGTATAGCCTGCTGCAATACGGGCACTGGAAGTCCGAGAACTGGACTATCGTGACCGGTGCGCTGGCCTGGCCTAGGGCAGGGTAGTTCCCGACAGCCACGCTAAGGCCGGGTGTCGAAGGCTGTGTGGGCTGCGTATTGTTAGCGAGATTTCCTGTCCCGCTCGGGCAGGTCGTGTTGCAGACCGGGCATGTGGTCACGGGTTTAACGACACCGAAGCCCTGCGTGAAGATAGATACCACAAGAAGGCATGCGAGTATGACGATCGCCGCTCCATAAAGAGTATCGGTTCCGATAGTGACTGAATCTTTTTTCGTATTTCCAACATTTTCCGCCAAAATATCACCTCAACTAGGGAATAAGTAGCGGGTACTGCTCGCTGCAGGTATTTAATTGTTTTGAAATGCTTCAGGGAACGATAGCGTTCCCGCCCAGTTTTTTCGCCGCACCCAGCCGGAGCACGCACTCATCAAGCATCTTACGCCAGCCGACGCCCGCAGCGCTGCTGGCGATGCCGAAGCTGCAGGTGGCGCGGATATCGTCTTCTAGGGGCAGATCCAGGGAAAACGGTTCGCCTGCCACGGAGAGCCGCAACCAGTCGGCTATCTTGGCCGCTTCGGCTGCGGGCATCTGGAGCAACACGGCGAACTCATCGTGCTTCAGGGAGGGATTGGCTCCGGCTTCCGATTCTTTCCTGGCCCCATGCAGGAATTTGCTCTTCCCGGGCCTGAAGACCACGCTGCCCTTGTAACCGAGGACGGCCAGCTCATCGCGGAACCGATCCGCCACCCCCGCCAGCACGATGTCCCCTGCGGCATAGCCATGGGTGGTGTTCAACTGCTTGAGGTCGTCTATGTCTGCGAGTATTATCGAGAATTCCTTGGATTCTCTCATGAAAGCGGCTTCAGCGGCTTGCGCGGCAGCCTCGAACGCCGCCGAGTTGGGAAGCAGCGTAAGGGCCCCTATGCGCGTGTGGAGCGCGTCGGAGAACAGGGCGCCGAGCTTGTTCATGATCAGCAGGGTCTCGCTTTCCGATGCATCCTGCACGCTGAGCTCCCTTTTGGAGAATATCATCAGGTTGTCTGCGAGATCCTCATCGGTCTTGAGCACGATGTCGGTCATCACCGCATGGCGCAGCGACTCGCACTCGTCCCCGCTCGAGACGGGAACGATGTGGTTTATCATCATCCTCCGGTCCGTGAAGCCCCTCACATAGCGGGTGTACCCCGGCCTCGCATCCGCGGTCGCGAGCTCCACCGC
Source organism: uncultured Microcaldota archaeon (assembly GCA_963804385.1). GTDB lineage: Archaea > Micrarchaeota > Micrarchaeia > Anstonellales > Bilamarchaeaceae > Bilamarchaeum. Next base: position 26,392 of record CAWDQD010000036.1, read on the forward strand.
GATCACCCCATCGAAGGTCGCCGGAATCAGCTCCATGAGCTCGAAAAGGCTCGAACTCCCCGCGCATTTTTCTATCTTCTGCTTGGCGCTGAGATACCCGTTGGATGGAGATGGCGGTTCGGCCATGACCTGGCCGCCCCTGAACAAGCGTGGCCTGCGGATGTTCTGGGGGGAGGGAGCGGATTCGAAAACCCGGGCGAGGGTGATGGGGATGTCTACCATGTCGATCAACTTGAGCAAAGCTGGGGATTGTTCTATTCTGAGTGAGGTGGGAAGAATTTATAAAACATGCTTCAATTGCGTTGACGAATCCGGTTGCGCTGGCCACCCAAAACCTGTATATATATTAGCGAAGGATATGGAATCGATTCTATGGTTTCTCTTGACAAGGCAGTGATCGCTTCATACGAAAGGGCCGGAGTGAGATTCGAGATATATGTCGATCCGGATGCGGCGTACGCTTACCTGGAGAAGAAAAAACCGGACCTGAAGAACATCCTGGTCGCCGAAGAGGTGTACTCGGATGCGCATAAAGGCGAGAAGGCGAAGCCGAGCGACATACAGAAGGCTTTCGGCTCCACGGACATAATGGCCATCCTGGAATTCGTGCTCAAGAACGGCGAGGTCCAGCTCACCACCGAGCAGAGGCGCAAGAAGGTCGAGGAGAAGCGCAAGCAGGTGATCGCGATCCTCCTGCGCGAGGCTATAGACCCGAGAACGAATACCCCCCACACGCAGATTAGGATAGAGAACGCGCTCGAGCAGGCGAAGGTGCATTTCGACCCCTTCAGGGACCCGCGCGAGCAGCTGACCGACATAGTGAAGGAGCTCCGCCCGATCCTCCCGATGAAATTCGAGAAGATAAAGGTCGCGGTGAAGGTGCCGGCGCAGTTCGCCAACAAATGCTACGGGACCCTCAAGAGCTATGGCATCCAGAAGGAGGAATGGACCAAAAGCGGCGACCTCGTCGTGGTGGTCGAGATATTCGGCGGCCTCGCCGGTGAGTTCTACGACAAGCTGAACAAGCAGACAGGCGGCCAGGTCGAGACTAAGCAGCTCCCTAGCTGAAGATACAGCAGATTCTTCTCCATTATTAGATGCGCTAGCACACACCTTTAAATATTGTCCGCCCACAAATCGACATTTGTAATCTGCATTTCCATCGCAGGGGCAATACCATGAAGATCGCTCAGATTCCAAAAAGACAGGACGGTTTTATCGACGTCCCGGTGATAATCCGGGCCAACCGCGTAAGGGAATTCTACCCGGGGCTCATCGACAACGGACGGATGCGCCAGGAGGATTTCCCGTCACTCATGAGCTCCGGCAGGCGCTACTTCGATTCCGCGGCAACGAGCCAGGAGCCCCTCAGCGTGAGGAAAAAAATGCTCGACTACGCTTTGACCCATGCGCGGGGCAGCAACCATTCGAAAAATTCCAGAGAGGCGAGGGAAGCGCAAGGGATGTATGACGATGCGAAGGCCAAGCTCGCGCATCTTCTGCATGCCGGGGATTACCTGACGGCTTTCACCGCCGGGACCACAGACTCCTCGAATTGGGTGGCGACGAGGTTCCCTTTCGAGAAGGGGGACCTGCTCCTGCTGAGCGAGCTCGAGCACAATTCACAGATACTCACCGCGAGGAATTCCGCGAGAAGGGCCGGGGCTGATGTGAAATACATCCCGGTCTCGGTGCCTGATGGGGCGCTGGACCTGGATTACATACGCCGCGTGGTGGAATCCAGAAAGCATGGGAAGATATTGATCAACCTCGTGCAGGCATCCAATCTCACCGGAACCGTAAGCCCGGTCATGGATATCAGGCGGATCGTAGGGGATCGCGCGTACATCTACCTCGACATGGCGCAATCCGCGGGCCACATGATCGTAGACCTGAACGCGCTCGATGTGGATTTCGCCGGCGTCTCGGCGCACAAGATGAACGGACCGATGGGCATCGGAGCGATCTTCATTAACAGCAGGAGCAAGCGGGCCGAGAGGATCCTCGGCAACCACGTGAGCGGCGGAAGCGCGGTCGAGCTCGTGTCCAGGGATGTCACGGTCTACGAAAAAGGCCTGCGGAGATTCGAGCCGGGGACGCAGGATATAGAAGGCGCCATAGAATGGGGCTTCGCGATTGACTATATATCCCGTCTCGGGATGGACTGGATCAGGTGCCACGACAAGGCTCTGGGCGGATATTTCATGGGCGAGCTGCAGAAGATAGAGGGCGTGCGGATCTACGGGCCGCAGTCCCCGGAGAACCGCAGCGGCATCGTGACATTCAACATAGGTTCGTTCTTGAGGAAGAATTATGAGAAGGTCGCCATCCGCCTCGACGAGCTGGGAGACAGCGTACGGGACGGCTGCTTCTGCGTCCATATCGGGACCGCGAAGCTCCTCGGCATCAGCAAGGTCCAGAACGCACGCGCATGGCTATTGCAGCATGGCATGACCCAAAAGTTCCTGAACCTCCCTAATCTATTGGTGAAGCTTCCGGGCGCGGTTAGGTTCTCCTTCACGTTCTACAACACGCTTGAAGAGGTCCACCAGGCGGTATTGGACGTGCGGCAGGTCAGGGACGAGATTTTCGGGGTGCGCCCGCGCGCCGGGTCCGGCCAAGCCGAGAACATCGCGCCTCCACAGCCATAGCCGGCCCATGCCGTCATTTAAAAATATTTCCATTTAACTATCAAACCAGAGAGACAGAAAGGAAGAATATCGATTCTCCTTATGGGTTGCTGGATCCCCGATTAAATCCTGTAAATGAGGTCATAGAATGGAAAGGACGATAGTTTTACCAGGAGAGAAGATAGCCGACGGCAGGGTGAACGCCCCCAACACTTTTTCCAATGAGAGCGGGACGTATGCAGCGGTCGTCGGGATGAGAGACGAGGAAGGGCGATACATACCGCTCGAGAACAGATACAGGCCTACGGTCGGCGACGTGGTCGTCGGCATGGTGACCGACGTGAGACACGCCGGATACGAGGTGGACCTGAACCTGCCCCAAGGCGGTTTCATCCCCACGCGCGACGTGCGCCTCACGCTCCAGCTCGGCGATTTCGTGATATGCCGCGTGAAGATGGTGAACGAGGTCGGCGACGTGGACCTGGGCGAGGTCAGACGCCTGCCCAAGGGCAAAATCATAGAGTTCCCTTCGGCCAAGGTGCCGCGGCTGATCGGCCGCAAGAGCAGCATGATAAGCCTGCTCAAGGACTACACCGGCGGAGACATCATGGTAGGCAACAACGGGTACGTCTGGATAAGCGAGAACTCGGACATGCCATTACTGCTGAAAACGATAAAGCTCATAGAGAGGAAAGCCCACAAATCAGGCCTCACGGACGAGGTCGCGAACATGCTCGCGGCAGCCAAAGGCGGTCCTGTCAGGACGCGCGAGCAGATAGAGGGCGGGATTGCCCCGAGCGAAGAAGCCGGGGATGAGCAGAGATTCGAGCAAAGGTGAAACAATGGGCGGAAAAAGCGATATCCAACTGATAGTCAATGGGAAAAGGACAGACGGCCGGGGCATGGAAGACCTCCGCGACCTCCGAATCGAGGTCGGCGTGATCCCTGAAGCGGACGGATCGGCTTACGTGCAGTGGGGCGGCAACAAGATCGTGTGCGGCGTCTATGGACCCAGGGAGTGCATCCCGAGGCATGACGCGAGCCCGTACCACGCTCTCGTGAAATGCAGGTACATGATGTCCCCGTTCTCATCCCTCGAGGAGCACAGCAGGAGCGGCCCTTCCAGGAGGAGCAACGAGCTCTCCAAGGTCATACGCGAAGCATTCGAGAACCTCGTGATAGCGGAGAAATTCCCGAACACGCAGATAGACATCTACATCGATGTCCTCCAGGCCGACGGCGGCACGAGAACCGCGTCCATCACGGCTGCGTCGGTCGCGCTCGCGAACGCGGGGATCCCGATGAAGGACATGGTCGCCGCAGTGGCGGTCGGCAAGGCCGGCGAGACGCTCGCGCTAGATTTGAACAAATTGGAAGACAACTTCGGGCAATCGGACATGCCGATAGCCATATCGCACCGGGACAGGAAGATCCTGCTCGTGCAGATGGACGGCCTGCTCACGAAAGACCAGGTCATCCAGGCATTGGACATGGCCGAACGCGGTTGCGACAAGGTACACGAAGTGCAGGCGGATGCGCTCAAACGATTCTACGAGAAGGGCGAGAAAGAGAAGATGCAGTGGTGATGACATGGGAGAAGAAGTAAGAGACATCATAATGTCCCATATAAGAAGGGACGTCATGGGAAATACACTCAGCAAAGGCATCAGGTTCGACGGCAGGGGCTTCAGCGACATGAGACCCGTGACCATCCAGCGCGGCGTGATAACGACCGCGGAAGGATCCGCCATCGCGACGATAGGCGACACGACCGTGCTGGTAGCCAACAAATTCGACGTGCTCAAGCCGTTCGCGGACAGGCCCAAGGAAGGCGTGCTCATGACGAACGCGGAGCTGCTCCCGAGCGCATCGGCGAGATTCGAACCAGGTCCTCCGGACGAGAATTCGATCGAGATGGCGAGGGTCGTCGACCGAGCGGTCAGGAGCGCGGAGTGCGTGGATGTGAAATCATTCTTCATCGAGGACGACAAGGTCCTCGGGCTCTACATGGACATATATGTCATGAACGACGCTGGCAACTACACCGACGCGGCATCCATCGCGGCGGCTGCGGCCCTCATGGACACCAGGATACCGAAGGTCGAGAACGCGAAGATAGTGAGGGGTGAATACGAGAAGTCCCTCAACCCGCAGGTGCTTCCGGTCACGACCACGATGATCAAGGTCGGGAACAGCTGGCTCGTGGACCCCTCGAGGGAGGAGGAGCGCGTGCTGGAGACCAAGATGACGATCGGGACCACCGAGGAGCACGTCTGCGCGATGCAGAAATCCAAGGGCGCCCTATCGAGGGATGAGCTCCTGGAGCTCATAGACATAGCATTTAAAACCGGAAACGACATAAGAGAGTTGCTCAAGAGGGATTAAAATGCACACTCAGAAATACGGAGCCTCGATAAGGAAGGCCGTTGACAAGCAGATATTAGCCAAGCGATCGCGCTACGAATGCCCGAAATGCCACAAGCTGAAGCTGGTGCGCAAGGCGAACGCGCTCTGGAAATGCAAGGGCTGCGAAGCGGTCTTCGCAGGTGCGGCATATTCCTTCACGAGCGAAGCGGGCGAGATCGCCACGCGCATGATAGCGGAATTCGCGAAATCATCCTGAGGTGTATCGAATGGCAGAATACAAGGATCTGAAAACAGGGGCCACAGTCACGGTCGCTGGCGGGGACAAGTTCGTCTTCCCGACGACCGGGGCGAAGATACTTCTCAAGATAACGCCCCCGATCGTGAGAGAGTTCAAGACGGACTGATTTTTCCTATTTTTTTATTCCTGGTTTTTATCCAAAGAAGGGGGATTCAGGTGTTCACAACAAGCAGATACTCTTCGGAAGAGACCCGCAGGAAAGCAGGCCTGATCGCCAAAGAGAGCAAGGAACCGTATATCGCGCGTGGCAAAAAGACCATAGACTCTCTCGTAGAAGAGGCGCGGAGGCGCGGCGAATCCATGCTGAACATCATAGAAGAGAGGAAAGGCGAGGCGGCCATAATCTCGATGATAAGGATAGATGAGATGGGGAGATGGGCCTGGGCAGGAGAGAGGCCGCTGCAAGGAGGGAAAAAATGAAAGCCAGATGCCGTATGGAAATCGAGTTCCCGGATCCCGAAGCCGCGGCGAAGTCGGTGACCCATGAAGGGGGTTTGAGCGAACGGTCATCCGCGAAGATAGAGATCAGCGGGAAAAAGCTCATACTAACGGTGGAAGCGCAGGATGTCGTCGCCATGAGGGCATCGGTGAACGCGTACATGCGCGCGTTCCAGGTGTTCGAAGGGATTGAAGAGAAATCGGACGGATAGACGAGCATTTTAAAAGAATAGTGAGAGATGTTCATGATTATACAATATTCATGAGGTGCGAGAATGAAGAAGGATACTGAAGATCTCGGCAAAGAGCTTGTGGAATACGAGAACATGGAGAAGCAGCTTGAGGTTCTACTTATACAGAAACACCAACTGCAGATACAATCCAACGAGATAAAGCACGCTTTGGATGAATTGAAGAAAGCCAAAGGCGAGGTCTACCGCTCCATCGGATCCATCCTCATGCACACGACCAAGGAGGGCGCTGAATCCGACCTCAAGGAGAGGGAAGAGCTCGTGGAAGTAAAGCTCAACGCCATAGGCAAGCAGGAGGAGAAGCTCCGAACGATAGTGATGGACACGCAGAAGAAGCTCCAGGAGAAAATGAAGGGTTATGAGAAACCTGGGGAATGAATTCCAGGCTTTTTTATCCAAATACAACGGTAGCCGGATCGTCATCGTGGCCCATGACCGGGCAGATGTCGATTCGCTCTCATCCGCTTATGCGCTGAGCTGCCTGTTCCCAGGGAGCGTCATAGCCACCAGCGAGGAGATGACCGAAGGCGGCAAGATGCTCGCGCAGAAGCTGGGCATCGCGACGGTCGACATCTCCGAGCTCGATAAGAAGGATTTCCAGGGAATCATAGCGGTCGACACCAGCACGTACGTGCTCGCGGTCAAAGCGAAAGGATGGAAAGTCCTTTGCATAGTCGACCACCACCGCGGAGATAACCGTGACATGAAAGGCGAGACCGAGTTCATAGACCCCGAATCGCCGTCAGCCGCGGAGATAGTCGCCAACCTGCTCCACCACGAGCAGATAGGGAAGGACGTCGCATTCGCATTGTCTGTCGGGATAATAGCCGATGGCGCGAGGTTCAAGTCCGCCAGGGCGCAGACATTCGAGACATTGGGCCGGCTCATGAAGAAGGCGGAAGCGCCGTACCATGAGCTGCTCGAATACGCCGAGCCTGCGCCCAAGGACGACACCAAGATAGCGCTCCTGAGCGCCATGAAACGCGTGGAGTTCGTCTATGCCGCGGGGTACGTGATCGCCACATCCGAGGTCGGGAGCAACGAGAGCGATGCCGCTTCATTGATAAGCGAAGCCGCGGACGTGGCATTCGTGGCCAAATGGAAAGACAAGGAGAAGGAGACGCGGATATCCGCGAGGGCGGCAAAGTCGGTGAAGGTGCCGCTCAACGACGTCATGTTCGAGGTCGGGAAAAGCTTGGGCGGTGCGGGAGGCGGGCATAGCAAGGCCGCCGGCGCGTCGGCTAAGGCGCATACCAAGGAGACCTTGAAGAAATGCGTCGATACGTTCATAGCTCATGCGGAGAAGATACAGAGGGAATAATAAATCAGAGCGGGAAATGAAGGCGATAAACCATGAAAACCATAGTCGTAGGAGGGCAGTACGGCGATGAAGGGAAAGGCAAGATACTCTCATATCTGGCGCTGGCGGACAACCCCCAGATCATAGCGAGGGGCGGCGTCGGCCCGAATGCCGGGCACGAGGTCAATTACAAGGGGAAACGGTACCCGATGAGGATGCTCCCCTGCGGCTTCGTGAACGATAAGGCGAAGCTCATGATAGGCGCCGGGGTGATGGTGAATCCCGAGGTGTTCCTCAAGGAAGTGGGGATGATAGACGCCCACAAGAGATGCTTCATAGATTTCAGGGCGGGCCTGATCACCAAGGAGAACATCGAGCGCGATACGGCTTCCGAGAATTCCAAGAAGATTGGGACTACGAAAACAGGATGCGGGCCAGCCGTCTCGGACAGGGTCAACCGTATCGGAAAGATGGTCACGGATGCGCCAGAGCTGAAACCGTACATCATCGACGTCGTGAAAGAGGTCAATTCGGCCAAGGACGTCATAATCGAGGGCACGCAGGGGTTCATGCTGTCAGTGCTCTATGGCACCTATCCGTTCTGCACATCCAAGGACATATCTGCATCCAGCATCGCGGCTGACGTCGGCCTGGGACCCACGAAGATCGATGAGGTAGTCATGGTCATAAAATCCTACACCACGCGGGTCGGAGGCGGGCCTCTCAAGGATGAGGTCGGGGTAGAGGAAGCCAAATCGAAGAATATGCAGGAGTACGGCACGGTCACGGGAAGGCCGAGGAGGACGTCCATGGAGCTGCATTTCGACGACCTGCGGCTCGCGGCGACGGTGAACGGAGCGACTCAGATAGCGATAACTAAGGTGGATGTGAGATTCCCGGGCAACGAAGGCGTCAGGGAATACGCGAAACTCTCCAAGGAAGCGAAATCGTTCATAGAAGATGTGGAGAAGAAGATCGGGGTCCCGGTAACGCTGATAGGCACCGGGCCTGACACCGAAAGCATAATAGATAGAAGAATCAAGGCTCGTTCAATGCCTTGAGCGCCGCGCGGTTGTCCGAAGAGCTGAGCAGGACGTACGAGAGCGTCGGGGACATCGTCACCGAGAAGGCGTAGAGCAGGTTGATGCCCTTGTCGGATATCTTCTTCGCGGCTTCGGCCATGGTGCCGGGCCGGTTCTCGAGCTTTATGATTATGACCTCCTTCTCTATCGCGTTGATGCTTTTGTCCTTGAGGATTTTCCGGACCTTCGGCAGATCCGGCGCCTCTATTATCAGGTGGGTGCTGATCCCGCGGTCCTCCGGGGGCATGAGCAACGGCTTGACGCCCTGCTTCTCTACCTCTTTGGCGAATTTTGAGACCTCCTTGAATGTGGAGTTCTCTAAGAACAGCTCTGTAACGATACGATCCGCTTCCATAGATACACCTTATGTGTAATGAAATTAGAAAGTATTTAAATGAATTGGGAGTGGGAAAAATCGCTGACGGCAGGATTTGAACCTGCGATCCCAGGGGGACTGGTTTTCAAGACCAGCGCACTACCAGGTTATGCGACGTCAGCATCACAATGTCGTCTGTTGTACTGGCGCCTCTTCGATCTTCGGCGCCTGGACGAAGTATTTCCTGAATTTCTCCGTCAGCGTGAGCTTGGATGTCCTTCCGGCACGGACGGATTTCACGAACTCCGCTTCCACGAGCTCCCGGACATCCTCGTAGACCTGCGTGCCGATCTTCCTCACCAGCTCGGATTTCAGGATTCCGTCATGCTTGGATATGAATGCGAGCGTACGCAGGGCGCCTTTGCTTATCTCTATGTCCTGCGCGAACTGCTTGACCCGCTGGAGCACGTCGTTCCTGATGCGCATCTCGTACTTGCCGCCGGCTTCCATTATCTCTATGGCGCTCCCCCGCTCTTCGTAGTCCTTGCGCAGCTCTTCGACGACCCCCTGGATGTAGCCCAGGGCGCCGATCCCTGTGAGCGCGCGGAACTCCTCTAGCGACATGGAGCGCGAGCTGATGAAAAGCGCCGCCTCTATGAGCTTCTTCTCCTCCTTGGGCTTCTTGGCCGGATGGATAATTGCCGGGGCTGGACTATCCTGCATCGGTTCTTCGGTCTCTTCATTTTCTTCCATGGTTCAGCCTCAGGAAGGATATCAGTGATCCTGAATAGTCTATGCCGTCTATCTTTTTCTTCTTTTGCATTAGAGCAGCAAGGATTTTATTGGCGCATGTAGCTGGGCTTCGTTTCGAGGTGTCCAGCTCGAGCGGTTTTTTCCCGTACTCGTTCTGCGCGCGCTGGGAGCAGTAGTCGAGCATCTCGGCCATCAGGTTCTCCTCTATCTTGAGCTTGGAGTATCCGCGCTTCTCCATCCTTTTCTCGAGGATTTTCGGATTCGTACGCAGGATTATGACGTGATCGGCAGGCAATCTCATCTCGCATGCCAGATGACCCTCCACTATGAAATTTTTATTTTTTCCAAGGAAACGGAGGTGCCTGGCCAGTTTTTTCAGATCCACTTCGTGCTTGGGGCCAAGATGCATCTTCTTGTGGACGATATCGGTTATGCTGATGAGCTCTAATCCTGTTTTTTTCGAAAGGATGGCAGATATTGTGGATTTGCCGGTGCCAGGAGTGCCCGTGATGATGATGCGCATTCAGAGCCTCTTCGCGAGCATCTTGAAATGCTCCCGCGCGGCAGAGAGGGACTCCTTGCCTTTCGCGCTCAGGGTGTAGTATTTCCTCCGCTCATGGGTCTCGGAACTGATGAGGCCTTCGTTCTCCAGGCGGTATAGCACTATGTACACCATGATCTTGTCGGGCTTGAACGAGAACCGCTTCTCTATCTGCTCGTCCAGATTGTAGGCGTACAGCTTCCCTTCGCTGTTGATGAGCGAGAGGAGATAGAGCCAGAGGTTGCCCGAGGTGAGAAGGCGCTTGAGGCGCTTGATCGGCGTCGGTGTTTCCATAACCATCAGGATTTCTCGGACTTGTCGGGTTTCTCGAAGGCCTTCCTGGCGAACCGCTGCTCCGGTGATCCGCTGTTCTCCTTCTTTACGGCGGCCTCGACTATTTTTGCGGCCTGTTCTTCCATCTGACCGACTTTCGCATTCATGTCATTCAAATTATCCTCAGCACGTATTGCTATGTCAACACCAGAAGGAATGACCCCCTTCTTAGGATCGAAATCATTGAAGTATATAGACGACTTATATGCCTCCCTCCCCAGGGTCTCACCGGAGCTAGATCGCAGCATCTCATCCAGCTTAGCGGTTGCGGCTTGCTCAGCAGCCTTCTGCTGTTCTAGCGTCGGAGGCCCGACAGGGACTGCGGCCCGGATCACTTTCTCCCTCTCGGCGTCTGCGGCCCGTTCGGCAGCTTTCCTCTCATCTAAAGTGGGGTTGAATTTCCCGGCTACCTGCTCAGCTGCTAGGACCGAAGGCGCCTCCCCTAGATAATTCCACGTGGAAGCGGCCTTATTATCTCCGACTGCCCTGCATATGCCTTCATTTGCATGCGCGATTTTGGCAGCTGCGACGAAATCCGGTTTTTCGGGATTGAGCGCTTCCCTGTACTCGGCCGCGTTATCATCCATCCTCTTGGTGAACGATTCTCTCAGGTTCGCGTCTCTTATATGGGGTGTCCCATCCTGATCGGTATACGCCGCGCTCTTGAGCAAGGTGATGTTCAAGTCTGCGAGCTGGGCTCTCTGGTTGTCGGCCGAATTCAGATAGTTCGTCGCCGCCTTGGGGATTCCCGGCACCGCCTCAGCTAAACCGGTCCGCATGTAATCATTCTGCCTGTCCGCGATGATCTGGAGCCGCTCCGGAGCGCGGGTGAGGTCGCCTTTGGCAACCAATTGGCTGACTTGGTCGCTGGCTAGGATAGATGCCTCGAGCGTCTTCCTTTCGGCATTGGCTGCGGCCATGGCAGGCGGGACAGGGACTCCTGCGCGCTCGCACGCGGCTGTCGTGGACACATCGGTGTTCCGTATTGCGTTCAATTCTGCCACCGGAACCTGCGCGGCATTGCTTTTCGGAATCATTCCGAGGATATTCCCTGCTGAATTGGCTTCCACCTGCACACCGATATTGAATTCTTTGACCGCGGCCGGGCTCGTGAGCTTCGATGCGTCCGCCGGGCTTATCGTGCCGTTTTTCAATGCTTGATCAACGGCAGCTTGCATGAAGATCTTTGCTGTTTCTGGATTCGTCTTCTTCAGATCATCCACGCTTTGCCCAGAGTTCACCATCATGGTGACTGCAGCAGCAACAACCTCGCCTTGCGATTGCACCCCGAACTTGGCGGCAATCTCGGCCCCCATCTGCGAGTTCTTCTTAGGGTCCGAAAAAACGGAGGACTCCAAGGCCTGTTTTATATCGAAAAGAGCTTCTGTGTTGTTTTTGGCGAACGCCCGGCCTTTGGTTTCCTCTGGCGGCAGGGTATTGACTTCTGCCGGAGAATAGAATATGCCCCTGCTTGCCAATGCATCCGCAGCGATCTCCTGCTCGGCCTTTCTGACTGCTGGCAACGCTTCCGGGTGTTCACGCGCGAGCTCTCCCCATGCCTTCTTCTCAGCATCCTTCCAGTCATCCGCCTTGGCTGTCTGGACGGCTATGCTGTTCGTACGGAATGAATCGATGACCGAGGAAAGATCGTTGAATGCGGCCGCCTGGCCAGCCAACAGGTTGGCGGCATTCCCTTTATCTGCCAGGGTGGTCACTCCCATGGTCTTGAGGGCGACCCCTTCCGCGTATCCTTTTACCATTGAAGCGTCGAATTTCTGCCCCGTGGGGTTTTCGATTGTGGATTCCTGCCCAGAGGGCCCCCTGCCCGGAACGATGTTCACTTTTATATCTTCTTTGCTTCCCGCCACAGAGAATGCGGTCGCGATCGATGCTATCTTCAATTCCGGCTCCTGATTCACCATCTTGCCGTCCTTGGCTCCGAAGGTGTCGTATATGGCCGCGGGGTTATTCGAAGGCAGGCCTTTCGTTATCTCCACAGGCTGCCCAGCCACGGTAAGCACATTATTCTTCTCCACTAAGACGGGCACTTGCACGGGCTTGCCACCCACAGATTGCTCTATGTAAAATGAGACATTGCCTTTCGGGTCTGTCTTAGCCAAGACCTGGTACTCTTTGGCCTCGCTTGGCTGGAGGATCTTACCCGTGGCGTCCAGTTTTGCCGGGGTCACGATCTTTATCGTGACAGGATCGGCGCTATTCAGGACTGGTTTGCCCTTAGCATCGAGTTCCTGGGCTACTGTGACCGTGACTGTTTTTGGAGTGACCTTACCATCCATTATTGCAGCGCCGGCTTCAGGCAGCACGTTGTAGACCAAGGTGATATTACCGTTTGCATCAGGCTTGGAGCTCCCGGGCTGCAGGACACCATAGCTTCCGTTCGGGAGAGCGACCGAGAGGCCGCCCTGTTTATTGTACATGGCGATGACTGCCATGTCATTCTGGGCCCTGGCAGCTGCCTTGTCCTTATCATTCAGAAATCTGGTCATGAGTGCATTGCCGTTGCCTATGGTAGCGTAAGAATCCACTATCCTTCCCAATGCGGATCCTGTGAACGCGAGAAGGCCGACCGCTTTCCAGTCGAGCTTGGCTCCGCTTCCGCCAACCCCTGCGCCTCCTTTCATCATATCGCTCAGCCGGAGACCCCCTCCGGCTCCGGTGAGGATCTGCTGGTTACCACGCGATACAAGAGTTCCGGCTGCCTGCGTAGTGCTCCTGCCCTGCGGATTCGCCAGCGTGTCGAGGGCTTTGCCGTACGACCCTTTCCCCCCACCTTTGCTGAGCGCCGTGGCCTGCGCATGCAACCCGAGCGCGGCGGATGACCGGGTACCGGAGATCAAAGGGCCGCCGAACGCCTTGAGCGGGCCGCCCATCTGCTTCGCTTCTGCTTTCATGGCATCGAGACGGCTCATCGGTTTGCCATTGGCATCCTTCGGGCCCTCAGCGACTTTGGTGATGGATGAAGCGGCGGTCGCGACGCTCTGGACGTTCATGGAGAAACCGCGGCCCCTCGCCTGATAGCGTATGTGCTTGCCCACGCGGCCTCCGCCCATATTGAAGGATGCGAACGGGTTCCTGCCGGTCATGTAGAGCGCTCCGGAGAGCAATGCGAATATGATTATCAATGGTAGGCAGATCGCCGGGGTCGCCAGCTGCACGGATGGCGGTGCGCAATATGAAACGGTAGTGAGGTCAGGGAAGTAAAGGTTGGAATTCAATGGATTCGGGGCTGTTGTGCTGCCCCACTCGGGTATGACCGCCGGATTCGTCACGGCATCGTTTGGTATGTTGGTATAATGGCCGGTCACGTTGCTGATATCCGCGTAGGCTGTGCATTGGGCGAATCCGCAGTCGCCGCCGGCCACGTCGCAGAACGGGCAATAGAGGACCTTTATGTTAACGCACGCCCCGGCCCATTGCGTGAAGTCGAACGTCGCCTCTCCGCTATTATCCGTATACGTCTTATAGAGCGATTTCAATCCGCTAGAGTTGGTCAGCTCCACCAGGATGGTCGAATCGTTGACAGGCTGGCGCGAAGGCGTCGCCGTCGCATTATCATAATACACGTTTATCTGGGCGACATGCGTGTCCTGGTCGACCCCCACGAGGACTTTTGCCTGCGGTCGGTTCAGGAAGTCGTTGCATACTGGGCACTCCTGCGCGTATGACAGGGATGCCAGGATGCAGAGCATGAAGCTGAAGAGCAAGAAACCGGAAAAGAGCCGCGAACGGAGGACATCGGACAGCATGATAGGTATCGGCTTGGCAGGTTTATAAATTTTCATGCCATGGACCATTTCGGATTCTGGGGAGGAAACGATGCGCCAGCGTGAGAAACGTTTTAATAGGTGAGCAAGAAAACTACGCATGCATCGTGCGGGCCAAGGATTGCTGCTTCTCTTATTGTTCACCATAGCTTCCGCAAGCCCGACAGCCAGTGTACAGCCGATAGACCTCACGTTCGTGGTACCGATCATCGCCTTGATTGTCATAATATTCCTGGCTGCGGTCAACATGCTGGCCACGTCCATCTCAGACCCTAAGCTCGAGGCCTGGGCGAAGACCGAGATACGGGAGTTCATAGTCGCACTCATCCTCATCGGCCTGATATTGGGCTTCTTCATAAGCTCGAACGGCATAAGCATAGCGCTGACAGGCACCACGGATTACGTGGGCCATTCCCAGACGATACTGGACAGCTGGCTCGGGAAATTCGACGACGCGTACGCCGGAGTCATACTCGCCGCGGCGAGGGTGAGGGTCGCGGCCACATTCGCGCCGTACATAAACGTCCCGCTATGGTACGTCTCGATAAGCTATTCCACGAACCCTCTCGCGGGCATCGCCATCATACTCACCACGCTGACCATGGCGACGCAGGGGCTCACGAACGCCATCTTCCTGATAGAGGCCGTGAGGATGCTCATAATATATATGAAGGTGGTCGGACCGAAGATCCTGCTCCCGCTCGCATTCATGATCAGGTTGATACCGTTCAGCCGGAGGCTGGGCAACACCCTCATCGCCCTCGCCTTGGCAGGAATGGTATTGCTCCCGTATTCGGTGATAGTCGCGGATGCGCTGAACGGGACCATCCCACCAGCCATAATGCCAGCCCCGCATCTGAGCGCCGGCGACCTGAGGAGCATGATCCCGGAGCCGCTCTCTTTGATCACATCCACTGTGGGGCCGCTCTGCCAATCGGCGTTCATCAGGACGATGCTCGGCCTCACGGACCCGCTGTTCGCTCTCGTCGTATGCTCCCCCCTCCTGCTCATTCCGTTCGTGGGAGAAGGCCTGTTCGCCGCATGCTTCCCTCTGGTGCAGTATGTCATCTATCCGCTCATAACCGAGATACTCCAGCTCGTGATGGCGGCGCTCCTGCTCACGTGGGAAGCGGCCATAGTGGCGAGGGATGCGGTCGCATCGACCAACTACGGCCTGGACGTATACGGCACGCTCCAGACTTTCCTGATGGCCATCAACGACCTGGTGCTGCTCATCTATCTTGATATAATCATAATCATGACATTCACTGTAGTGGGAGCGAGAAGCATCTCGACCGCGCTCGGCGGCGAATGGTATATGGCGGGCATACAGAGGCTGGTATGATGAACAAACTCGCGCTCTTCATGCTCCTGCTATGCTCGGCCGCGTTCGCCAACATGGCGTGCATGGCAAACGCCACGGATGTCATACTGGGCCAGGCGAACGGCGTGCAGGGCCTCATAATCGTGGTCATCATCTTCACGATAGTCATAATAGCGCTTGCGTACACGATCGGGACCGCAGCCAACAACCCGTCGCTCACCATATTCGCAAAGGACGAGATATACCACCTGGGTTTCTCGATACTCATCCTCCTCGCCATGAGCGGCATCGTGCTCACATCCTGCTCGGTGATAGATTTCTTCAGCGCATCCGTCTTCGCGAACGCCGGGATCACCACGACGACGTGCTACAACAGCGGCAGCTCGATGACGAGCGTGGCCACGTGCTATGCCAAGTCCGCGCTGGATGACGCGCAGCAGATGTCTACGGTCTACATCCAGAAATATCTCGACAACATAATGGATTCCACGATGTCGTGGAGTCTGCAGTTCCCGCTCTTGAATTCCTACACGTCCACCGCGGCATCGTACAAGAGGATCGTCTCGAACCAGTATGATATGATACTGAACTCGTTCCTGATCCCGGCCATGATGAGCATCAGCATGCAGAAGCTCGCGCTGCAGTTCATCGACGGCAACGTGGTCACATGGCTGCTGCCGATCGCGTTCCTGCTCCGCATCTTCATCCCGACGAGGCAGATGGGGAACATGCTCATAGCGCTCTCGCTCGCGCTCTATGTCATCGTCCCTTTCCTCTACGTGTTCAATTTCGCCATGTACGATTCCCTGCTTAGCAAGAGCGACTGCTCGGAGTTCTCGGGAGCGGTATGCGACTATGTGGCGGACGGAGGCAACTGCACCCCGGATTCGGTCTGCACCAACACGGAAGGGTTCTGGATGGTGGCCAGATTGATACCCCAGGCGTTCTTCCTTCCGAACCTGACGATAGTAATAGTCATAACGTTCCTTACCGCGATGAATAAGGCACTGAAGGTGATGGGATGAAGAAACTGCTCGCGCTCCTGGCCCTGTTCCTGCTAGTCGGGATGGCTTCTGCAGACAGCAATGTCACGCAGATATTCCAGCAGAAGACGACGAATTCGGCCCTGGAAGTAGCGAACAACTGGATGGTGCTCTCCATCATCGCCATCATGATATCGATCATACTCGTCGCGATGGCTTACGCGGTGGGCATCGGCTTCGAGATGCCCGAGCTCCAGGCATGGGCCGGAAACGAGCTCGTCCAGGTCTTCACCAACGCGATCATGATCGCGGCGCTGATCGGTGCCATAGCTTTCATCGAGATAGTCGTCATCGGGATAGCCGCATCGAGCGGCATAAACGTCCCCGAATGCATGCCCACGGGCTCGGGCGTCGCGCCGAGCGGAGCCACATGCCTCCAGGCGGTCACGCAACGATACCTCGACAATTACATCAACACCGCGATAGACAAGTCCAAAGGCGTGCTGAAGAACAACGTGGATGCTGGCGGCTGGATGAACCGGAGGCTCGGCCTCACGTGCATATCCATATACTGCCTCCAGGTCAGCGTATCCGGAACGTTCGCGGCGCAGAATGTCCTGAACATGGACAAATACGGCATCGTGTTCGAATACTATTCCAACCTCCTGTCCTTCATGGAGTCCCAGCGGTTCTTCGTGATGGCGATATCGTTCAATATGGCCCCGGTGGTGCTCGCGATAGGGATTGTGCTGCGCAGTTTCTTCTTCTCGAGGAAACTCGGCGGGCTGCTGATGGCGATAGCGATAGGCGTGATGTTCTTCTTCCCGGGGATGTATATCTTCGACTGGCTGACGCTCAACACGGTCACAAATGGGGATCAGGCGTATGGGCAGGAGACGCAGAACTGCCCTTCGGAATGCCTGATAGAGACCCCGCTCGCGTACCTGAAGGAAGGGACGAGCACGATGGCGTTCAACGACACCGAAAGCATCTACCTGGCCTTCAGCGACGAGAATACCGCCGAAGGGATCATAAACGGGAGCCTGGATTCCGCACAGGCGACTACGACCAATAGCACATATTTCGCGTATAACCAGAATGTCCAGTCCTGCTTCCCATACAACAACGGCACCAAGCTGGGGCCGAACATAAACGGGAATTACGCGAGCCAGTGCCCCACGGTCTGCAGGGAGCTGCCATACCCCACCGCGCCGGATTGCGTGAACCTCACATCGGGCGTCGCCTACGCGTGCGCAGCGGTTCCTGCCGAATGCAAGGTGACGAGGCTCGTGCCCAGCGACGAGATAAACCAGACGGAATACGATAGCTGCCCCCTGGCCTGCAAATCCATCCCGCCGCTGCGGAGCAACTGCGATCTCGATGCCACGAACAAGAACCAGACCGGAGGCACCTGCCTCAATTCGTCTTTCGAGTGCCGGATGGCATACATAAACGAGTCGCCGACCTTCAAGTCGAGGGCGACCAAGCCGTCGCAGGCCAGCTCTTCCGTGGTGCAAGCATGCAACTACGCCAAGGACTGCGTCGTCAGCCTGAATGCGAGCCAATCCTGCACATTCGTCGTCCCGCCCACAGGGACATGCGATGACATCTGCGCGGGCTGCCCCTCGGTGTGCCGGGTAGCTGATTTCTGGAACGGGAGCGTCCCGTCCAGCCAGCTCCCATCCGTTTGCACGGGAAAAGACCCCGTAACCGGCACGGACGTCTCCGCGCAGTGCCGAAAATGCCATGCGGGCTGCGAGGTCACCGAATCGGATCTGCAGGCGGACAAGGAAGCCGCGACCGCCACCGGGAACTGCACGTCCTGCAACTGGGACCATCTGCTGACCGGAGGCACGAACATGCCTTACGAGTACACGAACGGCAATTGCGGGGACGACAGCTGCCCGGTGCAATACCGCACGGACATACCGTTCAACGTCTGCGAATCATGCCTCTTCGATGAGTCAGAGTACATGTACAACCCTCCGATAAACACCGAATGCTCGGACATCTGCAAACCGCCGGACAACGCTCCGGTGAACCAGCCGGGCACCAATATAGGAGGGGACGGGCTGGCCGGAGACGCGGACATACAGGACCTGTCCAGGCTCATGGTGCCGGTCTACGTGCTGCCGCTGTTCAACATCGTCGCGACATTGGTGTTCATCAAGGGTCTATCAACATTCCTAGGAGGGGACGTCGAGATCCCGGGCATATCGAAGGTGTTCTGATGAAGAAACTGGCATTGCTGCTGTTGCTCATCCCGCTCGCGTTCGCGGCATGGCAGGCCACGGCAGCGCTCGCCATAGTGACTTCGGTCAGCCTGCTCGCCCTATTGTATATGATAGGCATGGGGTTCGGGATCAACGAGCTGCAGCTGACGGCCAAGGAGGAGTTCTTCCAGGTCATCGCCGTCGCGATCATGATGGTCCTGCTCGTGGGCTCGGACGGCGTGCTCAACACGATATCGAACAATGTGGCTTTCAGCGGCTCCGGCACCAACATGCAGGACGGGGCCATGATGATCATAAACGACACCACCACGAACGTCACGAACCTGTTCAACACGATAACCAGCATCGATCACACCATAGCCAATGAAGCGTCCAAAGGCGGCTCGTGCAATATCATACAGGTAGGGTATTCGGTCAGCGCATGCGGCGGCTACAGCATGCTGCCCACGCCCATGTCCATGGCCGGCAGCATAGCCGGCTTCGCGCTCGGGGAGCTGGCCGCCATGTACAAGCTGCTGGAGATAGCCACGCAGTTCGGCCTCTCGTTCCTGCTTCCGCTGGGCATAATACTGCGCACATTCAAGCTCACGCGCGGGGCCGGCGGATTCCTGATCGCCCTTGGCATATCGATGTACATACTCCTGCCTATGGGGATCATATTCAACGAGATGATGGCTGTCACGTTCATAAGCACGGCAGGGACCAGCAGCCCGGATGCGGCCAATGTCGCGCAGTACGCCCCGGTGAGCGGCACGCCGAGCATACCCTCATGCAATCCGCTGGACACCGGATCCTTCATGTCCGGGCTGGGCACCCCGGTCAGTTGCGGCTCCGGAGGGGGCAATGCCCTTAGCAACACGTTCCTCGGGGGGAGCAACGATGCGAACGCGGTCGGCACATACTGCATGTTGAGGGGAGACATCAAGGGCTACCTATACGTCATGCTCATCCAAGCCACGCTCGGCCCGGTGATAGCCCTCCTGATGATGATAGCGGGCATAAGGACGCTGAGTTCGATAGCGGGCGCTGAAGTCGACGTCACAGCGATCTCGAGGTTTGTCTGATGTCTCTCACGAAGTTCGCTCTGCTCGCGCTCCTGGTATCATCGATGGCATGGGCAGACACCGTGATGTGCGGCAGCGGCACCGTGTTCGACAACGCGGTGCTCCCCCTCCTCGCATACGCTTCCGTGGGCACGATGATACTCATCGCATTGAGCTATATGGCAGGGACCGCATTCTCGAACCCCAAGCTCACGCTGTGGTCCAAGACAGAGATCGTCCAGCTGGTCATATCGATCGCTTCGGTCGCGCTGATCATGCTCGCGGTCACGACGTTCTGCTCGATAGACATGCATGAGATCGCGGGCATATTCAGCCTCCCCGGCACCCACCCCAGCATCAACGTCTACGACGCCGCGAAGGATTACCTCGAAGGCTCCGTGAACTATTCGCACAACGCCATGATAATGGTGAGATACCACCTGGAGGCGTACACGGTGCTCTCGTATTTCAACGCGTTCATCTGCGACTACAACATCGGCCGTATCGGCCTGGGATGCTTCTTCGGCTATTCGGGAGACACCGAGCAGCCCTTCGGAGGGTACGGAGCGGTAATCGCCGCGTTGAACGTGTTCTTCAACTCCACGATCATCGCGTACTTCACCGCGCTCAATTTCCTGTTCATACTCCTGTTCATCTACCACGGTTTCGTCTTCCTGTTCCTGCCGCTGGGGGTTTTCCTCCGCGCCCTCCCGTACATGCGTCCGGTGGGCTCGCTGCTGATAGCGCTCGCGCTGTCGTTCCTGACGATCTACCCGCTCATGCTGGGGATATACTACCTGATGAGCCCGGTGCTTCTGGACACCCCGGCGTATGCGCCCGCGGGGATCAATATGGGCAACTACGGGGAGAGCATATTCCCGGATTCCACGAACCCGGCATCGCAGCTGGCGGTCAGCACGGCAGGCGAATCGTATGTGCATGACCATTATTTCGGGGGCGGCAAGGAGAACCTGGGCGGCGCGATCGCGTTCTCGGCTGACGCGTTCATCGCGGCAGTGTTCTTCCCGACCTCCGCGCTGCTGGCCGCGATAGCGAGCGTCGCTTACATGGCCAGGATGATGGGCGAGGAGATAGATTTAAGCAGGCTAACGCAATTGGTGTAGGTATGATGCTGCTGTCGATACAGAGTTTCATGGGCAACGCGGGCGTCTCGTGGGCAGCCACATGGCTGCCGCTCTCCATACTGGCGGTGCTTGCGACGGTCATGTTCCATTCCTTACTACTTATGCTCGGCAGGGCGTTCAACATAAAAGAGCTTGAGAGCTTCGCGATGTCCGAGATACTCCAGGCCGCCGCGACCGCGTTCATCGCGATATTCCTGGTCGTGATGGTCACGAGCGCCATGCAGCTCGCCTCGGGTTACATAGGCGGCGGCACCCTCGCTTGCAGTGGGACCGCCATGAACATAGGCACCAACACGGCCATCTCGACCTCGGGCGGCTCGGTCATGGACGACGCGTACAAAGCGATAGAATGCACGCTGCAGCAGCGGGCCATCAGCGTGTCGAGCATCCAGCAGAGCATCCTCACCAGCAGCACGGCTGCGGCGGAATTCAATTTCCTCAACACGATGGCCAGCGTATTCGGCGTGACCTTCATAAGGGGCGACTGGGTAGGCTCGGTGTACAGCGACACCGAGACCATGAGGCTGACGAACAACCTCGCGACAGTGATGCTGATAGGGCTCAACGGCCAGTCGGCGCTGCTCGAATACATGAGGGTCAACCTGCTCAACATCTTCCTCCCGGTCGGGATACTCCTGCGATCGTTCTATTTCACCCGGGGCCCCGGAGCGCTGTTCATCGCGATAGCCATCGGGATGTACTTCCTGTTCCCGGTGTTCTATATCCTCCTGGATCCCGGATTCACCCCTGCGCCTCCCGAAGCGGCGACTCCGCCCAATATCCATCCCTACTGCTATTCCACGATGTCCACCACAGTCTCAATGGTGAACACCATGCAGAGCGCCGGGGTAGGGACGAGCTCGTCGCTCTCGTTCTCGTCCATGAGGGAGGACCTGTCCAAATCGTATATCAGCCTCATGCTCCAGCCGCTGGTCGCGCTGTTCCTCACGCTCGTCTTCGTGAGGTACATGATGAGCGTGCTCGGAGGGGACGCGTACGAGCTAACGAAGATGGTTTCGAAAGTGATCTGATGAAACACGCATACATACTGGCCGCCATGGCGATTATCATCTTCCTTTCCGGTTGCGTCAGCGACAATGTCCAGCTGGGCTGCTGCATCCAGGCCAATGCCACGGACCTTTCGAACCAAGGATGCGTGCTCTACAACACCACGAGCTTCACCAGCACCGACGATTACTTCTCGAGCACTCACGGATGCAACCTCACCACCCTGAACTGCAATGTGACGATAGGGACCGCGGATTATATCATCCCCATCTGCAGCGGGAGCGAGCTGGTATCATGCGTCGAACCCTCGTGCACCGCGATGGTCTGCGGGGATTTCGCCTTCAAGCCGCAAGCAGCCCCGGGATACAACGATGTGAGCTCGGCGCAGGGGGACGTGCCCGTGAACGGGCAGAGCGCGACCCTCCAGTTCTACAAGGCGCAATGCAGGTTCCTGCCCATGGATGCGAACCTGAAGAACATCATGTCGAGCTCGAAATCCCAGATAAACGTTTTCAGGATGGGCGTGGGCGGCTCGTTCGACGACTTCGATCAATACAGGTATTTCTTCCCGATGTCGGATCAGTACTGCAACATCAACCCCCCGCAGAAGGCAGAAGACAAGAGGGTGGACAGATACATGAACTACCTCTCCGCGGCCAACGGCGGGACCGCGTATGACGGCAACATAACGACAGATTGCCTCAACGACACGACCGCCCCGCCGCCGTTCCAGTTCAGCGAGGCGCAGGTGCAGAAGACATCCACGCTGCCGAGCGGAGGCACGGTGACGTACGACACGAAAGCGCCGGACAAATCCGAATACGCGAGCACCTACGAATACCGTCTCGATTATTCAGCCGTATGGAAATCAGGATATTATTCCTATAGCGGCACGAACCCGCTCCCGACCGACGACCAGGTCATGAAGCAGATAGACGACAATTTCTACAGGAGGGCGCTCACCATAGCGCATGCGAACGATATATACGCCACTGACAACAACGGAGTCTCCAGGGCGGAATTCGAATGCGATATCTCTTCGAACGATTGCTTCTCCGGAAGCTGCGATACGAGCGTCTACAACCGGGGCGTGCTCCAGAGCACCGATGCCGCCACTGGAGTGACGACGGACGTGGTCGGTGACTGCAACAAGGTTCAGGACGATGTCGGCCTCACGAGGGTCGTTTGCGGAGCCACCAAGAGCGTCACGATCAACAGCGGCAATACCGAACCGACCATCGCTCCGGTGGACGTGAACATGCAGACCGCCCTGCTCGTGGACCAGAGGGGGCTGAACGAAGGCAATTCGGGCAGCGGGGCTGGCGAGAATGGGAACCCGGGCTTCAACGACTACCAATCGCAGAACAATAACCTCTATCAGAGCTACTGGGGCAATTTCTCTTCGTCTGAGATAGTGGACAAAAGCTTCATGGGGGTAGGATTGTCATACCCGTACGCCCCATGGGCGATCGATTTCTATCTGGCGAAGAAGAAGGACTGCCCGGCCCTTTATGGCTATATCGCCCCGGGAAGCGCGGATGAGAATGTCACCGTGAACTGCTCCATGGCATTCCCATCAGATTCCCAGCCGCCGGTAATTTTCGGCGTCACGCTGCCTTCGCTGCCCCCGGACCTCGGAGGCGCGGTGTTCTTCGGCAAGACAGGCGACACGCAGGTGAACTATGCCGGCAGCGACATACTCGGATACGCGATAGCGTCCCCGGATGATATCGCGAACATGTACGTCGTGAAGAACTGCGGCATAGACCTCACTCCGATCCAGACGACATTCCCGATCGCGGTGGATAACACCCCGGCATCCTTGTCTGATTGCCTGAGCCAATGCACGAACATATGCGCCCCTGCGCCCCAAGGCAGCAATATATACAAGAGCTGCAGCACATGGTGCAGCAACGACACTCCGGACCCCTCGACACAGCCATGCGAGATGCCCCCCGAGAGCAAAGACGCCATAATGCTGGATGTCCCTGCCCCGACCCAATGGGGAAGGCTGCTCAACGCATTCGAACCGTATTACGAGCAGAGGATGAAGGCGCTCATCGGCACGGGTTTCAGCGACGGGTGCGGCGGCAGCCTCAATGTGCTGGACGGTGCGATCTCATCAATGCCGTGGGTGATGGAGTACAAGAAAGGGGTGAGGACTCCGGATTTCGTACTGGGTGGCGACAGCGATCCGGTGGGATCCGGCCCGCCGGATACGGCGTTTCCTGAGCAGAACCAATACGACACCGAGGGCGGCCACCTGTTCCTAACATCCCTGCCGGCGCAGATACAGCGGGATAGGAACGTGTTCGATGACCGTATGCTCAACTTCTCCGGGACGAGCAGCTGCGAGCTGCGCCGGGACACCTACGGCTACTGGGATACCGACGGCCTCAACTATGTCGATACCAACGACGGCTTCGTTGCACAATATACATACAACCCGTATTACAGCATCGCGTATTCCACGAACATATACCTGTTCAAGTACAACGCCACGACCAACAAGCTCGGCAAATGCGACATAGATTCCGACACGCTGCTGCCGGTCATCAAGACGCTGGGGTGGTGCAAGCCATGCACGACGTCCACGCTCGCGTACCAGAACATAAGCACCACGTCGCGCGTGTATATCTCCAATTACACGGTGGATGTCGGAGGTCCGACCGCCAAGGACGAGGAAGGGATATGCTCGGTGCAATACGACCACTCGCAGGTGGGTTGGTTCACCACGACCGCAGACAACGTCTCGTGCTTCAATCCGCATATAAGCGATCTCCAGGACTACCAAGGGGAACTAGGCATCCAGGGTTCGCCCAGGACAATCCCTGATGCCACGATAATAAAACAGAAGATCGGGAATTACATGAAATCAGGCGTGCTGCCGGTGCTCGATTTGTCAGATATCAGCAACTGGATCAAGAGCAACCCGGATTGCGACTGGGACGCCGCGCACAACAGATGCCGCAACAACGCATTCAATTTCAATTGGTGGAGCACCGCCACATACGGCCCCAAAGGCAATTACCTGGACTATGATTTCCAGAACCTGTTCGGCAATATGGGAGCTGCGGTCGTCATAGTCGAGCATGTGAGCAACCTGACGGACCTTAACACAGGGGTATCGTACCAATTCCCGTTCTTGGGGGACATAATGGTGGAACCGCCGAAGATACAGACGATCAAGGACCGCGCCCAGATAGTCAGGGATTACTGCCACGACTGCCTCATCGCTTTCCAGGTGGATTCCCCGGACAATAGCACGGTTTTCGGGGATGTGGTCAGATCGGCCATGGCAGACCCCACCGCGAGAGCGGACGTGGACATGATAACATTCGATTATTCCGTGACTTCGCACGATGCCCGCACGCTTGGAAATGCCACCGCGGTGGCCGATGACATAGCGTCCTACGGCCTCGCATCGTTGCAGAACACCGGAAAACCGACCATGGTGGTCGGACTGAGCGTGAGCGACATCGACATCTATTGGAACAGCAACAATTACAAGACGCTTTTCGACACCATAGTGGATGGGCAGGACACGCTCCTCAAGGCGGGCATCATGGGGATAATCTACAGCCCCGCCAGGGACCAGCAGATCGTGGATTCGGGCGGACGGGCGAGGCCGATACTGCCCGGCTCGCTGAACGGGATAGTCAGCGTGGATCCGACAGGCGCAGGAGTCAAAGACGCGAAATTCTGCGCCCTACAGGACGCGATGCACAGGATGTCCACCATACCTCCGAACGCGCTGATCACCAAGACTGAATCTCTGGACAGCGTGAACTGCACCGCATGCACGAGCCTCGATATCAGCCAGGGGACGTGCGGGCCTCCGGCAGGCCATTCCGCTCCGGTCTGCGACGACGGGGTGGAATGCACCCTCCCGCCAGGCCTGAGCGCGGGACTCGCGAAATGCCCGGAAGGTACGGTCATAGCGCAGTGCCCGCTCTGCAGCGACATGACAGGCACCTTCAACTGCACCAAGACGTACGCCAACGGCACGGAAGAGAACATCGCCGGCGACATGTCGGAGCTTACAGGAGACACGTGGATGGACGTCCTCGCAGGGCTGCCCAAACCGGACAAATGCTGCATACAGGACAGCGCAGGCAACAACTACACATACACGAAGCAGACGTATGAGAGCCCGCAGGACAAGCCGGTCGTCTTCTCTAAAACAGGCGACCAGAACCTGGATTGCGGGTTCGGGACTTCGACCAGCCAGGTCGACACGGTGACATCGTTCTGCAACATCCCGGCCCCGCCGATGAAGGATTACGACATAAACTGCTGCATAGACTGCTCGAAGGCGCCGTGACTATGGGGATAAGAGAAATATTGAAAGGCATGCTCAATCCGCCCAAAAGCGGCGGCAAAGGCCAGCGTCAGTCATGCCCCAACTGCGGGGAGTCGATCAACCTGAGCATGGAGCGCTGCCCCAAATGCGGGGTCCGGATAAAGAGCATGTTCCGGAGGAAGTGCCCCAGATGCGGCACCCTGAACGAGCTGGACATAAAATCATGCGCGAACTGCCATTACGATTTCGAAGCAGAATTGGAAAGGGCTAAAAAAACGTTTTACGTATGCCCTATCTGCGGATATAAGATGGAGGCGCTGCTCACGCAGTGCCCTTCCTGCAACACCCGTTTCATGTGAGTTTATGGTCGAATCATTCAAGCAAGCTGAGAAGAAAATCGAGGCCGAGGCCGCACCCAAGAAGAAGTTCGTCCACCTACTGGACGAAGAGAACGTGGAGGTCAAGAAGCTCACGGAAGAGGACATCGAGGACTGTGTCAAGGTCATGAGGAGATGCGCCTTCGATGTCACCGAAGCCGAGGTCGGGAACATAATATCCTACGGCAAGAGCTTCGGCGCCACGGTCAACCGCATGATAGTTGGCGTCGGCCTCGCGTGGCCCGCGCACATAGACATGGAAGGGAAGCGCATAACGAGCGGGGAACCGAACGCGCTCTACCTGGAGGATCCGGCCATCCTGCTCTCCTACGAAGGCAGGGGGGTCAGGAGGATACTGCTCTCGGAAAGGGAGAAGGAGGCGGCATCGTCCAACCTGAAATACGTGATCGGATACCTCTACGAGGACATCCCGAAAGACGAGATCGCGCATTACATAACCGAGGCAGGCAGCGCCCTGGAGAGGCTCTACCTCTCGGAAGGGTACGAATTCTACAGGACCGACAAGGGCATACTGGCGTTCAAGAAGGTCTAGCACAGCTTCAGCAGCACTTCCGAGAAGCCGAGCGAGCGCATCTTGCCTATTATCGCTTGTGATTTCCTGGTCAGGTGGACCAGATCTGCGTTGCAGACGCTTATGCTTATCTTCTTGCCGCTCACCTTGAGGGTCGCATCCTTGAATCCGAGCGAAACCACGTATTTCCTCGCGATCTCGGTTTTCCTGGAGAGGGTCCGTTCATCGTTCGCAGGACGCTCCCAGTTCGGCAGCCCCAGCTCCTTGGCCAGGAGGCGCACCTCCCCCTTGGATGTGTTGCTCTCGAGTATCGGGCTCTGCAACCCGGCGCTCCTGAAGATGACCATGTTCTTGGCCTTCTGCTTATTGACCGCCGATTTCTCGAAGGCATGCTCCAGCTTGGTTCGCATGGCAAGGCTTTTCAATGAAGAGTAGGTGTGCATGCTCCTGGGCATCGGCGTACGCTTGCCGGAATCTGATGGGGCCTCCCTAGTATCCATGATCTTGGCCACCCTTCTGGCCATGGAAAGCTCGTCGCTCGGGTAGGACGATGAGAGCGCCTTGAGCGCCACGGCCTTGTCACCGAGCTCTTGGTGGAGTATCCGTACGAGGAAGGAATTGTCGACCTCCCCGGATACCGCGGCCAGCGCGCTGTCCAGCTTCCTGATGCTGCTGCGCAGGTCCTTGAGTTTGCTCTCCAAGCTTTTGGCCATGACAAGGCTTATCGATGAATAAGATTAATAAGGTGCTAAGCTGAGTTCTGGTGATGCGCTTACTACATGTGCTCTGTCTCCTGCTGATATCATCGATAGCGTTCGCTTCTTCGATAGCGCCCGGATCATCCGCGCCATATTGCAACGGAAGCATCACGCAGTACGTGCCTGCGGTCGTAGGGACCGGAGGCGGTCTGGTAGGGGTGACATTGCAGCTCGTCCCATCGACGGAAGGGAACGGTACCATCTATGCCGGGGTCTATCCGACGCTCGGGACCGACACCCAGGACTCCATCGACCAGGCGGTCACATACGCATTCGCCGCGTCTAGCAAGGAGCTCTCATGCAACGCGCTCGTCTCCTTCAGTTCTGGGTATGGCACGGGCTACATAGACGGCCCGAGCGCCGGAGCCGCGTTCACGGTCATGACATACGCCCTGGTGAACAACCGGACGATGCGGAACGACACTATCATGACCGGGACTATAGAGGATGGGGGAGATATCGGCGCGGTCGGGGGCCTCTACGAGAAAGCCGATAGCGCCGCCAAGGGCGGTGCGAAGTATTTCATCGCTCCGGTGGAAGGGATATACGAGATGCTGATATTGCGGAACGTGGAGAAGATGGATGGCATAACGATCCTCCAGGCGCGCAATGTGAAAGATGCCATAGGTTTCATGCTGGACAACATATCGATAGACCAGGAGGGCATGCTACCCCAGAACCGGACCGCCCCGGATATACCGTCCTATGATTCCGGCGGGATCTCGTCGTTCATCCCGGTCGCCTCTGGCATGGTATCGCTCGAGAACGAGACCCTCGCCACCATAAGCGGCACCGACAACGATTCGAACGCGGTGCGCGATTTCTACTCCAGCGAGACGGAAAGGCAATCGAAGATCCTCAGGATGGGGTACCTCTTCACTGCGGCCAACGAGGCGTTCCTGAATTACATCGACCTCTCCACCATAAAGTCCATACTGGCCAATGACACGGACGTATCGGCCAAGAGGGGCGATCTCGGCGTATGCCTCGGCTCCATAACCAGGCCTGCCTTGACCGACAATAATTTCCAGTGGGTGATCGGCGCGGACCTGCGCCAGGCATGGGCTTATGACAAGATGGCGGGGGACCAGAACGTGAGCGGCATGCTCGAAGACGAGCGGTACCTCGCGATAAACGACATGTCATACGGGATCGCGTGGTGCGATGTCGCGAAATCCATCCTGGCGGCTGCGCCCCAGGGCGGCACTCCGATAGATGAGAACGCGTGGAAGGCTCTCGCGACGCAGGAGATAGATGACGCCAAGAACCTCCCGCTGCAGAAGCCCGACAGCATAGCGAGGCTGGGGATAGCCCAGAACTCGTACAACAACGGCAAATACGGGGCCGCGATATACGACGCGGTGTACGCGATGAACAACGAGGAGACCCCGCCCACGGATCCGGAGACCGAGAAGGCCCAGGTCAGCGCGCTCCTCGGGGAGAACATCACTTCGCTCTGGGGGCAGATATACATGTCCCATGCCGCGTTCCTCTATCAGGACAACGACAGCGCATCGGCCTGGACCGTGGCGAGATTCGCCAAGGAGCTCGATGACGTGACGAAGCAGATGGAAAACAGCACGGCCACGCAGACTCCCGCGGCTGCGGTCCCGATCAGCCCCCCGGCGCAGGACTATCTCCTCCTGGCAGAGGGATTCGCGGCATTATCAATCTTTTTATTGGTTGTCGCTGTAATACTACTGATAAGGCGAGCGGATGGAAACGAACGAACTGGTAGGGATTATAGAGCTAAACAAAAAAAGGGCTGAGCTCGAATTCAAGAAATCGATTCTCTGTCAACCTTGCGAAGCCGAGATCCTCGAGAACAAAAAAAGGCTGGACGAGCTTTCAGCCAAAGGCATCGAAGTGGTGCTCCCGAACCAGCGCAGGCTGGATGATCTCGGCAAGGTCCTCTCGGGCTACGGGCCCGCTGAGATCAAGGAGGCCGTGAGGACGAAAAGCGGCCCCGCCTACGACGCATTGATGCAGCGCGGCGCCATCGTGAAGGCTAACACCGAGAACCGGTTCGAAATCGCCAAGCTCAACATGGAGATAGGGCGGCTGAGCGTGGAGGAGAAGGCGAAGGCCTTCGAGGTCCTCAAGCTGGGCGCGATATTCGGCCCTATAACATTCACTACGGCAGATGAAGCGGCTATCAAACGGATAGCGAAATTCATGAGGCGCTGCGGCATCCCGTGCGTGGCTTCTGGCAAGGATATCGTGGCCGGCTCCGATGACGGGGAGGTCAAGATGCCGTTCGCCAACCGCACGGTGTGGGTGAGCGACGAGGTCCGCAAGAAGCTGGAGGACAACCTGAAGCGCACCCAGCAGGTGAGCATGAAGGTGCAGCTCCGGAACGCCGAGAGGCAGGTGCTCTCCTTCGATGAAGCGCAGGAGAAGGACTTCGAGGCGTTGCAGCACGAGTACCTCAATCTCCTCAAAGAGCAGGACGACCTCCTGAAGGATTTCTTCGGAGAGGAGAAGTAGTCACAATCCCTTCGCCATATAGTATCCTTCGCGCGAGTACCCGAATTTCCGGTAATAATCCCGCACGCCGACTCCGCTTATTATCAGCATCTTTTCTTTTCCTGACCCTCGCGCGATCTCTTCGGCCTCTTTCAGCAGATTAGAGCCGATGCCCTTGTGCTGGACCTTTCCGCGCTGCTCGAGCGGGGCTTCGGACCCGTAAACGTGGAGCTCGCGGATGAGCGCTGCACCTTCAGATGGCAGCCTAAGCCGTATGAAGCCGGCTATCAGCCCGTCCTCGCTCTCCGATGAAAGGAATACCTCCTTCCCTCCGCTAGCTGCATAATCCATGCGCGCAACGGAGAATGATTTTGGATCGAACCTGCGCCCGAGCAGGCCTATCTCCCTGGAACGTATCTCTTTTGGGATTACGCCTTTTTCCCTGAGCTTCGCTTCCACGAGCTCCCGGAGATTGCTGTTGCTGACGCCTTTCTCTATCTTCTGGAGCGGGATATCCCGCTGGATACGCATCACCCGGACGTATTTGGGTATGTTCCGGTACATCTCGGATATCACATCGGCGGCCTCTTCGGTCGAATACGGAGTATACTTCCCTTCCTTGTACAACGATTCGAGCTCTGTGCCCCCGATTACTAGGGTGGGGTATATCTTGAGCATGTCCGGCCGGAAACGTTCGTCCTCGAAAAGCAGCTTCGAGAACGCCACATCCTTGGTCTTATCCGAACCGGGCAATCCGGGCATGATATGGTAGAGGACCTTGAAGGCGGCGTCCTTGAGCTCCCGGGTCGCATCCGAGACATCCTTCACGGTATGCCCTCGCTTGATGGCCAGGTAGATGTCGTCATCCGGATGCTGGACCCCGAGCTCCACGCGCGTCGCCCCGTAGGATAGCATCTCGCCTATATGGCCCACGCAGACGTCCGGCCGGGTCTCGATGGTGAGCCCGATCACCCGATGCATCTTGCCATGCTCGTTGGCATCTTGCGCGGCCTGGAGCGAATCGGAGCGGAAGCCGTTGAGGCCGTCATAGACGCCTTTGATGAAATTTTGCTTGTAATCCGTATCCGTCTGGAGGAACGTGCCGCCCATCACTATGACTTCGCATTTGTCGGTCGGATGCCCGGCCTCCTCCAAGGACTTGACGCGGCTCTCAGCCTGGAGATAGGGGTCGAAATTGAATTGCCTCCCCCGCCGGGCCGCGGGCTCGAATCCGGTATAGCTTTTCGGGGCCAACCCGGCTGCGGGGCAGTATATGCATCCGTGCCTGCAGGAACCCTGCGGCAGTATCATCACGGCCACGGGCGTCACACCTGAGAGGGTCTTGGTGGGTTTCTTGATGAGCAGCGCCTGTATCTTCGGCGTGAGCTTGCCCTTCGGGAATAGAGCCAAAATCTCGGAGTTCCTGATGAATGGATCCAAAGCGTATCTGCGCGACGCTTCGTGCTTGAGCAGGCTGAGGTCATACTCACCTTCGAGAATACGATTGATGATGGAGAGTATCGCTTCCTTCCTGTCGCTGGCCCGGTCCATGAATTATACTCAGTCTGACGATTTTTAAAAAAGATTAGAAAGGCTAGGAAAAAGATGGTGGGGGGTTTCTATTATCCCCACAGGTATCAGTCTTGTGTGTGGGTATAACTGTTATCCCCACATTATTTAAACTTTATTGTGGGTATAACTACGTGGTCCGATGCCGATAAAGAAACGCAACGTCAGGGGAAAAACATATTACTACTTGGAGAAGAACATCCGTATAGGGGAAAATGCGTGGAAGACGTTCTCTATCTACATTGGTTCCAAAAAACCCGCAACGCCCGGAGTAGCGAAGCTGGAAAGGAGATTGGGACGGGATATTGCCGCGTTCATAAGAAATCAGATTTTGAAGCCTAAAACGCGGTTTATAGACGCGAAAACAGCCCTGAAACTGGAAAGAATCAGGACGTCCCACCGGAGAGCACTTGCTGCCTTGGATAAGGCTAGCAGGGAAAACTACCTCCAAAGGCAACGGGAGATTTTCATCACCAATACAAATGCCATCGAAGGAAGCCGATTGACATTCGAGCAGACAAAAAAGATACTTGGGCTAAAAAAGGGTTACGAAACGCAGAACAGAGAAGAACTCGAAGTCACCAACATGGAGCGGTGCCTTGAACTGTATGATAGACTATTGGGGCAAAAGGCAGGACTTAATGAAAAAATCGTACTCAGACTGCATTTGATGCTACTGAAAGCGATACCGGATTATGAAGGATATGCAGGCGTCTGGCGGCCCGTCGATGTTTATATCAGGGACTCGGAATATGAATTTCCTGCATGGAAAGATGTTCCCAAGCTCATGGCGGATCTTTTGGAATGGTATGACGAAAACAAGGATAGTGTGCATCCGGTGGAATTGGCAGCCATATTCCATGCCAAGTTTGTCACAATACATCCTTTTGCGGACGGCAACGGGAGGATGGCCCGCCTTCTCATGAATTACATACTGCAGATGAACGGTTTCTCATTCACGGACATTCCTTTTTCGAAGAGAGACGAATATTTTGAAACGCAGGAAGAAGGCCACTTCGGAAAGCACGGGCCGTTCGTCCGGTTTTTAGTGAACCAGATAAAAGCCCAGTTCGCAGAACTAAGGAAAAGAACTATGAAGCGGAGATGAATTTACCGGCCGACTCCATCAGAAGAAATTCGAGATGAGCCCGGCGATCGAGTACGGCAGGCTCTCGAATATGGGGAACACGACGACTCCGTCGTTCGTGGCTTTCCAGTCCCCGATGAGGGTGGATTTAACGACCAATGTCACGTTCTGCTCTCCGGATATCTTGGAGCTCGCGAGCGAGACCACGCGGATCGGGGTCGTGTACGTCTGCTCCTCCTGGCCGACGATCTCGTAATAGAGCGTCTTGGAGCTCTCTGCAGGAACGAAGACCTGCCTGTCGAACGCCCAGCGTTTGGCTCCGGTGGCGCTCACATCGAACGCGTCCCCGGTAGCACCGGTGTTTGTGATGTTTATCGCGAAACGCGCTGGCTGGCCGGGGCCGACTTCCAGGTAGTTTGGAGACACCGCGAAGCTCATTACGTCGTAGGTCACGTGTATCTCCACCGTGAATGTGAAATTACCGAGCTGCTCTCCGTTGTGCTCGTTGATGGCGACTATCTGCGCGGAATAATTGCCTTCGGTGGCGTTGGGATCCGCGGTTATCGTGACCTGGAGCGGGTTCTGGTACAGCGTGCTGCCCTGGCTCGTCCAGCCGCGCGGAAGGCCCGTCGCGACGGCAGAATCGTACGTCCCTCCCTGGCCGTAGATGCCGCCGGCGGTGGCTATGGGGTTTAACAGGATGGATATCGTCTGGCCCGGGCCGATGGTGCCTAGGTCTATGACCGCCCCGCTCTGGACGTTGGATATGGCCGGGGATACGAGGTCTATCGCGAAAGACATTGAAAGCAGCAGGAGGGCTGCAACGATAATGCGTCTGAACATGGAACCACTATCTCTATCAAGGATTAAAAAGTTGTCTTAGATGAACGCTTCAACGTTCTTCTCCTTCTTCTCGGCCTTATCCTCGAACTCTATCGCCTGCAGATGGAGCGGCGCGCCTTTCTCGCGCTTCTTCGACTTCCGGTCGCGGACGCGAATGAATACCGGGGAATTGACCGCTTCGCCCACCAGGATGGCTTCGCCGACCTTGAGCCCGCTGATGCTTTTGGCCACCCTCGCATCTATCCCTTCCGAGCTCATCTGGATATGGTCCAGGTCGTTCGGGTTGGTGACGCGGAGGATTATATGAGTGTTGCACTGGGAAAGCGCGGTGGTGCTCAGGTTCACGGGCCGCTGGCTTATCAGGCAGAGCGATGCGCCGAATTTCCTGCCTTCTCTCGCGATGGTCTCTATTATGCTCCGCGACACCGCTTCGCTCGCTTCGGCCTTCTCCCTCGCGAAATTGTGCGCTTCCTCTATGAGGAGCATGAATGGCGGTATCTTCCCTTTCTTCCGGAGGTTGAAGAGCCGCCTCGCTATCAGGGAGACCAGGATCTGCTTCTTCCGCAGCGAATCGATGTCGTTGAGGTCCAGTATGAGGAGGTTGCCCGGCTTGATATCAGTGAGGAGCCGGGGATTCTCCGTTTTCTCTGATAGGAAATGATAGCGTTTGAGCTCGGACATGCTGCGCTTGAGGGCGCGCTTCACATCCTCTTTCGATATGTCCGCGGATTCGATCGTATCCATCAGGTCCTTGAAACCGTATGCGTCCTTCTTCTCTTTCTTGAGCGAGACGAGCGCGTGCCGCAGGACGTCGCGCTGCGGGGCGGACAGGTTCGGGACCCATTCCATCATCGTCTCGGGCGCCACTTTCTTCAATGGGATGGTTATGTCCGAGCCTTCGATGACTTTCGTCTGCTTCCCGTAGACCGGGTCATGCAGGAAACCTGAATACTCGCCATGTATGTCGATTATGACCACGGCTATCCTCCCCTCTTCTTTCTTCCGGTCCAGGAGCTCTTCGAGCAGGACGCTCGCCAGGTGGGATTTGCCCGCGCCGCTCATGGCCAATATCGCGAGGTGCTTCTGGAGAAGGCGGGTCATGGAAACCTGCGCGGCGACATCGTGATGCTCGATGGACCCGAGATTGAGTCCGTTGTCCTCGAAACCCAGGAAAGCGCGGAGCATGGCGGGATCCGCACCCTGGACGCTGGCGCCCGGAGACGGGGGGGAGAACGCCCGCTCGAATCGCCCCTTATCGAATACGCCTAGGATCTTCACATTGCCGACGACGTATTCCCATGAATCCGAAGGGAACTGCGCCGCCATCCCGCTCCCTTTCTCGAACTCGGCCACGCTCTCAGCGCGCTCGAAATAGCGGTTCGACTTGTAGACTTCCGAGACGAAGCCGAAGAGCTCGCCCTGGCGGTGCTTGACCTGGACGTATTGGCCTTTGTTGACCTCGTGCTTGAGGACGAACGAGAACTCGGATGTGGAAGGCGACTCTTCTTCGGTGATTATGATGCCCAAGGATT
Organism: uncultured Microcaldota archaeon; assembly: GCA_963804385.1. Taxonomy (GTDB): domain Archaea; phylum Micrarchaeota; class Micrarchaeia; order Anstonellales; family Bilamarchaeaceae; genus Bilamarchaeum. The sequence goes on from CAWDQD010000036.1 coordinate 61,690, forward strand.
CGGCCATGCATGATATATCCGGCTGAAATTAAAAAAGCCTTCTGAAGACATCAGCCGCTGAACGCCCTTCGCTTGCGCATATGATTTTCTGGGCGGACGTGGGGTTTTCTCTGTATATCGGTCACGGATGGGACTCCGCACTGCGGGATGACCCGATCCACCGCATTGCCGCGCAATTGGGGCACATATGGCTGCAGATGACCCTCCACCTGAGTGACCCCTGAGAGCGAACCGTCATTATGGACATGCGCCATGGAAAAATGCTTGGGCTGCGGCATGCGTTCGAAGAAGTACAATGTCGGTTGGGCCGAAGGGATCCCGACCAGCTCCACCGCTTCCACGGATTCGATCTTCTCGAATCCCATCTTATCGAGCATCCTCCGATCTGGGGCTTTGGGCATCTCCGTCTCCAATGCTTTCGGGACGATCAACACCCCTACGGATGGCTTCAGCCTCCCGTCCCTCCTGAATCCGACGATGACGTAGGCCTTCCCTTTCGGTGTAGCCTCCGCGGATTCTGCCGCGTCGGTATGTGTGTCGCTCATTGGGCAACAACCTGGATGTTAGTATTTATATTATTATGTAACCAGGCTATTCGAAGTTCATCCTTCCGAATTTTATGAAAAGTGGCGAGTCCTGCTCGGGGTCCACCACGGCTATCGCGAGCTCTTTCCTCAAGCGCCCTGCAGCCTCGAGCGAGAGAATGAGGTCCTCCGGAGTCGCCTTCCAGGTCTTCGGGACCACTTCTATCAGGTAGTAGGTCTTATCCTCTCCGGGCCGGTAGCCCTTGCGGTGGAGCCTCAGGTAAGGCGTGCCGTCCAGGCTGGGCCTCACGATATATCCCCGGTCCCGCAGGAACTTGAGCACGAAATATTTCTCGTTCGCGAGCGGATCGGTCTTCAATGCCCGTTTGAGGAGCTCGTCCTTGTCCATCGGCAGCACCTTGCGGTCCGCGAAATAAGCCGCCTCGAGAAGCGATACTTTCGTCTCGTCGGCTTCCTCCACCCCGGCCCCGAGGCTGCGCATCTTCAGTATGAGCGGCTTGTCCTTGAGGATGATATAGTCGTCAGTCATTCAGATCCCGCTGTCTTTCCCTGTCTTCGTGTTTATGTCTCCGAGTATCGCCACGAGGTCCGAGTGCTTCACGTCATTCATGCGGATGGCGACATTCCCGCCTCCGGCCGTGGATATGTTGAGGTTCCCGACGCCGAAAATCCGCTGGATGATGGTCTGGGTGAAGCTAGCCTCGGTCACCCTGGCGTATGGGATGATTATCTTCCGGGTGGAGAGCACGCCGCCCTTGTATGTGATGACCTGGTCGTCGAGTTCGATGCTGTAGAACTTCGAGCGGATGAAAGCCACCAGGATGAAGAACAATGCAGCGAGCCAGCAGATGGCGAAGGCTTGGATCAGGAAATCACCCAATGCATCCCTGAGGAGATAGATGGCTCCGCTCACGATGACCCCTAGCAGGAGAAGCTTCGCCATCGCGACGGCGGGATAGGGATTAAAAGCATGCGACATAGGTTGAGCTAGGACAAAATACTATATAAAACGTTCAGCGGGTGTGTATTCATGCTTGTGATATTCACGGACGGGGCTTCATTCGGGAATCCGGGCCCGATGGGCATCGGGATCGTGATCTACAAGGACGGGATCCGGATAGAGGAGCTCAGCGAATACATCGGCAACGGCACCAACAACATCGCCGAGTACTCGGCTGTCATAAAGGCCCTCGAGACGGTGCACAGACTGGGCGAGTTGGAAGCGCAGGTTAAAAGCGACAGCCAGCTTGTCGTGAGGCAGCTCAACGGCGAGTACAAGGTGCGGGACATGGATCTGCGCGAGCTCAAGAGGAGGGTGGACGAGCTCTGCCACGGATTGAAGGTGCAGTTCGAGCACATACCCCGCGAGCGCAACAGCGAAGCCGATTCGCTTTCGAAAGAAGGCGCTGAGATAGGCAAGAAGAGGATGCTCCATGAAGATAAATGACAATCCGGCCCTCGGGCGGTACATGACCTTCGATCTCTCTAAAGAGAAACCGATCCACGGCTGGTTCTGGTACAAGGAAGGCTTCGCCCCGGAGCTCGTCAGATGGGCTATCGACGATTACCGTGCAAGGACGGCCATGGAACCCAAAGACGTCCTCGACCCGTTCTGCGGCGTCGGGACCACGCTCTTGTCGGCCAAGGAAGCCAGCCTGCAGTCCGCTGGAGTGGACGCATCCCCCCTGGCCGTTTTCGTATCGAAGGTCAAGACCCAGGATTATGAAGCCGGGGAGCTTGAAGCCGCGCTCGCTTTCCTGGATAAGAGGCTGACCCCGGTCGAAGCTGACTGGCAGTTCGAGCTGTTCAGCCCGCGGGCCGCTTTCCCGAAACGCAATTACAACGAGATCCTGGCCCTGCGCGCTGCCATAGAGCAGGAAGAGGGCAAGACCATGGAGCTGCTACTCTTCGCGCTGCTTTCCGTGATCCCGCAGGCGAGCATCATACTCAAGGACGGCGGCGTGCTCAAGATCATGAAGGACAAGAGGGCGCTCCCCGCGCGCGAGATATTCAGGCGGAAAGTCAAGAGGATGGTCCGCGAGCTCCAGACCGCGACGGTCGGCCACGTGCCGCAGGTTTTCCTCGGAGACGCCCGTGCGCTCGACATCCCCGGAGAAGAGGTGGATCTGGTGGTCACATCGCCGCCTTACCTGAACAACGTGGACTATTCCAAGATATACGGGCTCGAGCTCAGCCTCCTCCATATGAGCAAGGCCGAGGCGGAAGGGATGAGGATGCGCGCCATCCGATCTTTCATCGGGAAGCAGATGGCCGTAACGGAGATGCCGCCCGAAGTCGGAGAGATAGGGGACAAGATACCGATAATCGGCACCTATTTCAAGGATATGGAAGGCGCGATGGCGGAGATGCTCCGGGTCCTGAGGCCGGGCGGCGTCGCTTATGTCAACGTCTCCAATTCCGTCATACACGAGACGCATGTCATAGTGGATGAGGTGTTCGCGGACATCGCGCTGCGCCTCGGATTCTCCGATGCCGAGATAGTGGTGGGAGCGGAACGCATTGCGGACGTGCGGCCGCAGAAAGTGAAGACCAGGGAAAGCGTAGTGATCATGAGGAAATGAACGCTATTATCACTCTGCGATTTCCGGCGCGTATGGCAAGGCCACCTTATCCCAGAGGTACTTGTGGAATCCTATATAATTCTGCGCGATCTCCTTGTTTTCTATTACGAATGAGAATGCCTCTTCTTCCCAGGATACGTTCGCAACCTTATTCCCGTAGATGTAGACCACAACAGGATTCCCGCTGAACTCCTTCGGCAGAATCTTGACATGCATCAGTTTCTTTTCCGGAAGCGGGTCGTTCCTGTATTCGTATCGCACAAGATTATACCATGCAATTCCAGCCTCAATCCTTCTCTTGTTATATCTGGGCCAGTAATATTTCAGCATGTTCGGTATGAACCAAGTGCCTCCAATGAACCTTATGGAATTGTAATTCAGGCTGTCCTCCAAGATAGCCTTGATTCCTTCCTTACCCCTATAGATTTCGGCACTGATACGGGGTTTGTAGCTTTCATATAGGCTCTTTATCTCTGGAAGTTGTGCCTCAAGGCGACCTAGCGATTCCCGCCGTTTCCCAATCTCGTCGGATATCATGCTCGGATTTGATACATTGTATACCCTTTTGCCGCGTTCCATGGTATATCCGACAAATCCCTTCTCGATCAGCTTGTTCAGGATGTCATAGATATTGCGCCGTTCTATACCTGTTTTCTCATGGATTTGATTGAGCGTCGCGACTCCGGTTCCCAAAACCGCGGCATAGACCCTGCGTTCGCCGTTGCTCAGACCGAGTTCAGAAAAAAGTTCAAGGTCCATGGATTATTCTTCCCGATAGAATTTATAATTATGGTGTTGCCCAATACCACGAATCATTAAATACATTTAAGTCTTCCATATACCACTGGTGATCGATTGTCAAGCAATAGATTTTTAGGAATACAAAAGACTCACGTGCGGGAGAGAAGTTTTTTCAGGGAAGCTGCCCGAGTAGGGTTAGTCCTGCTTGCACTGGCTGGACCGGCAAATGGTACTGCGAAAGCCGAAGAAACAATGAAACCGGCAACTACTCCTACCTCGGAAGTCGGTCACTACCCTGACTTTTCAGGCGCCGGCGTGCACGGCAATCCTGCCGTCTGGCCCGAATACGGCAACTGGGGATACACAGAACTTTCGGGCAACCCCAGCCAAGAGAATTCCTCGCTATTGGCCATGCTGAATTCCAAGATTGCGAAAGACCTCCAAGGGCTGCTGAAGTTCAATGCTACTGGAGATACGCATGCAACAACGGCAAATGCCCAGGGGGTTTTGGCGCTTTTGCTTCCATACACCCTCCGCGCCGGCATCGGCATAGGGACAGATTCCCATGACAAAACTACGGCCCAGGCTGGGATAGCATCGGTGATCACAAGGGGGCGGCTCCTGCTCAGGACTGGAATCGATTATACAGTTACCACTGGCCAAATCCATGCTGCAAGCGAGGTCAGACGTTCTTTTGGCGGCGTGGAGTTGACAGGGTCAGGCAGCGCTTACGGCATCGCGAAGGACGACAGGATGGAGTACGCGGGCCAGAGTGTCGGCGTCGGATTGCGCTTCAGCAGGAATCTATTCTCTTTTGGCGCTGGCGGTACAAAAATTAGGGAATGGGACAAATTCCGTCTTCATTACCGTATTTGGGCAACCGAAGACACGATCATGGATCTGGATCTTCGCGGAACAGGTGAAAGGATATTCAAGAATCCGGACTACATCGGGTTAGGGATTACACGGATGTTCTAGCTATTGTGGATACCGGATCTCTATTATCGCTTCTCATTCCCTCGCTCCGGCCGCCCTGAGCATGGCCGCGATCTCCATGTGGTCGTCATTGAAATGCGCGATCCATGTTAGCGCGGTCTCGCCACGGTAGTCCCGCATGTTCACGCGGGCCCCTTCGGCCAGGAGCAGCCTCACGAGTTCCTTTTTGCAATGCAATGCGGCCCATATCAGCGCTGTCCCCCTGTCTTTGTTCCTGTGGCGTTCACGTGCGCGCCATGCGATATCAGCAGCTTCGAGATTTCCGCGCTCCTGCAGGCCGCTGCGTACATCAGCGGTGTCCAGCCCACTTTGTCCTTCGCGTTTACATCCGCGCCGTGCGAGACGAGCAGCCTGGCGGCCTTGGGCCTCGCGTTAGCTGAGGCGATCATCAGCGCGGTCATGCCCTCCGAATCCCTCGCGTCCACGCGCGCTCCATGGGTGATGAGGAACTTTGCGAAGTCCGCCTTATCTAAACGTGTGGCCTCCATCAGCGGTGTCCGGCCGATGTCATCGGCTATGTTCACATCAGCCCCGTGCGCGACCAGCATCTCCAGCATATCCTCCGTCAGCAACTCGACATCCAGCAGTGCCACGCTATCCACACGCGCGCCTTTCGCGATCAGCATCTCGGCAGCGTGCTTGTTGTGGCTAAAGATGGCGTTCAGGAGGGGCGTCTCCCAAGTTATTACCATCGATTCTTTTCCCGCCACGCCCAGTTTCACGTTCACGTCCGCCCCATTGGCGAGGAGCGCCTCGATGCTCTTCTCGTCCCCACTTGTGGCGGCTTTCAACAGCTCCAGGTTATATTTGTCCTTCGAGCTCATCTCCGCAGGCGCCTTAACCGGCTTCGCTGCAAGTTTTGCGGCTGGAACAGGCTTCGGAGGGGCGGCCGGAGGCTCGCTTCTGCAACCCATCATCGGGGCTACGAGCAGATGCATGCCGAGTACAGCGGATGCGACCATCTTTTTCACTGAAGAAAAAGAATGCGGACTACGTTGCCCTGTCACTACCCTATCCCTAAATCGTGTGGTTTTGATTTCCATGATCCCACCCTAAAAAACAGCTCTTACGATTTTGATTTGATGCTGTTTGTTTTTAAACATATTATTATGTGTTTACACATGCCGGGCTCGGGAAACCAGGCGCCAGACAGAACATTCAGAAACCAATAAAAACGATTTCGGGGAATAGCCCATGAAAAACCTGCTGCCCGCATTGCTGATGATTGGGATACTGCTCGCCGGATGCACCGGGCAGCAGACCGCGAAGTACGGCGACAATGTCACCGTGGACTACACCCTCCGCGTAGGCGGGCAGGTGGTGGCCACGTCCATGGCGGACGTGGCTACGAGCGCAGGGATCTACGATTCCAACATGAGCTACAGACCGAAGTCGTTCCAGCTCCTGACCGGGCACGGCGTGATCCCCGGCTTCGTGAACAACATCGTCGGCATGAATGTCGGCGATTCGAAGAACTTCTCCATCCCGCCCGATGAGGGCTTCGGCCCTGTCAACCAGTCGTTGGTATTCAGCATCTCGCGCTATTACAACGTTTCCCGGTTCCAGGAAGTCCCGATGAGCTATTTCCTGAACAACAACATCACCGTGAGCCTGGGCAAGAACTTGTCGACCCCGGCCGGCATCGTCTCCATCTACAATTTCACGAACGAGACGGTCACATTGGTGGATTCCATGGACGTGGGCCAAGCCTTCGTCCAGGACGGCCTCCCGGAGGAGGTCGTGAACGTCACCAACGACACGATGACCATCCGCTTCGATGTCATGACGAACAGCACGTATAACGTGACGGATCCCGTTTCCGGGAACGCGGAACTCGTGAGGGCCACCTAGGCGGACGAGCAGACGATAGTCCTGGACGGGAACAAGCCTTTCGCCGGCAAGACGCTGGATGTCGAGGTTACGCTCAGGTCGCTAAACTGACTCCCCAATCTCGAAGTGATTAAAAAACAAGGTCTATCAAAGGGGAATCATGCTAATTGGTATAGTCGGCAAACCCTCCACAGGCAAGAGTACCTTCTTCATGGCAGCCACATCCGTGCCTGTCGAGAGGTCACCGCGCCCTTTCACAACTATCAAGCCGAACCGCGCGATCGGTTACGTCGAAGTGGAATGCGTTGACAAGGAATTCGGCAAGCAGTGCAACCCACGCACAGGGTTCTGCCAGAACGGGAGGCGATTCGTCCCGGTCGAGCTTCTGGACGTCGCAGGACTGGTACCCGGAGCGCACGAAGGCAAGGGGTTAGGCAATAAATTCCTGGACGACCTGCGGCAGGCGGATGTGCTCGTACATATTGTCGATGCGAGCGGCTCTACCAACGAGGTCGGGGAGAGGGTGCCGGTAGGGTCCTACGACCCGTGCAACGACGTGAGGTTCCTCGAGCAGGAGCTGGACTACTGGATCAAGGGGATACTGGACGCCAACTGGAACAAGCTCCAGAGGGAAGCGCGCCTGGTCAAGAAGAAGAATGAGGACATGTTCACAGAGCAGTTCAGCGGCCTGGGCATGAACAAGGACATAATATCGAAAGTGCTCAAGGAGCTGAAGCTCGAGGAGAAGAACCTGATGGAGTGGACTCCTGAGGAGCGGCTCTCATTGTGCAAGAAACTGCGCCAGATAGGGAAGCCGATAATAATCGCCGCGAACAAATGCGACCTCTCGACGGGATGGGACAATTTCCAGAAGATAAAGAAGGAATTCCCCGCCTATCTTGTCATAGCATGCTCTGCTGAGGCCGAGATTACGCTCAAAGGCGCAGCCAAGGCGGGCTTCATAGATTATCTACCTGGCGACAAGACGTTCACGATCAAAGCCGCGCTCAACGAGCAGCAGAAATCCGCGATGGACATCATGAAGGCGGTCTGCGACAAATACGAGGGTACGGGAGTGCAAAAATGCCTGAACGCGGCTGTTTTCGATTTCCTCCACTACATAGCGATATTCCCGGGCGGTGTGAACAAGCTGGAAGACAGCAACGGTAATGTTCTCCCGGATTGTTTCCTCCTGCCGCCCAAGAGCACTGCTCTTGACTTCGCTTTCAAGCTCCATTCCGACATAGGCAGGGGCTTCATAGGCGCGATAGACGTCAAGACCAAGCAGAGGGTAGGGAAAGAGCATCTCCTCAAGAATCGCGACGTCATAGAGATAGTGTTCAAGAAGCCCTCAGGATGAATTGAGCGCTGCTATTGTCCCGCTGGATTTCTTCGTCCGTATCCGGGCGGGCTTGCCATCGAGCGAATCTAGGAGCGCGAGAAAACCCAAGACTTCTTCTAAATGGCCCCTCTCGCATCTGAGGATACCCATATTCTTTGAAGTATCGAATTCCACGAGCTTGAGCGCCACATGCGAGAGGCCGTATTCACCGAAGAAACGCAACGCCTCGGAATAGAGCGCTTTTTTCAGCGATTCGGCATCCATGGCAGGCTGCACATTGAACGAGATGTATCTTTTACGAAGCGAACCTGCCCTCACCATGGAATGGATTGGAGCGGGACGGTTTTAAAACAGTTCAGCGCAAGTCGTAATCATGGAAAAGGTGCTCATTATCTCTGGCAGCAAGAGCGACGAGGAGATAGCGAAGCAGACGATAGCGGTGCTGGACGCGTTCGGCGTCCCGAACCGCTACGAGGTCGCATCGGCCCACCGCAACCCGGAGAAGGTCGAGAGGCTCGTCCGTGAATCCACAGCGAGCGTCTTCGTATGCATAGCGGGCCTGAGCGCAGCGCTTCCGGGCGTGGTCGCATCCAGGACAGCGAAGCCCGTGATTGGCGTGCCGGTGAATGCTGCGATGGACGGGATGGACGCCCTGCTCTCGATAGCGCAGATGCCGCCGAACGTCCCGGTGGCGTGCGTAGGCATCGGCATGGGCAAGAACGCGGGGGTCCTGGCGGTGCAGATGCTGGCTCTCAACGATCCGGCATTAGCGGCAAAACTAGTCGAATTCAAGGAGAAGCTGAAGCAATGAAAAGGATAGACGCTCCGGATTTCCATTTCCCACCCTTACTGCGCAAGCTCAAGCGCGGAGGCCCGGCTATCACGCTCCACAAGGACGCTGGGCTGGTGATAGGATACACGGGCATCGGCAAGGACTCGCGCGTGATAGAGCTGGGGAGCGGCTCGGGCTTCATGACCGTGCAGCTCGCGAACATAGCCAAGGAGGTCGTGAGCTACGAGAAGAGGCAGGAGTTTTTTGATCTTGCTAAAAGCAATGTCGAGAGGGCCGGCCTCGATAATGTCACGTTCAAGTTCCGCGATGTCCTTGCGGGGATAGACGAGAAGGACGGGACCTGGGACCTCGTGTTCATAGACATATCCGATCCTGACAAGATGATTGAGGATATATTCGCAGCGCTGAAGAAAGGCGGCTATATGGCGAGCCATTGCCTCCAGTCGGAGCAGGCCAAAGCGCTCCATCTGGCTGCCGAGAAGAGATTCTCCGAAGTGTTCACCATGGAAGCTATGGTCCGCGAGTACGAGGCCAAGGAATTCGGCTTCAGGCCCAAGCATTTCGGCATGGTATATACGGCTTACATGGTCTTCGCGAGGAAATAGGATTAATAATGTTTTTCTATCATTGGACTTGGAAGTGATTGCATGGCAGAAGTTGAAATAAAGAACGACAGCAAAAGCGTGCAGATACCAGATGGCTCCCTATTAGTTGAACTCGACGGCAAATGCTCGATCCTGTTCGCGTGCAAGTCAGGAAGCTGCGGTTCATGCAAGGTGAAGGTCACGGAAGGCATGGCAAACCTCGAGGCGCCTGATGATACCGAGAAATCCGGGCTCGCGATATTCGGGACGGACCCTTCCGAGAGGCTCCCCTGCGTGTGCAGGATAAAGAAGGGGAAAGTCAAGGTCGAGTTCTGAATTTTATCCTTTTCTGTATTTTCGCTTCCCTGTTTTTCGCATCAGGCCAGTTTTTGGGGAACCCGAATATCAACGGGCAGTACAGTTTTTGTTTCTCGCTGATGCCGAGCTCTTTTAGGATTTCGGATTTCTCATCCAGGGTCGTCATGAACCCGATGAAGCAGCTGCCCAATCCCATGTCATAGCCCTGGAGCATCATGTTCTGTGCAGCCAAAGCGCAGTCGATCGGAGCCCAATCGTCCTTGTCAGCCACCAACAGGATGAGGAGCTGGGCCCCGTAGAATATGACGTCCTCCATTACCTTCGCCCGCTCAATGAGCCGGGCTCCAATCCCCAGCACCCCGAGCCGATCCTTCACGGCAGAAGCTATCTTATCCATCTTCGCACGGTCTTCGATGACTATGAAACGGCATGGCTGCTTGTCCATGGCCGATGGCGCCATCGCTCCTGCCTTGAGTAGTTTCTGTATCATTTCTTCGGGAATCGGCTTCTTCTCGTAAGCGCGCACTGAGCGCCTTCCGGCAATAGCTTTTTCAGTTTCCATGATTTTGGTTCGGGATTGAATGATTATAAAAGTGTCGTGTCTATAAGAAAACTTGCTGAAATATTCCGCAGGAGTAGCGAAGCGGTCAAACGTGGCAGACTCAAGATCTGTTTGACAAGTTCCCTTTTCGATAGGGAATTGGGAAATCTGTTGGCTTAGTGCCTTCGAAGGTTCAAATCCTTCCTCCTGCATTCAGATCTGCTCTGAGGTCGCACTTTCGTGATGACCTCAGATCAGGTCTCAAATCCTGCCCTAGCGCCTTCAGAGCTGATCTAAGTTTAGGCAGGTCGGGTCCGACCGATGAATGGACTGGAGGGCAGAGAATAAAGAATGCTTTAAGCAAATGCCTACCATATATGTGCATATATCGTGTGATGGGTGCATGCAATGGAAAACACAGCTATTGAAAATAAAGAAGTAAGCTGGAAAGTTCTTGATATCCCGATCTACGGGACTATTACTGCACCAACAGATAAAGAAATACATTCGGCAGTTATCTTTGTGGCAGGTAGCGGCCCAACTGATAGAAACTGGTGCTCGCCTCTTTTACCTGGAACAAACGGCAGTGCAAAGTTATTGGCCGAAGCACTTGCTAGTCAGGGTTTTCTTACTCTACGATATGATAAGCTCGGTTCTGGACCGCGCGTTAAAGAGAATTTATCCAAATTTGCCGGTAAATTGAGTATGCAAATTTATGTAGACGAGCTGGCAGGAGCAGTTGAAACAATTCTTTCTGAAAAAAATGTTGACGAGAATAATCTTTTTGTGCTGGGCAACAGCGAAGGCACCATCCATGCAGTGAATTATCAACTACAAGCAAAGAGAAATCGCTTTAGGGGTCTGGCGCTAACTGGAGCGCCGGGAAGATCAATTGGCGAGGTAGCGCGTAACCAAATCATCAATCAGATGAAGCCCTTGGGTAACCTAGAAACCATCATGAAGCATTATGACGACGCCATCGCGGATTTTCAAGCCAGCAAACCAGTGATTTCTGATCCCTCTCTTCCCGAAGGAATAAAACGATTGTTGCAAAGTTTAGAAAATCCGGTCAATCTGCCATTTGCTAGAGAATTATGGGCTTACAAACTTCCAGGGCATATTGCAAGAGTTAACGAACCCATACTGGTGGTAATCGGAAAAAAAGATCTGCAAATTGACTGGATAACAGATGGAAGCGCATTGGAAAAGGCAACTGCCAGGAAAACATCGGTTTCATTCGCTTATCCAAAAAACGCTAATCATGTACTAAAACATGAAGAGATTCCGATGGAGCAGCTCACAGCCAACTATGTGGGTTTGCATTATAATGCACCGGATGCGAAACTTGATGAGGAAGCCGCGAAAATAATATCTAACTGGCTAAAGCACCGCAATCACTAAATTACAAAAGCTGGACCTCAGAGCTGCCTGGAGGGTCATTCCGGTGATCTCCGTTTTTATCAAATGGAGTTCCATGCTCCAAAGGATAATAAAGGCGTGAGTGAAAAAAGGGTTGTGGATAAAACCAAGGAGCCCACAACCAGGAAAAAATTCAGCAGGAAAGCGGTAATCGGATTGCTTCTGCTAGTTTGCTCATTCTGCTTAGGCGTACTGCTTCGCAACTCGGCCCAAATCACCGATGAGCAGCACCCCCGGGGCTTTAGCGGTGTTTGCGACACATACATAACCTGGCTTTGCATACCTACGTATTACGTTTCCATTCCATTGACCGGATCGATAGACCTGGTGGTCAATATGACTTCATTCCTTGCAAGCACTATATTGTTTATCTCAGGAGTAATCATGGTCAGAGAGTAGAAGTGCGGACGCCCGCCATGCCATCACTCCTGCGGTGGGTATGGCATCCATCCGAATTTCCGAAATCTTAATAAGATTTAGAGATTTTGGTTAACCCATGAAGACCAAAACGATAATCCAGACGGTGAAAATCAAGGCGCCTGCTCATGATATATATGAGGCGTTCATGGATTCCAAGAAACATGCGGCATTCACTGGAGCGGGAGCTAAAATCAGCCGCAAAATCGGCGGGAGCTTCAGCGTATTCGATGGATACTCAAGCGGCAAGAACATCGAATTAATCGAGGACAAGAAGATCGTGCAGTCGTGGAGGGCGGAGGACTGGCCCGAAGACCAGATATCGAAAATCACGATAACGCTGAAAGAGGCGAAAGGCATCACGAGCCTCGGATTCAAACAGACCGGCGTCCCTGAATCTTTTTTCAACGACATATCGCAGGGCTGGAAAGAATATTACTGGGGGCCGCTCAAGAGGATGCTCGAATGATAATGATAAATAGACATTGAGGTGATGGCATGAAGATGAACCCGGTCGTACATTTCGAGATGCCTGCGGATGATAGGAAGCGCATGATTGCCTTCTATGAGAAGGTGTTCGGCTGGAAAACCCAGCAGCTCGGCCCCGAGATGGGGGATTTCGTCCTTGCCCAGACTACGGAATCGACCAATAACGCCCCGAAGAAAGCCGGCACGATCAACGGCGGATTCTACCAGAAAACCGGCGACGCCTCCCAGACCACCACGGTGTCCATCCAGGTGGATGACATCAGGGAGCACATGAAGAAGATCTTGGCTGCTGGAGGAAAACTGACCGGCGAACCCATGAATACTCCGGGCGTCGGCTGGTTCGTCTCGTTCTTCGATACTGAAGGCAATAGGGTGAACCTCATCCAGCCCTTCAAGTGAACGTACCTGGTCAATACTTTTAGTCGCAGTATGAGGGTAGGGTTATAGGAATCATACGTCAAGTGAATACGATGAAAGATTCGCTGTTCAAGCTGATCGTGGACACGGTCATAGTCCTGGCAGGATTCGCTATCGCCATGGTCGGCGCCGCGGAGTTGTTCGTCAATAGCGACCTCACAAGTTTACTCATCTTCCTTTTTGGATTCATCATCGTATGCTACGGGATGGGAAGGCGGATGAAAGTCCGCTGGTATTAGCGAGGCGAGGACATGGACGGACTTTTGAAAATCATGCAGGAGAGGCATTCGACAAGGGCGGCATTCGATCCGCAGAGGCAAGTGCCCAAGGGGGATGTGAAACGGATTTTGGAGGCGGGCCGATGGGCACCAACGCCGCATAACATGCAGAATTTCGAGATAATCGTTGTTGACGATAAGAAGGTGCTGGAGCGGATAGGAAACATAAGGACGTATCCATCGCCTGACTTCATCCGCGAGAATTTCGAGCAATTATCAATGAGCGAGGAAGAGCTATTGAAGAGAAAAGTGGGGATACTCGGGGCCGGGTTTCCGCCTGCATGGCGTGACAAGGCTAAACTCGAGGGGGCCATGAGTGATAGAACTCCAGGGACGCTGAATCAGACGATCAAGGGGAGCCCGACCATACTGATAGTAGTTTACGATACGAGAAAGAGGGCGCCGGCATCAGAAGGCGACGTCCTCGGAACGCTCGGCCTGGGATGTTTGATGGAGAACATGTGGCTCGCCGCCCATGAACTAGGCATCGGTTTCCAGATAATGAGCGTCTTCAGCGATCCTGACCAGAAGGAGCTCAGGAAAACCCTGGACATCCCGGACCACATGGCAGTATCATTCGCGGTCAGGCTGGGGTACCCGACCACCCAATCGGGATATCTACGGGTCCGCAGGGATATCGAAACTTATGCATATGGCAACAGGTACGGGGAACGGCTATAGGCTGTTCCGCGTTTTCATTTGAACAGCGATGCTGGTGCTTAGCCTTTTAAAGATTCTATGAGTTTCTTCGACTATGTTCATAGGACAATTGCGCCAGACCGCGATGCCATCTGAAACGGAGGAGCCCTCGCAGACCCAGAAACCCCAGGAGTCGCAGAAATCCTCTGATTCGACGTCTTTCCTCAAGACGCCGGAAGCTCAGAAATTCGTCGCCAACTGGGGCCCGAAATTCACGAAACGCGGCCTGAACGACCTTCTCACCGAGCTCCACAGCAACGAGGCCCTCACCACGGATAAGGCGGTCCTGAATACCGCGCAACGAATCCTCATGAAGCTCGGGAACGAGGATGGGTTGCAGAGCTTCCTCTCTAAGCTGAAAGCCAAACCCGAGGGCATAATCAAGACGTTGAAAAGCGTGTTTGGCGGTGGCTGAGCAATGGCCAACAAAGAGGACATCGCCCGGCTGATGGAAAAGGGCATCTGCCCCGAGTGCGGCGGGAAACTTCTCCACATCGAGGGCTGCATCGAATGCTCCACGTGCGGATGGAGCCTTTGCGAAGAAGCGTGAGTTTTATTCACAAATATAGCTAATTAGTAACTATTAAAAGAGCAACCGCTGACAAATCATACCATGCAGTTCATCGGAGGGATGGCGCGCCCCCTAGAGAGGCAGTATTTCAATTCCGTCGTAAGGACAGCCCGCGAGATGGGCGCCATCATAACCACGCACAACATCCCGGACGTTGACGGCTTGGGCGCCGCCCATGTCCTGAAGAACGAGATCGCTGGAAGCAACGTGGACATAGTCACTGATAAGACAATAGAACGCACCGATCCGCTCGTTGATAGGCTGGGCATGCGCTTGAAGATGTGGGATGAGATACCTGATTCCGACGAACGCCCGATAATCGTGGTCGATACCAACACCACGTCGCTGCTCAACGGCGCGGTCAAAAAGAGGAACAATATCTTCGCCGTCATAGACCACCACCGCGTGACTTCGGTCCCACTGGACAGCATCATAACCATAAGGAACGAGACGGCGATATCGGTGTGCGAGATCCTCGCGTCGATCATACCGAGCAACAGGATTGACCGTTCCAACGCTCTCGCATTGGCTGTTGGCATAGCCGGAGACAGCGAACGTCTGCTGGATACGGACAGGGAGACGTTGCACATATTCGAGCAGCTCGTCACCATATCGCAAGAGAGCAAAGACACCATAGACACCCTCGCTTATCCGCCGCTTAGGCCCGAGACCTTGGTGGCATTGCACAAAGACCTCAGGCACCTGAGGACAGAGATATACAGGGGGAACGTAATCGCCATCGGAAAGACCACCCAGGAGATCCCGGCGCTCCTCGCCATCATGCTCAAGGATATGGGCAACAACGTCTCTATCGCGATAGCCAAGGTCAAGAGCAGCCTTTATCGGCTTTCTTTCCGGGTGAAGTACCGTGATGCCGCCCAGGGTCTATACGCCAGCGAGATCGCGAAGAAAACGAGCCAGAAGTGCGGCATGTGCGAGAGCGAATGGGGGGGTGGCCACATAGACAAGGCAGGCGCGCTGATCCACGGCTCTTTCGACAAGGTCGTCGCTGCGGCCATAGAATCGGCAAAGGAGATAATAGATCGCGCTCTCGCGCGTACGAGCGACAATCTTAGAAGCGTGGGAGGGTGAAACGCCCGGCCAAGACAATGGTGTGTTCAACTCGGGCTGCGGCCCCCTAGCACAACTGTTTTTAAACAGAATTCGATAACTCAAATCCGTTGCCTCGGTAGCTCAGTTGGTAGAGCGGCTGACTGTTAGTGACTTTTTGGAAAAAAAGTAAACAGCAATCAGCAGGCCAGAAGTTCAAATCTTCTCCGGGGCGTTTCTGATTCTTATGATGCGCGAGATATCGCCCGGGGAAGCGAAACCGATATGGGACAGGTTCGTTCCTGAAAAAAAGATCTGGACTGACGACTGGGACATCCGGTTGGCACTGTGCGAAGTCTTCGGCTCCAAACCGCTGATCCTATATGACGGGAAGAACTTCTTCCCGCTGCAGGATGAGGCTGGCGGTTTCTACACGCTCCTGGGCGGGGATGCCGTCGAGAAGAATTACCTGACCTTCGACCCGGGATTCATGAAAACGACGAAAGATATCCCCGAGAACATCTATTTCGATTTCCTCGTGGAGAGATTCGACGGCTGCTTGGATGGATTATGCCCGCAGTTCTTCATGGACATCAAGGGAATAAACGGCATAGACGATTACCTCGAAAGGTTCTCCAAGGCGCATCAGAAGAATTTCAAGAGGGAGAGCAGGAACTTCGGGAGCTACGAGTTCGTGAAAGGCGGGAGCCTCGCGGAGCTCGCCGAGCTGAACAAGAAGACGTTCGGGAAGGAATCGGATTTCGCGGGGGAGATCATCGCGTGCTACGCCATCCTGGACAAGGATCCCCGCACGGAGTACTGGTCGATAATAAAGGATGGGGAGAAGGCAGCCATAATCCAGTTCTTCTTCTCCGGCCGCACGATGTCCGCCTGCATATGGGGCATAGATGCGAGATATGATAACGCGCTGAAGATAATATTGGCCGAGGCGATAGCCCTGGCGAAAAGCAGGGATTGCACCGGGATAGATTTCGCCCCCACGTATTCGGGCTGGAAATTCTTCTACCGCCTGGACACTGCTCCGCTGTGGAGATACAAGCGAGGGAAGATCCCGGATTCCGTGGATATGCACGGCATACCTCAGGACGAGAGGATAAAACTCAAGGCGGAAGGCAGGCTATGAGCGGTAATAGAGCAGGACGTTGCCTGAATTGAAGACCCTGGTCTTCATGAGCTTGAATTCCTGTTTACGCCCCAGGCCTTCGAACAATGGCGTGCCAGCGCCTATGACCACCGGATTGACCATTATCCGAAGCTCATCTAGAAGCCCTGAGCGCAGGAGGCTCACGCACAGGTTGTTGCTGCCGAGCACTGCCAGATCCTTGCCGGGCTGCTTTTTCAGCTCCGCGATATCTTTCACGTTCTTTAGAAGGCTGATATTGTCCCATTTCTCGCTCCATGCGACGCTGTCCAAGCTCTTGGAAAAAACGATCTTTGGCAGTTCGTCCATTTTATCGGCTACGACCGCGTTGCTATCTCCGGGCTTGCGTTTGTATTTCGGCCAGAAGCCAGCCATCAGCTCATAGGTCCTCCGTCCGAAAATGAGAGCCCCTGCCTCATCCAGCTGCTTGATGGCGAAGGCATTGAATTCATCGTCAACGTTATGCCAGCTAAGATCGTGGTCCGGCCCTTCCATGTAACCGTCGAGGCTGGCCATCATGAACAGGAAAATCTTCCTCATTGCACTTCACCTGATTTCATGAACCCCTCGAGGCGGTCGAGTGACTGGTTCCACCCCTCTTTCATGCCCTTGAGGTATTGGGCGGCCGCGGCGGTCTGCTTGGATACGCCGACCTGCACCGTGAGCGAGGTCCTGCCGCCATTCTCGGCGAACGTCACGGTGTCGAGCGTTTCGAACAGCGGGGCGCCTTTCTCGTCCAGCGCAGAGCTGGTGAAGACGAGGCGTTCGGGCGCGGCAACCTCCTTATATTCGCCTTTCATCGGATAGACGGTGCCGTCCGGTCCGCGCATATGGATCAGTATCGCGCCTTCGGGTCGCGGGTCCACCTCGCAGACTGGATTGGTGAACGACTTGGGGCCCCACCAACGCTTCAATTGCGCCGGGTCGGTCCATGCCTTGAATACGGCTTCACGGGGCGCATCGATTGTGCGCTCGAAAACGGTTTCTTTCTTTGCGACCATGTGGTCCCACCTCCATAATTCGAGTTGTCCGCTAAAATTAAAATATCAGGCGGGCGGCTGGGGCGATTCCGCCTTCTTCTGCATCATCCTTCTCCTGGTCAGGAACCCTGCGATTTGTAGGATGACCGTCGCGAATGCCATGAGCAGCATGAAGACATCGGCCAGGTTGATGAATGTCTGCCCGGAGACGGTAGTCGAGACGATGAACGACATGAGGATGAAATGGGCCAATACCAGTATGAATATGAGGTAGTTGAAGCGCTGGACGTTCTTCCATAGCCCTGGTCCTAGGGTTTTTATCGCATAGTCGCTCGAAGTCACAGCGAGTATGAATATCAGTATCCCTGCCAAGACGCCGAACCAATTCCCTACGCTACTTAAGACCGCCCCTAGGTCCCCTCCCAGTATTATCGCGAACGCGATCGCGATGTGCACTAAAGCGAAAACGAATGCCGCGATCCCGATGGCTCTCCTGGGCTCTATCAGGACCGCGAATGATTTTGGCCAGAGAGTCGCCAGCGGCCCGATCATGAGCGATATGCAGATCAGCAGGAAAGCGCTGAGGGCTAAGAACTGGTCGAACGCCATGGCGGTCGGGGCCGGGAAAAGGGCCTGGTACGTACCGATCGCGGCGAGCATGATCAATATCAGAAGGAAAAGGAAACTGTTTTTTTGCATGGTCAACCCCCTGTATTGTTTATCTCCCCTATCGTAAATGAATCCAGCATGGAGAACGCCATCTGCGAATGGTTCCTCCCCCGGCCGCCTTCGTCATTGAAGGCTGCTGTCGCATCGGTGCCGCAGAACGGGACGTAGGTGTCGCCGCCAGGATGGTAGGAGTACCCTGTGAGATTGAGCACCTTGCCGTCGATCACCATCCAGCAGTCATCTTTGGTGTTGTGCTGGGCGATCTCCTGCATCGTGAAGATGTGGGGGACCGTAGAAACGTTAGCGCTTATATTAACTGGGGGTTGAGAGCTGAGATCCTGAGGATTGACCGTGCAGCCTGAAAGGAAGAATGGCACTAGCATGAGTAATACCCAGCGCATACTGTGCATAAAATCTTTAGGTTAGAACCAGACAATGTTATTAATGGTTGTTGTCTGCTAAGTACAGGAGATAACGAGGTTCGATGGCATGGGAAACGTATTGGTAATTCTGGCGCACCCGGACATGGGGTCTTCTAGGATCAACAAGGCGCTCGCGGGCGCGATACACGGCTCGGACGGCGTAAGCGTCCATCAGCTCTACAAAGAGTATCCGGATAACAAGGTAGATGTGAAAGGAGAGCAGGCGCTCCTGGTCAAAGCGGATGCTATAGTCCTGCAGTTTCCGTTCTATTGGTACAGTTCGCCCTCGCTCCTCAAGGAATGGCAAGACAAGGTGCTCGAGTATGGATTCGCATATGGCAGCGATGGGACCGCCTTGAGAGGGAAAAGATTGATGGTCGCGACGAGCACGGGCGGCCCGAAAGAAGCGTATTCATTGCAGGGCAGGAGCGGATTCGCGATGGAGGACCTCCTCAAGCCTTTCGAGGCCATGGCGAATATGTGCGGGATGCGATATGAGAAACCGTTCCTGGTGCACGGGGCCAGGACGATCAACGATGATGAACTGAAGAAGCGTGCTGTAGAGTACAAGGAACTGGTTTTGGGACTCGCCAAGGGATAATATTTATATATCAGGGTAGAATAGGGAAATTGGCCGGTTCATCGGCCAGGTTTTTCTGATGGGAATGAGCAAAAAGGATTTAGCCAGGAAAAAAGCGAATATCAAGGCCAGGATCGACGAGCTCGAGAAGAAGGCCAGGTTGGATCCGGTCGGGAAGAACACGCAGTTGCACGCAGAATTGGCGCAGTTGCGAAAGAAGCTCAACGAGGAGTAGGTACGTTTGTTGGTCCCTCTGCTTCTGCTTTATTTCGCGGTACGGCAGATTACCGCGGGAAATCGCGCTCCGGCAGATGTTTCTTTTAACTTGCCCGCATGACGGGCGGAGATGAAATCGATGTCGATAGTCGAATTCGGTGAATACAAGGGCAATAAGCTCATAATATTGAAAAGGGACGAGAACGACAAGTTCCCATTCAGCTTCGGCAAGGGAAAAGCGAGGCTGATCGTAGAGAATTTCGAGGAGATAAAGAAATTCGTAGAGGAAGACCCCACCCCGGAAGGATAACAGTATAAGCGTATATGCAGAAACCGGCATATGGCAAAATGTTTCCTATGCGGGGATGAGAAAGACACCAGGCGCGTGTACATCGGCAGCGCACGGGGTTTCTCCGACCTCTGCATCGACTGCGTGATCAAGTTCTACAAGATAAGGAAGGAAGAGTGAGCTATTTCTTCGCCAGCCTCATCCTTACCGACTCGCTCTCCAGTTCCCGGAGGGCATCCGCCGCGATCCACCGCGCGGATTTCGAATCGATCGCGCGTATCTCCCTAGCTGCGGAGATAGCCGCCTTGTTCAGCGCCTTGTTCCGCTTCCCGATCTGGCGGAGCGCCCAGTTGACCGCTTTCCTCACGAAATTCCTCTCGTCGGTGGCTCCTTTTTTGATAATCGATAGAAGCGATACGAAATCGCGGTCTTTGGCCTCCTTGTCATGGACAGCCAGGGCCGCCATCATGGTGAAACCGGCGCGCTTCACGAATTCCTCCTTCCTCGCCGGCCATTCCTTCGCCTTGCCCCATGCGAATGGTGTTTCCGAGAAGAGATTAGAGCAGACCTGATCGCAGACCGCCCAGGAATCGAAATCCGAGACCCACCCCTCGACCTGCTTCTCCGTGACCTTGGACGGCTCGTCCACCAGGGATGCGAGGATGCGCGCCTCGTGTATTCCAGATGCCCACAGCCCGGTCGCAAGCTGGTGGTCCTTTCCGAGCGATTTGGCCATTGTTCGCAGCTTCGGCATAGGCACTCCGAGCGTGCCTTCGGGATTTATGCCGAAGCGCGCCATCCCTGCGATGTTCCGCTCGTTCTTCATGGCCTTGAGCTCTGAAACCACCCTGGATGCGTCCATACCCAGGTGTACGAACGGAATGATTATAACGTCTCAGGCCAAGTACAATCTCATGGCTGGTTTTCTCGAGGCGTTCGTGCTGCTCTTAGGCATCATGGACCCACTGCTAAGTCTGGCGGCTTTCCTTACGCTCACGAAGAACATGGATCGCGAGGAGCGGGACAAGATAGCGATCAAGGCGGTCATTGTCGCCGCAGTGGTGTTTTTCATTTTCGCTATCGGAGGCGGTCCCATCCTCGGGATACTCGGCGTCCAGATGGACAGCTTCAAGGCCGCGGGCGGCATAGTGCTCATCCTGCTAGGCATACAGATGAGCCTGGGCATCACGTTCCCCAAGGAGAAGGATGACATGAGCGAAGTCGCCGTCGTCATAGGCACTCCGATGATAACGGGCCCCGCGACAATCTCCGCCGCGATAATACTGGG
>CAWDQD010000037.1:0-7571 GCA_963804385.1 uncultured Microcaldota archaeon
CGTGCCGTCGTTGGCCTTGTTCAGCAATGCCGTGGCGAGCGTCCAGCCCGCGACCCGTTGCGCGTGCTCCTCTTTCTGCTCTGGAGTGAATGCCTGGCTAATCACGAGCTCTTTCCTGTATTCTTCGGTCTCGCGGGTTATGCGCTTGTAGAGGGTTATCGCCGGGTCGTCCTCAGCTTTGCCGAGCGAACGCTCGTTCCCGAGCAGGAGCTTCACCCTGTCCCCCCAGAGCTTGGCCGCGATGTTGTGGACCTCGCTCGCGTTCACTATGGCCTGGAGCCTCTGCACGTCCTGGTCGAAGAACCTCCCCATGCCTTCGTCGAGGTTCCTGCCCCCGGCCTCGAGGTCGCCTTTGGCGTAAGAGCGCAGGGCTTTGGTGAATATCCCGGCCTCGTCATTGCCCAGGGAGACCGCTTTGGAATACTGCTGGAGCGATATGGCGATGCCCATGGCGGATTTTGCCGCGCGTTCATCTTCGATCCGCATCCCGTAAGACCTGATGCCCGTCGTAGCCGCATCTATCAGGGCCTTGTTCTCCTGCGAGCGCAATGCGTTCGAGGTATCGAGAGTCTCTATGCTGGTGACGAACATGGCCAGGACCGACGCGAGCTTCTCGGCATCCTTGGCCTTGCCTTGCGCGCCGAGCTGCCTGACGCGTTCGGATATCGGTCGCGACCGCGTTCTTCTGCGGTTCCAACCGCTTGCTCCAGGAATTCGCGATCTCTTTGAGGACCGTGAGGGCGTTTTCAGCCTCGGATATGCCTTTCCTCTCTTCCGTTTTCAGTACGATTTGTGCCATGTGTGAACACCTTATGAGCATGAATCTAGCGATTGCCGTACCATTTCTTCTTCAGAATAAGTCGTTGGTGCGGCACGGAATCTGCGTCCTGACGATATCGGCCTCGGATCCGCCTTCCTATACATAGGATGCACCAGAAAAATTATGCCCGAGGTTATTTATAAATGCGCTCTCGTCCACCGGCATGTTTTTAAAGGGTTAAAAAATGGATAATTGCGGTATTTATAGAAGTGGTTTAACGTGTAAAAGAAAATAATATGATGAAATAAAAAAAATTACTTGGCTGCCTGCTTGGCAGCGTCGAGCTTCACGTGCACGTATTCGAATACGAAGGCCTTCAGCTGCTTCGGGACGTTTTTGCCGGCCAGCGTGACCTTCATGTCAGCGCCTTTCCCGGTCACCTCGAGCGGCAAGCTCTTCCTCCGATCGAATGCCGCTTTCTCGGCCCTCGCTTTGGGATCGGTTCCGTTGTTGTCCGTGGCCGAGAGCACGCGGTAGAGCTCGGTTTCGATGTCCGTCCTCATCCTCGCCCAGTCCCTTCCATACACCGTATCGAGCGCATCCGAGAATATCTTGCCTTCTGCCTTGGCTGCCTTGCCCTTCGAATCGTGCAGGCTGTCTTCGACGCCCCTGACCATGTTCGCGAATCCGACCTGGTTCTCCCAGAACTTCGCGACCGCGGGATCCGCCTGGGTATCGGCGCCGGCGCCGCTTTTGGCCGCCTTCCCGTCTTCGACCTCTCCGGTCCTGGAGATGTATCCGGCCGTCCTCGCCCCGTTGACCTTCGATCCCGGGTGGGCGCTGCCGTCTGGGGCAGGCGCGGCGAGGCTGAAGTCCGTCACGTTGCCATTGGCTTTCTTGTGCTGCGCCATTGCATAGATGAACCCGCTCGCTCTCGGCTTTACCAGATGGTATTCTGCAGCCGGGGCTTCGTAGCCTCTGACCACTCCCAGGATGTCCCTGTTCGCGTACAGTATGTCGAACGCGGTCTGGTTCAATGCGAGGCCCTTGAATTCGGTCCTGAGCTTGCCTTGCTCGTACTCCTTGGAAGAGTCCGCGGTGAGCCCGCGCTTATCTGCCAATGTCTTATCCAGGGTCGTTCCCAGGACATCCTCCGGGACGCTATCCATCACGGGCTCTGTTTTGGGGTTGGCTGCTTTCACGTTGCCTATCCAGGCACTCAGGAATTCATCCCTGCCCTCTCTCTTGACATGTATCGGATCGTCTCCTTTGGCGCACATCGCGACGAATCTCTGCACCGGCCTGGCTTCCGTTTTTGATTGCAGGAAGTTCGCGTTCTGCACATCTAGGATACCGAGATCCTTCATCATCCTCCCTTGCGAGAGGGTCAGGATCTGGCCTCCCTTGACCATCCTTTGGACTGTCTCAGGGTCGGAGAAGACCTCCGCTTTCACTTTGCCCCCCTCGACGAAATTGCCATGATCCACTGCGCCATCCACGAACTTGTATCTGCGCCCGGTCATCTGGCCCGCGGGATAAAGGTCCGCCATCAAATCAGCGACGAGCATGTCCGCCGAACCCGGCGCCCTGTTGAGGACCCAGCCGTCGGCCAGCTCCTCGTATCTTATCGAAATCGCGCAGCAGACCCTGTTCCCCTTCACATACCCGTCGTTCGGGTTGCTGACCGGCATGTATGACGCCAGATCCTGCGGGTCATACGATCCGTCCGGCTTCACAGGCACCACGGTCGCGACCGTCTGCAGCCTTTTCGCATCCTTGGGTTTTATCCTCGTCTGGGATTTCCCGTCCTGGAATATGTCGCTGAAACCGACATCCGGGTCCGCTGTCCAGCCGAATGTGGTTGTGCAGCTCTTGGGCAACGCGTTCTTCGGAGTGCTGGCGATGCTTTTCGCCGCTTCTGGTTTTGCATCGGCGGATTGCTCGCTCTTCTTCCCGTTCTCGGCAGCCTTTTCCGTGGCTGTCTTCTCCTGCTCCTGGCGCTCCACCATCCCGCTGCTGCATGTATCCGGGTTCACGTAGCCGGTCCCCACGAGTAGTTTGCGGGAATCGACGACCCTCATCGGCGCGCTCCTCTGCGCGGTGAGGCTGCGCTGCTGCAGGAATTCGAGCACCGCCGGTTGGCCCTTCACCCATTCCAGCCTGGCCTTCGCCCCGTCGTCATTGGTCTCTCCTTTCAGACGGCTGCCCAGATTGTACGCCTCCTTGTAATATCCTTCGCCTCTCTCCCCGAGCTTGTCCGGGAGATCGAAGCTGTCATCGAACACGCGGACTACTTTCTCATCCGCTTTCAATCCCATGACCCACGTGTGCGGGAGGTAATACCTCTTCTTATCCACCCTGTGCCCGAGTATCGGTCCGGCTACGACCCCGGCCAACAATCCAGCCGCGACGTACGCTTTGGCTCCGCCCGATACGAGTCCGCCCACCTTCCTGGGGATTCTGGATGGGACCGGCAAGTCGTTAGATCTCCTGCTGATCGTCTTCTCGCTCCAGGGCGCTCTTATCGCTTCGACATCCTCCTGTATGCTCGTGATAGGTCCGCTGAAGATGTACGGCATCCTTTTCGAGTATGCGCCATAAATGATCCCGCCCACTCCTTCTTTGCTCGTAAATCTCCAGATGAGTTTCTGCCATCTCCTCTTCCAGACGCTGTCGGTCTCTATGCCGGTGGCGCCTTTCATGCCCTTGCTGTGCGATTCGAATATCATCTTGGCTATTATCCATTGGCTTTCAGGTATGCCTGTGAGGTTATCGAAGTCCCTTTCCCCGAACCGCCTCACGGACTCCTGAGCTGCCTTGCGCACAGGGTAAGCGTACGCGTCCATGACGAGCCTCGCTTTCTGCTTGATCTCATCTTCATTATGGCTGCAGCTGGCTACCATCCCATGCAATGCCACGAGCCTTGAGCTGACGACCGAGGGCAATTCCGAGCGTCCGATATCCTCCTCGAGTTCGCCCAGCTTCTTGGCGAATTCCTCTCTCCTGTCCGCGAATTCCGCATCGTTGGTGCCATCTCTCCGGGCTGCCTCCTGCGCGGCCGCAGCATCCCCGAACTTAGATGCCAGGTCTGGTATGCCTATCTCTTGGCAGAAAATCGCCAATCTCACGAATTTGGTTTCATCATCGCTGTTGGCGATAGCCTCGAACCCAGCGACATCTATCCTCGATTTTTTCGGTCTCTCTGCGACCTTTTTCCCGTCGCCACCCGCTCTTTCATAAGCCTGCCATTCGGCATCCCTGATTGTGGCGGCATCTTTCACCGAACTTACGGCGGTCTCTATCAAAGCCTTGTTTTTCCTGTCCCTCTCCTCTTCAGCCGCCTTCGCGGTCCTGGTCTGCGTAGGGAAATGCGTCTGGACCTGCTTCATGAGTTCCGTGAGCTCCCCGATCCTCTCTTCCTTCGCTATCTTCCAAAGCGCCGGATGCACGACCCTCTTCTCCACCTTGCTCACTACCGAATTCAGGTCTCCGCTGGAGTCGCTGGCGCCCAGGAGCTCCTGCCTGAAGTGGTCCGCGAGATCGTTGACCGGCCCTTCAAATCCGGCTCTTGCAGCGCGCATCTCATTGAAACTGCCGGCTGCCGCTCTGAATTCCCTCTCCGCAGCTTCTCGTTCTTCTGTCGCTCTCCTATACGCGCTGGCAGCTGGTTCAACCGCGTTTCCCTTAGTTGTCGCATCTGCTTTCGCGGTACCCACTCTCGCACGTGCTGTTGCGACATCGCGTTCGGCATCGTCCAGCTGGGCAGAGAGCGTAGAGAATTTCGTTCTCGCATCCTCCGCGCTTATCCTGGGTGGCGTTGCGCTGACATCCGCTTCGAGATCGGTTAACTGTCCTTTTATTCCATCGCGGTGCGTTGTGGCATCTTGAAGATCCGTTTCCGCTTTGGAAAATGCCAGATCAGCCGCGGTTTTCTCAGCCACCGCGGTTTCATTATCCTCTTTCATCCCCTCTTCCTTCCTTGCAGCGGTGGTGAGGTTCCTGTGCAGGCGTTGCGCTTCATCCCTCGATTCGATCAACATGTCGTCCGTGATTCTCTGGAATCCCAGGCCAGGCATGCCTGACTCGGGTTCGAGCTCTGTCCTGGGGGTAGTGAATATGGCCGTTATCCGCATCCTGAAATCGGCGACCGTATCCTCTATGGCCTGGTTCGCCCTTCTGCTCAGGTGCCGGTTCGCAATGGTGCTGTCGAGCATTTTCGCGTACGTTCGTCCCTTCGTCTCCCCGAATGTCTGAGCCGTGGCGAGATGCTTGAGCGTGCTGCCTATGAATTCGCCCGGCTTCTCAGAGGCTTTCCGTATCGCGGTGCTTTCCAGGAAACTGAAGAACGCATCGTGCGGTTTAGGCACCCCTTCTTCCCATAATCCGCATGGCGGTTCTTCCGCGCTTGGGTGCTCCTGGCGGAAATCATCCAGTTCTCTGGCCGTGACCCACATCCCTGGGTTCGCAAGCATCGTCGTGTATAAGATATCCAGCTGCTCGAGGGAGAATTTTTCGATTATATATTCCGAATCGCTGGCGGCCCTATCCAGTTCGTCAGCGAGCTTTTTCCTCGGTCCTGTGTCTCCATGCTTGTCTAGGATCATGCTTCTGCGGTATTTCCCATCATCATGCTCGAACGGTGTCAGCACGAGTCCTTCCCGCACGACCTTCCTGAATATCGGGTGGCAGACCGTGGACCTTATGATCGTCTCGGGGTTGTTCTGCCCCGGAACCCTGACCTGGCCATGGGCTATGGCATCGAAAAGAGCGGTATGCAGCGTCGTGGTGTGATCGCCTTTCACTGATTCGGCATCCAATGTGGAAGTCGGCTTCTTGCCTCTCAGTTCCGCTTCTATCCTTTCCTCCCTCAATCTCCTGTCGACGGCTTTTGTCGCTACCCTGTCCTTTCTTGCATCTGTGCCTGGCACTCTCGCCCATACCGCGTGCCCAGCAGCTTTCGCTGCCCTTATCGGTCTGCTTTGTCTGTTTGCTGGTTCCACCATGTTAGCCCACCCATGAATATTACTATTATATTTAGTACAAAGATGTGTCAGATACCCTTTTTAAGAGTTTCTATCGGTTGATTATTATGTAAGTCTCGGATTATGGCTGTAAAACGGCTTCAGCCGACTATGCGTTCCGCGATTTTCCCGGGATCGAATCTTTCCAGATCCGTGTATCCCTGGCCCGTCCCCACATAGATTATCGGGATGCCCGTGGCCTTGCTTATGGAGAGCATGGTCCCGCCTTTGGGGTCGCAGTCCATCTTCGTAAGAATCACCGCGTCTATGCCGACCTCGCGGTTGAATGACGATATCTGCTCGACAATCGCGTTTCCGGATATACTCTCCCCGATGTATATCTTGAGGTCCGGGCTTATCACGCGCGACATTTTTTTTATCTCATTCAATAGGCTTATGTTGGTGTCCTGCCTGCCCGCGGTGTCGATGAGGACCGCATCGATCCCGTGCGCTTTCGCATAACCCACCGCGTCATAAGCGACCGATGTCGGGTCGGAGCCGTAATCCCGCTTTATAGTCTTCACCCCGAGCCTGCCGGCATGGACCTCCATCTGCTCTATGGCGGCCGCGCGGAAAGTGTCGGCTGCGGCGAACACGACCTTCTTCTTGCCATCCATCATGAGCTTCGCGACCTTCGCTATCGTGGTGGTCTTGCCAGCGCCGTTTATCCCTATGAACATTATCTTCATCGGCTTCTCCGAGGCATCCAGTCTCTCCAGCAGATCGAACGATCTCTCGTTCGTGAGCACTTCGGTGAGCGTCTGCTTGATCGAGCTGGCGATGAACGGATGGAGCGCGCCCTTCTTTATCTTCGCGCCTATCAGCCTGGATGATATGTCCTCGGTTATGCCCTGGGCGACGGACATGTCCACATCCGATTCCAGGAGCTCCAGCTCGAGGCTCTCGAGCATCTCCTTCACGTCCGCCTCCTTGATCTCGACTTCGCTCGTTATGAAGCTCTTTATCGCGCTGATCGGGGTGAGGCGGATGCGCGGTTTCTCGGGTTTTTTCTCTTGGATATGCTCTACGATTTTAGGCGCTGCAATCTCCGGTTCTTCTGGAGCAGGGATTGGTTCTTTTTCCTCGAGCTTCGGAGGTTCTGGCGGAATCTCACGAATCGGTTCCGGAGATTCGATCTTCTTTGGAGGATGAATTCTAGGGGCTTCCTGGATTTTTTTTGGAGGCTCTATCCTGGGAGTTTCCTTGATCTTCGGAGGTTCGGGGATTTCTTGAACCGGTTCTGGGATTCTTTCTATTATTTTCGGGCTGGGTTTTGCCTCTTGTATCTTCGTGGCTTCCGGAATCTTATCTATCTTCTTCGGGGCGATTTTCTCCTTGGCCTTCGGAGCGGCCTTTACCGGTTGCTCTTTCCTGATCTCTTTTTTCGTTTCGGTTTTAGCCTCTTCTTGGACAGGGATCTCTACCGGGGGTTCCACTGCTGGAATTTCCTCCTCGACTCTTCTTTTTCCTCCTCTTTCTTGGTAAGGCCGTCTATGAAGCCGTTTATCTTCTTTTTCAAGAAGTCGAACACAAAATCCTCCTAGCGGATGATAGATAATAAGAATAGGGAAAAAAATCAGACGTAATCTTCGCGGATGTTGCTGTCGACCTGCTGGTTCTGCCTGGTCGTCAGCTGCATCTGCTGGAGCTGCATGCTGACATCCTGGACCTTGCCGGCGATCTTCGTGAACTCCTCGTTCAGGCGCTCCACCGCTTTCCGGGTGGCGTCTATGCGCCTTTTCATCTCTTCGACGGCCTGCGTCCTTTCCATCTCGACGAGGTACTCCCCG
>CAWDQD010000038.1:0-60605 GCA_963804385.1 uncultured Microcaldota archaeon
GGGGTGCTTAGGAAGGGGCGTACCTCCTCACAATCGGCTGTCAAGCTGATCACACTGATCGCCTATGCCCTGGCACAAGATGTGAGGGCAGTGCCTGTGCTCCAAGCAGCTCTCCAGGATAGCAACGCCCACATACGACAAGTGGGCCTTGGTCTCTGCCCTTTATGGCGATGCCCCCCTTCGAGATGAGGTCCAGAGGCTCTTTTTCGAGGAGAAAAAGGGGAGGTGAGAGAGTCTCTCTACAAAGCGATCGCCAAACTCCACATGGATGAGCTTTTGCCTCAGCTCAAGAGCAAAGTGAAAGACAAAAGAGTCAGCTCCCAGGAAAAAAGAGATGCGATTGTCGCTATCGCTATGCTGCCGTAAAATAGTGCTCCTCGAGAGGAGCTTGAACGCCTCATCAAAGCCCCATTGCTCATGAGCAGGCCCTCGGGTGCGCTCTGATCTCAGAGTTTTCGCTCAAGGAGCATGAGGATCTTCTCCGCATACTTTAGAGAGCGGGAGGGGGAGTTGAAAAAACTGGCTCTCGAAACGATGGGGATTTTACGCCTCACAACGCCCCTGGAGATTGAATCAAACGACCCCGCCATTGCCGCCCTCAATGGATGGCACCACCTGCTCAATAATAACCCAAAAGGGGAAGAGCAGATCCTCCCGCTACTCCTCCACGACAAAAAAGAGCAAAGGCACTGTGCCGTGGGGCAGTCTGTGCGAGCGGCTCATTTGGTCTTTCCCTTGCTGAAAGAGCTTAAAACCGCTTCAGACCCATGGGTGAGGGTCAATCTGGCGATCTTTCTTTTGCGACAACGGCAATGCGTCGCGCAAGCCTCTGAAGTGCTCTTCCAATTCCTGAAAAACACCCCTGACAAGCTGATGTGGGAGGAGGGGCTCTTTGCAACCCTGCAGAAAAGCACCGTTTCACGCCACCCCATCATCGCTAACTACCCCGAGGTGAAAAATCAGGTCACGCGCCTCGAGCTACCTCAACTTGCTTGCCATCGTCGAACACCCTCACGCCCTCATCGCCATCCCGTGAATTTCTCAAGGAGAGTAGCTGGTCGGTCGTGGGACTTGCCGCCGAAACACTTCTTGGTCATGTCTGGTCTACTGACTAGTACGTATTGCTAAGGTAGAGCAATGGAAGGCCGACCACCCCGGTTAGCAGTAAGGCAGTGAACAGGAAACCAAGTCTCCCTTGCGCATGCGCCTTGACGTCGAGCGGTTTGCTTATGAAGTCCTTGGCTATCTGAAGGATGTCCTTACGGAAGTATATCAATGCGGCGAGCACGCTGCCCATGTTGAGGTATAACAGGATGGGGACGACGAGGGCCGGGTCGCCATGCAGGAACGTGAGGTACGCCAGAGTATCCTGGGTCTTGGAGCTGAGCGGGATGGCCTCGGTGATTCCTTGCACAAGGCCTAGGATGATGATAGAGAATATGTCCATGGAGAGGCTAACGCGACAATGATTTTAAATTGGCTGGAAGGATAAAATCGAAATCTATTTAAATGTATACATATACATATACACCATGAGCCAATTGATAAACGTTTCCGACGAGATTTACGCGCGCTTGACAGCCCTCAAGAAAATCAAGAATGAGAGCTACACCCGTCTCATCGCCGAGCTTCTAGGAAGAAACGAAACCAAGGTATATACGCTGACGGACGTTTTGAACGAGATAAGGGCACAGGACAAATCTTTCAAAGGTAAGAAAGAACGGATAGACTACGATCTCATAGCCTACGGTGTTTCCCGTGAAAGTTCTTGATACGTCATTCTTAGTCTCTTTGTTTTTGGTGCAGGACGCGAATCATCAGGACGCCGAAGACCTTGCGCAAAAAAATCTGGATGAGCAGTTATTGCTTCCCGAACCAATACTCCATGAGACGTTAACGGTCATCCTCTATAAGAGCGGAATCGAAAAATGCAGGGAAGTCTATGACCGTCTGGTGCACAACAAACAGATCGAAGTAGTCAGATTCAACCAGAATGAATCAGAAGAGATGGCCGAGCTGTTCTTGGATCAGAAAACGAAGCTGAGTTTCCAGGATATCTCGGTTGTTTACCTATCTAAAAAGTCGAAGTCCAAGGCTTTGGCTTTTGACACCGGGATTTTGAAACTTACTGGTTGAATTCCCCCTGTTCTCACAACCCGGCAACTATATAATGCTACTCAGCATCTTCGCTGCATGGCAAGATTCGCGATCGCGCTTCTGTTGGTTCTGGTCTCTCTAGCATCCGCCGCTACCTGTGCGGAGAAGAGCTACACCTCGTCATGCGACAAGTGCAGCTTTGATAGTTCGGGCAAGATGGATCCGTCATGCTATCAGGGCTACCAGGATCGGGGCGTCGCGTGCCTTTTCGCCGCATATCCGCTGGAAAGCATAGAATACAAGGCCGGCAGCTGCCCCGGTATAGACACCTGCGTGGACCGGCTGAACACATGCAAGGCGCTCTATTCCAGCGGCAACGACCAGCTGGATTGCGAGAACGGCAACATAAACAACTGCTTCGTCCAGGGCGACATCTGCGTCGCGGAAGCGACGAAAGACTGCAGCAAGCCGCCGCCAGAGCAGCCGATGTTCGATGCGCCGCCATCGGGCATGTGCGACGGCATCTTCTATGGGCTGACCGTTTTGCTCACCGGACTGATATTCGTCAAGATGAAGGACTAGCCGAATATCTCGACATTGGCCCACATCGCCTGCTTCGAATACCCGGCCGCCACGTCATCCGCTCTTATCCTGAACTCATGGCCATCCGGAGCGATCCACGTCTGCGATTGGGTGGGGCATATGACCATCCCATCCATTATCGAGCCATTCATGTTCCGTATGCTGAAGATGCCGCACGGCTTGGCTTGCATGAGCGAGACGTCATCCAGGACGAGGGAATACTTCCCATCATCGAAAACGAGGCCTTGCCGGGTCGAATTCGCGGTCATGTTCATGGTCTGATTAGGGACAGCGATCGTCTGATTCGGAGGGGCGGTTATATTCGAAGTCGTATTCGATATTGAAATGTTCGGCACGCTGGTATTAGCGGGCGGGACTGTATTGTTCGAAGGAGGCGTGGTATTGCTGATGTTAGCCGGAGGCTGCACAGTCTGATTGATCACGGCCGGGTTTTGCTGCGCGCACCCCAGCATCAGTACCAACAGGACCGCCAATATGACAAGACGCATGGCATGTTCTGGCATCAGAATATTAATATCGTTTTCCGTTATTCTGTCCTCAAATCAGATGCAAATCGATATCAGCGAAACGTGCGATATCCTGGAAATCCTTATCTGAGGTAAGGAATTTCAAGCCTTCTCTCTCAGCCGTAGCCGCTATCAGCAGATCCGCCATAGGCTTGTCTTTGCCAGCAGCCATGAGATCGGTTTTCAGATGGGCGGCCCTTCTGGAGATATCCGCTGTTACCGGCAGAATGGTGCAGTTGTCCATAAACAATTCTACGGCTTCGACAGACTGGTGGCTCTTCCTCTTGGCGGTCCACGAGAGCTCGAAGACCGTGATGACCGATATCGCTATGCCTTCATCAGCAGCCTCGTGTTTCAGTTTCTCCTCGCCATGCAGCCAGTCTATAGCTGCTGAAGTGTCAAAGAACAACATTCCGATCACTCCGGGATTTTTTTATCTCGCTGTAGCTGATATCTTTGAGCGCGCCGAATGAAGCATTGATGCTTCTGCCTGATACCTCCAGGAGCCGGTCCAATGCTTCAGAGAAGCTTTCGTCCTCCTTCTTAATCTTCCTGAGGCGGTCGTAGACGCTTATCTCTATGTTGATATTCCTGCTGGTCATGTATGCATATATGCATGCAAGTATATATAAACTTTGCCTTTATGTGCTTGTGAATACTGGGCAGTTCCGAATCTTAATAAATCTCCTATCGGTATCCGTTTACATGAAGCTGACATTCAACGGCGCTGCCCGGATAGTGACTGGCTCCTGCTATCTGCTCGAGGCCAATGGGAAGAAGATACTGGTCGACTGCGGCATGTTCCAGGGCACGAAGGACATAACGCGTCTCAACTACGAGCCGTTCGCCTTCGACCCTTCCGAGATATCCTGCCTGATACTCACGCACGCGCACATAGATCACGCCGGCCTGATACCCAAGCTGGTCAAGGGCGGGTTCAAGGGCAGGATTTATACCACGCCGCCGACAGCGGACCTGGTCCAGGTCATGCTCATAGATTCGGCCACCGTGAACCAGGACGAGACCAAGCACGAGAACCAGAGGAGGCAGCGGCAGGGGCTGCGTCCTCGCGAGCCGCTTTATTCCGTCGAAGACGCCAAAGACTCGTTCCCGCTCCTGCGGCCAACGGTGTACGACCAGGAGACCTCGCCGGTCGAGGGCATAAGGTTCATACTCAGGAACGCGGGCCACATACTCGGATCCGCCATAATCGAGATGTGGGTCAAGGAAGGGGCGAAAGAGACCAAGATCGTCTTTTCAGGCGATCTGGGCCAGAAGGAGACGCCGCTTTTAGACGACCCGACCATCATAGAGAACGCCGATTACGTGCTCGTGGAATCCACCTACGGTAATAGATTGCACGAGGACGCGAAGACGCGCGGCGACATACTCTCCGATGTCATCCGCGAGACGTTCGACCGCGGCGGCATGCTCATGATACCTTCTTTCGCCGTGGAAAGGACGCAGGAGCTGCTCTATTACCTGAACCTGATGATCCGGGACAAGAAATTCCCGCGCGAGACCGTGTTCCTGGACAGTCCGCTGGCGATAAAGGCCACGAAGGTGTTCTCGAAGAACATGAAGTACTTTTCTGATAGTCTACGCTCGGAGTTCAAGGACCCCTTCTCGTTCGGGCAATTGAAGCCCCTCGAAAGCTCCCTGGAGTCCCAGAAGATGAACGAATATATCGCCCCGTGCATCGTGATGGCCGGCAACGGCATGTGCAGCGGAGGGCGGATCAGGTATCATTTGAAACATCATCTGTGGAAACCTGAGAATACACTACTGTTTGTAGGGTATCAAGCCGAAGGGACTCTGGGCCGCGTGATACTCGAAGGCGCGACTACCGTGCACATGATGGGGATCGAAGTCGCGGTGAAGGCCAAGATTCGGCAGATAGACAGCTTCTCCTCTCACGCGGATTCGAAGGAACTGAAGCAATGGATGGCCGGATTCAAGAATAAACCGCGCAAGGTCTTCGTCGTGCACGGGGAAGAGGAATCTTCCAAGGCGCTGTCGACTTCTCTATTCGAGATGGGATTCAAGACCCATGTTCCGAGGCTGGGGGATACTGTGGAACTTGGGTAATACGCTCAACGCCCAGAAAAAAGCATATATACGTCTTATGCCCATAGCATCCCATGGCAAAACAGACTCTCGGAGATAACGTCATCCCCTCAAGATACACCCTCGTCTTCGAACCGGACCTCTCGACCTTCAAGACCGCAGGCAATGAGACAATAGAATGCGTCGTCAGGAAGGAAACCACGAGAATAATACTCAATTCAAAGGAGATAGAAGTCAAAAGCGCCACAGTCAAATCCAACGGAGCCACGCAATCCGCGTGCGTTAACGAGGATAAGGAACTGGAAAGGATCGAACTCATCCTGGAAACCCCGGTCGAAGGCCCCATCGAGATAGAAATCGATTTCATCTGCGTCAACAACGACAAAATGTACGGATTCTACCGGAGCACGTATGAAGTGGATAAACAGCAGAAAAACCTGCTCAGCTCGCAGTTCGAGGCAGCCAACGCCCGCGCGGCGTTCCCCTGCTTCGATGAGCCGGAGTTCAAGGCCATATTCAAATTATCAATGAAGATCGGCAAAGACCTCATCTCGATATCCAACATGCCGGTTTTGAAAGAAACCATTTCACAAGATAAAAAACTCGTAGAATTCGAAGAGACGCCGAAAATGTCGAGCTACCTGCTCTATCTCTCCGTAGGAGAGTTCGAGATCAAAGAAGACAAAGTAGGAAAGCTGATCATACGCGTCATAACCACTCCGGGCAAGGAAAAATTCACAGAACTCCCTATGCAATACGCGAAGGAGTCAGTCAAATGGCTGCAGGAGTATTTCGGCATCGAATACCCGCTGCCGAAGCTCGATTTCATAGCCATACCGGACTTCGCAGCCGGAGCCATGGAGAACTGGGGCGCGATCACATTCAGGGAGATAGCGTTGCTTGGAGATGAAAAAACCGCCCTGTCCAACAGGCAATACATCGCGAGCGTGATAGCTCACGAGACTGTCCACCAGTGGTTCGGGGACCTGGTGACCATGAGATGGTGGGACGACATATGGCTGAACGAAAGCTTCGCTGAATTCATGAGCAACAAGTGCATGGACGAGCTCCATCCTGACTGGGATTTCGGCATACAATACATCGAGAACACCGTGGGGACGGCGTTCGCTGCCGATGCGCTGAAAAGCACGCATCCGATAAGCGTGGAAGTGGACAGCGTAGGCGAGATCTCCTCGATATTCGATGCCATAAGCTACCAGAAAGGCGGGAGCGTCCTGCGCATGCTGGAAGATTACGTAGGGAAAGATATATTCAAGAAAGGGCTCCACGTCTACCTGAAGAAACATGAATATTCCAATGCGACAAAGCATGACCTCTGGGATTCAATCCAAGAGGCCGCTGAAGCCTCAGGCAAGAAGATCGAGGTCGCAAAAATCATAGAGGACTGGGTGATGAAGCCCGGCCACCCGATGATCCATGTGAAAGAGGTCCCAGGCGGTTTTTCCCTAGAACAAGAAAGATACATGCTATTGGGAAGCGAGAAAGAAAATTGGCCGATCCCATTGCATTACTTGGACGAGAGCGGAGCCTCTACCACGCTGATGGCTGGAAAGACCCAGAAGCTGAAAGGAAAGAACTGGGTGAAACTCAATTATGGAGAAAAAGGCTTCTACAAGGTGCAATACGAAGGCGATCTATTAGACAAAATCGGAAAATTAATCCAAGAAAATAAAATAAGCGACATAGACGCCTGGGGCGTGGAAAACGACTTGTTCGCTTTCATACGCTCAGCCAGGATGACCGTGGACGAGTACCTGGATTTCGTGGAAAAATACTGCATGGACAAGGGCTATCCGACCAATTCCAGCATCTCCTCCCATTTCACCTGGCTCTGCTTCATGGGTTATGGTAAGACATTCGGAGAACGAGCAAAAATATCAAGCATAAAATTCCACAAGAAGATGCTGGAAAGACTCGGATGGGAGAGAAGAAAGGAGGACGGCGCCATAGAGACCCTGCTCAGGAGCGGGGCGATAGGCAGTCTAGGGTTCGCAGGAGACAAGGAAACCCTGGCAAGAGCGAAGAAAGAGTTCGATTCGTTCCTCAAAGATGGCAAGGAGATAGATGCCAATATCCGCGGAGCGATCTATGCCCTCAACGCCTGGCAGGACGGGACATTATCCGGTCTATTCCTGAAAAGGTACAAGGAAGAGCCTGCTCCGGACGAGAGGAGGAGGAACCTCATGGCCTTGGGCAGGTTCAGCGACCCGGTTCTGCTGAACAAAACGCTGGACCTGAGCGATTCGGATGAGATCAGGCTCCAGGATTCCTTCCTGCTTCCGGCCATGGTATCCAGGAACCCGATAGGAAAACCGCTCATCTGGGCATGGACGAAGAACAAATGGAAGAAATTCATGGGGAAATACGATTCAGGAAGCCACATGTTGGGCGATTTCGTGGACAACCTGGCGGCGGTCTCAGACGAAAAGACGTTCGCAGAGATAAAGAGATTCTTTGCAGATAAGAAAAACAGGAGAGGCGACATGGAGATGTCTCTCAGCCACACTCTGGAGAAGATAGAGACGAACATAAAATTCATGGAGAAGAACGGAGCCTAGGGATAAGCCGTGGAGTCCGTTCCATGTATCCGCGGTATTCGTCGCCGAACTTCTTGACCAGCATGGATTCCTCATTGGGTATCTGCGCGTAGATTATGCAAATCAGCACGAGCGCAGGCAAGAGAAGGAGCCAATTCGCAGCCACGAGCGCCATTGCGATTATGAAAACAAAGCTCCCGAGATAGATCGGGTTTCTTACGTACCTGTAAGGCCCGTTCGTCACCAAAGTCCCATCATCCTTTTTGAATTCCGAAGGCTCCAGCGCATGCACCCAGTTCTTGCCGAGGGCCTGATAGCCCCAGAGTATGAAAGGGATGCTCACTGCAGATATGCCCACCATGATGAACCGCAGCCAATCAGGCAACGGAATCGACAGGAACGCTATCCAGGCGGGAAGAAAAATATAGAGTATTATACCGCCGAACCAGAATGGGGCGAAGATGATGAGGCCCAGGATGTGGATCCAGCTCGCATGCAAGGCTGTTTTCGTTTGTTTTGTCTTCTCTCTCCATGCCGAATATCTTATCCAGCACAGATTGGCGATGAAAAAAAGCCATAGGATGGCGAACAGGGCCCTGAAAAGCTCCATGCCCGTTACTCCATCCTAAAGTTCAAAAAGCAAAGCTCCGCCTATGCATCATCGCTTTTCAATTCAACCTGCCGGGGCAGGTTTCTTCTTCCTGAACTTGAAGTACCAGACCGCTATCACGATGAGCACCGCTCCGACTAGGACCGGGAGCAGGCTCGCAGGTGTCTGGGCCTCAGGGTAGACGTTCATGTCCTGCGTGAACGTCTTGTTCTTCCACTCTCCGGACGGGTCGCGGTAGTCCACCGTGATGGACACCGGATAGGACCCGGCGCTGGCGTTCACGAAAGTCGCGAACTGCACCGTGGAGAAATCTCCGCTCTGCAGGACGCCTATGTCCTGGGTCGGGGATATGTCCATGGACTGCATGGCCGGGGAGCTTATCGACACGTCCACGTTGTCTATGCTGTACGAGCCTAGGTTGGAGACCTCGACCGATACGGTCTGGTCCTGGCCCGTCGTCACAGGGAGCGGCTTGGCCTCCAGGTTGACGCTAACATCCGCGTCAGAAGTGACGGTTATCGGCACATTCAGCGTGGACTCCTTCTGCACATCGTTCTCCACCCAGGAGATCGAGGACGCTATGGTGTCGACTCCGGGTTCCAGGGGCGTGTTAGCTATGACCGATACGGTCGAATACGCGCCAGGGGCTATGTCGCCGAACTTCAGCTCGCTCTGGTCCTTCAGGCTGATGGTGGACGGGAACGAGAGCCTGAAATCCTGCAAGGTGTCGGGGCCGTTGTTCCTGACCTGCAGGGTGAGGTTGCTGTCCTTCTTGGTGACGATGTCGCTCATCTGGGTGATCCCCAGGTTGAGCTTCTCGCTCCGCACGGTCACCCTCATGGATGAAGTGCCGGTCTGCTGGTTGCCGAGCTCGTCGTTGTATTGCAATGCAAGGGGTACGTCAGTCGGCCCGTCCGGCGAGTTGCGCGAATCGAGCATCACGCTGACCTGCATGGTCTGGTTCTCGTCTATCTCGGGGAGGAACAGCTGGTCCACGCCGTAGAGCTGCACCGTGCTGCCGGTGGCCTCCGAAGGTATGGTGATCTTCAGGTTCGTCGCCTTGCCGCCGTGGTTCGATATCATCAGGGTGACGTTGTCTATCCCGCTCAGGGTGTTGTTCGACACCGAGAACGATATCTTGGGGCTGTTGACCACCGTGACCGGGATCGCGGCCGTATTGACCGTCTGGTGGGGCTCGCCGTTGGCCACCTGGCCGACGAATCCCGTGAAGAACACGTTGATCAGGTAGACGCCCGGAGCCGCATCCGGCTTTATCGTGAACGGCACGGTCACGACAGTGGAGCCGCCGTCGCTGATGTCAGCCATGCCCGGCGCGCTCGTGACTATGATTTCCGGCGGGCTGTTTATGCTCATGGTGATTGCCGACGCCTGCCCCGCACCCGTGGGGTTCGTGACCGTCACCGTAGCCACGCCCGTCGCACCTGGCTGGTAGATGTTGCTGGATATCGTGAATCCGTTCACGGATATCCCGGCGAAGCACATTCCCGCTACTATCAATAACAGCATCAAATACTTCAGTTTCATTTAATCACCTTAATCGATCATTATCTCGACTCCTTTCTTCGTCTCCTTGACATGGATCGTCAGCGCGAGCACCGCTCCCACCACCAGCACGCAGCCGGCGACGAGGAACACGTAATGGTACCCGAGCATCTGAGCTTTCATTATCATGAGCGTGACTATCTTCTCGAGCATCACGGGGTCCGTAGTCCGGACCACGCTGTTCGTGGCAACATTCAGCAGGCTGGAGTTGGTGGCGTTGTTCAGCAATGTGGTGAACAGGGCTATGCCGAAGGCTCCGGAGATGTTCCTGGCCAGGGCGAGTATCGACGACGCGATCCCGATCTCGCTCTCATCCACGGCTGAAGCTATGATGTTGGTCCTCTGCGACATGCCGAACCCTATTCCGAAGGCCATGATGCTGACCGGTATGATCACGTCCAATGACGAGGATCTCGGGTCGAGCCGCAGGAACATGAACACGCCGAGCGCGGCTATGAGCGTGCTCGCAGCTATCACGTACCTGGGTTCCACCTTCCCTATGAACATCACGCCTATCGGGGCGGCAAGCATGAGCATGAACGCCATGGGCATGAACAGGTATCCCGTCTGGGTCGCGTCGTATCCGAGATAAGTCGTCGCGAATATCGGTATGAGGAAGACGCTCCCCATCATGCCCATGAAGACGATGACGTTGTTTATGAGCGCCCCGTTGAACGCATGGATCTTGAAGAACTTGAAGTCCACTATGGGCTCCGGATGGTCGACGTCTATGCGGTAGAATATGTACGCGAACAGCGCGCATGTCACATAGCATATTATGGCGGGGGTCGAGAGCCATCCCCAGGTTACTCCTTGGTCGAGGACCAGCACCAGCGAGGACAGCGCGATGCCCAGGGTGATCGCTCCCCACCAGTCGAATTTGACAGTCTTCTTCTCGGACACGGATTCCTTCACGAATACGAGCGCCATCGCGAGTCCCAGTATGCCGACAGGCAGGTTCACCAGGAAAATCGATCTCCAGCCGAAGGTGTCTATCAGCGGCCCGCCGATGAGCGGCCCGAAGACGCTGGCGGCGGCGAACGATGCGGACCATAATCCCAGCGCTTCCGCACGCTCCTTGCCCTTGAACGTGACGGCGAGGATGGCCATGGCGGTCGGATAATCGGCCGAGCCGGCTATCGCCTGGATGATGCGGAAGCCGATCATGGATGTGAGGTTCCATGCCATGCCTGCCAGCACCGAGCCGATGATGAATATCGTGAAACCTAGTATGTATACTTTCTTACGGCCCACCGTGTCCCCTAGCTTCCCCCATATGGGGACGAAAATCGCGTTCGCCAGTATGTACGCGGTCGCGATCCATCCGGCTTCGGTGAAGGTGATGCCGAAATCGCTCATTATCTTCGGTATGGCCAGGTTCACTATGGTCTGGTCCAACCTGCCGAGGAATGTCCCTATTATGACAGTAAGGAGTATCCACCAGCGCAGGTTGTCCGAAGCCATCTTACCTGTACACCCACATCTTGGCTGACATGCCGTTCTTGAGCTCAGGGTACGCCTTGGTGTCGAACAGGACGTTCACGTCGAAATTCTGCTCCTGCCTCGTGTCCGAGATAGAAAACACTATGTCGGACTGGACCGATGTCTGCCCGACCGTCTCGACCACGCCCTGGTATTGCTTGCCCGGGAAGGCGTCCACGGTGAATACGACCTTCTGCCCCGGCTTGATGTACTGGAGGCCCTTGTCCTCCTCTATGGTCCCCACGACGCGGTACTGCTCCGGATCCACCATCTGCACGACCGGAGTGCCTGGAGACGCGAACTGGCCCGGCTCGTCCATCGTGGATATTATTATGCCGGATGTCAGGGCGGTTATCGTCTCGTTGCCCACGACGGCGAGTTTCTGCCCTTGCGACACCTGGTCGCCTACATTGACATAGAACTTCTCTATCAGCCCCGGCTGCGTGGGGCTCAGGGCGATTATCGGGGCCATGATCTGCGAATTCTCTATGTAGACCTGGTTCTCCGTGCTTATGATATACCAGACCCCGATGGCTATCACCGCGATTATGATGACAAGTGCTGCATCGAAGATCAGGGGATGGCCCTTTATCGTATCGAAAAGCCCCTTCCGTTGAACCTCGCCCTGAGGGTGAGGAATCTCTTGTTTATGGTCGCTCATGTTCACCAACTCAATTTCGATATAATCCTGCTGACTCTCTCCAGGGACTGGCAAAGCTCCGCCGTCTCCGCATCGTTAAGTGTGGAGATGTTCTTCTTGATGCTCTCCTTGATAGATTTCCCGTTGTCAGCCAGGAATCTTTTCCCTGTCTCTGTGATCGTTATCCGGACTATCCTCCGGTCGCTCTTGTCCGGCAGCCTGCTGACCTTCCCCTCGGCTATGAGGTTGTTGATTATGGAGGTCATGTTCGGCTTGGAGCGGTGCAATTTGCCTCCTAGCTCGGACATCGTAAGGTCGCCATGCTTCAGGAAACCCAATACCCAGTATTGCGGATCGAGCAGCGGCGGTTTCGGCCCCTCCGAATCGCGGCACCGCATGATGAGGAATATCCTCACCAGCTGCACGATGTCCTCTGATATCTTCTCGGAGTTATCCATAGCATCCCTGCTAGTCTTTCGATTATTAGTTAAAATTATGAATAGTTAAGCTTTTTAACTGATATTATGATCCGTATGCTGAGGCAATATTCGGATTAGAGGGGTTAAGATTAATATATCCGCCGCTGAAATCAATCCATGGCAGTCATAAAGATCTCCAAATTGACCAAGCACTTCGGCCATATCAAGGCGGTGAATGACGTCAGCCTCGAGATAGAGGATGGCGAGGTGTTCGGCCTTCTCGGTCCCAACGGCGCAGGGAAGACGACCACGATAAAGATGCTTTCCACCTTGTTGGCGCCGACCTCGGGTACCGCGACCGTGAACGGTTTCGATATCATGAAGCAGCCCTCCAAGGTCAGAGAAAGCATCGGCATTGTGTTCCAGGAGCCGAGCACGGACGAGCTGCTTACCGGAAAAGAGAACCTGAAACTGCATTCCTTGATATACAACATCCCGTCGATCGAAGCCGAGAAGAGGATCGGCGATGCGCTCGAGCTCGTGGAGCTGACAGACCGCAAGGACGACCTGGTCAAGACGTACTCCGGCGGCATGCGCAGGCGTCTGGAGATCGCGCGCGGGCTGCTCCACCGGCCGAAGGTCATGTATCTCGACGAGCCCACGCTGGGCCTTGATCCCCGCGGCAGGGAGACCATGTGGAAATACGTGGAGCGGCTCGTGAAAGAGGAGCAGATGACGATACTGCTCACTACGCATTACATGCAGGAGGCGGACGAGCTCGCGGACAGGATATGCATCATCGACCGCGGGCATGCCGGAGCGATAGACACGCCGGACAACCTGAAGAGGATGGTCGGCGGGGACATAGTCACCATCACGGCGGATTCCATACCAGAAGCCGATATAAAGAACCTCAAGTTCGTGAAGAGCGTGGAGCAGAAGGACGGGGAATTCCTGATCACCGTGGATGATGCGGCCGCGCACCTCCAGGAATTACTGAAAAAACTCGGGAAGGTCGAATGCGTGGAAGTGCGGAGCCCGACCCTGGACGACGTGTTCATAAAATTCACCGGGCGCGGGCTGGAGCAGGCCGAAGGCGGTTGGTTCGACAAGATAGTGAACGAGAGCGTGAACAAGGCATGACACTCATCGACATGTTGGCCCAGGATGTGTTAGGCATATACGCCATCTGGTGGAGGGAGACCACGGTCTTCATCCGTGAGACGCCCAGGCTCATATCCGCTGTGATAAGCCCTATCATATGGCTCGTGGTGTTCGGGGCGGGTCTCGGGGCGAGCCTCAGCATCCAGGGCATCAACTATCAGAGCTTCATATTCGGAGGCGTGCTTGTCCAGACGTTCCTCTTCTCGTCGCTGTTCTACGGCGCGTACCTGGTCTGGGACAGGAAGATCGACCTGCTCAAGGCGATCCTGGTCTCTCCGCTAAACCGTGAATCCATATTCCTCGGCAAGGTGCTCGGAGGGGTGAGCATCTCGGTCCTCGAATCCATCATAGTCCTGATCGTGGGCTTCCTCCTCGGCATGCCGTTCACGGCAACCATGATAGTGGAAGTTTTGGTGGTCGTGCTCTTCGCATCCGCAGGTCTGACTGCCCTGGGATTGGCTGTAGGCAGCCTGATGGAATCGCCGGAAGGCTTCCAGCTGCTCTCCAGCCTGGTTTTATTCCCCCTATTCTTCCTGTCCGGCGCGCTTTTCCCGGTGAGCAACCTGACCGGACCTCTGGGCGTGCTCGCTACGATCAATCCAGTGACCTATATCGTGGATCTGATCCGGTTCATTCTCACCGGGGTGCATTACATCGCCCCGCTTACGGACGCGGCGGTAGTGGTGCTGTTCATAGTGCTTGCGAACATAGTGGGGATGATCGTCTTCGCTCAGATGAAATCGTGAAGCTGCAGGTCCCAAATCCTTGACGCTGCGCGCCCCCGCTCAAATCTTCTTCCTGATCGAGAGGATGGCTATCGCTGCCAAGACGATGAGCGAAGCGGCGACTATCAGGGCGAGGATGTCGCCTAGAAAAAATTCAACTGGTACGAGGGCAGCCATGTGGGTGCTCTGGTATGCGAGCGTGACCGAAGATATCGCTATGTCCGCGGCCAATGATATATACGCTATGCGTCCCAATTCCTTCTTCAACCTCGAAATCGTATCAGATTCTTTCGTCGTCATAGGCTTGCCCCTGGTGAGAATACGCCCAATCTGTCCGTAACTGGTTACCGATGTCAGATCAGGCCGCTGTTCGAGAGTATCAGGACCGCCACGAGCAGCGCGTAGATCGCGATAGATTCCGGCAGCACGGCGATTATCAGCGATTGGGTGAACGCGGATTCGTTCGTCAGCAACGATTTCACCGCGCTCACGGCTATCCTCCCGATGAATATGGCCACCACCGCGGTTATCGATATGATGATGGTCACGATGGCGAGCGAACCCACCTGGTCCATCGTGGTCACTTTCACGACCCCGAAGGCGCCAGCCCCGAGAAGCACCAGTAAGGATATTATCAGGCCGTAGATGGCTATCGCCTCCGGGAGCGCGCAGAGTATGAGCGTCTTGCCGAAAAGGGACGGCTTCTCCTTTATCGCTATGAGCGATGCCTGC
This sequence comes from uncultured Microcaldota archaeon, assembly GCA_963804385.1. Classification (GTDB taxonomy): domain Archaea; phylum Micrarchaeota; class Micrarchaeia; order Anstonellales; family Bilamarchaeaceae; genus Bilamarchaeum. The sequence goes on from CAWDQD010000038.1 coordinate 15,167, forward strand.
GCCACCAATCCTATCGCGTATGCCGCCGCGATGCCTGGCACTGCCACTTCGATCGCTGACAATAGCAAAGCGTATCCCTGGGGCTCCGTGAGCCCTTTGGGTATGGTGATGAGTATCAGTATGGCGACCAGGAGTCCGTAGATGGTAGGAGTCTCCGCGAGAACGGAAAAAACGAGCGAATTGGTGAAGAATCCGCTCACCTTGGTGTTGAGCAGGGTCTCGGAGAGTTCCCCGATCCTCTGCATCGCGTACCCGGATCCGACCCCCGGGACTATTATGGCTATGAGCGCTCCAATGACAGCTATTATCTCAGGGGTAAGCAGCATCAGACGGCCTCCTTGATTTTCCCGATGGACATGATATCTGCATATCGGGTCAACAATTTATATGCGTTAGGCCCGGGAAAACCCATATTTTCAAATATGGGATGAAAGGGCCACTGTTCTCTCAGACGATATTTCCGCGGAAATGAACCCTGTCTTTGATTATATATGACCTTTCTGATAGATATCCCATGAAAGTGATGCGGGCTTGGAAATACCGTATCTATCCTTCAAGAAGCGAGGAGAAGTCGCTGGACCAGCAATTCTACGAATGCAAGATGCTATGGAATTCATTGCTTGAGTATACAAGGGAATTTTACGAGAAAACAAAGAAATTTCCAACGAAGGGGCAGCTTTTTCTTTTGACAAAAGATACGGGGCTTTATTCCCAGGTAGCACAAAATGTCGCTGATCGGCTTGCGAAATCCTTGTACGGGATGATTAGCATGAAGAAAGCAGGCAAGAAGGCAGGATTCCCAAGGTTCAAACCTATCGAGAGGGTGAAATCCTTCACTTACCCACAGTTCGATTTCAAACTCAAAGACCGGCTAGAACTATCCGGCATCGGAAGTGTTTCCATCAGAAAACACCGAGAATTGCAGGGAACGATCAAGACCCTGACAATGAAGAAATCCCCTTCAGGGAAATGGCACGCGATTTTTACGACTGAATTCGAGAAGAAGGCGCCCAAGAAAAATAAGAAATCCAAGGTTGGAATCGATCTGGGTATAGAAAATTTCGCCTATCTGAGTGATGGCTCAATGATAAAGAATCCACGGAATCTCAGATTAGCAGAAGAGCGGCTGGCGCTTGCCCAAAGGAGGATGTCGAATAAACAAAAGGTCAGCTCAAACCGGGCCAAAAACCGGAAAGCGGTTGCGATCGCCTATGAGAAACTCGTGAATAAGAGAAAGGATTTCCTGCATAAAGCAAGCAGGTATCTTGTGAAAAATCATTCGCTGATAGCTATGGAAGACCTGAATAACGAAGGATTGGCGCGAGGTTTCCTGGCGAAACAGGTATTGGATTGCAGTTGGGCCGAGTTTGCCAGCACGATCAGCTACAAAGCGGAAGAAGCTGGTTGCGAAGTCGTGCTGGTGAATCCTGCCTACACATCCCAGATGTGCAGCAGCTGCGGTCTCATACGAAAGAAATCGCTTGCGGAGAGGTGGCACGATTGCCCATGCGGGGCATCCATGCATAGGGACCTCAATGCTGCGATAAACATACTCAACAGAGCTACCGGTGGAACGCCGGGAAGTAACGCTTCTGGAGATGGGGCAATAGTCCCGTCATTGAAAGAAGAAGTCCAGGGCTTTAGCCTTGGGTAGTTCACAAGGACTGAACCATTCGGTTCCGGTGGCCATGAATTTCGTCCCGAATTCGAGTATGTGGAGCCTCAGCGTGTGGACCAGGGCTATCAGCAGCTCGATGGTCAGGAGTATGAAATGCCCGCACATCAGTATTATCAGCGAGACGAGCACGCCCTCCGGTGTCGTCCATCCGAACTTCCCGGCCAGCGCGTCGAAGACCGCGGCTATGCTGTAATGCGATATGCTTATGGCGAAGATGCGCGCGTAGGAGAACAGGTGCCCGATCGCGTGCGGGATCTCGGATATGGGCTTGACCCCCCCGCTCAGCACCATCAGAAGGCTCACCACGATGCCCGCGAGAGAAAACATGGGAGAGAGCAGGAAAGCGAGCGCCGAGAACATGAGCAATATGAAGCCGGCGTGCGCGATGGCCTCCCTCCGGTTCTTTTCAGAAAGGCAGTTCACGATGCCGAGCACGTGCCCGATCGTGAGGTGGATGAATCCCACGCCTATGCTTATCTCTATCAGCAGTATCGGATTGCTGTAGACGTCGATGATAGGCGCCGTCCCCAGGAAGCTCGATTCGCCGAAAATGAAACCGAAAAGCATAGCCGACAGCGCGAGTATCGCGAGCAGCTGCGGCGTCTCGCCCTTGCTCCTCCAGTACCAGAACGCGGCGATCATCAGCAGGATGAGGCCGTCTAATACGCTGGCGAACATCAGGCCGAAGATTATCGGGAACGTGATGGCTATGATAGGCGTTATGTCCACCGACCCGTACTTGAAGGGCGGGTAGAGCTTGGACACGTATTCGAACAGCGAGATGGGCCATCTGTTCTTCAGGAGCGTCGGTCCGTCATCCCCTTCGACGTATTCGAAGAGCGCGTTCGGGCCGTCCACCTCCTTCTTCAGCCTCGGGAGGCTTTCCTTGTCGATCCACCCCTCCACGATTACGAAGCCGTCGGCCATCTCGCTGGTCTTGGCGAGCTCGGAGACGGATTTCTTGAATTCGAGCAGCTCAGCCGCTGCATGCAGCCTCAGCAGGTCGTCGGAAGTAGCCTTGTTGGCGATGGCCTTCTGCTCCAAGGCCGGAAGATCCCTGGATACGGATTCGAGGAATGCGTCTTGGTCCCTGGTCTTCAGCTTCCCGTCGCAGGAGACGCCCGATGCCTCGATCATCGTTATGATGTCGCTGATCTTCTTCTGATACGGGAGATAGCGCCTGGCCGACCTGGAGGAGAACGGACCATCGAAGGTCCTCTCGACCTTCTTGGGATGGAACATGCCCAGGCTGATGAGCTTCTCCATGGTGCGCTCTGCATCGCTCTTGCGGACGAGCGCCGCGAACCGGTAAACGTTCCTTGTGGAGAACATCAAATCAACCAGATGTACGCTATGGTGATCAGCCCGATCAGGATGGCGATCCCTTCTATGAATATCGCGTATCTCCTATACTCCTTCACGACCGGAGTGTCGGCAGAGACGAACCATGATGCCCCGGAGAAGATGAAGAATCCCAGCACCGCGGCGTACATTATGGGGAGCTTCCCGCCCACCGGGCCGTAGGCGAACGTGTAGATGAACGCCAGCAGCACCGCGTACTCCAATATGTCAATGAGCTTCATTTTTTCCCCTTGAATCTCTTGACCTTGATGAGGTCCTCCCTTCTCCGCTCCTCGAACATGCGCTCTATTATTTTGATGTTCCCCTCGACCCTCGGGATGAGTATGTTCTCTATGTAGCCCTGCTTCCTGCTCACGCTTTTCAGCTCATCCTTCACTATCACGGCCTTCTTCACGATGCTGTCCAGGCCGACGCCGAGGGCGGCGAGCGATTTCAATTCTGCCACGAAAGCCCTCTTGAGGCCTTGGGAGACGAACTGCCCTTTCAGGTCCGGGAAATCCACGGTCCCGCCTTCCACGAAGGCGCCTTTCATGTACACCTGGTCCGAGACAGCGCATACGGCCTGCGGCTGTATGGCCGCGTCGTCCATGACCTCCATGTAATCGTGCCGGGCCGCGATGTTGAGCACCGAATCCCTCACCCTGTTCAATTGGGTGTCATATTCTTTCTCCCGGCCCTCCAGTTCCTTGAGCATGGAGCGGAAAAGGCGGTAGATCTCCTTCTTCCTCTCCTCCAGCAGCCTCTTGGAGTTGGCGAGGGTCTTGAGATCCTTCCTGAGCTTTATCAGCTCACTCTTCGTATATTTCTCTACCATATTCGGGAATCCTCTTTCTTATGTATTCGCGGGCGCCATAGAGCGGGATGACGACGGTGTTCGCATCCGTCCAGTTATCCGATTCGTTATCGGATATGACAAACCTGCTTTTGCCCTCTGATATGCCGGCCATGAGCAAGACTTGCCGCACGAAGCCGTCCTTTATCCTGCAAACAGGTTTTTCTTCCATATCTCTTCCCTTATGAGCGTCGTGTGAAGTATGCGCGCGAGGTGCTCTGTCTCATCCGTTTTCCTATATAGCAGGTCCATGAGCGCCCACAGGCCATGGGCCCGTCGCCCCTCCGCGATATGCATCTCCTGGTTGTAGAGCACGAAAGACGAGAGCATCCTGACGGCAGTGCGGTCCTCCTGCGATAGTTTGGACGACATCTCGGCGATGCGGTCCATCACGTACCTGGCGAATTCATCCTTCCCGTAATTGATCGGGTCGTCCTTGTCCGCGCTTTCCTCGGGGGCCCGCGTCCCCCTGGAGAGGTAATCGAACCACATCTTGTAAAGGTAGCCCGATATCTTCGCGATGCCTTCCGGCAGGTAAAGCGATATGTCATTCACGAACTTCAGGAGGCCACGGCCGCATGAAACATCTACGGCCGCGTGATCCGATTTCATCAGGGCCGCCACTATCTCGTCCTCCCCGAATGAGACCAGCCTGGGGAGGATCTCCTCGAGTTTCTCGCCCTCCATCGCATCGAGCGTGGCTTGGGGGATTATGCGCGACCCGTAGACCGCGCACGTCATACCTATCATCACTTCGCTGTATTCGTCCACGAAACTGAATGACAGCCAAAGATATTAATCCTTGCCGCCCATTAGAAAATCATGGAGATATATAATGTCGCGGCGCGCCTGAAAGAGGCTGAGGGGCGCATGCGGAAGAACATCACGGATTTCGAGGCAGCGGCAGCGCGCGAATGGGCAGAGAAGAAGAAGCGGATCGAGGATGACTATTCGGCTGATATGGAAGAGTCCCGCAAGAAGTTCTCCTCGAAAACCGAAGCGTCCATAGCCGCCCTGAACGCATCTCTCAAGGAATCCATCAAGCAGTACCGGTCCTCCAAGTCCAAGGAGTATATCGTGAAAGCGCAGGATACGATAGGCGAGGTGCTCGAATTATGATGCAGGGGAACGTGCAGGCGATCCTCGATGTCATAGACGCGGAGGAGAAGAAAGCGAAGGAGCGCATAACTCTGCATTACCAGGAGAAGGAGAATGCGTACCGCGTCCTCATCGAGCAGAGGAGGAAGGACAAGAAAGCCATAATGAAGGATTATTACGATTCCATACTCAAGAACTCCGAGGCTTACCTGAAGCGGGAGCATGAGTACACCGAGCTCTACGAGGATTACAAGGTGCTGATCAGCTCTTTCAACCGCGCGTGGGAGCGTGCCGAGGAGAGGATAAAAGGGCACCCTGAGGAGTACGCGCGTTTCGCCCTAGCGAAGTTCCAGCAGATGTTCGGGAAGCCGGAGAGCGCCGTGGCGAGCGCGGAATTCTTCCTAGAGATGCAGCGCATCGCTCCTACGGAGATCAGCAAGAAGAAGTTGGAGCTCAAGATGTACCACGGGAACGCGTACGCGGATTTCTCCCCCTCGTTCATCAAGGAATTCGTACTCCCGCTCTACGCGGACAAGGCAATGGGTGGGAAATGATGGGGCAGATCACGACGATAAAGGGCATAATCATACGCGCCAGGGGCGTGTCCGCGCGGATGTACGAGACCGTCCGCGTAGGCCAGGATGGCTACGGCGAGATAATAGACATCCTCGGAAACGGCATATGCTCCATCCAGGTGTTCACCAGCCCAGATGGATTATCGGTCGGGGAAAAGGTCGAGGAGCTCGGCCGGCCCATAACCGTGGAGGTAGGGCCCCACCTGCTCGGCCACTTCTTCGACGGCCTGGAGATGTCCCTCGAAGGGAGGCCGTTCTACACCGCTTCCATAGGGAACAAGCTCGCCACCAAGTTCGATTTCAAGCCGTCGATCAAGAAAGGCGCCGTGCTCTCGCGCGGCCAGGAGATCGGCACCGCCGGAGGCCAGCCCGTCCTGCTTCCCCCGGATGTCAGCGGCACGGTGGAGGATGTCGAGGACGGCAAGTTCACGATCTACGATCCTGTGTGCCATGTGGACGGAAAAGCGGTATCGATGTCCCACGAGTGGCCCATCCGCGAGCCGCGCCCATTCAAAAGAAGGGTCTTCAATAACGAGCTCCTCACCACCGGCCAGCGGGTGATAGACGCGTTCCTGCAGGTCAAGAAAGGCGGGACGACAGCTATTCCGGGCGGTTTCGGTTCAGGCAAGACCGTGTTCCAGCACAATTTCGCGGAATACGCGGACACCGAGCTCAAAGTCTTCGTGGGCTGCGGGGAAAGAGGGAACGAGATGGCCGACTTCATCAGTTCCATGCGCGATAGCGGGAAGCTGGACCGCACCGCTGTCATCGCGAACACGTCCAACATGCCGATCATAGCGCGCGAGAGCAGCATCTATGCCGGAGCCACGATAGCCGAATACTTCCGCGACACCGGGAAAAGCGTGCTGCTGATGGTGGATTCCATGAGCCGCTGGGCCGAGGCCCTGCGCGAGGTCGGCGGCATAATGGAGGTGATACCTGCCGAGGAAGGGTACCCGCCATACCTCCAGGAGAGGATAAAGGAGTTCTTCTCGCGCTCGGGCTGCGTGGAGGCCCTCGGAGGGAAGAACGGATGCCTCACCATGATCGCGTCCATCTCGCCTCCGAGCGGGGATTTCTCAGAGCCCATAACGCAGTACGCGGCGAGCTCGGCCGGAGTGTCGATCTTCATGAGCTCGGACCTGGCCCACGCGAGGGTGTTCCCCGCGGTGGACCTGCGCATCAGCTTCTCGAAGTATTTCACGGACCTGGTAGATGGCTGGGAAGATGTCCGTGGCAAAGCCGGCACAAACATCAAGCTTCTCAAGACCCTGATAGGGAAGGGGTTCGAGATCGAGGAGATCGAGAAGATAGTCGGCTACGCGGCGCTCTCGCCGGACCAGCAGATGATACTGCACGTGACCCGTATCGCGCGGAACGATTTCCTGGTCCAGAACGCCTTCGATGAGAACGACGTATACAGCTCGAGGTCGAAGACGTCCGCGATGCTCGAGGCGATCGTCGAGTACTATTCCTTCATCAATTCGGTGTTCCGCAAATCCGGCCAGATAAAATTCGACAGGGAAGTGGAATCAAGGATAAGCGGCATGAAGGCATCGGACGAGAAAGGCGCCGAGGCATTGCTGAAGGAGATAAAGGACAGGTTGGCCTATGTTTAACTGGAAGAGAGTCGTCCGCTACACCAGCGTGAAGGAGATCAAGGACCCGATACTGATAGCCGAAGGGATAGGTGCCTCCTACGGCGACATAGTGTACATACTCACCTCAAAGGGCATACGCAGGAAAGGCCGCGTAATAGCGATAGACGGGGACCTGTATTTCATAGAGGTGTTCGAAGGGACGTCCGGCCTGGGGCGCAAAGTCGGCGTGAGGGGGACGTTCGAGACAGTCAAGCTCCCCGTCTCCGAGCTCATGCTCGGCCGCATCTTCGATGGCAAGGGCGAAAGCAAGGATGGCAAGCTGGAGATGTTCTCCAACCGCAGGATGGACATAAACGGCTCGGTCCTGAACCCGTACTACCGCGAGGTGCCGAGCAAGCTGATCGAGACGGGCATATCATCCATCGACCTGCTCAACAGCATCGTGGTCGGGCAGAAGCTGGCGCTCTTCTCACCCGTCGGCGCTCCCCTCCTTGAAATGATAATGCAGATAATGCGCCAATCCATCCAGAACTCGAAGGACCATTTCGTGGTCGTCATGGCTGGCATAGGCCTGAGCCACGATGAGGAGAACTACATAACCACCAAGCTGGAGGAATTCAGGATAACCAACAACTCGGTGCTGTTCCTGAATTCGGAGAGCGATCCTCCTGGTGAAGCCCTGCTCGCGCCGAAGAACGCGCTCACTGCCGCGGAGTATTTCGCGTTCGAGAAAGGATACAACGTCTTCGCGATAATAGGCGACATGACGAATTACGCGGATACGCTGAGGAACCTGTCTGCAGCGAAAGAGGAGCTCACGGTGCGGCAGGGGTATCCGTCCTACCTTTTCAGCGACCTGGCCAGCATGTATGAGCGATGCGGGCTCCAGAAAGGCGTCCCGGGGAGCATAACCCAGCTGCCGTTCCTCACGATGCCGAACGACGACATAACCCATCCTGTGCCCGATACGACGGGATACATATCCGAAGGGCAGCTCATACTCAACATGGATATGCACAACCGCGGCGTCTATCCGCCGATGGACATCCTCACTTCCTTGTCCAGGATGATGCATTTCGCCATGAGCAAGGAGCACAAGGAGGTCTCGAACCGCATATACAATGTCTATGCCGAAGGGCAGAGGTACGAGGAGATAGCGACGATGATGGGCCTCGACGTCCTCAATGAGGAGGCGAAATCTTTCGTGGAGATGAAGAACCGGATAGATTCCGAGCTCATCGCCCAGGAAGAGAGCGAGAACCGCACGCTGAAGAAGAGCATCGAGATCGCACGGAGCATCATCGATAAGAAAAAATGACGGTCAGTCCTTCTTCATAAGATAATCCTTCAGCAGGGCCGCGGCCTTCTCCGGATTATCCACCTTGATGGAAAGCATGGTTTTCTCGCCGTCGTTGGAGATCGTGAGCATCTTCTCGATGTTGATCCTTCCCTTGGACAGGAGCCCCGCGACCTTGTCCAGCTCGCCCGGCCTGTCTTCCAGGATTATCACCATCTCGTTGGTCTCCTCAACATCATAACCGGCCGCTATCAGGGCTTTCCTGCCTTTGTCGGGATCCGAAAGTCCCATGGTGATGACCGCCTTGCCAGCCGCCACGTCCACCTGGATCGACTCGATGTTTATCTTGGCATTCCCCAGGACATGGGATATGTCCGCCACGATGCCGACCTCGTCATTCTCGATTATCCTGATCGTCTTCATAATCTCATCCTTTGACTCTATTCTCTAAATGCTAAATTTATAATTCCTGGGTCTGGAAGCGTTTTTGGTCCGGATGCCGCCATACGTCTTTACGGCTTCTGCGAAGGGAAGACGCTCCGGCGGCCGACTATGAAATAACTGATTATGCAGGAGACCGCAGCATACGGCGCCATCCCTGGTCCGAAAAGCTCCACGGACATTATGATGGCCGCGATGGGCGCGTTCGCTGCGCCTGCGACTAGGGCTACGAAACCAATGGCCGCGAAAACAGCTGGGTCGAGCCCGAAAAGCTGTGCATAAAGGGAGCCCGCAGTGGACCCGATGAAGAAGATGGGCGTGACGATGCCTCCGGCGCCCCCGAAATTCAGCGTGATGGATGTCGCCAGCATCTTCACGAATGCGGATTCAGGTGCTATCCTATCTCCGTGGATGGCCGAGCTGATGGTTCCGAGACCGAGTCCCAGGTACGCAGTGGAGAATATCAAGGCTATGAGAGCCAGCGATGCGCCGCCCATCACTGCCTTGATATGTTTCGAGAGCTTGAGCTGTCTGGACAATCTCTCTGAATATCTGAGGACTTCGATGAAGATGAACGCGATGGCTCCGAAGAATATCCCCGAACCAATCACTTGGAGCAGCGTTACCACTCCGAAATCAAAAGGCATCTGGAAAGAAGGGTAACGCGTCCCGAGAATCACGGCGGTCTCGTATCCTATGATGCCCGAGACGAGGGAAGGCAGGAGGGCCGCGTAGAGCATGCCTCCGAAGATGAGCACCTCGACGCCGAACACAGCCCCTGCGACGGGCGCTCCGAATACCGTCGCGAAGCCTGCGCCGATGCCGCAGACCACGATAATTTTCCTGTCTGCATCGCCCATGGAAAGGAGGTCGGCCAAGAGAGACGAGATGCCAGCGCCTATCTGGGCGCCGGGACCTTCCTTTCCCGCGGAGCCACCGCTGGCGATAGTTATGACCGTGGCGCATAGCTTGACCAGCGTCGCGCCAGGGGAGATCCTCCCACTCCTCTTATTGATCGCCTCGATAACCTCTTCCGTGCCTTCTGCGCTTCCTGCCTCGGGAGCGAGCCTGGCTACAAGCAATGAGCTCGCGAGCAGGGTCAACGGGAGAGCAAGGAAGTAATACGGCTGGCTCGTCATCGTCTGCGTGCTCACGCCCAGCACTGCCAGGAAGAGCGTGGTCGAGGCGCCTACGAGAACCCCGACTATGGATGCGAGGAGGAATCCATTTCAAGATCCCGGATATCACGCTCTTCATATCATCAGATCGGTCTGTTCGCCTTAAATGATTTATCACTTCGGCTTGTAGCGTCCCCATTTCTGGAGCGCTTCCGCGAGCGCGGGGTGAGTCTTCGCCTTCTCTTCGAGGCTGACCCCTTGCTCCCACGCCTCTATCGCCTGCATCGTGGCCGAAGCTCCGACCCGGGTACCCTTCGGATGCCCGTGGATTCCTCCGCTCACGAGCAGGACGATATCCTCCCCGTAGATGTCCAGCACGTCCGGGACGAGCCCCGGGTGCAGGCCTCCCGAGGAGCACGGGAAGACCGTCTTGATCCCTTCCCAGTCCTGCGGCATCAGGACATGCTTCAGGGGCATGACCTTCTTTTCCCTGAGCACCTCCGCGATCGCCGTGGATTCCCTCCTGCTGCCCACCAGTTTCCCGACCGCGGTGCCGGAATGAATGTTGGAAACCCCTATCAGCCTATGCAGCTTGGCGATGAACTCCATGCTCATGCCGTGCCTGGGGTTGCGGTCGAACATCGCGTGCATGGCCCTGTGCGCGTGGATCGCCAGACCGAGGTCCGTGCAGTAGTCGCGCATGGTCATCACGGACGCCGTCCCCGCCACGACAACATCTATCATGGCGTAGTTCCATCCATAGTCCGCGAGCATTTTGGCCCGCTTCTTCATGGTGTCGGTCTCTGCGGTTATGTTGAGGAACGCGCCCTTTTCATCCCCGGTCAGCTTCTCGGCCTTGTCGCGAAGCCGGCTCATCAGCCTCACGCGCTCCTCGAAGTTGTTGAAGCTCGTGGATGTCAGGTTCTCGTCGTCCTTCACGAAATCGAAGCCGCCCATCCAGGTCTCGAACCCTATCTTGGCGTGCTCCGCCGCGCTGTAGCCTATCTTCGGCTTTGGAACGGCACCTGTGAGGGGCCTCTTCTTCACCTTCATCATCTTCCTTATGCCCTCCATGCCGAATGCCGGCCCCTTGAACGATTTGATGTAAGCATGAGGGAGCGTGGCGTCGACAAGGCGCAGGTTCTTGATAGCCTTCATGCCGAAGATGTTCCCCGCGATCCCGCTAAGAAGCTGGGACACGTTGCCGGCTTCCCAGAGGTCTATCGGGTACGCTATCTTGACGAAATTGCCGTCTATCTCGAAGGCCGTAGCCTGCAGCGCGCGCATCCTGGGCGGCAGTTTGTATAATGTCGTCCATGTGCCCGTCGAGCTCTCGGATGCGATGCGTCCCGCAGCCTCCTTGATGCCCACGCCGCCATCTGGCTCGAAATAGAAAAGGCAGATTATCTCGTCTTTAGCCGGCTTGTACTTAAGATCCACGAAATCCAGATACCAGTCTATCTTGGCCATGGCTGGAAAAAGCAGCCAATTTTTAAAAATCTGATGCCGGTGAACCGGCCTAAAGGAAAATAATAAAAAATCACTTGCCGCCCTTCATGGCCTTGGACGCGAATTTCAGGATCCTTCTCACGACCATTATCACCAGGATGATCGCGATGATAGCGAACACGTACCAGTAGCTTATCAAGTTGTCTATGAAGGTGAGGCTCTTCACCGTCATCGGGTAATACTCGGTATCGGTGAACGAGTTCCCCTGCGGATCCTGGTAGTCCATTATCAGGCCGGATATCTGCTGGCCTGCAGTTGCGTCCTTGTCCACATGTATGAGGTATGTCAGGTTCTGGGATTCCCCTGGAGCCAGGTCCTCTATGTAACGCTCCGTCCCGTCAGTGCTGAACGGGTAGATCGGGCTTATCCTGATTCGGACTTTCCTAGCGTCCTGGCTCCCGGTGTTCGTGAGCGTTATCTGGACCTCGTAGTCCCCTGAGGCGCTCAAGGTCGTGCCGTCCGCTGCGCTTGCCACGAAATCTGCTTTGGCCTTGATCGGCATGGTGAAAGTGAAACCCTGCGTGGCGGATGGCGTGTTGTCTCCGGTGTACTGCAGCTCAGCCGATATCGGGTAATCCCCGGAGCTGGTGTTCTTGAGCGCTTCCACGGTGAATGTCACGGATGCGCTCCCATGGGCCGGTATCTGGCCGATGTCCTGTCCCGCTCCCGCCCATTTTATCTCCAATCCTGGCGGTGCGCTGAAAGAGACGTGGCCGGATTCTATCTTGCCGGTCCCGTTGTTCTGGAACGTCACCGTCACAGTGCCGGTGTCCCCGGGGTAGAGGTCCACTGGATTAGATGATGTGACGGATGCGGATACGGACGGCGTGCCGAGCACGACGATGTTTATCGTGTTGGAGCTGGAGAACTTGTCGAAGTCCTTCTGGTAATTGGTCACTACCGTGACCGGGTAGGTGCCCGATTGCCCGAGCGAATCCACAGGTATGGCGAAAGTCGCGGCGATGGGCTGGTCCCCGAGGCATAGCGAATCGAAGTATTGCGTGTCCAGCCCGCTGACCGAGAGCGGATAGGACGTCATGGACTGCACCGATATCGTGTCAGCGCATGCGCCGAACTCGATGTTCCTCAGATAGACCGTCAGCATGACGGTATCCCCCGGGTTGGAGGGGTTCTCGCTCAGCGTGTAATTGTATATCTCGAGCTGAGGGTCCACTGCTGCGAATACGACGGCTGATAATATCAGCATCACCAAAAGGCTATACACCGGTTTCATCATTGACACCTTCTCATATCAGTTCACGTTTGAATAGCATGACGCTCAGCGCCAGCGTGAATATCGCGAATCCTGCGAGGAATATGACATCCGGCATCACCATGGAGAGGGTGAACCCCTTGATCATGATGCCGCGGAGCGCGTCCGAAGCGTACGTTATCGGGAGCACCTTCGTCACCGCCTGTAGCGCTGGCGGCATGGTCTCGATCGGGATGAACACCCCTGCCAGGAACATGCTTGGCATCGTTATGATGGCCGCCGTAGCCTGGTACTGCTCCTGGGACTTGGTCAGCACCGAAAGCACCATGCCGATGCCTGTCGCGCCTGACGCGTATATCAGTATGAGGATGAAGATGTCTATGGGGCTGCCCTTGATAGTCACCCCGAATACCAGTATGGCAGCGAGCACGATCAGGCTCGAGCGGATGGTCTCGAATATCATATAGAATGAAAGAGTCCCCGCGATTATGGTCGTGTTGGATGTGGGCGTCAGGAACACCCTGGTGAGGGATCCATCCTGCCTTTCTCCAGCGATAGCGCGGCCCATGCCCATGGACGCTCCCTGGAACACTATCAGCGCCAGGATGCTCGGAATCAAGAAATCCAGGCCTGGCCTGCCGAAGCCGTAAGGCTCGATCTGCGCGAACTCGATGGCCTGCGAGGGTAAGCTCTGCGCAGCCGAAGCGATCTGCCCGGTCTGCGCGCTGGCCGCATCTATTATCTCGGCAGAGACCGCGTCGGTCCGCGCGGCCGAGATAGCCTGCGCGTAGAGCTCCTTGGAGGAAGAGTACATCTGCGTCGCGTCCAGCGTCATCTTATCCGCGGTCCCCTGCATGCCGTCATACACCGCTATCTGGTTCAGCGTGGGCTGCTGGGCGTCGCTGGCCGTCATGGCCGCGTAGAACGCCCACGGGGTGGTTATGTTGTTCTCGTACTCCCAGACCAGGACGTTCGGGTCGAATATCTCGCCAAGGGTGTTCTTCATGGCCTGGGTCGTGGATGAGACCGTGCCACGCGTCTGCACGTCCGTGTACCGCACATCCAGGTAATCCGTGCTGATGCTCTCCATCGCAGATTCGCTGCCGGACATGTCGGGCACGGGCTGCTTCGCCGCGCTGAGCTGCTGGCTGAGCGCCTGCATCTGCTGCGCGATCGCGGAAACCCTCTGCGCTGTCACTTCCGTGGAGAGCTGCTGTATGAACGCTTCCGTGGATGACAGGGTGACCTGGGCCACGCTGGGGTCCGATTCATCCACTATGGCGGATATGGTGGCGGTCTTGCCGGATTTGATATCGCTCTCGAAACCTTGCGGTATGATGAAGAGTATCTTGATCTGCCCGCTCTCGATCATCGTTTTCCCCTCATCCTGCGTGCCCACTATCTTGGTTATGGAGAAAAGATCGTTGCCGTTCAGCTCGTTCATGACCATATGCGACGTCATGGTGTTGTCGTAGTCGACTATGGCCGCAGGGGTATGCTTCGGGACCTCGCCGGACGTGTATCCGAAGATGAGGATCATGATCAGCGGGAAGAAGAGCATCATGATGAGCCTGGTGTTGTCTGCCCGGAGCACCATCCAGTTCTTCCTGATGATGGCGTATATCTTGCCCAAATCGAACAGCTTCTCCACATCGCCGTTGTTCGCCATCAGTCCCTCAGCTCCTTGTTCGTCAGGTTGAGGAATACATCCTCGAGGGACGGCTCCGTGGATTTGAGCTCCTTTACCTCGACGTCTTTCTTCTCCAGGAAACCGGATAGCTTGTGGAGGACCCCGCCCTCGACGGACGCCACCACCATCTCTATCGTGTGGTTATGGGTCTTCACGGAAGTCGCTTTGACCAGGTTCGACACGTCTTTCAGCAGCTTATCGTCGGTGCGGTCGAGCTCCAGCAGTATCCTGTGCCCTCCGCCGTATTTCTCTTTGAGCTCGCCTGGAGTTCCTTCGGCTATTATCTTCCCATGGTCCATGATCGCGATCCGCTCGCACAGCTTGTCCGCCTCTTCCATGTCATGAGTGGTGTAAACTATCGTGACCCCGGATTCGTTGAGCGTTTTCGTCAGTTCCCTGATGGCTATCCTGCTCTGCGGGTCCAGTCCGGTGGTGGGCTCGTCCATGAATAGTATCTCGGGCCTGTGCATGAGCCCTGCCGCGACCGAGAGCCTCTGCTTCATGCCCCCGGAGAAACCGCCGGCCTGTATATCCTTCTTGTCGAGGAGGTTGACAGTCTTGAGCAGCTCGATGCTCCTGTCCTCCAGCTCCTTCTTCTTCATGCCGAATAGCGCGCCGATATACCAGAGGTTCTCCATGGCGGTGAGCTCGTCGAACAACGCGAATTCCTGGGGCACGACCCCTATCTTGCTCCTCACGAGGGATGCCTGCGTGCGGACGTCGAACGAGGCGACCTTGGCGTCCCCGACCGATGGCACCAGCAACGTGGTGAGCATCTTTATGGTCGTCGTCTTCCCGGCCCCGTTCGGGCCCAAGAACCCGAAGATTTCCCCCTTCTTTATCTTGAGGTTGGAGTTGTCGACGGCTGTGAACTTACCGAATCTCATGGTCAATCCGGTGCAATCTATAGCGTATTCTACAGCCATCCAAATCCAACCCTGTTCACATGTGAAATATTAAAGGCTTTTCAAAATCTTCTCTGCGAACTCCTTGAGCTTGTCCGATTTGAGGAGGGCTATCCCCTTCCCGTCGCTCCCGAAGACCACGAGCTTGTCGCCCGGCTCTATGCCGAACTCCTTCCTCGCTTCCATGGGGATGACCACCTGACCGCGTTCGCCCACCGTCACCGCCCCGTAGAAGTGCTTCCCTTTCATGACCTCTGTCATATTCATACTTTTCATACTATGCATATTTATATGAATCAGAAAATCGTTATCCTCAGGCTCTGGTCCATATCGCTCGCCACCACCACGATGGTCAGGATGACCGTGCCGACCATGAACGTGGGCGTGTTGAAGAACCAGAATATGCATACGACGGCGTAGAATATCGCCCTCAGGCTGTCCGAGAACCTGTCGAACGCGTCGTCCATGAGGCTCGCGATGTAATCTGCCTTGTCATCATGCTGCATGGTGCTGATTATCTCGCCGTCCACCCACAGGAGGATAGGTATGTAGTTCAGTATCCTGCACTCGGAGATAAGCATGAACAGCGAGTAGACTAGGAGCGCGCTGATCGTCACCATCTTCAGCGCCGCGTATTCCCCTCCGGCATTGCTGAGGACCGAGAAGCCCGAGAGCAGCAGGCCGAACGATATGAGGACCGCTGAGAGCAGGGCGCCGTTGGTCATTATCAGGTTCCTGACGATCTCCCTCGCTTCGGAGTACGCCTTGGCGCCCAGTATCCTCTCGGCCCAGTTCTTGCGGTAAGCCCTGCGCAGGCTTTTCGCGCTATGCGACGCCTCGGCTTCTTTGAGCCTAGCCGTATGCACGAACAGGTGGCTGTATTTGGTTTCATTAGGCTCCTCCTGTTTCTCCTCCGGCTTCGATACGCGCTTATCCGCGACCCTCCGGCTCACCACCGTTATCGCCAGGCATATCATCAGCACGCCGAAAGCCAGGATATCCTGGTTCATCAAGAGGTCAAGTAACGCCATGGCTTGAAATCAGGACGGATGTTTTTATCCCTTTGCGTCACCAGATCCTGATCCCGCCGCTCGTCAATATGAGGAACAGCAGGTAGACCGGGGCGCAGCATACGATGCCGAGGTAATCCCAGACGTTCAGGCCCCTCATGCAGACCTGGCCCAGGTATCCGGTCGCGGTCCCGTCGGCGCAGCTGAAGTGGATTATCGCTATCGCCAATGCTATGCAGACTATCCATGTCAGGCTTCCGCCGAAATTTATCACGGTCCTGTTCTCGCGGTACGCGTCACCTGGTGCCATGGAGATGCTACTTCATCGTAAAATATAATGCTTGGGGGCCCGGAAATCTAACGATGTATTATCTCCCTGACCGCGGATTCGAAGTGGCTCACATGGATCGGCCCATCGCGGGACGCCTTCCCCGAATAGGTTTCGCGCGTGTCGCCCCAGCCGCCAAGGCGCCCGTTGCTGTTGAATGCCAAGCTGTACAATGCGTTATTGAAACTGCGGAGGGACCGCGAAGAGGACATCATTTTCATATAAGCAGCCGCATCCGGGAAGTACACGAGCGCGCCGCCCCCGCTGAACTCCGGGCAGCCGTAATCCCCGCTCACCAACTGGATCCCCTGCCCGCCCTGGGGGAATATGTCGTACGCGGATCTGGGATGGCGCCCGAGCAGGACGTGCGCCACATCCTCGTTGATGACGACCTTGGGTTTTCCCGAGACCGCGGCGTAGATTCCTCCGAAGGCGAAGGATTCCAGGTCGCAGTATTCCCTGGGATGACATCCGTCCATGGAGTCGTGCAAGAAGAATATGTCGGTTTTCAATGCGATGCTGTGGGGCACATGAACCGGAAGGCGGTCGTTCTTTTCCACGAACAAGTATCTCACTGTCGCGGGTTTCCCGAAGACCTCGAGTTCGAAAACAGCGCCGTCGTCGTTCTTGTGGAAATCCTTTTGCACTATGTACGGTGCGATGAGAAGCTTTGCGAATTCCTCGACAAACTCTTCCGCGTGGGCGTTGAGTTCCGTGAAAGTATACGAAACCGTGACATCCTCTATCCGCTGCAGCATGAGCCCGAATTGGAGCACCGCGATATGCGTCCCTGCCGCAGGATATGTTATGTTGACAGTATCCCCGCTTTTGAGATCCAGGAACATCACCATGTCGGCATAAGGGAGCCTGGAGATAGTTTCGAGCGAGTTCATGGGTGCGCTATCCGTTCTTATGCCGCTGAAATGCTTCAGGAAACCAGGGTTCTGCAGGGAACAGAGTTTCGTGTTTGCGGAGGATTTGCATCCGGAAAGAATCGAACTGGGAGCTGGTTGAGGTTTCGCTACCTGACGCGGCTTGAGCGAACATGCGCCAAAAGCCATGGCGCCTCCCAGGGCGACGAGCGGCAGATACTTCGCCAGCTCGCGCTGCAGAAGCCCGGTTTTCCGGATCTCCGGATGCGTCTGGCGGATAAGCATATCGTAAAATATGGTTAGACATGTTTAAAATTATGACTTTATTTTGAGAAAACGTTATAATATCATGCATAATCTGATAGTGTTAAAAACACCCAAAACCATATCCTACGATGGGTGGGAAGCTATGGAGAAGACGGTCGAACACAGGAAAACCAGATTGCAGAGCTTATTGCAGTGCGCCACTGAGAAGCCGTTCAGGCGTGCCGTGTGGTTCGGGCTGAGCACTCCGGATGCGATACATCTGATTGAGTTTAACGCTGACACCCCCACCGTCCTATTCCCAGACAAATACAAAAGACCGTTTCTGAGGCTTGAGCCCAAAACATCTGCAGGGATAATGAGAAGATGGTGCGAGGAAGGCCATCATGGCAAGGCCGCCAGTATCCTTGTGGAGTTGCCGCTTGATTTAAGGATGAAAATCTGCTCCGAGTGGGTCTTATACGGATTGAGGGGGTTCGGCGTCGAAAGCGTTAAGCGAGAACTTGAACTAGGATCAAGATCGACGGACGTAGCGAAGACCCTACTGATGGATGATAAGTTGTATGCCTCATTGATGGCCACCGACGATTTTCTGGCATCGTCGCTCTTTTCGCGTGCGACTTTGCGGCATCTTCTCAAGGCCCAGCTCCGTATCCTGGACCTGAACCTCTTTGGAGATTATTACGGTCTTAGCTCAGTAGACCCCAAAGCGATATATCACATCGAAGAGAGGATAAAAGCCGTAATCGGCGCCATGAACGGCGCTAAACTAACAGAAGCCCTGAATGAGCTGGTAGTCCCGGGGCTGGCCGACTGGCTTCCGCATATAGGGCAGGAGATGTCAACCAAAGCGATGAAGCATCTGAGCATGGAGAAGCTGGCCTTCTTGCTGCCCCAGATGAAGGATCCAGATGCGAAGAAACTCGCCGCCGAGCGGATCCTCGAGGTGATGGATACCGATTGGGAAGGCTTCTCAGAAGTCCTCAGGAGCGGGGCAGTGAAAAGCCAGGGCCCTGAAAAGGACCACCCTATCATCCACATCGGGACCTTGCTCGCGGTGTCGAGCGGATCACCGCAAGCGGTCATGGCATCGAAGCGCTACCCTGAGGCATTGAGCATCGCCCTGAGGCGGGGATGGATATTCTCCTCCGGAGTCGTGAATTCTGTCGACCCAGAAATCATGGAAAAAACATTCGGATTTTTCGAAACCGGGCTGATCGAAGCGATGAAAAGGATGCCCATGGGTTACCAGCAATCGATATGGCTTTCCAGGAACTCGCAAAATCCGGTAGTGAGAGAGTTCGTGCGCGATGCGCTTGCCGAACAATTCGTCCATTACGCCGTCCGCGAATTGACGGTGGGACTTGGGGACAAGCTCAAGCCCGAAGCCGACGTGATCAAAACGATAGACGGCTTCAACCGAGTGGAACTGGGTGGTGAGCTCAGCAGAGCGGAATTGGACGATATAATCTCCCGCTCTAGGATAGTCGGGCTTCTCGCGACATACTGCGGGCTGGCGGACCACGCGCATTCAGTAGCGGTCATCTCAGATAAAATACTGAGTCAAACTGCTGTGCCGGAGCGTCCAGCTCCATTGGGTGCGGTGACCGGCGGCTATAGCGAGATAAACCGCAAGTACATATTCTCTATGCAGCCTGACAGCAAATGGGGTGTGCGTGAGCAGGCAGCGAAATTGATCGAAGACATGGGGGTACTTGCCATACCCGGCCTGCTTGAAGCGGTGGCTTCAGATGAAGAGAAACTATGCCATCCATGGTCTCCCCGCAGAGGTATGCAACGCGAAGAGGTGGGCCTGCAGACCAAGGATTCAATATTGACCCTCAAGCCGATGTTCGACATCGGAACCCGGCGCGGGAGGATGATCCGGCTGCTTGAGAAAGCGTCAATCACTACGGCGGATGCTGGAACCCGCGAAGACATTGCAGCAGCGCTGCAGATGGCCAGAAGCGAGAAGCACGACCTCGACGCCGCACCGAAGATCGGGACATTCGAATACGAACATACCCGCTTCTATCGCATATGATCGGCCGGATTCACGCGCAGGGGAGCGCTTTTTAAGCTTGCCTTCCCAGCCCCATCATGACATTCGATATGATGACAGCCATCAACTTCGTTTTGGCAGTCATAATACTGGCTATGGGTGTATTGAACTACTCGAAGAAGAAAGAGGTCGTCTCCCTGTACGTGGGGGTCGGTTTCGGTTTCTTCGCGGTCTCTCATCTGCTCACTCTGGTAGGCATGGGCACATCGCTCGCGCTTCCACTCGCGGTGGTCCGGACCATCGGATACATGTCCATCATAATCGGGCTCTACATCGCCATCAAACCGATGGCGAAACCTGCGGCCAAGAAGAAAAAATGAATGAAGGAATGGTATGGCCCTCAAGCGTGAGCTAGGTCTCATCGATGCCGTGTTCTACGGCATCGGCATGATCCTGGGCGCCGGCATCTACGTCCTCATAGCGCTGGGAGCAGGCCTCGCAGGCGACATGCTCTGGTTTCCTTTCTTGATATCCGCCGCGATAGCCTTCTTCACAGCCCTGAGCTACGCCGAGCTCTCGAGCATGTTCCATAAGGACGCTGCGGAATACAACTACACCCGCAAGGCGTTCAAGTCCGAAACGCTTTCATTCGCCATAGGATGGATACTGGTAGCAGGCATGATCATTGCCGCAGCGACCGTCGCACTCGGATTCGGGGGATACCTATATTCCCTCACCGGGGTGCAGCCCCAGCTCGCGGCCTTGGTCCTGGTCTGCCTGGCGAGCCTCATCAATTATATCGGCATACGGGGTTCATCCGGATTCAACATAGTGGCCACGTCCATAGAGATCCTCGGCCTTGTCCTGGTGATAGCAGCCGCATTCATGATCCCTGCCCATCCCGGGGTGGATTATCTCATGATGCCTCCCGGCGGTCTCGGAGGGATAATAGCCGCGGTCTCCATACTCTTCTTCGCTTTCATCGGATTCGAGAACCTCGCGAACCTGTCGGAGGAGGTGAAGGACAGCGGGAGGGTGGTCCCCAAGGCGCTCATCCTCTCCCTGGCCGTATCCGCCATCCTCTACATGCTGGTGGCGCTCGCCGCGGTGCATGCCGTCGGCTGGCAGGCCCTATCGCAATCCAAAGCCCCGCTCACGCTCGTGGTGAGCCAAGGGCTCGGGCCCTACGCCTCGATACTGTCATACATCGCGCTGTTCGCGACAGCCAACGCGGCGCTCATGTTCCTGATAGCCGCGTCGCGCATCCTCTACGGCATGTCCGAAGGCGGCTCGCTGCAGGGTGTTTTCTCCAAGACCGGTTCTCGCGGGACGCCTTACATCTCTGTGGCGGCGGCCGGGATCGCGGCAGCAATCATAGCGTATGCGCTGGACCTTCAGACCGTCGCGCAGCTGGCGAACCTCGCGGTCTTCACCGCCTACGTATTCGTGAACGCGTCTCTCATAATGCTGGCCGGATCGAAATACAAGCGGGGGTTCGAGAGCCCGCGCATCCTCGGCGTGCCGGTGTTCGCATGGCTCGGCCTGCTATCGGCGATCTTGCTGCTAACCAACTTCTCTGCTCTGCTATGGGGGATAGAGGCCGTAGTGGTGCTGGTAGGGCTCGCGCTTTTCCTCCTGAACAAGCGATAAGAACGTGTTTTTATTCCCACCCTGATACTCATTAATATATGGCGCAAAAGGAGGTCGAGGATTCCCGCCAGCAACTGATGGACCAGTCGGGCCAGAAGCGGGACCTCTCCGTCGTGCCGCAGAGACCCGTCGACATCAAGAACGACATCGCCCGCGCCGCATCCGCGCTGGATAAGATGGACATGCCCGCGCTCGGCCACCGGTTCAAGGAAGAGCTCGGCCGGACAAGGGAGCTCCTTGACAAAGCGTCCAAGGGGGATCCAGATGCCCTAGACAATGCCAAGGATAATGTCGATCGGCTCTCCGCGCTCTTCAAGGCAGAGAGCGGCATGCTGCAGAACGTCCCGGCCGGCCTGCCGAAGAGGCTCACGCTGGACAGGATCCTGGACGCCATTGAATCCACCCTGGAAGACGCCGCGCGCGCCAAACCCGTCCTCGCGGCCGCGTCCATCTACGCTTCAAATGCCAAGCTGTACAATTCGGAGCGGGACGAACGCGACTCACTGCTCGATTTCATAGTGGAGAAAGGGACCGGCGACGCCAAGCAGGACGAGACGGCTCTGCGCTCGTTCCGGTCGAACGCGCTCGTCATGCAGGAGGACGGGAAGAAGAGGGCTGCTTCCTGGCACGGCGAGATCTCCCGCCAGCTCGCTCTGGTGAAAAGCCCCGCGGTCAGGCAGGCCCTCAAGGCCCTTGACCAGGATCTCAAGCCGGACGTGGATGCGGAGGAATTCGCGCAGCGCTACCACTCCATCATGGGGACGCCGCTTCCGCTCACGAGGGGCATGAAACTGGAATCCATGCGCGATTGCGCGTTCGATCTGTCCAAATCCCCCGGAGACCCCGCATGGTACGGGACGAAGGCGCTCGAAGCGCTGGATTCCGGGGATCCGGGCATGGCATCCCTGGCGCTTTCAATGGGCATGCTCAGCCGCGCCCAAGGGAGCATGGCCTCGCAGAAGGAGATACGCGATGCAATCGCCAACCGTTCGCATATATCCCGCCCGCAGCTGAGCCGCTACCTGGGAGAAGCGCATTCCGCCATAGTCCTCGCGGAGAGCGCGCGCTTGGAGAAGCTCAGCATTCCGAAACCCTCCGCCGAGCTGGTCCGTTCCGCGGCAGCGGAGATCCGCGACCGGGCGTCCAAGGGGGACATGGAATCCGCCAGGCGTCTGATCGAGATGGCCGATGGGTATTCGAAGCTCGCTAAATCGAGCGGCAAGTCGTGGCCCGGCTCTGCGGAGATGGAAGCCGGGCTGCGCGCGGAGCTCTCAGGCCACGATGGAACCTCGGCGTTCGAAGCCGGTCTCGCGCGTTCGTCTTTCGCAGGTGAATCGGACGAGTTCCGCAAGGCGATGCTGAATTGGGGGAGCGGACTCTCTCCGCAGAAGGCGCTCGCGCTCGAATCCCTGTCCGAAGTCGAAGATCTCGCCGGGGCAGGGAGGTTCGCGGAAGCGCGCCGCGTGCTCTCCTGCGCGGTGATGTACGCGGATGCGGTCGTGCGGCTGAGCACCGGCAGCATAGGGCGGCCGTCCGCGATAGACCCCCACATCCAGCCCGGCATCCTGGAGAGCATGGAAACATCTCTGGCCGCGCTGGTGGCAGGCGAAGACATGGCCGGCAGCAAGCCTGTCGAGGATGTCTTCATGGCAGGGTACTCGGAATGCATGCAGACATACGCCACTCTCCGCGCGAGCTCCCTTTCCCAGATCATGCGGGCGAAGCCGGCCGGGCAGGAGATCATCAAGTCCGCGCTGGAGGAATCAAAGACCAGGTGCGCGGCCGGGGATTTCCACGGCGCGATAAGCATGCTCTCATACGTGGAGGAGTTCTACGGGACGCAGACGGCGAAAGCCGCAGCGGGCTGGAGGTACAATCTATCGAATTCCCCGGCAGGCGGGTTCTCGCGCGCCCGGGACGGGATGCTCCAGGCCATAGAGCTCGAACAACGGGCATCGAAGCCAGAGGAGCACGCATCCGCAGCCAGGCTCTTCGAAAGCTCGCTATCCTTATTGTCCACCACGCAGAACCTCATCGCGGAATACGGGACCCTCAGGCGCGTGTTCGCCGGGGAGCTCCCGATTCTCCCGAAGGTCAAATCCACGGCCGGCAACGTCCCGCTCGAGAAACGCGCGGACGGCACGTACCAGACGATCCCGCTCGAGCAGGTGAAGGGATACGAATCCAGCGATGATGCGGTCCTGAGGAGAGGGCCCAAGCTCGAGAAGCTCCTGGAAGATTGCCGCTCCGCAGCGCAGAGGGGGGATGCGGAAGCGTACGACCGCGCCGTCCATGCGTTCGGAGCGCGCTTCGGTCTCGTCGCGGGGAGGGCAGCCCGGGCGCAGGCGTATTCGGATGCCATCAAGCAGATAGACCAGGCGCTGCTCGGCCTCGGCCAGATGCGCGAGGTGTACGGCTCCGGCCAGGGCAGGGATCCCGCGCTGATAGCCCTCGGCCTCAAGGCCATGGAGCTGAGGAACACGCTGGTAAAAGGCGGCAAGTTCCCCGAAGCGGAGTTCGCGTCCCTGATATCTGATATCGGGGCCGAGCGCAAGATAGCGATGGGCGTGAGCATGCTCAACCAGCAGATCCGCCTGGGATCGGAATACTCCAAATGCGTGAAGGCGGAGAGCGGGGACCGGGCGAGCGCCTATCTCGACCAATCAATGGAACGCCTCACCAGCGCGAAGGCGCTCCTCATCGCAGGGAAAAGCGGGGAGGCGCGCGCGCAATACGAGATCGCGATAAGATACCGCACGGAGGCGCTCATCAATTACAGCGCGGAGAACGCGGTGAATTTCGGCGCCACCGTATCCGCCCACAGGAGGCAGCCGGATTCGTTCGGGATAGACGACCGGTTCTTCCCTGCATACAGGGACAGGAAGCAGCACGCCGAGTTCGTGGCATATGTCACATCGCATGAGCGCGCTTTCGACGCCATGCTCTCGGGCAGCATGCCGAAGGAGATCCAGGACGCCGGCAAAGGGACGATGTTGATAGAGAGTTCGATATTCGGGGTCCCTGCGGACGCGCCGAGCCAGTTCCTGGACAGCTTCAAATCCGAGCAGCGGGATGTAAGGAACCTGGTCCTGCGCAACGATTTGGCCGGAGCCGAGCGGATACTTTCTGCCATGCAGGAGCGGGCGGAGACGAACCGCTGGGTCGCGAACGCCGCCCTCATAGGGGTGGGCATCGGGAGCGCTTTCATACCCGTGGTGGGCGTATGGGTGTCAGGCTCGATATTCACTGGGATGGCGGTGGACCGGATCGCCACGGAATACAGGACCGAAGGCCACGCGTCCACGGAGGCCTGGCTCATGCTCGGGCTCACACTGGGAACGATGGGCATCGGAGCGGCGGCAGGCGCGACCTCGCGCATGGCCCTCACTGCGAGATCCGCAGGGACGCTCGCGCGGGCGAGCAGGCTGGCATCGCTTTCCAGGACGTTCACCTACGCCAACATCGGAGTGGGCTCCTTCATGTTCGGATACATGGGCGCGAGCACCTGGGGGATCTACCAGGATTATCGGGAGGGGCACGCGCATTCGAGGGATGTCATACTCTCGGCAGGCATGGCGATGTTCCCGGTCGTCCACATGAGCATCTCGGGAGTGTCCGCTTACAGGGCCGGGGCGGCGACGCGGGCGATGCTCCCGGTCGATCCGGACTTCGATCCCAGCCCGCGCGGTTTCAAGCCCACCGAAGTCCCGGTCACGGGCTTCGATTCCCCGCAAGGCATCTTCGGCTTCATGCAGCGCCTCTCTGCCCAGGACGCGACTGCGATGGCGCAGTTCGAGCGGCTCCCCCTTCCGATGCGGTCTGCGATAGAATCATGGATGAGCAAAGGCTCGGTCCGCATGGCTCTGGATGCCGGCTCCCCGAACGATCTCGCCATGAAGAGCATACGGGACGGGATGGATATCCCGCAGGCCGGGACTCGGGCTCAGGAGGACATGGTCCTGCTCACCGACCGCGCGCAGCTGGCCGGATTGCTAAAGGGATTGCTTTCGCCGGGCAAGAGACAGCCAGAGATATCGCAGCGGAATGCAGCGCGCGCGACGCTGGAGAGGATACGCGCTTCCAGTCCGGATGCCGCCCGCTACATAGACCGGCTTCTGAACGACGAGGATTACAGCGGTTTCAGGTCGGACCTGCTCTCAGGGAAGCCGCTTTCGCAGAAAAACATCACGACCCTGCAGAACACTTCCGTCTTGATCGGGGCGGAGCTGCCGCAGGAGATGCGGCCGATCGCGGCATCGATGGGAGAACGGGAACCGATCCGGGCCAGCGCAGGAGACAAGCCCAGCGGGAAACCTGACATGGAGATGGGAAGCGTGAGCCCGCTCCGAGGTTCGGGCGGGATTGAACCGAAGGGTGCTCCGGAGGGGAAAACCGTTCTTGAAGAAAAACCGGTCGTTCCCAAGGAAGTGGATATTCCCCTTTCCCAAGCAGACAGAATACGTTTCGTGGAACGGCCCAAAGAGGTTATCAGAAGCCTCGGCCTTCCGTCTGAGGTCGAGAAAATCGCATTGGAAAACATAGATGATCCCGCATGGCTGAAGACTTCGAACACGGTCCAGGTCGAGATGAACCAGGGCAGGGCCGCTGTGCTGGTCGAGATGAAAGCATATTTTCAGGATGCCGCCAAGGAACTCGGCTGGAGCCCGGAGGCGATCGACAGATATTCCGAGGCCTTCATTTCATTGATGGACGTGTCGGAAAGGAACGGTTACACGACCCACGGCCATACGCTGAGAGTGGCGAAGTATACGGATATGATACTGAGGGACATGGATATGTCTCCTAAAGAAAAGGCCAAGGTGATGCTCGCCGCGCTTATCCATGATGTAGGGAAAATCGGGGTACCGAATGAACTGTGGATAAAGCCAGGCAAACCCTCGATTGAGGATAATGCCGCAAGAGCGAAGCATGCCGAATACTCCACGACCATCGCAGACCTGCTTTTCGCGAGGATCGGCATCGTCAACGCGTCGGAATTCAAAGATATCTCATCAATGGCTGGCTACCACCACGAGCTTTTCGATGGCACGGGAAGCAAACAACTGAAAGGCACCGGTATCCCTATAGGTACGAGGATAATCTCGCTGGCAGATTCTTATGATGCTATGACCTCACGTAGATCATATAATAAAGCTGGCAAGACGCCGGATGCCGCAATCAAAGAAATCCGAGACTTTGCCAGGAGGCAGTTCGATCCCGATCTAGCCAACGAATTCATCAAGCATATCAAATGAATAATGATTTAGATTTGGGTGTGTCTCACCCATTGTGGAGGATATCTAGCATTACTCCCGAGATCGCCCCAGGTATCTCGTGCGTTTCTCCAAATCTTTCCATTGCTCTATCTCTTAAATTGCCGATATAGTCATATGAATTGCTTCTATCGCACGGGCCGTGGAGCCAGATGGCCCGAGTGACCTGTCCAACGATTTCCGGATCGCTTCCATTATATCTCTCATCGAATATCAACGCTTCCAGACGCTGAATTGCATTTTTCGGCTTGGTGAATTCCCCGGCGATCGAGGTTGAACATAACGCCTTGAGGAGCGCGATCTTCACGGGCGTGTCCTGCTCTTTTTCAGCCGCTGCAAGTAATGGCTCGAATGACCCTTCGGCTATAATATTTCTGGCAACCGTTGCCAGCCGGTTATCGCTCGGTTTCTTGGCCATCAGCCCTTCCAGCATCGCTGCCCCGCTCATACGTGCTGTCGCATCCCCGTCAGATATCAGAAGGAGCGCTTCAGTCATGCTACCTTTAGATGCGGGATCGCCAGTGAGTCCCTCTTGCATCCCCGATGTTTTACGAAGAGCTGTTTTGGCACTAGGAGTAGTAAGATTTGCCTCGTCCGGCCTTCTGCGTCTGTTCATCGCTGCATCAGTCATATTTACCAATTATAATTGTGCCTGAAACAGTATAAAAAGCTATAGTTTTGGTATATGTATTGATATGTAAGCGTTCAATAGTAGAGCGCGAGGGCGGCCCACCGTGTATCGATGCTTGCGATATCCGCTATCGCCCCGCTGATCGCGAGAACGACCGGTTCCTTGACCTCCAGGGCGATATACCTGCGCCTGATATCCCCCTCAAGAGCAACCAGCCTTTCCATCGCATCGGCTTTGTCGTAGCTGAAGTAATGCAGGGCCAGGGCCGCTTCCCAGACGACCTTGCCGCATCTCTCGCCGCGGATCATGCTCTCGAGGCGTGGAACCGTGTCGCCCGGCCTGCGGAAATCCGGGGTTGAAATCGAATTGAGCGCCTTGATGAGGTGGTACCTGACCTCGTCATCCGCCTCTTTTTCGGCAGCCACCAGCGCGGGCTTGAATGCCATGGGGGACCCAAGCCTCTCCAGGCTCTTCGCCCCTTCCAGCCGCTCGTTCCTCTCCTGCAGGGTTATCTGGAGCAGAGCCTGCTGCAATTCCTCTTTCTGCGCGGTGAATTCCCGTTTCGCTTTGATTCTGGATCTGATCGAGATTATGGTGGCCCCTCTTTCCCCGCCCATCACCGGCATATGTTGTACATCTCCGCCACAGTATAAAAAACGCGTTATATCTCGTCCGAGTCACGCAGGTGCATTATCGCAGCCGTAATCCCCTTCGGGACAGGATGCTCTTTCCCGTGCGTTTCTTCCGCCTGGTCCCGCAATCCTCTCATATACTCGAACCCATCGCTTCTATCGTGCGGGCCATGCAGATAAAGCGCTATGGCAGCTTGCCGAGCGATCAATTCGTCCGTTTCCGCTAAAATCAGCTTTTCCAGACGTTCGACCAGATCCGGCGGCTTGGCGAACTCCCGGGCCTTCACGGTCGCGCATAGCGCCTTGAGCAGCTGGAGTTTCACTTCAGGATCCTTCTCTTTTTCAGCCGCATCTAGCAGGGGTGCGAATGACTCGCCGGACTTCAGTTCCTTGAGTTTTAACGCTCCCGCGAGCCGCTCGTTCCTGTCATCCTGGGTTATCCTGGAGACGGCTTCGTGCAACTCGGCGCCCCCAGCATGGGTGGCCAAATAAAGGGCGCGCTCCCTGCGCTCGCGCGCTATTTCGGCATCTGTTTTAACCAAGGCGGGCTCTGGAGTTAGCCCTGAGCGGTCCTTGCCTCTGCCAGTGAATGTCTTCATAAGTTATAATTAATGATAACAAAAGTATTAAAACATATGGTTTTTGCATGTGTATGGCTATGGATTCACATCGCGCCCGTCTGCCTGAGGTGCATTATCACTTTGGAGACCGCAAGCGAGACCGGATCCGTTTTTCCGAATGCACTATCGATCCTGTCGCGGAGTTCAGTCAGAACCCTGTTCGCATCCGTGCCATCGCTGCAGTGGTATATCGCCATCATGGCTTCGGTCGCTACCGCCGGGTCGGTCCCCTGGATGATGATATCCTCCAGACGGGCGATCGCCCCATCGGGCAGGCTTTCCGATTCGACGCTCCAATGCAACGCCTTTAGGAGCTCGATCTTGATCGGCGTGTCCCGCTCGGTCTCTATGGCCGCGAGCAGTGGCTCGAATGCATCCGCCGGGGCAAGCCTCTTCAGAGCCCTCGCGCCGTCTATCCGCTCGCTGCTGGACATGCTCCTTATCATGAGCAGCGCTTCCTGCAGCTCCGCCCTCCCTTTCATAGAGCCGAGATGGTCCCTGCGTCTCGCTTGATTTCGTTCTATGTCCGCCACACCGAACTCCGGAGTGGGCTTCCTGCTACTATGCATGACGCTTCAAGGTATTCACTAGTTATAATGGTGCCTGTCGAGGTATAAAAATTATATCAAGCCGTCTCGGGCCCGGTACGCTCGGTTTTGACCCCGTAGTCGGCGGATTCGGCCGCGAACCAGCTGCCGTACTTGTCGCGCACCTTCTCCTCTATGGGCTTGGCTTCGCGGATGGCTATCTCGACATCCTTCTTCTCGACGATGTCCTTCTTGGCCGTAGTCGCCATGTCTCCGGCCATCTTGATTATCCCGGTGAGGTTCCTGAGCCGAAGCGTCAATCCCTTCGCGTTGTCCACGCGCCTCGCGATGTCCCGAGCCTCGTCCAGCATCAGCATCACGGCTTTCCGGTCCGCATGCGGGATCTTCCCGTCCTTGATTATTTCCTGGGCGACGAATTGCACCAGTGCCTGCTGGTTCGCTGCGGTGTCGTCCATGTAGGCGTTCATGAGCACCTCGTAGCCATCCCCCCGTATTCTTGAGCGGAGAGGTGGCGTAATGTGCTTGATGTCGTTGATGTTGCACGCGCCGACGAAAAGGAAATCGCACGGCACGCCTTCCACGCGCACCGAAGCGCCGCTGCTCATCGGGTTCCTGCCGACTATGGTGAACACCTTCTCCTGCATCGCTGTGAGTATGTATCTCTGGAGGTTGCCCAGGGTGGAGAGTTCGTCTATGAAAAGGACTCCTTCATGGGCCTCGTGGACGGCGCCTGGCACCACCCGCGAGTAGGTCAGGGTTCCGATGACGTTATGGCCGCCATATGGGTCATGGCGGATATCTCCGAGCAGCTCGGTCTCGCTCCCTCCGCTGGCCTGGACGAACGTGGTGCGTGTGAGCGAGGCAATGACCTTCCTCTTGGATCTCTTCGCCAGCTCTTTTGCCATCTCCTCCATCTTCTTGAGTTCATCCTGGCGGAGAACGATGATCCTGCCATCGGCATTGCGTTCGTATATAAGGACCTCTTCCCTGCCTTCCGGAGTCCTGCGGGTCGTCGCGACCCTGACATGGTCTCCCTCAGGAGGCGGTATATTCATCTGAGGAGGCGAGTACCTGTCGAAAAGCCCGCCACGCTGCACCTTATCCGCTCCGCACTGCGGGCAGACCAGGTCTGTGAACGGACTCATGGCGCCGCATCTGCGGCATCTGTATCCTAGCCGTTCAGCCACGAAACTCGGGGTATCCAAAGGAGAGACCTCCTTCCCGAATTGCTTCCCCTGCTTTTTCTCCTCCGCCTTGTCCTTCTCTATCTGCGCTTGATCGCGAACCATTACTATCGGGCGCTCCGGGTTATCGGAATTCTCCATGACAGATATCTCGTATTTCGGTTTGGGCAGAACGCTCGCTATGGCCTGGGCTATCATGCTTTTTCCTGTTCCAGGCGGGCCTACGAGCAGGAGATGCCTCCGCTGGTACGGCACCATCTTGGCTATCTCTACCGCCTCCGGCTGGCCTATTATCCGCTCGAAGGGGTCTTTGGGTATGGTTACGTCTTTGGTCGTCTCGAAATCCAGTGCCATGCTAGCATTAGCCATTCTCGTATATATAAAGCATTGTTACATCTCGGGGTTCCAATATCCCTGGCTCGCGCTATGGTATAGGTAAAAAGGAGTGTTATCCCAGTGCCTCCTGATTTGAGAAGACATCCGGGAGTTCTCATGAAAATAATAGGCAAGGAGAACGGATAAAATTATTGGAGGGCGGGAGGTAACCGTTCTCGCTTGCCGTCTAGTGTGACCCCACAATCGGCTGGAAAACGGAGATAGGCCCGGGACCCTGGTCGGAGTCAACGGGCGAATCATCCGTTTCTTTCTGTGGGAGGATAACAAGCCGTGGTTGCCCACGATTGCCGGACTTGTAGGTCCGGCAAGTCGAGAACGGATCAAAATAATGTGAGAGAGGCGGGAGTGACCCGTCCTCAGCCTTGCCATCAGTATGAAAGGAACCGAATTCTCCGGTTTTAACCGGATCCTGCGGATCCTTTGGTTTGCTTTCATTCTCATAACGGGAAGAAATACATCTTCCTTCCCACCTGCTTTTTCTGCAGGACACCCATATCGCAGAGGCGATTGAGCCTCGCGGATGCAGCGTTCTTTCCTTTGTAGTTGAATCTCGAGCGTACCTCTTCCGCGGTCGCTTTCCGCGTCTCCTTTATGAAATCGACGATCTGCTCGTCGATCTGCGGTAGGAGGTCTTCCATGCTTGTCGGGGAGAGGGGATTGCTTGATATGGCTCCGGTCTCGATCGCTTCGAGCCTCTGCAATATGTTCTTGAGGAGCCTGTTGGTGTTTTCCCTCTCCTCCATGAGCCTATACACGAGCTCACCGAGGATGATCGGGTCCCTGAACTTCTGCATGTTGCTTTCAAGGTCGCTTCGGATCTCTTTGACGAACGCGCTGTCAATAGGTTTAAATTGTTTGTCGTCGTTATCGTCCATCGGAATCACCGAAACGTTGCGACGAAATCGCGCAACTGTCATGATTGTATCATGACACATTTATAAACCTATCGTCAATCCTGATTTTGCACAGAAACCTATTTTTCAACATTTTACAGAAAACGCCTGTTTTTCACGCCGTAGCGATGGAACGGATATCATAAGATGTTTAAATTTGTCCAATTGTGTCTTTCACAATTCTTCATGATTCCATCATGATTCCTGGAAAGGGTTTAATCCTCCCATCACGAATCAGGTGATCATGGACCGCGATTTGAAGAAAGAGGAGCAGCAGAGGATGCAGAAGGAGCTTTTCGAGGCGATCAGCGCTACGCTGGGCGGGAAGAAATTCTTCTGCAATATCGTCGTCCACCAGGGCGATACCCAGACCAAGGCGGGCGTGGTGCATAACAACACCTTCAGCCAGCTGACGAACCTGGATTTCGGCTCGGATTCGTTCGACCTGGTCAAGAACATGCTGCTGAACTACAAGAGCATGGTGGAGCAGACCGTGACATCCATCCTAGGTATAATGCCTCCGCCGCAGACGTCAGCGCCCACGAAGGAGTACCAGTAAGGCGGGATTATAAGGTTGCTCGACCAGTTCCAACCGACCGGTGACCCTTTGAAACCACTCACGCAGATCGCCATGAAGATCCTGGCCGCGTTCCGGAAGCGGGACCAGCGTTCCCTCCGTAAGCTCAACGACGAGGTGCTCAAGCTGGCGGGCCTCGACCGCGACAAGGTCTGCTTCGAACTGGCCATCTACTCCTATGTCCTATCAAAAGTCGTATCCAAGCCGCGCTACCTGGACAAGGAATACGAGCAATCGCTCAAGGGGATCGCGCAGGTATTCCAGATGATAGTGGACAAGATGGAATCGCCCGACCAGGACGAGGTGATCTCCCTTTTCTCGGATCTCGAGAACGCGATAGCGCGCCTGGAGGAGAAGGACCCGCGTTTCATAGTGGATCTCGTCACCAAGGGCAGGCTGAAGATGGCAGCCACGATCTATGCGCAGGGGATAGGCCTCGGAGTGGCCGCGGAGGTGACCGGCCTGGACAAGCAGGAGATTCTCGACTACGCCGGGGAGACCATGATGTTCGACCGGCTGAAAGAGGAGATGACCATAGGGGATCGGCTCAAGAACGCGAGGAAGTTCCTGTCGGGTTGATGGCATGACAAAAGACATACTCTGCGATTCCGGGGTCTTGATCTCATTGACCGCAGGCTGCCTGGACCGGATGATCTATTTCTTCTCAGAGACCCAGAAGGTCCGCTTCAT
This sequence comes from uncultured Microcaldota archaeon, assembly GCA_963804385.1. Lineage (GTDB taxonomy): Archaea > Micrarchaeota > Micrarchaeia > Anstonellales > Bilamarchaeaceae > Bilamarchaeum. The sequence goes on from CAWDQD010000038.1 coordinate 48,056, forward strand.
AATACCGCCCTCGGTGGAATACGAGACGGTCACCAAGCCGATGCAGGCGAACCTCCGCAAGCACCTGTTCTCGGCCATAAGGATAAAAGACGCGATAGAGGACGGCGTCGTCTCGGTCGTGGACGCGAAGCTCGAGCGCGAGACCAACAAGATCATGAACAGCGCCAACAACCTGTTCTACATAAAAGGGAGCCCCATCCGCCTGATGCAATACGGGGAATCCGAGATGCTGGCGCTCGGGGAAGAGCTCGGGATAGATTACATACTCATAGACGAGCGGACCACGCGGTTGCTGATAGAGGCGCCGTTCCATCTCAAGCAGCACCTGGAGACCGAGTTCCAGACCAACGTCATGGTGAACAAGGGCAACTTCAAGGAGCTCGCGTCGCGCATATCGTTCTTCAAGGCGCTGCGCAGCAGCGAGCTCGTCATGCTGGCGTACGAGAAAGGGTATTTCAAGAACTTCAACGGCCTGGAGAAGCAGGCGCTCGAGGCGGCGCTCTACAAGATGAAGTACTCCGGCTGCTCGATAAGCTTCGATGAGATACTGGACTACGTGTCCTGGGTGGGATGAATGCAGCAATTCCTGGAGGCTCCGCGATCCGAGCATGTCACCATCGCCGTGGACCAGCGGGAGGATCCGGTGTTCGACGAGATGCTCCGCGGATTCGGGGCGCGCACCGAGCGTCGCATGCTCGATGTCGGGGATTTCATATGCTCGGCCCGTCTCGTGGTGGAAAGGAAGACGCGGGCGGATTTCGAGAGCTCTATCGTGGACGGGCGGCTGTTCTCTCAATTGCCGAACATGGCGGCCAACTACGGTCGCGCGGTCGTCATCGTTGAAGGCGTGGCCGATGGCGGGAGGCTGTCCCGCGCGGCGATCCTGGGCGCTTACGCGAGCATCATCGCGGATTACGGCGCGTCGCTCATGTTCACGCGGGATATGGAAGGTACAGCGGAGCTGGTGTTCCATCTCGCGAGGCACGAGCAGATGGCCAACAAGCAGCCGATGAGGATATACGCGAAGAAGCGGACGTTCAACCCGTCCCAGTCGTCCCGCGCCATAGTGGAGATGCTCCCCATGATCGGGCCCAAGCTCGCGAAATCGCTGCTCAATCATTTCGGCAGCATCGAGGGGCTAGCGCACGCATCCGAGCGAGAGATCGCAGAGGCGGCCGGCGTCGGGAAGAAGCGCGCGAAGACGATAAAGCAGATTTTGTCGTATCCGTACAAGGAAGAGGACGACAAATTGTACTGATATATATTCTTTCTCCGCGATTGTGGGTCCATGCGCATCCCATGCGGCTCCATCTCGATAGGCCTGGACAGCCCAGATGGCGACTTCTCTTTCTTATCCCATGCGCATTCCGACCACACCGGCGGGCTCAAGAGGAAGAAATCGCTCCTCTCCAGCCAGGCCACCATAGACCTCGCGGGGATAGGCGCGGAAGCGATAGGAGTCGATGGAGCGAAGATGCTCGAAGCAGGCCATATCCTCGGGGCGAAGCAGCTCCAGGTGGATTCGGACGGGAAGCGCGTCGTATATACCGGTGACATCTCGCTGCGGCAGAACATCTTCAACATGAAGGCGGAGATACCATCCTGCGACCATCTTATCATGGAGGCGACGTACGGGGATCCATCCTACGTCTTCCCGCCGCTCGAAGAGGTGTACTCCCAGGTGTCTAGCTTCGTTAAGGACAATGAGAAAAAAAACATCATCATAGGCGCTTATGAGCTGGGCAAATCCCAGGAGCTCGTGAGATTGCTCAACGAAAGCGGCATCGCACCGATCGTGACCGAGAAAATGGATGATTTTTGCACCGTGTATGAAAAACACGGTATCAAGCTCGATCGCATCGTGGTCGGGAGCGAAGAGGCCGAAGAAGCCATGTCCCGCGCGTTCGCGGCCATAGTCCCGATGTGGAAGGCGAAGAGGTATTTCGCGAAGAGGCTGGCGGACGCTTTCGAGCGTCCTACGGTATGCGCGGTCGCGACAGGGTGGGCCCTGCATTACCGGTTCAACACGGATGCCGCGTTCCCGCTCAGCGACCACGCGGATTTCAACGAGCTCGTTTCTTATGTCGAGCAGAGCGGCGCGAAGGAAGTGGAATTCTTCTGCGGCGACGGTAAAAAGGTCATGGACGCGGCGCGGTCGAAAACGGGAGTTATTTTAAATAGTTGAGGGCGTGTTTATATCGGAAACTTGCTAGGCACAGCTAACAAGCGAGTTTTGAAGAATCAGAGCATCATGTGGCCATGATGGCGTAATGGTAGCGTGAGAGGCTGTGGCCCTCTAGGCCCGTGTTCGATTCACGGTCATGGCCCTTTTTTTCCGCAATCGCTTCGTCTGCCTGAATAGCAGAATCGGGTATCTCATCGTATTATCTCAGCCTGTCGAGGATTCCGGTTATCCGGAATGCTATCTCTTCCAGCCCATATCTCTCAGCAATGGCCTCGGCCTTTTCGTATCTGCCTTCTCCCAAGGCCTTCATGAGCGCGTTATCAGCCGCTTCTTTGATATCAGCGTCGCTTAATCCGCACTCTGTTTTTGTTTTTTCCACATCCGCCGCGTTCTCGTTCATGTATTTACTGTCAGGATTCCCATACATATCAATTTCGATCAGTTTTCTCCCAAGTTCCCTTAATTGTCTCGTAAATCCATACTGTTCTGCCAAAGCCGCAGCGTGTCCGTACTGCCCTTCCTGCGTTTCTTTCTCGATTATCATCTCTGCGGCCCGTCTTTCTTCCTCTTTCAAGCCATAAGCCTTTGCAATTCGGAAAGCTGCATATCTGTCGTCTCCGATTCTTTTTTCGAATTCCGCCTTCACGAGTTTGTTCAGTTCGCCCGCGGATATTCCATATCCTGTTGCCTCCCATGAGATGCCCTCTGCATCGCAGGGGTTTGGAAATTCTTGCTTGCTGCTCAGCATATTCGTTATAATAACAGTCCCCGCGGTTTTCACGCCATCCGATAAATCGAACTTCTTTGCTATCGCAAGTGCGCTTCTGCAATCCCCCTTTTCCATCTCGCAGGCAAACGCCTCCCGTGCGGCTTCATCCCGTCCTTCCAATCCGAATTCTCTTGCTACTTCTGCAGCAGTTATCGGAGCCAGCCTGGGCAGGGCTTTCCGGGCTATATCCGCCAGCTCCGCGGTTATCCCGTATGTCTCCGCGGTCTTTCTCGTTGTTTCCGCGGCCTTTCTTGCTGTTTCAAATTGAAACAATCTTATCTGCCCGGAAACAATCCTCCGTGCCGCTTCCTTCATCTTGTCCTCCAGTCCGTAGCATTTGGCGATTCTTGCGATTTTCTCATCTCCTCCTATAGAATCCTTTTCAGCAATGACCTTTTGCGCGACCTGCCTGACCTCAGCGTCGCTGATTTCGAAATTCCGGGCCAATCGGAAGGGCTCTTTTCCATCCCACTGGTTATTGATGTGCTCCTCGATGGCTTTGAGGGCCGCCGTTTTCATCTCTTCTTTCAATCCATATCTCTGTGCGATCTTTGCAGCATTTCTGTAGTACCAATCGAATCCGCGTTTCGATTCAAGCCTTGCCGCTTCCTTTGCTAGCTCGCTTAGCCTTGTTGCCAGGTCGAATTGTATGGCGAACCTTTCAGCAGATTCAAAGCGTCCAGCCCGCAGGTTCATTATGATGGCTCGCTGTGCGCAGGCTGCTGTGGCGGCTTCTCTTTTGCATTCCTTTGCGACCATCGCCCCGATGACCAATCTGTCGATTAATGGAAGTGCCTTGATGATGGGTGTCCCGCCTATCCTTCCGAACGTTTCGCTTTTTTCACAGCTTGCGCTGCCAGTTCGTAAACTAACCATGTTTGCATCGCCTTTTTTCCCGCAGTAGTTTTTTCCTACTTACAAGTTCTAATAGCTATTACAACAAATCTCTTATTTAAATAATGTTGGTGATAACTATCACCACAATGTACGAATCCGTATTGGAGGAACTCGGGCTCACATCGAACGAGTCCAAAGTGTATGAGGCTCTGCTATCATCCGGCAGTTCTTCGATAGAGCAGATCGCGGTCCGGTCGAAAGCGCACAGGAGAAACATCTACGATGTCTTATCCAAATTATTGGAGAAGGGCCTGATCTCGGAGGCGTTCATCCATAACCGGAAGGAGTATCGCGCCATACACCCCTCCAGGCTGCTGGACCTGCTGCAGGAAAAAGAGAAGAAACTGGAGGCAGTGATGCCTGACCTGGAGAAACGATTTACTAGATATGAGGAAGAGGAAGCAGCATACATCTACAAGGGCATAAATGGTTTCAAGCAGTACCTCCAGGACATACTTGACGTCGGCGAGACGGTGCATTTCATCGGCGCCAAAGCATACTGGCTCGACCCGCGATTGCAGCATTTCTTGGTAAAGTTCGATCAGGAACGGAAACGAAAAGGAATAGAGTTCATGCACATCTTCGATCATGAGATAAAAGAGCAGAAGCCCGAGATACTCAAGCTCGTTGGAAAGCCGTACAAGTTCTTTCCGAAGGAATATTCAAGTCCGGCAGCAGTGGATATCTTCGGAGACCGGGTCGTCACATTCGTCGGGATACAGCCTGGGCAGCTTGACGAAGAGCCAATCCAATTCGTCATGAGAAGCAAAAGATTGGCAGACGGCTACAGGAAATTCTTCCAGTTCATGTGGGACAAGCTATAGCGCTCTTGGAAGAATACCATGGCCCTGTTTTATTTCAGACCACTAGCGAGCCACGGAATCCCCTGGCAGAATAGTATGATTCTGCGCCATTATGATACACGAAGACCGTGCCGTAGCGGCGATCGCAAAAGATGGCTCCGCCGAGTTTTCTGATATCGGAAGGCGTTTTCACCCAGCTCGACGTCTTCGCATCGAAACTCCCGAGTCTCTGCAACCCCCGGTATTGCTCTTCAGTCAAAAGCTCGATGCCCATAGCGGCCGCCATATCGATTGCGCTATTTTTCGGCTTATTCTCTTTTCTTGCCTCTAAAGCTTCACGATCGTAGCAAAGGCTTATGCGGCCTTTAGGGCTTTCCGCCGAGCAATCATAAAAAACATATTCGCCGCTCTTTTTATCCTGAGCGACAACATCCGGTTCACCGCCGGTTCTTTCCATCTCATTGAGTGACCAGAGTTTTTCAGTATCCGCTTCCAGCCTTGCTTGCACATCGGCCCATTCAAGACCTTTATGGCGGTCCATGTTTTTCTCAAAACGGGATTTCAATACTTTGAGAAGTCCTTCACGTTGTTCTGGCGGCAACTCCTTTTTTGTTCTGTCTTTTTGTGGCATGTTATCTCCCTTAATCATCTGAATAAACTTGCCGATATTATAAAATCTTCTATGCTGGGTAGTGTTTGCTTTACAGCCCGTGCCCCAAGCCTCTTTTGTCTCAAATCAAGCACCGGTCATCGCCCTTTTTTATCCTATACATCGATTGATTAGCCATGCGCGCTTCACCTCTGCTTTACGCCCTCGCGTTCATGGCTATCATCTTTGTCATCTCGTACGCCATGAAGCCGGGCATCCTCGTCGCGATAGCCAATTCAATCCCGCTATATGTATTAGCAGCGCAGATATGCCTCGTGCTACTGGTCGCGGCAGTACTCCTGAAGGGCAGGTCCATAGACGCGATCCTATCATCCGTATCCAAGGACGGCAGATCACTAGCCTTCCTGATCTCCCTGACCGCTATGTGCGGGAGCCTCTTCTACCAGTTCGGTTTGCAGTTCACTCCGTGCGAGCTGTGCTGGTTCCAGCGCATCTTCATGTACCCGCTCCCCTTCATCATCGGAGTTTCGCTGGTCAGGAAAAAGGAGGCATTCGATTTCGCCATGCCGCTATGCGCGATCGGGGCGCTGATAGCGGCGTACCAGTACTGCCTCCAGCTTTTCTCCATCTCGTCTTTCGCATGCTCGGCGGATGGATCATGCAGCCTGGTCCAGGCGATGGCGTTCGGTTACATCACGATCCCCCTGATGTCGCTGACGGCCTTCATCAGCGTCGCGGCGCTGCTTTTCATCGACGCCGGGCGCAAAGGATAGTTTCAGTGGGCGTCTGGATATGCCGAGCCCTTGGCTTTTAAAACCTTCAAGGAGTCCTCAGTAAAAGGTGCTTGAAGATGCGTTTGGCAATATTGTTCCTGTTCGCGGTTTTGGTGGTCGGATTCTCGTATGCTATACCCGCCCCGGTGGAGATAACGTCCTGCGGGACGTATAATTCCGCATCCACGACGTATTATCTGGGCGCGCCGATCAGCGGATTCAGCACCTGCATCTATCTCGAAGGAGATTACATAACTCTCGATTGCCGCAACAATGCCATCACCGGAGACGGTTCGGGCATAGGCATCGTTGTGGATAGCGGCAACAATGTCACCGTGGAGAACTGCAGCGTGCAGGATTTCGACACCGGAGTCGATTTCTCCAATACCGCGAACGATACGCTCATCAATTCGACGATATCCGCCACATCCGGCGATGGGGTCTATCTTGAATCGTCATCACAATCCGTGGATCTATCCGGCATCTCCGTTTCATCCCAGGACTCCGAAGGCATCTATACTTATAATTCGGATAACGACTCTTTCACAGATATCGATGCAACGTCGGACAATTCCGTAGGATTCCAGATGGATTATTCCTACAACAACATCGTGACGGATGTCAACGCGTCTTCAGGCACCGATATGGGCGTGGCCCTGGATTATTCCTACAACAACACCATGACGGATGTCCAGGCTTTGGCGCCGGGCGGAGAGTACGGTCTGTATCTATTTGGATCCTACAACAACACTCTCACCGATATAAGCGCGTCGTCCGGCTCCAATTATGGCATATACGTGTATGGCAGCGACAACAACACGTTCACGGGCCTCAACATATCATCGTCAATCTATGCATGTTACCTCTATTCGTCCAACGGCAACGCCTTCAGCGATGTCATCGCGTCATCCAATTCCACCGCCATGTACATCCAATATTCAAATAACAACACCATGTCTGGAAGCTGGTTCAGCAGCGCTGACGGCAACAGCATCTACATGGATAACAGCGCGGGCGATATGTTCGCCAACTCGACGATATCCTCAACGACCGCGATCCCGCTCGATCTGTATTATTCCACATACAATACTTTCGCGAACAACACGTTCATCTCGCTCGACGGCAATTCCAATCTGGTCTTCATCTATTATAGCTCGACCTTCAACCTGTTCTACTGGAACAATTTCACGGAGACGAGGGGCTACTACATAGATAACAACTGGAACCAGCCGAACTATTTCAACACAACCATAGGCGGCGTGGGTCAGGGGAACATCTACGCCAATGTCATGGACGGCTCTGATGGTGTCTCCGGGTCGGTGAGCTCGCCGATACCCGGCCTGTTCATCGGGACCGACGGCGCGGTGCCGTACGACCAGGCGTCATCCGGCAACCATATGTATCAAGCGACCGACTACGCGCCCCTGGCGCCTTCGGACGACAACTCCACCGTCTGCCTCGGCGTCCTGGACACCCCGAACACGGTATACACCCTCTCTAAGGATGTGCACGGGTTCTCCGGCTCGGGTAACGAAGCGTGCTTCGATGTGGAAGCGGACAACATCACAATAGATTGCATGGGCCATTCCATGATCGGCCCTGCGAACAACGGATATTACTACAACTCGTTCGGGAGCGGTGTCTATTCCCACGCATTCAACACGACTGTCCAGAACTGCAACATCTCGGATTACGAGTACGGTGTCTACTTCGATGGCAACTCGAACGGGACGATAACCCGGGACAATTTCTCGAACGACGTCGACGGCTTCTACCTCTATTATTCCGATTACGACTCGGTGTTCGGCAACCGCATGGATAGCAACGAGAACGGGTTCGGCGTCTGGTATTCGAACTACAACCAGATCTACCTCAACAGCGTGACGAACTCGCTATCATCCAATTTCTACGATGAGTCCTCCTGCCCCCTCCTTTATGCCTGGAACGGCAGCTCCTACGGCTTCGTCGGGGACATAAACGGCCCAGGCATCCTTTCCGAGCCGATGGGGAACGGGCAGTACAGGAAGCCGACCCCTGCGGACTACATAAAGATAAACCGGCTGCAGCAGAACGGGAGCGAATACGACCTGCAGGTGACCGAAGAGTACAACGAGATATCCTACCTCGACCAGATGGACCTGCTCACCGTGGACCACGCTCCAGGTATAAGCACCTACCCCACGCTGGTCCGGGCGAACGAGAGCTTCTTCTACACGGTGAACGACAGCGATATGCAATCGCCGGTCTCCTGCGTATCGGACGGCAAGGACTGCCTCGGCGCCATAACGTCCCCTGACGGCTATTATGTCTCCGGGGGAGCCAACAAGACCACGAGCATCATCGTGGATCTCGGCAATTTCTCGAATTCGGGCCCGGTGAAACTGTTGCTGGGCGGATACAGCGTCTGGGGCGCGGTCGCTCCGGTCCAGAAATCCATCCAGGTCGTCGGTTCGGACGGGAAATGGGCCAACGCTTACTCCGGCAGCCAGCTCGGCAGGCCGACCGGTTTCCCGCGCACATACGTGATAGACCTGACCGGGAAGTTCCAGACCACCAACCACACGGTCAACATAACCTTCGATGCCGCGAGCTTCGATTACGTAGCCGTGGACACCAGCCAGCAGCAGCCGCTGAAGATAAACAGCTACAACGTGTCTTCTGCGGACCTCGAATACCGCGGATACTCGGTGGCTGAAAACGGCTCCATCCCATATCCGGATTATTATTCTCTCTCGAATCTCTCTTTCCCGGACGCATCGGGCAACTTCACGAAATACGGCGATGTGACGTCTCTGCTCAGCAGCGCCGATGACGAATACGTCATCATCAATCACGGCGACCAGATGTCGGTGTCGTTCCCGTATTCCCCGGCCGCGGAAGGGGATGTGAGGGAATTCTACCTCTACAGCTACGGCTATTACAAGCCGAGCGAAGACCTCTACGGCAACAGCGTCTATCCATTGCCGTTCCAGAACATGTCCAACTACCCTTACGGGGCGAACGAGAGCTACCCTGCCGACCACGGCGCCTACCTATCCACGTGGAACACGCGCAGCTACAAGCCCAGCCCCCCGGACACGACCGGAGGCTCGCTGCCGTATTCGACAGGCAATATGGTGTTCAACAACTCCATAGACGGGACGAGCACGAGCACGGGGTTCTATCTTTATGAAGAAACCGACACTCAGTTGCTGGACAACAACATCTCCGATGTCGCGTACGGGATATACGCTGAGGCCTCCACGGATGTCCTCAATAGCGGGAATTCCTTGCAAGGAATCGGCGGATACGCCATATACCTGAGCGATAACAGCGGGTCGAATGTCACATCGAACACGATAAACAACGCGACCCTGGGTATATACGTCGATGATGACTCAAGCGATCTCATCTCAGGGAACAGCATAACCCACGCGGCCAGCGGCATAAGCCTCACGAACGGAGCCGATTCTGAAACTGTCTCAGGCAACACCGTGAGCGCCGGCGGCACAATGACCACGTTCGACTATCCCAATGCCGTGGCTTACGGTCCGGATGGATATGTGTACGTGGCAGACACTGACAACTGCCTGATAGAAAGGATAAATCAGACGACTTCTGAAACAGCCATAGTCGCAGGGCAACCGCAGGACTGCGGCTATCAGGAAGGCGTGGGGTCCGGCGCGCTGTTCGATTATCCGGAAGCGCTCACGTTCGGATCAGACGGCTACCTCTACGTAGCGGATGACTGCGTGATAAGGAAGATAAACATCACGACCAACGAGACGTTCCTCATCGCGGGGAACCCGAGCTGCAGCTATCAGGAGGGCAACGGCTCGAGCGCGTACTTCGAATCGGTGCGGGGAATCGCTTTCGGTCCGGATGGCAACCTCTATGTCTCAGACAGCGAGAACGACCTGATAAGAATGATCAACCTGACGACCAACGGGACTTCGCTCGTGGCCGGCGTCAGGGATAGCTGGGGGTACACGGAAAACTCCACCAACGGCTCTTACGCCAGGTTCTATTACCCGACAGCTCTCTCGTTCGGGCCTGACGGCTACCTCTACGTGACGGACAGCGACAACAGCATTATAAGGAAAATCAACATCACGACCACGGGGACATACTTTGTGAGCGGCGCCTGGGGCTGCTATTATGACGGAAGCGCCTATAACGTGTCCGATTTCTGCTACCCCGACGGCCTCGCCTTCGGCCAGGACGGATTCCTCTACATCTCCGACAGCGAGAACTACCTGATCAAGAAACTGAATATCACCACGAACCAGACCTATTTCGTGGCCGGGAACCCGAACTCATATTATATGGAAGGCATCGGCGCAAACGCCAGCTTCTATTACCCCGAAGGCCTTTCGGCAGGGCCGGGCAATACGATATACGTCGCGGACAGCGACAATAACAGGATAAGGAGCATTGACACCACGACGTACCAGACATCTCTCGTCGCAGGCAACGGCTACAGCGGCTACATATTCGGTTACCAGTATTCCGCGCTGCTGCTACAGGACACCGGAGACCATCTCATAGCCAACAACACGTTCAGCTCCGAGATGCCGGTCGTGCAGCTGTTCGATACCGGCGACAACCTTTTCGTGAACAACACGCTGTCCTCTCCATCTTCGGACCTGCTCGATGTCGATTCGGAATCGGGCGATAACACGTTCTACTGGAACAGCTTCACGGGCACCTCCGCGCTCTATGTCAACGACTCGAGCGGCTCGGACTCCTATGACGGCACGACCCCGTCGGAAACCGATGAGGGCAACATCTGGTCCAACGTCATGGACGGGCAGGTGTATATCAACGGCACCGTAGCCTCGACCGGATTCCCGCAATACTTCGTCGGCACCAGCGGCAGCGGCTACCCATACAGCGATGCGACTTCGCTCGGCAAGACCATCGGCGTGATCGACAACGCTCCGCTGACCGCCGTCCTCGGGACGCCGACAGTGTATGAAAGCTCGCCATCGCACCGCCAGACGAAGACGATGAGCTGGTCCACATCGTTCAACTGCTCGAGCGGCGTGCTCACGGCCACGGCTTCTGACGGATCGTCCGGGCTAGAGGTGATGCTCTTCCAGCCGAGCGGGGCATACACCGAGACCGAGCAATCCGATAACGGCGCAGCCGCATTCACCGTTCCATCGAGCGGGACATACCAGCTGAACCAGCCCTCCTCAGGGGATTACCTGTCATACACGTCAGACCCCATGGACCTGGAGATGTGTTCCCAGCCGGCGGCCAATGTGACCGTGAATAATACCCAGAACGTCACGCCCCCGCCGAGCGGGCAGAACAATACCAACGAGTCGATAAACCAGACCGGAAGCAATACGAGCGTGGTTAGCAATACCACCGCTCCGTCCGGTCCGACGCAAGACCAGGCTGCATTGGCCATCTCGGCGGCCGGCTCCGCGATAAGCGACGCCAGCAGCTCAGGGAAGGACACGTCCGCAGCCGCGGCCGAACTGAAGCAGGCGGAGCAGGCCATGGCGGCAGGCAATTACTCCGATGCGATCTCGCTCGCCAACCAAGCGAAGGAGCTCGCAGCGAACGCAGCAGCGGCCCCGCCCAAGCCGTCCTCCCTTCCGCCCGTTACCACTTCTACCCAGCCATTCAACTGGCTGCTGCTAGGCGGCATAGTGGTGATCGTCCTGGTGGTCGCAGGAGGAATCATCCTGCTGATGAGACCCGGCAAGAAGCAGAAGAAATGATTTTTTTATAATTTTTTCAACGATTGCCATATCGCGGAGAGCAGCCCCGCTTCCTGCTTGGGCGGCTCTTCGGAATGCAATAAGCCCAGCAGCTGGCCTATCTCCTTCAGCTCGGCTTCCAGGTCCGCCTTCGAGTACTTGGACAATTCGGCCTTCCTCTTCCCGATCCGCACGCTCCTCTCGTACTCCTCCTTGTCGGAGTCCTTCTCTTTCCTGAGCTCGCGTATCCGCTCCACGGCCGGTTTCGCGCTCGGGATGTTCCTTTCATAGAAAGCGAGGATGTTCTCGTCCTTGTCATCCACCGCGAGGAAATGGGTGTGCTTCAGGGAGCTGAGCGTCTCGAAGAAGTTCCTGTTGCCCAAAACCACTTTCTTGAACCTGCTGGTCTCCGGGCAGATGTGCGATAGCTTCTTCTCGCTGTAACCGAAGGATTCGCAGATCTGCTTGGCGTCGTACCTCCCGAATTCAGGATAGTCCAGGAAGAATTTTGCCAATCCGGCCATCTCCTCATTGCCGGGGAATTCGCTGAAATAGTCCTCCGGGGAATGCTTCCCTATCTCCTCGAGGAGCTCCACGACCGGCATGGATACGAGCGAATCGATGTAATCCCCGCGGATGGCCTTGAGCTTGTCGATGGCCCCGATGAGCTCGCCGTACCTGCGGACCTTCTCGGCGTCGATGGCTGTTCCCTCCAGCTCCGACGTCTCCGCCATTATCTTCTCTATCTTGGCCCTCTCCCTTTTGAGGGACGCGTCCTTCTCTTCCAGCTCCTCCCCAGCATATGAACCGAACCAGGAGC
>CAWDQD010000039.1:0-21090 GCA_963804385.1 uncultured Microcaldota archaeon
GCTCTTTTTTCTGCCGGGCCCCGTTCAGTTACGTATTGCTGGCGAAGACCGGACCGCCGTTCGGGCTGGTTTGCGGCACGCCTGGGAATGCGGTGCGCTACGATCGCGGCTCGGTGGGCTTGCGCGCCGGCTTGCACGCAATTCATGTCGAGGCCTGAACACCGTCAGCAGCGGCGCGCCGCGGCTGTTGTGGGAAGGCCCGACGGTGCGATCGCCGACGTGCCGGCGACGGTGCTGTCGCATTAGTCCCGGTCTGCAAGGAGCAATCCAGCTCCGGGACGAACCGCGGCTGCAGGTTCCAGCCGAAGGATCGCGGTGAAACGGATCGACGCCGGCAGATCAATTAACCCCGAAAACTGGGCGTTTTGGCACCGGAAATCGACAAAAATCGACGAAATATGTCGACGATTTTGAGGCAGATTTGTTGATTACAAAGGAGTTAAGTTGCAAAATATACCCCCGGGGGGTATAAAAATCACTCGATGGCCCCAAACGGGGTCCGACCGGCCGGAGGACGAGGAGTTTTGGCCTGCGGACGAAGGGCGAATTCCGGGTCGGTGAGCTGGAGTTGGAAAGGGCTGGGGGTCTCCTGCTCGTAGCGAGTTGGCCGCGCCCTGGCGCGTGCCTGCGAGTTGGCAGGTTGGCTGCATATAAGACAAGTGTAGCGATTTCGGGAAATAATCGGCAAACTTGGGGAAAAAAGAGAACAGAGATAAGAGACTAGAAACAAAGGACTTAATGGACGCGGAGAATTTATTTTTGGGCGCGGGGGCTTGACAACTTTTCGGATGCCGCCGGGAAGCACTTGCGGAGAGCGGCCACCGGAGATGCTTTTCTTTGCCAAATTCACCTTCAGAACGTGCCAAGGCCGCCGGCAGAGACTCATCCGGCGGCCCTGGCGAGGGGAGGGCAGGTTACGGTATGCGGGTTACGGGATGCGAATGACGGTGCGGATCTGGAAGCTCGAAATGTTGGCGAGAACGTAGTAGCCGTCAACCATGCTGGCGGCCAATGACCTCATCGAAACACGCGAGATTCTTTATTAACCTATGCACGGATATATGCGCGAAAGCGGTGTATCTGATATGAACAAATCTCTCGCAGCCTTAGTCTTGGTATTGCTGTTTTGCTCCGGCACTATATTCGCGCTGGCCAATCCGTCCGCGGTGTATTGCAATGAGATGAACTCCCGGTTCGGCGGTTATAAGTACTCAGTGCAGACCGACGCCAATTCCAACGAACGCGGGGTCTGCATGCTGCCCGACGGATCGCAGTGCGACGCATGGGCGTTCCTGGACGGCAAATGCGGGCAGAACCTTTCCTACTGCGCGAAGAACGGATATGGGATCACGACCGTATCCACGGCCAATTCCGAGTACGCCGCCTGCATCCCGGCCGGCAATACCAAAGCCCTCAGCATGGTCTCATCCAGCGGAGTCCCGGTCATGGAGATGATGAACCTGACCGATAAACTCGGGGGCAACCTGACCCCGGCAGCCGTGGGTGCGCAATTGACCCAGATGGTGTCCAGCTCTTCGCTGTCCGCGCAATCCAAATCCACCCGCTCCATGTATAACGCGAGCGCATACTCCTCCTGGGACTGGAGAAACCCTCCGGCCGGCACGATCTACGCGGCTTCGAATTTCCCTTATTTCAACACTTCTACGGGGTGGATGACCTCAATCAAGGACCAGCAAAGCTGCGGCGCCTGCTGGGCGTTCGGAACCATGAGCTCGATCGAAGCCAAATATAACATCATCATGAACGAGTCCCGGCTCCAGCCCTACCTATCGGAACAGGACGAAATATCCTGCGATCATAGCTGCTACTACGACCAAGGCAATTCGGTCTGCCAGGATGGTTGCGGCGGAGGGAGCGTGAACGGGTCATTGCAGAATATACAGTACAGCAGCGGCGTGGTAGATAATAGCTGCTTCCCCTTCGCTGACGGCAACTACGGCTTGAATGGCGGCAGCTCGCAAGCGTGCACGAATATCTGCTCCGACAGCTCGAGCAGGTTTTGGACCATAACAGGTTCCCAGAGCGCTCAGGCGGTGACCAACGCGCAGCTGGAGCAATTGCTCATAGACAACGGCCCGATCATCCTGGTGGTCGATGCCGATCCTTGGATCACCCCGACATACACCGGAGGCGTGGTGACCTGCACCCAGCAGACCTCGAGCTCCAACCATGCCGTGGCGTTGGTCGGTTACAATGATACCGGGGACCCCACCACGAGCTACTGGATAATAAAGAACAGCTGGGGGAGCAGCTGGGGCGAGAATGGTTACGTCCGGGTGGAATTCGGTTGCGATTCCATCGGCACTTTCGTCTATTATCCCCAAAACGTCACGCCGCCGAATTTCAAGCCTACGGTCGTGATCAATTCCCCGACGCAGAACACGATCGCGAACGACCCGGTGGCGTTCAATTTCACCGTCAATGATCGGAACGCGTCAACTTCCACATGCGTCCTGAACGTCAATGGAGCGATAGTCAACACCACCTCGGCGAACAGCGGTATCCCCACCGTGATGACGTACCTGTTGCCACTGGGAGTGCAGAACAGCTGGAACATAAGCTGCTGGGAAAACGGATTCGGGATAATCGGTTCATCGCAAACGCAGACCGCGAGCTTCTTCATCTCGATCCAAAGCCCTTCGGGTTCCTGGTACAACGTGACCTCGGTCCCCCTGAGCTATACCGTCCTGAATCAGAGCGCTTGCTGGTATTCCCTGGATGGCAATTCCAACGTCACTCTCCCGGGCTGCGGCAATACAACGCTCAGTTCACTTTCCGAAAGAAGCCATTCTGTTTTCGTTTATGAGAACGATACCGCCGGGGCGATCCATGCGGCCACAGTGAACTTCATGGTCGATCGGACCCCGCCGGCCATAACCCTCAATTCCCCGGCTAATCTTTCCTCATCGAATTCATCCACGATGGCATTCAATTTCACCGCCGTGGACAATCTCTCATCGACGATGAATTGCTCGATCTTCCTTGACGGAGCGCTCAGCCAGACCAACGCCGCGGCAATCAACAACACGGCGACCATATTCACGGTCAGCGGCATAGCGGATGGGAGCCATAGCTGGTATGTCAAGTGCATCGACAACGCGGGCAACTCAAGAACGAGCGTGGCAAGGAACTTCTCGGTGCATAACTACTGCCCGATCATATCCTCGCCAGGGACGTATGTCCAATCGACCAATTACGCGGCGGCTCCCAACGACGCCTCTGAGATGTATGGCGGAGACAAAGCGTGCGTCAAAATCGCTTCATCCAATGTCGTCTTCGATTGCAGCGGGCACAGCGTCTCCGGTAGCGGGGCGTCAGGGACCACCTTCGGCATCCTGCTGAACGGCTCATTGACCAACGTCACGGTGAAGAACTGCCTGGTATCCAATTACACCTACGGCATCTACGTTTACCATTCCAACAACGGCAGCTTCATCAACAATAGCGCATCGAACAATACCTTTGGCTTCGATGTGGATGGCAGCAGCCGCAACCGGTTTTCCAACAACACTGCATCAAATAATGGCGACTTCGGCTTCGAGTTCGCGAATGGAGCGGATAACAACACCGTCGTTAGCAACCAGATGGGCGGCAGCCAGGCCCGCGGCCTCTCATTCGAGATCAGCTCCAGCGGCAACCAGATAATCAACAACACCGTCAGCGGGGGGAGCTGGAACGGCATCTATTTCAGGACCCAATCAGACTACAACGTTGTCAGCAATAACAACGTCTCCAACAACCCAGACACGGAAGCGATAAAATTCGAGGACCACTCGGACGACAACGTAGTGCAGAACAACACCATAACGTATAATAGCGGCTGGGGCATCACCATCCATGATTCGGTCAACGATACCAGCAGCTACAACTCCATCAGCAACAACATCAACTGCATATACTACTCGGATGTCAATTCCAGCCTGATCAATGGGAACTTCATGTCGGGTGCGGTCGGCGTCTGCTTGCAGATGGACGGAGGATCGACCAGCGACGCCGTCATCAATAACACCGTATTCAACAACTCAAATATAGGCATCTTCCTTCCTCAGAGCAACGGCAACAATCTGACAGGCAACAACGCGTCCAATGACCAGTTCGGTTTCTATCTCTCCGGCAGCGATTTCAACCGGATTTCCAACAACGCCGTGTATAGCAATACAAACATCGGTTTCGAGTTGGCGAACGGAGCGGACAACAATACGATCTCCAGCAACCAGATCGGCGGTGCACAAGCCCGCGGTATCTCCTTAGAAGTAAGCTCCAGCGGCAACCAGATCATCAATAACACCGTCAGCGGGGGGAGCTGGAACGGCATCTATTTCAGGACCCAATCAGACTACAACGTTGTCAGCAATAACAACGTCTCCAACAACCCAGACACGGAAGCGATAAAATTCGAGGACCACTCGGACGACAACGTAGTGCAGAACAACACCATAACGTATAATAGCGGCTGGGGCATCACCATCCATGATTCGGTCAACGATACCAGCAGCTACAACTCCATCAGCAACAACATCAACTGCATCTATTACGCTGATGTGAACTCCAGTCTTATCAATGGAAATACGATATCCGGCGCATCCGGAAATTGCTTGCAGTTGGACGCCGGTTCTAGCAGCGACCTCATCGTGAACAACACCGTGTACGCTTCACCATATGGCTTCATGATCACGTCATCGGCGGGGAACACCCTGGCAAACAACACCGCGTATGGCAACTTCATCGCAGGCTTGTGGGTATACGATTCGAACCAGACGGTCGTGCAGGGTATGCACCTCTTCGGCAATTTTGCGGATATGCAGGTGAAGGACGATTCCGTCTCTCAGATGGTTTTGAACGTGTCCGGAGCGGTCTTCGACAACCCCTCAGGCAATATGCAGAATTACACCAACATCAGCGTCAATGATAACGTGAACTCAGGTGATGCATACTCCATCAGCTGGTCCGCGGACGCATTCGCCCTCCCATCCGGCTATTCCAGCTTCGCGCAGAAATTCGTGAACATAACCACGATCAGCGGCACCCCGACCCTGGACCTCGCCGTGTGGGCCTGGACCCCCGGGGAACTGGGCGGCTACAGCGAGAATATGTTCAACCTATTCGGCTACAGCACCTCATGGCAACTCCTGAACAGCTCTCCGAATGCGCACACGCTGTCGCTGGCCAACCTGGCATCAAACTCCATCTACGGCGTCCTGGAATTCAACAGCCCCCTGAGCGTGACCTTGAACGCTCCGGGCAATCTATCTATCTCAAATTCATCCAGTGTGACCTTGAACATCACTGCCATAGACAGCCAATTCACTACGATGAGCTGCTCGATCTTCCTTGACGGTGCGCTCAGCCAGACCAATGCGAGCATGTCCAACAACACCGCGACCATATTCGTGGTCGATGGCATAGCGGATGGAAGCCATACCTGGTATGCCCAGTGCAACGACGGTGCGAACAACGCGACAAGCGCAACCAGCGGTTTCATCGTGGACACGACCGTACCGGTCGTGACCCTCAACTCCCCGGCCAACCTATTTGTTTCGAATTCATCCAGCGTGAATTTCAACTTCACCGCAGTGGACAATCTATCATCTTCAATGAACTGCTCGCTCTTCCTGGACGGTGTGCCTAGTCAGAACAATGCATCCACAGCCAACAACTCCGCTACGGTTTTATCGGTCAGTGGCATCGCAGACGGATTCCACAGCTGGTCGGTCCAATGCATCGACAATGCAGGCAACATCGGCGCAAGCGCGGTGAACAACCTCACAATCGACACCAGTGCTCCTGCAGTCACTCTCAATGCCCCAGCCAACCTTTCCGTCTTCAACGTCTCAAGCGTGGCATTCAATTTCACAGTGGTGGATAATCTTTCAGTCACGATGAACTGCTCCATCTTCCTGGACGGGGTCCTCAACCAGACCAATGCCTCGACGATGAACAACACTCCGACGATATTCTCAATCAGCGGCATACCCGCTGGAAACCACAGCTGGTACGTCATGTGCAGGAACACCAACATCGGAATCTCAGTGGCGAGGAGCTTCACTATCAGCACCCGCGCACCTGTGGTGACTTTGAATTCCCCGGCCAATTCATCCACCTCGAATTCATCCAGCGTGAGTTTCAACTTCACGGCGGTGGATAACCTCTCTTCTACGCTGAACTGCTCCATCTTGCTGGACGGCATTCTCAATCAGACCAACGCATCCACCAGAAACAACACGGCCACCATATTCACCATCAGCAACATCTCCAACGGCTCTCACAGCTGGTATGTGCAGTGCAATGACAATGCGAACACAGGCACCAGCGTGACCAGGATCTTCACCGTGAACACTACCTCATCCCTCTGGGCGAACTCCTCGTTCAGCCAGTGCATGAACATAACCATAATCAATGCCTCCAACACAGCCCAGGCGAACTTCCCGGCATTGATCATCCTGCCGTACAACTCCAGCATGCAGGCCAACTACTCTGACCTGAGGTTCTACAACACCAGCTGCAATAACGGCGGCGCTCTCCTGCCATATGAGATAGAGAACTACACATCATCGAACGCCACCATCTGGGTCGGCACAAACCTCAACGGAGCCAACACCACGATATCAGTCTATTACAAGAACAGCACCCCTGTAAGCTCAGGGCAGAATGCGAGCGGGGTATGGAACTCCAATTTCATGGGAGTATGGCACATGACGAAAGTCAATGCCACGGATTCGACTTCGCACGCCAATAACGGGGTCACGAAAAGCTCCAATGTCAGCATCAACTACACCGGAAAGATAAGCAGTGCGGTCAATTTCGTAGGCGGAAACGGCAACAACAGCTATATCAACTGCAGCAACAGCTCGAGCCTGAATCCGACCAGCAGCCTCACGCTGGAGGCCTGGGTTAATTCCAAGAGCACCCAGACCGCTTATGGAAAAATACTTGAGAAATCTTATACTTCAAACTCCGCCCCGTATGTAGAATACGCCTTGAGCCTTTCAGGGGTCGCCACTGTTCCGAAGCAATACATCTTCGAATTGGCATTGGGCGGGACGCAGCAGGCTGTCACCAGCACGTCCAATTCCACATTGAACGGATGGGACTATGTGGCTGCCGTCTATAACAGCACGGCCATTCTGGTATATGTCAATGGTGTGCTCCAGAACACGTCTGCCCAGAGCGGGACGATCACTAGCTACCCGACCTCCCTGCTCATCGGGGCCAATGCCTACAACCTTCCGCAGGCATGGAACGGCACGATCGATGAAGTCCGGATATCGAGCAGCGCAAGGAGCGCGCAGTGGCTGAACCAGAGCTACCAGATGGAGCTCAATGACAGCAAATGGGTCAGGTTCGGGGTCGTACAATCTAAGCCCTCCTGATGCAGTATTTAATTTTATCCTGCGATTGCCAACCATGGCATACACGGTGGAGCTGATATCGCCGCAGGAGAAAGAGCGGCTGGTTAGCAGGATATACTCGCAGGATCTCTATGAGCTCAAGGCGGTGATCCACGGGACCTGCGTCAAGCTCTTCACGGACGACCATGGCTTCAAGGATATGTGGGAGGACAATTTCGAGATGCTTCCCGACTGGTTCCGGCCGCACGCCCGTCTTTTCTCAGTCAATACCGGCGGGAAAAAACTGCGCGTCAGGTACGAGCCCGGTTCCAAGACCATCATCATGGAGAACTGCGATTATTACGGCTGGGTGAAGAGTATCGCGCTCGCGATGGTGGCAGACTTCCTCGAAGACGCGACCTCGGAGCACAAGCGGTTCTCGGTCCACGGCTCCTTCGTGGATTGCGGCGGGCGCGGCATAGCGATGATCGGCCCATCAGGCAGCGGGAAGACGACCCTCACGTACGGGCTGCTCCTAGGCAAGCGCTGCAATTTCCTGACAGACGACTGGTTCTTCGTGCGCCTCGCGAATCCGGACACCCTAGTCTATTCGTCCGAGAAGAATTCCTACATCCGGGGCGATCTCGCATCAGGTTGGCCACAATACGCAGAGCGGCTCAAAGGGATAAAGAAGGATTCCCGCGACCGCGGCATAGTGGACGTGCGGCGCTTGCTCGGCAGCGACCGGATAAGGACCGATTCCATGCTCACCGCGACAGTGCTCCTCACGCGTGATAAGGGTCTGCCTCCATTCAGGCAGCTCAGTGCGAAGGAAGCATTATCCTTCATGCTCAAGAACGATTTCTGCAACCCGCACCAGCTCGTCCGGAGCAAGGCGAAGAAGGCGCAGAGGACCAAGTTCTTCCACGACCTCTTCACCCGGGCGCCGGTCTATCTCCTGAACACCATCGAGACTCCTGCAGAAAGCCTGGAAAGATTGAAAAGACTGATACAATAATTCCAATGCAGGGATTCTCATGAAGGTCACAGTAGGCTTAATACAGATGAGCATGTGCGACGACCGCGAGAAGAACGTGGAGAAAGCGGTGCGCATGGTAGGCGATGCAGCAGCCAGAGGCGCAGGGATAGTGTGCCTGCCGGAGCTTTTCTCATCCCCGTACTTCCCCCAGTCAGAGAAAGCCGACGCCGGCGTGTTCGCGGAACCGGTCCCCGGGAAGACCACCGACGCACTGTCGAAGGCCGCTGCAGAGAACAAGATCATCTTGGTTGGCGGCTCGGTATACGAGTCCGATAAGAAGAAGCTCTACAACACCACCGTGGTTTTCGATGAGCAGGGGAAGAGCCTCGGCAAATACCGCAAGATGCACATCCCGCATGACCCGAGCTTCTACGAGCAGGACTATTTCGAGCCAGGGGATCTCGGGTTCAAGGTGTTCCAGACCAAATTCGGGAGAATCGGGACATTGATATGCTATGACCAATGGTTCCCTGAGGCGGCCCGCATCAGTGCACTGATGGGCGCGGACATGATATTCTATCCCACGGCTATCGGCCTTGTGGACGGTGTGCAGCAGGCGGAAGGCAGATGGCAGGATGCCTGGGAAACGGTCCAGCGCGGACATGCGATAGCCAATGCCACGGCGGTCTGCGCGGTGAACCGTGTCGGCAAGGAAGGGCAGATGCGATTCTGGGGCGGTTCTTTCGCGAGCTCGCAGTTCGGCACGATATTGGTTCGTGGCGACGATAAAGAAGGCGTGATCCTAGCCGAGATCGATCTCGGACTGGGCAAGGCAGTGAAAGAAGGGTGGGGGTTCTTCCGTAACCGCAGGCCAAAGACCTACAAACCCATAACGGATGTGATGATATGACCTACAGGATGCCTGCGGAATGGGAGAAGCATGAGGCCACGTGGATATCATGGCCGAAAGATCCGCTCACTTTCCCCGCGCCGGTCCTCCCCAAAGTGGAGGATATCTACATCCAGATGATGCTGGCCCTGAGCCCATCCGAGAAGGTCCACCTGCTCGTAGACGACAAGAAGACAGAGAATAAAGTGCTCAAGATGCTCGAGGAGAAAGGCTCCGCGAAGAACATACTCATCCACAGGATCAAGACCGTGGACGTCTGGATGCGCGATTACGGGCCGATATTCGTGAAGGAATCCCGTGCGATGAAGATGACCAAATGGATCTTCAATGCATGGGGCGGGAAATACGACGAGCTCATGAAAGACAACGGCGTGGTCGATCAGATGGCGCCCATCCTCAAGATGGACGTCACGAAAACAGGCATCATACTAGAAGGCGGCTCCATAGATGTGAATGGCAAAGGCACCCTGCTAACCACCGAGCAGTGCCTGCTCAACAAGAACCGCAACCGCTTCAGCCGGGAGGTCATGGAAGGACACCTGAAAGACAACCTCGGGGTCACCAACATCATCTGGCTCAAGGAAGGCATCGCAGGGGATGATACCGATGGCCATATAGACGATATCGCGCGCTTCGTGGATGGACGCACTGTCCTTTGCGCTTTCGAGGACGATCCTAATGATTCCAACTATCCTATATTGAAGAAGAATTTCGATGACCTTAACGATTCCAAGGACCAGGACGGCGAGCCGCTGGATGTCAAGCAGCTTCCTATGCCCGGCGAGGTCAGATCGCCGCAAGGGAGGTTGCCCGCCAGCTACGCGAACTTCTATATCGGCAACGGAGCCGTGCTGCTTCCGGTCTTCAAACACAAGAACGATGCCAAGGCGATAGCGACGCTCGAGGACTGCTTTCCGGAGCGCAAGATCGTCCCGATCTACTGCGAGCCTCTGGTGTGGGGTCTGGGTGCCATACACTGCGTGACCCAGCAGCAACCCTTATGAATCCTGGAAAGTGGCCTCGATGATCGATACCAAATCCCCTTTCTCCCGTATCCTGATCGTATATCTGCTCTGGGTCGCCTGCTGGCTGTTCGGAGGCGGATTCTTCGAGATTTACTTCCTGAACGCGGGCATGCCCATCAAGGACATCTTCTTCTCGGAATGCTTCTGGTTCGTGGCGAGCATGTTCACGATCCCGCTAGTCAAGCGGTTCAGAGCCAGGGACTCGATGGTCATCGGCATAGGGGTGGGCTTCCTCTCCGCAGCCCTGCTCTTCCTGCTCCCCGCGCAGCCAGCGACGTCCATCCTTTTCAGGCTTATGGTGGGGTTGACCCACATATCCTTCTGGGTCCCGTTCAACACCATGTACTATGAGCTGCGGAAGCAGCAGGGCAACAACGCGGTGATGGGTGCGCTCTATTATTCCCTCTCCCCCCTCCTGTCGCTAGCTCTCCCGGTGATCGGGGGCCTGGTGGTCGCGGTGTTGGGTTACCAGGCGCTATTCGCCCTAGCGATGGCGTCCTTCGCCATAACCGGCATCGCGGCATGGAAGCTCGTGGACAATCGGGAATACCGTTGCGATCTGCGCAGGTCAATAGATTCCATCTCCGGCTTGCGCAGCCTCTTCTTCATCGAAGGATTCACCGCGGCCATCATAGTGAACGTGACCATCGTAATCATGACGCTGACTTATTTCAGCAAGCCGCTGGAGTTCGGCATGTTCATGTCATTGATAACAGTGTTCTCTATCGCGGCGTCGGTGCTCACAGCCAGGCTTTCTGACAAGGCCAGCCGTCGCCGGGAGTTCCTGCTTCCCGTGGTCTTCTGCCTGGGCATATCGGTCATGCTCCTCGCCTTCACCCGGGACGTGGTCTCCTTCTTCATCTGCCTCGGTCTCACGAACTTCTTCAGCACGATATTCTTCCCGCTCAACCTGGCGCTCGGGATGGACAACAGCAAGAGTTTCTTGGACAGCATGGTGGGGCGCGAATACTTCCTCAACATGGGTCGCCTGGTCGGTTCTATCATCGCCTGCCTGCTATTCGTATACTTTGGGATTCAGGCCGTCCTGTTATTCCAAGGTGTCTCCATGCTGCTCTATATCCCCGTGTTCGAAAACCGTAAGAAAAAGCTCGCAAAGCACTAAAACACTCGCCTTCCATCCATAGATATGAAGATCCATTTCCTCGGCACCAACGGCTGGTTCGATTCAGAGACTGGCGAGACGCCATGCATCCTGATAGATGCGGAAGAAGCGTATGTGATACTGGATGCGGGGAACGCCCTCCGCAAGATAGACCGATATATCAAAGACGACTCGAAACCGATACTCCTGCTCCTGAGCCATTTCCATCTCGATCATACCTTCGGCCTCCATATCCTGTCTAAATTCGCGTTCCCCCAAGGCATGACCATACTCGGCCAGCCGGGCACCGAGGACACGCTATCGAGGCTGATCGCATCCCCGTTCACGGCTCCGATCGAGAGGGTGCGGAAGAGGATGCGCCTCGATATCTCGGACCTCAAGGAAGGCATGAACAGGGTAGGCGCAGTGGATATCGAAGGCCGCTACCTCATCCACAAGGACCCGTGCTTCGGCTATTCGCTCAAACTCGAAGGGAAGAGGATAGCATACTGCACCGACACCGGGATATGCGACAATTACATAACCTTGGCCAAGGATGCGGATCTCCTAATCAGCGAATGCGCATGGAAGGAACGCAACTGGATGTCGGATTGGCCCCATCTGGCCCCTGAGGATGCGGCCGAGGCCGCGCAGAAAGCCAATTCCAAGAGACTCATCCTCACCCATCTGGACCCGGAGCAATTCAAATCCCAAAAGGAACGTCTCGATGCCCAGAAACGGGCGAGGGCTATATTCCCAAATACATTGGTAGCGAAAGACGGCCTCGAGCATGATTTATAATCCTCGCTGTCCCATCCCTTCCAATCCGATTGAGGCGTTTTATGAAAGGCTTGATATTCTCAGAAGGCAACGGTTATGGCCATGCGGCCCGCGACGAGATAATCGCGGAGAGCTTCGGTTTCCAGATGATGACCTTCGGGAAAGGCGCGGAGTACTGCAGGCAACGCGGGACGGATTTCATCGAGCTGCCGCCACCATACGAGATAAAAGTGGATAAACGCGGGGTGAACCTGGTCTCAGACCCGTCCGACATAATCGGTTTCATGAAGCCCGACGTCCTCGCTTCCATCAACAGCCATTTCAGGAAAGCGGAGTTCATAATCGTGGACGGCACTCCGCTCGGCCTCGCGCTCGCCATGCTGGCCCGGAGGAAAGCGGTATACATAACCAACGACACCTCCGCTTCGGTCGGCATGCAGGGCGTGATAGAGAAACGGCTCGCCCAATCGACGCAGAACACGTTGCTCAGGTCTGCCCGTGCAGTGATCGTGCCAGATTTCCCGCCCCCAATGACGATCACCATGGCTAATCTGAAGGTCCAACCCAAGATGGAGTTCGTGGGCCCTCTGGTCGAGAACACGAAGCAGGTCAAGCACGGGAAGAGGTATCTCGTATCAGGCAGCCTTGACGGGGAGATACGCTCCGTGCTTGGGAGCAGCGCCGTCTATGGCAGCGATGTCGGCGACATGAGGCCGTATTACCGTGACTGCGAGCTCGTGCTGTGCCATGGCGGGCACACCACCATCATGGAATCATTGAGCTTCGGGAAACCTGCGCTCTGCATCGTGGACAAGAACTACAGCGAGCGATGCAACAACGCATCCATGCTAGAGAAGCTCGGCCTGGGCATACATCTGGACAAGGACCTGCTCGATAAGAAGAGCCTGGCGGCATCGATATCGTTCGCGAAGACGCTTGACAAGGACAGGCTCGAATTGTACAGGCGCACCGCAGACGATATGGAACCGTTGGCGGAGCTAGAGGCCATATTCAAGAAGATATGATATGCGCCGTGAAATAATCCACGGCATGCGTCTGGAAGTCCTTGTTGCTCAGGTAGCCGAATGCCTCGTGGAGCTGGAGCATGTACGGGTGCGGGGAGAAATGCGGCACCGTGACGGCGTAGCCTTCAAGGTCCATCGAAGCGGCTTTCATCTGTGAGCCTCCGGCGTATTTGTCATAGACCGTTTTGAACCTGGATGATGCCGCGGCCTGGTCCTTGGACACGATCCTGCCTTCCACCTGGTCATGGACGAAATTGAACGTGACCCTCTTCTTCTCGGCCTTGCCTGTGACCAGGTTCATCAGGGGCTTCTCCACATTCGCGGATATCTTCACCTGCGGCCCGACGATCTCCATCTTGTATTCGCTCCTCTCCAGATGCAGGAGTATGAATGATGTGAAGAACTCCCGGGCGTCGTGGAAGTTCGTGGCCTTGGAGATGAGGACCAGCCTCTCTCCCGAGAAGAACACGGACCGCATGGCCCCGTGCGAGAACGAATTCCCCAGCCTCTCGTCGTCCAGGAAGATGTTCTGGAAATAATTGTTCGGGACCGCGTACGCGGCGCGCGCCTCGAACATGGGCATGACGAATTTGACCGGCCATTGCATGGAGGAATACGCGCTTTTTCCGAGCAGGCCTATCTCCTTGGCCATCACCTTGGTGAATTCGACCCTGTCGATGTCTTCAGCCGACATCTTGTCGATGAATTGCCTGTATTCCGGGCTGCTTTTGGCCTTCGCGCACATATCGCACATGGGTAGACAGATACCGCCTTGATTTTTAAAAGTTTTCATGATATCTATTCTCGAATTGCAGAGGCTCAAACATGGAAAGGCAGGATTTGGTGAAAGTACTCTTAATGGCAGTGATGGCGATTCTGTTCCTTACGGAGATATTCGCGTTCAAGGGCACGATACCGTCTTTGGATCTCGGAGGACCGTCCGTGTACAATGTGACCGGGACCGCCACGTTCAATGGAACCATAAGGACGTACGACCCGGTCCTGCTCGTACCTGTGAACACCTCGGCGGTGATAGTAGAGCAGCTGAGGAACCAGAGCGGCGTCAAGAGCGTCAATATAGAATCCGACGGCTACCTGGTCGACACGGAGACGCGCGATGACGTCTTCCCGCTCGCGACCTATCTCATGTCGATGAACGTCTCTTCTGTTTCCGTGGCCAATATCGTCATACCCCAGCCTCTGGCGGTGTCGACCCCCAACGGGACCATGAACGTCTCCGCTTCCGGCGTGGTGCGTGTGATGACCCCCCCGCTTCTTGACGTGGGCAACACGGTCACCGTGAGCATGACGGCCATCGTGGACAACAACGGCAATCTTGTCGATTACACTGATGCTAGCATAATGACCCAGAACATCGTGCAGCAGTTCAACGCTTCAATAATAAGCCTCCAGAGCACGAGCTATTCATATTCGATACCGTGGGTCAACCGCAGCCTGGGCAACCTGAGCCGGTTCGGGACTGTCCAATACAGCGAGATGGACTCCATCATCTTCACGACGCCGCTGACGGTCACCCAGACCATCCAGAAGAAGCAGCTGCCGTACATAGCATACATCGGGCCGGACAGCGCTATCGTGGAGCCGTCATTCTCTAACGCGAGCCTGGTCGCGGATGATTTCAACGACACGAACTACACGCTTCCGGACTCCCCGCTCGTGATAACCACGAACTCCTCATCGGTTCCGGACGTGCCGTTCAATGCGACCGTCGGATACACGTATTCCATCATGCTGCAGAATTCGACCTATGATTTCGGAAGCGCTCCGCTCACGATCGTGACGGATAAGCAATATGCCGATAACGAGTCTGTGGGCGTGGATATCAGCGCAGTGGCTTTGGGCGATCAAGTGATCCAGATCAAGAGTGTCTCCATCCCATCCTGACTATCGTCCTCATCCTTCCCGTGGCGTCTATAGAGTCGAGATATTCAGCGACGGTGCTGGGGACATGCTTCTTCCATGCGGCGTCGTTGTCCGACATCATCTTCCTTATCGTGGTCCCCTCCTTGGGGCCGCGGTCGAAGAACTCGATGGATTTCACCAGGTAGCCGTGCTTGGAGAACAGCATCTTGACGAGCGCGTTGTTCGAGTACACCTCCTGCACCGGAGGGATATGCGCGAACACGTGATCGACCCATATGCGGTTGTCGTTGACATCCGGGACCGGGACGATGATCAGCTTCCCCAGATCGCTCTTGTTGAAGCAGGACCGGATCATCTCCAGCCTCTCGCCGCAAGTGAACGGGTTGTCGGGGGTGTCCTGATCCTCCGCGCTGCCGATGACCACCACCAGCTCGTCATACTTCTTGAGGAGCTTCTTAATGGCGAAATAATGCCCGTGATGGAACGGCTGGAATCTCCCTACGAATAGCGCTCTCTTGACTTTTTTCATGTTGTTGCCACCTGTTTGAGTTTGATCCCCACCAACCTGGACACCCCGTCGGTCCTCGCGACCCCTATCACGGTGTCGGAGTTCGACATGACGATGTCGTTGTGGGTTACAAGTATGAATTGGCTGCCCGCGCCTAATTTCGTCACCAGCTCGGCGAGGTTCTTGCTGTTGGGCTTGTCGAGCGCGGAATCGACCTCGTCCAGGATATAGAATGGCGCCGGCTTGAACAGCTGGAGCGCGAAAGCGAACATCAGAGCCACGAAGGTCTTTTCACCACCGGATAACGCATCGAGCGAGTGATCCTGATTGTTCCTGCGCAGCTTTATGAACATGCCGCTCTCGAACGGATTGGCCGGGTCGTTCAGGTAGAGGTGCCCCTGGCCTATGTTTATGTAAGTGAACAGCTTGGTGAAGTTGTCGCTGACGGAATTGAACGCCTCGAAGAATGCCTCCTTCTTGTGGATCTCTATCTCGTCTATCATCGCCATTATGGCCTCGCGTTCCCGGTCCAGCTGCTCTATCTTGCCCTGCACGCCCTCTATCTCGGCCTTCTTCTTGTCGAACATCTCTATGGACGTCATGTTGACGTTGCCTATGTTCGAGAGGGCGAACTCGGACTCCTTTATCATCCGGTTGAGCTCCTCTTTCGTGGCCTCGATGGACTCGAACTCCTTGTATGAATCGAATTCCGTCTTGAGGTCTTCGAGCCTCGTCGCTGCGGTCGCCTTCTTCACGCCTACGAGGTTGAGCTCGCGCACGATCTTCTCGATCTCGATGCGTTTCTCGCCGCGCTTCTTCCCGAGAGCCTGGAACTCCTCCTCGATGTTCTTCATCTTCTCGAAAAGCTTCTCTATCTCCTTGCTAGCGTGCTTTATGGTCTCCTCTAGCTTGAGCAGCTCCTCGCCCTCGCTCTCCATCTGCTTCCTGACCTCAGCGATCCTCTCGGCGAGCTCCATCCCGCTGCGGTTGAGCTTCTGGAGCCCCTCTTCCTTGGACTTCACGGCGCCCTTGCGCAGCTCGAGCTCGCTCTTCTTGCCTTCGATCGTGGCCCGGAGGGAGGATACCGCTGCGCTCAGGTCGGCCCTGATCTTGTTGGACTCGTCGTAGAGCTTCCTGCTCTCTTCCTCGGCGGTCTTGATGTCCTCCTTGAATTTGGCGATACGCTTCTCCTTCTCGGAGATGTTCTTCGCGAGCTTCTCTTTCTCGGCTGCCTTGTCCTTGATGTTCTCGATGAGGTCGTCTATCTCGGTGCGGAGCTGCTCCTTGCGGCGAGCCTGGCCTTCGCGCTCCGCGTCCTTCTCTTTCTCCATCTCCCTGCGCATCTCTATGGTCTTGAGCCTTATCTCGAGCTGCGCTTTCTCCGAGCGTATCTTGGATTCGTCCTCGCGGATGGAGTTGAGCTCCGAGAGCATGGACTCCTTGGATGATTTCGCTGCCGAGAGCTCAGAATCTATCTTCCGGGCCTGGTTGCCTGCGAGTATACCGCTCTGCGACCTGCCTCCGCTCACGACTCCGGAGCGTTCGAATATCTCGCCTTCGAGCGTGACCATCCTGCTGCTGCCGATGCCGATCTTCCTGGCATCCGCCATTGTATCCACGAGGAGGGTCTCAGCGAAGACGTATTCCACCGCGCGCCTCGCCTCCTCCTTGCAATCGATCACGTCCAGGACGGACGAGCGACCGCTGGCTTTGGCGACCTGCGGCGGGCGGATGGTGTCGAGCGGGATGAACGTCGCGCGGCCTTCCCTGGCCTTCTTGAGCTTCTCTATGACGCCCGAAGCCGTCTCCATGCTGTCCACCACGACATACATGAGGCGCGCCCCGCCTGCGGCTTCCACCGCCTGCGAATGCTTGGGTTCGAATGATATGAGGTCGGCCACTGTCCCGTATATGCCGCTGCCCTTGGTCTTGGCGAGCTCAGCTATGAACCTCAATGCCGGATTCGCCAGCTGCGGCGAGCTGCTCACCCTGTAGATGGCGGCCTTCTCGCGCAGGTCTATCATGTCCTTGTCTATGGAGGACATCCTGGCGTTTATCTCCTTCACTTTCGAGAAAGATTCCTCGAGCTCATGGGACAGTTTCGCGATCTGCCTGCGGATGGAATCGTCATCCTCGTCCTGGTCTTTGCCGGATTCGGATCTCGGAGCGATGCTTTCCATCTCCGCTTTCTTGGCGTCTATGAGCTCTTTCTTGGACTGCGCTTCGCTCGTTATCGCCGCGAGCCGCTCGCGTATGGATGCGAGCTCCTTCTCTTCGGATTCCAGCTGGATCCTCAAGCCGGCGGTTTTATCATCGCTATTCACGCCGCCGTGGAGCGCGAGCTTGGCCTCGGCCTCCTTGAGGGACGAGCGGATGCCGGAGAGCTCCTTAGCGAACGCATCTATCTCCGCCTTCTCCTTCTCTATCGTCTCCGCGAGCTCTTTCTCCTCTCCCTTGGATTTGGTGAGGTTGCGCATGTTGTCGTCTATGATCTGCTTCTTGGAAGCGCAGGACGCTTTCAGCTCCTCGAGCTTCCGTATGAGCGTGTTGGTCTTCTGCTTCGATTGGATCTCCGCGTTCACCCTGCCGCGGCGCTCCTCCGCCTCGGTCACATCCTTCTCTACCTTCTCGGCATCGGCATCCATCGAGGATTTGGACGCGAGCAGCTTCTCCTCCGCGGAGACCGCTTCGGTATGCTCCTTGCCGATTCGGTCTACCTCCCTCTTCAGCAGGGTGCCCTTGGAATTCGTGAGCGTCTTCTTGGAGTCGAGGTATCTGAGCGCGGTCTCCTTCTCCCGTCCGAGCTCGTCGAGGAACGCCTTGCGCTCGCCCATGACCAGCTGCGCCTCCTTTATCCTGTCCTTGACGAGGTTCAGCTCTCCGAGGGCCTCCTTCTTCTTGTCTTCGAAATCCGAGATCCCGGCGACGCTGTCTATGATGCCGCGCCTCTCCTTTCCGTTCATGTCTATTATGCGCTGCACCTCGCCTTGGGCTATGATGTTCCGGCCGCTGTCGTCGAGGTTGTGCTTCTTCAGCGCGTCGACGATAGCGCTGCGGGTGGTCTTTTCCCCGTTCAGGCGGTAGCGTATCTTCCCGTCTTCGCGGATGGCACGCTTTATCTCGTAGGATGAATCCGGCGAATCCGGATTCTCGAAGACCAGCGACACCTCGGCGGTCTTGGATCCGGTGTGTATCAGGTCCTTGACCTTCTTGGCCCGCAACGATTTGAGGCTGCTCTCACCCATGGCGAACCGTATGGAATCGCAGATGTTGCTGTTATGGACGAATACCCCGTTAGCGATGAAATTGTGGTGCTCTGAAATCGTGAGGTCATAGACCCATCCGCTGCGAGGCTCTATCGTTTCGATGGAATCTATCTCATCCCAGAAAATGTCCGAGTCGGCGAGCCTCGCGAGGTGGAACAGGGCTTCGCTCTCTATATTCTTTTCCTCGGCCGTCGGCAAGAGTATGTTCGAGACGATATGCTTTATCCCGTGGCGGGACGGCAGGCATTGGTTATAGCAATAGGCATCCAATCTCGGGAACGCTTTTCTCGCCTTCTTCACGTTTATCCCGACATCTTTCACCGCCTTCTTGACAATGGAATTCGCCTCAACCAAGTCCACGTTCGGATTCGCTTTCCTTCCGATGAAACCGGAGAGCCTTTCCCTGCGTTCCCTGTTCATCATAGGGATGCGCTGGCTGAAGACCTCCAGGTTCTCAGCTCCGCTCACTGACGATTTTAGGTAATCTCCTTCGAATCCGGTAGTGGTCTCCCTCTTGTGCGTTTTCTTCGTCCTTGCGACGATTCCGAGCCGCAGGAGGATGCGTTCCACGCCTTTTATCAGCCTCACGCTTTTCAGAGTCAAGTCCACTGTCCCGACTTTGGAGACGTATCCGTCTCCTGAATAGATGCCTATGAGCAGATTGGCCAGGTTCTCATCCGTGCTGTGCCTGAAGATGAGCTCAGGGATTGATTTGGCTCCGGCCCCGTCGTAATCCATCCCGAACTTCAGAAGGATGTTGCGCAGTGCGACGCTGTTGATTATGACGTCCTTGGCTCCTTCCTTGTACTGGTAAATATGGGGCTCTAGGCCGAACAGCTCCTTGGCTATTTTAGCATAATCATCTATCACTTCGTCGGAACCGTTCGTCATCCGTATCTGGTTGTTGGAGCGGCTCACGCTTCCTTCGGAAAGAAGATAGCCTAAGAAGCGGCAGAACATGTCGGAATTGCGCCAAGGCATCAGGAACGAATCCTTGCCATCCGATTTGGCTTCGGTTATGAGATCCGCTATCTCAAGGTCGGCCAGGTTGCAGAGCCTCAGCGCGCGGACGAGGTAGGGGAAGAGGATCGACTGTTTCGAGTGGATGAAACTGCTGAGTATATTCTTCGGCACTCCGACCGCTTCCTCGAATCCGGTCCATGTCCTGCCTTTTTTCCCTGCGATGATTATCCTCGCGGCTTTCTCGTTGTATGGAACGTATACGTTGTCTTTTTCCTCGATCAGGTCAAGCAACTCAAGGAACAAGGTATCCGTTGTCTTCACCGGAAGGGCTCTAGGGATGGCGATGCGTATGCCGGTTCTGAGCTGGTCAGCCCTTATCGGCTTGACCGACTCGTCTTGGAAGATGAAGAACGGATGGTATTCGGTCGCTATTATCTCCCTGCCGGAGCGCGTCATCACCTTGAGCATCTTTTTCGGTGCGGTCCTTCTCACAAATGCCGCAATCTTTCTTTTCTCTATCTTCATGCTCCGAGTATCGAGTGAAAGCACTTCAGGAGAATCATGGTATTGTGCTATGCAGCCGTCATCCATCTGCTCGACATGGCCCCTCTCCATCGCCTCTTCTATCAGGTTCTGGATGGTCCTTGCCGTCCCGTCGGCCATGTATATCTCCGTATCGCCATCGACGCACTTGCCGCTGCCGTTTGGGCCCGCGAAGCATATGAACGACTCTGGTAGCTCTATGTCCGCAGCCTTGAAGGATTTGAAATTCCTCAATTTGAGCCTTGAGATGAAAACCATTCGCACAGCTATCGCAAGGGGATATTAAAAAGTTTCTCTGATTCTCCGGAAAAGCATAATTTATGCTGTTTTGAACCATGGCCTGCTTTATTGTGCTTCGAGCTCCCCGCGTATATCCTCAACCACTACCCCGAGGCCATTATCGGAGCATCTCATCTCCACGCTCACATCCTGCCGTTTCACGGGGCCGTAATACAGCATAATCCTCTTGATGATCGGACCCACGAACGTATCATCCCTGGACAGGTACTTGGCGCCGGCATACTCGGCAGGGAAGCTCCTCCCGTGCGGGATGCCATGCCTCAGGTCTGGGACATAGAATCCCTTCTCCACAGGGAACTCCGGGATCACATCGATGCGCGTTGCGTGGATGATCCTGCTCGTGCCTTTGGATTCTATGACATAGTCTGGCTGCTCGATCGCCAGGGCGACGTCGCTCTCGTGTCGCATTCCGGCTGGAACCTCGAGCTCCCACAAGATGCCGTGCACATCGTATCT
>CAWDQD010000040.1:0-14005 GCA_963804385.1 uncultured Microcaldota archaeon
TGTGGGGCGCCCGGGGAATCAGATGGTATTATGCCGAATAAATCCGGGTTGGAATGCGGTGGAAGCCGATCAAAAACCACGTACTCCTTCGTTGAAGCATTCCACAGCGATTCCTTGTAAATCAGCCGGTATCCGTTCGTGCCGTTCGGATACATCCAACCTGGATGGTAGTCATTGAGATACTCCTTGTCGCTGGATATCCTCCAGCCGCCAGGAAAAGTCATGTTGCATTCCGAGTCTCCGCGGAAGGTGTAGAACGGGAGCTGGTAATCCGGCGCCATGTATCCTATCATGAACGAACCGTCCGGGTGATTGATCACCGGAAACGAATAGGTGTAATGGCCGAAATAGGCAATCGTTCCTCCGACCGCCAGGATTAAGATGCCAAAACCTATGACCAGTACAAAGCTGGTTATATTCGAGATAACAAACAACTCGATGAACTCGATTGCCGAAGGGTTGAACAATCTAAGGAAAAGCGTGAGCAGACAATAGAAAAAAGCGAGCAGTATCAGCAAACTTAGTACATTCAGGGTGGGCTGCAGCGCAACGAACATGTAGTATGGAATCGGCAATATCAGGCTCATGCACATGAATGCGGCCACTAGCATAAAAGAGGGATACAAGACGTTTATCCACGGCGGCTGTTTCATTTTCGTGCCCGGGTAGTTGATTTTTCTCACAATCCATACGTTCAGGGTCACGAATAGGACTATGAACAGGAAAAATCCCGGGAGAATCAGCGCCCCCTGGCCGAACGCCGCAAACCCATATGCCGGAGCTGTGGAAACTCCCATCAGCCCTCCGACTAATACGGCTACAAGTATGGCGATTATCGTCCTTGCCGGTGTCGCTTCCTTTATCCTGTCGTCGAAGAAGCGCTCTGTCCGCGCATGGAGTGATACCACGGACTGTTTAATCTCTTCAGTACCTCCCATATGATACTTATTCTGGACAGGTAAAAATAAAAACGCGTGCGCACGGCATTAATTTTTGCTCTTTCGTCTTTGTGGGACTCTGATTCTGGTTCTTTTACATGTTTGAGTCTCATCCACTTAGTCATTAGCAAAAGATTATATTATTTGACAAAAATGTAAAAACATGTCCTACAAGGAAGAGGGCCTCAAAAAATTGCTGGTCACGATAGCGTTATCCCTCGCAATTATTCTACCTCTGAATCTTCTGCCGATGGTTCTCTATTTGGCCGGTTTTCTCCATTACCCCCCATCAGAAGATCTCGGCCAAGGATCTCTGATAATCGGACTGCTGTTTTTCCTTCTGATGTACGCGCTGCCATATCTCTCAATCGGATATTTCGGCCACATGAAACGGAAAATCAATATTCCGGGGTGCCTAGTAGCAACGATTGTATGCTTCGCAACAACATTTTTGGTTACATATGGGTTAAGCGGGTATATGTTCGCTACCGGCGGTTATGTCAATACCCCCGATTCGGTACCGATAGGTTTCTGGCATTATACAGTTGGTAGCGATTTGTCAAACGCATTAATGAGAACAAGTTTGATATTTCAGCTTGCCGAGGGGTTCGTAAGTAGTTTAATCTTCGGCATGTCGATTCCGTTACTCGGTAACTTGAGTTATGAACACAAATAGCTCTGATCAGTGCGTTTGCTCCTCGATCTAGTTAATTTTTGTTACAGTTTATATTATTTAGGAGATAATTAAAATCATTGTCTTTTCGTGGTGCGGATACGTAATGGAACCAGACCATACTCAAATCTAAAAATTCCATCCTTGTCGCATGCTCGAACGTTCCGTTATACTCTAAGGAAGAGGCGTCGAACACAACAGCCGTTTGGTCTTTGTTTAACTGCTCTCCAAGCCCTTCATACTCTGGATATACCTCTATTTTGTCGATTACTGTTATAGGGTCGTCAACAAAAGCCAGGTACTCTTTTGCGGATGTGTTCCACAAGGACGTCTTGTACACGAGCAACTCGGATTCGCTATCCGAATAAAGAAGCTGCGAGGTTTCATTCTCACTGGCGATTTGCCACCCTGCGGGAAAGCTCATATTGCATTCATACCTTTCTGAACCGATCAATTCAGAAACCGTCTTCGTGTATTCTATTGTGAAAGAGCCATCGCTATTGTTTTTGGTTGCGATGTTATATGCTGTGCCAGTAATAGGATTAAGATTTAACGAATCTATCGTTCCAATCACTAGTAGAAGGCTAACGAGTAATTGTAATGCCGTGAACGTTCGTCTTACCAGCGATCCCTCAAATAGTTGTTTCAGTATTGAATTTTGTATTTTTGGTCCGTGATGCGAAATTACAATAGCCACTGCCAATATCAGCATTATGCTTCCGATTAGTGCGATTGATGCCCATAAAGTCAGATTGCCATAAAAAAGATAACGGGGTATCAGAAATGCTGCCGTGAATATTATGAATCCTGCTGAGCAGACATCCACACTTTGTGCCAAGGTAATTTTTGAATATCTTGCTTTTTTTATATCATAATGATATAATGCCCACACCGAGATTACTTCGGAAAACAACAGCAGGAGTGCCAGTGTCAAACATGTCGTGATGTAACTGTTAACCGTCTGAGGAAATGACGTTATTGCAAGAGAAACCAATCGTGGATCGTAATTGTAAACACCAATGATGGCAAGAGTTGCCCACAATGAACCGGTCACGAGAAAAAATACTAACGATTTTGCGACTGTGGCATTATCATCTTTCTTTTCAAAGAATTTACCTAAGCCCGTTTGAAAAGCGGTACACCCTTCTATAACATCTTCAACCCATCCCATGCGTATCTAACCACTTTTCAATAGATATAAATAAATTTATTTCGGGGTCATTTTTATTAGTATTCCGGGAATTGCACCGCCTGCAGTGATTTCTCCTGCAATTATAACCCCCCCATCAGCGGTTCCTTGAATGGACGTAAGAGCCAGGTTACCTATAACTCCGCCGTTAATCGGGGTTAAGTACCCACTCAGTCCACTTTCCATCTCCGTTTTCCAAATCAACGTTCCGTTTGGATCGTACATGACGATTACACCCCCACTAGAAATATCTCTGACTAATGAAAACGACAAGTCCGAATGCAATTACCAGGATAAAAATTAGAATCCCAAGAGCAAACGTTATGATAACCCCGGCTATTACGAATTCAATGTATTCTACGAGAGATAGTCTGAATAACCTTAGACAAAGAATAAGGAGCACATAAGCGAAAAAAAGACCTAGGATATCACCGATTACTCCTAGGAATATCCCGAAGACTGTAGATGAATGACCTGGCGGTGATGAAAAAGCTAATCCCAGGAGGGTTATGAACAAGGATGCGAACAGAGCGATTGCAATAACGACCAGAAAGGAGTAAACTATTTGAAGCAATTTTGGTTGAAGCATTTTTGTGGTACTTTTATTCAGTTTTCTTACAATTCCTGCGCTAATAGCTATAATAGATGCTTGAATGGCAAAACCGAGATTCATTATAATAAAGTATTCCAAAAAAATGGAAATAATGTTTTGCGGCATTGATTTGAACGTTGTGAAGATATCGTTGAGATTGTGATTATAGGTCATGAGAATCGAGGATATTCCTACGATCAACCCAATAATCAGCATAATCTTTATCAGTTTGTTGAAACTGGCTTCTTTTATCCTGGCATCAAGAAACGTTTCTACGTTCCCATGAAATGACTTAACTTTCTTGACGATATCTTGAATGATACCAGACATGATCTTCACATCCCTAGTGAATATTTAAGCGAATCCAATTAAAAGTCCCGATACTGACTAGTTTCCACCGCGTTTACCCACTAATATCTATAGAATAAGCTAGTATATATAATTTACCACTGAGTATATGTGAAAGAGCACATGATTTGGTTTAAAACGTGAAAATATACATTAAAATACAAGATATTGGCTGGAGTCGACTTCTGAAAGATAAGAATCTGAAGAAAATCATTGCTGCGCTCGGACAAGGCGGACTTTTGCCAATTCGCCGCCGTTCAGCTCGTTCCAAAGCTCATAGTGCTTGTAGAAGGATTCCTTGAGCCCGTCCGGACTGGCTTTGCTCGGGTCGCCCTTTATGTCTTCGACCACGCTTCCGCCAACGAGCTTTGATAATTCGGCATAGTGCTGGCTCTGCTCAGAAACCCTTTGCGGCGTTTCTCCCTTTTCTTTTATATCGGTCGTGACGGTTTTGAGCTTGCCTAAAACATCTAGCATCCGATCGGTGGCGCCTTCCTTAAGTGCGTCATCTATGTTTTGCATATCCGTTTGGCCTTGCTCCTTGGCAATGCTTCGGAGAAGAGTTTGGTCCACGCCAGCTGCTGAAAGTGCGCGCATGGCGTCCTGAAGTTGCTGGCCTTTCAACCCATCTGTAGCATATTTAATTACTTCACGTCCAAGCCCCGGCACACTCTTTTCTGCTTCGTCAGAGACTTGTTTGACCTTTTTGGCACCTTTTGCAATTCGGAATGAATCGCCACTGGCAAAATCGCTCTTAACGTCATTCATTGCAATATAGTGCTTGACATTTCGAAGACTAGTATAAAGAGCAGGTATATCCTGGTCTTTTAGAGACGGGATTTTTCTCGCTTCTTGTGTGAATTCTTGGAGTGTTTTTGTCTCGGCAGACTTTCTAAGAAGGTCTTGCTGAGGCGGAGGGAGTTTAGTAAATGCAGCTGCATTTGAACCTAATGCATGATCAATAGCCTGTTGAGCATAGTTTACTTCAGTTGGTTCTCTTTCTTTTGAAGAGGCTAGTCCGAAGGCCATAAGTATCATCACATACTCAAGTCTAAGTATTTATAAGGTTATTTTCTTGCGAACGGACCGTGCACATTCGGTTCATAAATCAAAGTAGTTCCGCCCCCAGCTCCACCAACATCTGGATAGAAAGAGATACCGGCTGCAAGATATCCATTTTGATATTTACCAATAATATTTCCATTCGCATCGACTGGAAGTGCAAAAGCATTTATGACCCGTTCACCAGTTTTTTCATCAATTGAATTTTCTATGACAATTTTAACTCGGGTTAAATCCTGACTAGTGGTTTTCTTTACTATGCTTGCGAATTCGTCTAAGTCCATGCCCCAAGTCCCGGCCCCTTTTCTGCTCGGATCTTGGTCTAGATATGCCGGGAAATGAACGTTCATAACTTTCCCAGTACCATCCTTTTTCCAGCCAACTCCGAAAGTCAATTCGGAAACTCCTTGCGCATTGAGTCTATTCGCACTGGAGACATAATCTCCGGTTGTTACTACACCATCTTCTCTAACGTAAGTTGCAGCAGTTTTCTTATCCAAGTTTGCAAGAGTATCATTAACCTTTGATACTTCCACTTTTACCTTGTCTACTTCCACAGTATCAGCCTTCGCCGATTTAGTTCCTACGAAATTCATGCCAGCGAAAGTAAGTGTTGAAAGTAACGCGACCGCAGCGCCAAGTGAATGGAATTTTCTAGGTTTAACTGGAGCATTAGTGAACTTTTCACACGGACCAACCGTTTTATGCTTCATTTCCATACCCCTCACCCATTCGTTATTGCTCAAAATTAGTATATAAAGCTACCTCTTTGGATACGACAATAGACGAAATAGAGTTAGACGGATGAAAATTGCTCTTGTAAAGCATACGTCGAAAAGGTTCAAAAGGCTTGTTATCTTCGTTTCTGCTCTTTTCGGATATCTCTGACTTCCGCCTGATGCCCTACTGCACCTTTTGATCGGTACGCCATTATCCTTTGGGATATTTCCGAGATTTGTAATGCGCGCCCTTTTTTGAAACCGGGAAATTCTTTTTCCGCTTCATCAAGCAACTTGTTTATTTCATCGCTTAATTTGTCGCATTTTTCATTATTTCCAAGAAGACTAGGACTAATTCGATTGGATAGTTCCTTGAGTTTATTGTCATAATTTTTCTTCTTCAGCTCGTTCTCAACGTAAGTGCGGATGTCGGGGGGATTGTTTTTTTGGATAGCGTATTCCATAAGTTCATATTCCCAGCTTACGTCCTCAGTTTTATGGAAAGTTTTCAGTTTTTTTAGTATCCACTCTTTATCTTGGTTAGATATCATACTTCCCCTCCGTTAAGATTCTCTTGATTTGTGTTTTTACATTATCGTGAGCTGCAAGTAATTTTTCTTCATGGATTTTTAGGAGCCGTTTCACTCGATCCGCATCGCTCATCCGATCTACCCAGACCGTATCTCCGTCTGCTATGTTTTTGTCCCTTCCGAATATCCTGTCGTACTCTCCGTCCCCTGCAATTCGATTAAAATGCTCTTTCAGATGATCCTCTCCCTGCACCAGATGACCGACAACGTAGTGATCCCTGCCCATGATCTCTTTCATCAGGTATTGCTCTGCCGCGTATTCGCGGTAGACGCCTTCCACCATGCATACCTGCCCCTTCAATTCGGGGCTCATCTTGCCATCTTCCATCATGTCCTCGTATTTCATTATCTCATTGAATCCTTCGACGAGATGGTCGCACCGGTCATAATGCAATTTGCTGTACGGATGGTAATCCTCGTGCTTTATTATCTCCTGCAGGTACTTCTCGTCGTCCATCCTGGATTCCCTTATGTAGACGGTGTTGTCTATCGTTATTGCGAGCGTATTCTGCGGTCTCTGGTAATCATGGGCGATCAGGAATGTATCTAGGTTCTTGTCCTGGATTATCTTCAGTTGAAGGTCTTCCCGGGTTCTCTCGTCTGATTGCGCGGTATTCGTCCTATCTGCGGCGGTTTTCATTTTATTTTCTATTTCCGGGATATGCTCATCCTGTATCCTTTCTTTGAGCTCGCGGGCCCGCCCTGCGTGCACGGATCTGGAATCCAGATACTTCTCTTTCAATTCATACGATTCTGGATACAACACCCTGTTGATGTCGATCTCGCCCTTGGTCACTTTCCTGTGTTTTTTATCGTCTGGCTCATCCGGATGGCCTTTGGCGGTTTTTTTCCCTTTCTCGTCCATCTCCCGTTTGGCTTTGGTCTCACGTTCGTCCACGGCTTTCTTCGCAACATCTTTCTTCTTGGCTGATCCATCGCCAGTCCCTCCGCTCGCCGCTGAAACGCTCACTGGCTTCTTCGCCCGGACGCTCTTCTTGCCTTTCGGTGCACCACGTGTAGCGAAAAACCGCCCGACCCCGGGATTCTTCGATCCTCCGACCGAGCGGGCCATTCCCAGGAACATGAATGCCAGCAATCCAGCTAGTATGAGCAGCAGCCCGAGGTTGTTGATGGCAACGCTTCCGGCATCGAATGACAGCCCGTTAGAAAATGGCATATCCACCTCGGAAGGGAGATAGATATTCGAACCGGCATAACTCGCATAGACGGTGTCTATCGAGTGGCTAGTGGAGAAGATAGCGCTGCATCCGCCATACGAATCAGTGACCGCGGTGTGCGTCTCATTCCCGATCCTCAGCTCCACTGGAGCGCCTGGGAGCGGGGTATCGTTGCCAAAAAGCGTGCAAACGACAAGCGTCTGGTCGCTGCTATACGGACCCGCGACGACGCTGAGGTTTGTCAAGAGCCGGACGGAGATATTCGACTGCGCGGTGTAATTCCCGAAAAAAGTGAAGAACTCCAGTTCCGCCTGGTGCGCTCCAGGTGAAAGTCCGGTGAATGTATCCTCGATATCATAGACCCGCGAATAGTTATAGCTCGCGTTGTCGAATTCGGTCGGGCTCCGCAGGTACATCCCGCCCAGCATATGGTCCACGGCTTCAGAACCAGTGTAATTCTGGGCCGGATCTTCGGGAAGCAAACCAGTATGATTTATCTGGGATGCGACGATGAACTCCGTGCCGTAGCTGTCGTTCACCACATCGAAGCTATCCAAGTAATACGCTCCGGCGGTCTGGTTGTCCATCACCGAGTAATATTTGTACAGATCGGACGTGGACAGCAAGCTCACATGGTAGACCACGCTATCCGAGGTGTTGGAATCCAGGCTCATGAACTGCGGCGAGTACACGAGCATGGTCATCCTATCGTTCTGGACATCGTAGCTCTGCGTATCATGGTAGTTTAACTCCACTGTGCCATCATCGCTTCCGCCAGAGCAGTCGCAGCCGCTTTTCCCTTCAGTGCAATCGTTCCATTCCTCATGATAAGGGATGGAGAGGTCAGCGTAGATGGTGGCGTTCAGCTCTGGATTGACCACTCCGATGCTCCTATCCGTGAAATTGATCGTCCCGTTCGGATACGGTGACGCACGATAGAGCGAATCCTCGTTGCAGGATAGGTCCATCTGGTGGCCCAGGAAGAATCCGAAGAAGCTCTCCAGCATGGAGCAACCAGTGTTCCTCTGGAACGGGATGACGATCGGGTCATTGAAGCTTGCGTTACCCGCGAGCTTCTGGCTGTCGTTTATCGTGAGGAAAGTGTAATTCCCATTTTCGTCATGCAGGACCCCGCTCAAAGAGTAATACGCGGTCACGTTCTCCAGTTTCGCGTCGGAAAAAGTCCTCCGCCTATAGCTGGTGCAGCTCCCGTCGCTCCAATTCTCCTCCACTGTCCTGTTATGATTTTCTGCAGCCAGCCAAACGAGCGAGGGCTGCATCGCGGAGTTCACGCTGAAGTTCACCGAGGGGGTCAAGGTCAGGATCTTAACATAGAAGAAGGTGGTCGGATCATCCAACGTAGGATCGTTCTCGCTGAGATTCAGGGCGTTGTAGTGGAGAAGCGCATGAGGTGCGATGGCCAGATCATGTGCATTGACATCTGCCACCGGAGGGTCTATCAGGGCGAATGAAAGCGAGATGAAAAACAATAGGATTAAACCTAGCTTTACTGATAAATTCCCTCCAGAATGCCTTCCCACCGTATTAATGTACAAAGTTCGCTCTTTTAATCTTATGTTTTTACATATTATTGAGCGATATTATGTATATTATACAGTTATACAAAAAAAATCAGCTGAAGACGAATTGGAGCAGGACAGGGTGCCTGCTTGAAAGGACTTTCTCCAGTTTCTCCTTCTCCTGAGGCGAAGCGGTTTGCATCTTCTCGAGTATCCTCTTCTTGGCCTTCAGGGCGCCGACCAGGTGATCGTTCACCTCTTGGAACATGGCGGCGAGTTCGATCGCCTCGGGGCCGAGGGATTTGATATCTACATGTGCGCATCCGCCGTCGCATTCTCCGCGTTCTTTCTTCCCGCACGTGCCGTCTCCTTTGCAGTCTTCCATGATCAGGATTTGGATGCCTTGGGATTAAAATCGCATGCGGCGACGTTGATCTTCGTATATCTTTCCAGGTTGTTTACCCGTTCTTCGGAGAGCTTCTCTATAGCCATGCTCCAGTGGACCGAAAGCACATCCCCTTCAGAGACATCGTCCAGGAACCGGATTCCGTTCTTCTCCAGCATCACGGTGCATTCCACAGGACGGATGACGAAGCCCTTTCCATCGGATGAGATGGAGTTGCGCATCATCGAGACCGAATTTTTCGACACCGAAAGCACCTTGCCCCAGGTGATGCAGCAGGAATCCAGGTTCTCCACCGAGCGTTCCACCGAATCGGACAAGAAACGTATGTAGAGCGAGTTGAAGCTGTGATGGGGAAGTAGACCTTCAGGAAGCGAGCGTGCCAGTCCAGATGCCCTGGATGAACCTGGACTGAACAGATCCTTCACGATGAAAGAGCGGAGCGATTCGCGGGACACGTTATCCAGCAGGCCGTTCCCTATCCAGAACGCCTCCACGACATCCGGATCGAACGGTTTCTTCCCATTCTCTCGCGCGATCAGAGAGAGATAAGCGAAATGAGCCTTGAATTTCTTCAGTTCCGTTTCGACCGCTCCGGTATCTCCTCCTGCAAGATGCCCGCGGAGCGCTTCGGTGAACGAATCCTTACCGCAGTAGCCGAGGCTGTTCGGAGGGAAACCGTAACGCGCTGCTAGACCGGCGCCGTTCATCCGACCAGGCCAGGAAGGAGCTTTATCGAGCGCACAAGGTCGGATATGCCGATCATCGCCAGAACCCCAGCGAGGATGATCGTGAGCGCAAAGGCCGAAGTCAATGAGACCGCCTGCCCCAAGAAAACGAGATTGAGCGCAGCGGTCACGATCCCGCCTATCGTGAAGATGCACGCAGCCTTGAACACCGGCAGGCATTTGAGGGTGAAGTACCAGGCGCTCAGGAACGCGAAGAGCAATCCGGAGGTCACGAGGAGCCACATGAGCGATGCCGTGCTAGAAGGCATCAAGGACCCGAGCGAACCGGTCGCTGCCAGGAATCCCAGGAGTATGAACGAACCAAAAAACATCCTCGAAATCATGACCACGCGGGGATGGACGTCCGCCATCACCTTGCGGGATATCGTATATTCGAGCGCCCAGAGCACGGTCGCGCCGAGCACGAGCATCTGCCCGAGGCCGAAGCTCAGGCTCCCGGATACGAGCAGAGCGTTGCCGAGCAGGATTGCCAGGCCAGCCAGGAAGTCGGTGCGGCTCGGCCTCTCTTTCAGCACTAAGTACCCAAAAACGCCCGCGAATATGAAGAGGGAGCGGTAGATGAACGAGCTGACCGCAGCGCCGCCGAGCTTGAGGCCCCAGAAGAACATAAGGAACGGGACGCTGCCTCCGATCAGGCCGATCAGCACGAGCATGCCCCATTGCTTGGATGAGAGCGAGCGGAAGTTCTTCATCTCTTTCAATATCATCGCGCACGCGGCGAGGAATATCAATGCGAATATGC
This sequence comes from uncultured Microcaldota archaeon, assembly GCA_963804385.1. GTDB lineage: Archaea > Micrarchaeota > Micrarchaeia > Anstonellales > Bilamarchaeaceae > Bilamarchaeum. The sequence continues at coordinate 10,704 of CAWDQD010000040.1, forward strand.
CTTTTATCGTGGTATAGACGAACGGGTCTGCCTGCGAGACGGCGACGCCGTTCATGAAGACAGAAAAACCGCTTATCAAGGCTGCGGACACAGCGAGGAGGATGCCTTTCTCGTTTCCCATGGCAGAGCATGGGGCGTAAATCATTATAATTTGAGCGGTGGACAACAGATGCGATGATCACGAAATACAAGATAAACAGCATAACCGAGCCTGCTCCGGGAACCAAGATATTCCGCCTGGTCCCCAACGGAGCGATGATGAAGTTCACCCCCGGCCAGTTCATCTTCCTGCACATCCTGGACAAGGACGGCAATACGGTCGTGAAGAAGCCGTATTCCATAGCTTCTGCCCCGGATGCGAATCACCTGGAGCTCTGCATCAAGATGCGGAACGGCAACTGCACCGGCAGGCTCGACAACATGGCCGTGGGAGAGAGCGTCGGCATCGAGGGGCCGTTCGGCAACTTCACATACGACGACCAGAAAGAGGCCGCGTTCGTGGCTGGCGGCGTCGGCATCGCACCTTTCCTAAGCATCCTCCGCCATATAGCAGGCAAGAAGCTCAAGGGCAGGTTCGTGCTGTTCTACAGCGCCAAGACCAAGGGCGATCTAATCTACCACGATGAGCTCAAAGAACTCGAGAAGAAGAATCCCGACATAAAGGTCGTCATGACGCTCACGCGCGAGACACCGGACGGCTGGAAAGGCGAGTGCGGCAGGCTGAACGACATGATGATGAAGAAGCATGCCGGTGAACTAAAAGGGATGAGCTGGTGGATATGCGGACCGCTCGAGATGGTGTCCGCGATCAAGAAATGCCTGGTGGATTGCGGCAAAGAGCAGAAGGACATAAAGATGGAAGGCTGGGGCTGATGAGGAAACTGCGGGTCGGCTGGTTCACGTTCACATGCTGCGAGGACAACTCGATAGTCTTCGTGGAGCTCCTCAACAAGCATTATTTCGAATGGAAGGAGAAGGTGGATTTCCGGTACTGCAGGGTGCTGAAATCCAAGAACGTGCTGGATGACCTTGACGTGGCGTTCGTGGAAGGCGCGATATCCAGCGACAACGAGAGGAAGCGCGTGACGGAGGTCCGCGCGAAAGCGAAATACCTCGTCGCGGTCGGTTCGTGCGCATGCACCGGAGGGCCTTCCGCGCAGAGGAACGATTTCTCGCCAGAGGCCAAGGCCAAGATAGCGCCGTTCCTCAAGCAATGGAACCTCTATGAGAAGGTTTTGGGAGTGGACGCGGTGGTCAAGGTAGACGACAAGGTGGACGGGTGCCCGATGTTCGAGCAGAAATTCCTCGACGTGATGGACAAGTACCTGAAGGAGTTCGGAGGGTGAATATGCACAGCCAAAGCTTCGATATCACGATAAAAAATCTCAGCAAGATCGAGGGGCACACGGACCTGGACGTCACGGTGAAAGACGGCAAGGTCATAGACGCCAAGCTCAAGATCAGCGAGAACAAGCGATTCTTCACCCAGGCGGCCGTGGGCAAGCCAGCGCTCGGCGTCCACCAGCTTGTTTCCAGGATATGCGGCACCTGCTCGGTGGCGCACCTGATGTGCTGCATAAACTGCGTGGAGAACGCGCTCGAGATAAAGCCGTCCGAGCAGACGATAAAGCTCCGCGACCTGATGCTGTACGGCCTGAACATCCGCGACCATGCGATGCACCTCTACCTCTTCTGCCTGCCGGACATATTCGGCAAGGATTCCGTGCTGGAATTCGCCGATGAGGGGTACGAGCACGACCTCGTGCACAAGGCGTTCGACGTGAAAGGCGCCGGGAACGATCTGTGCGTCCTTGTAGGCGGCAGGGCGGTCCATGCGCCCTATCCCCAGGTCGGCGGGTTCATGAAGATCCCGAAGAAGGAGGATGCGAAGAAGATCGCGCAGGGCCTGCGGGAAGTGAGGGATGCGGCCGTGGAGTTCGTGGAGATATTCTACGCCAGGAGCCCCGTGTTCCACACCAAAACGACGTACATCGCCCTGAGAAATGAAAAATTCAGCTATCGCCGCGGAGACCTGATGACTTCGGACGGCATCTGCATAAACCACAAATACTTCAGGCAGCACCTCCAGAAAGCAGTCATACCATACTCCCAGGCGCCGGGCTTCGCTTTCAAAGGCAAATCGTACGTAGTCGGCGCCCTCGCGAGGCTGAACATCAACAAGGACACCTTGCACCCGAAGACCAGGAAGGATCTGGCCAAATATCTCGACGTGTTCCCGTCGTCGAATATATTCCACAACAACCTGGCCCAGGCCATAGAGATAGTGCACTGCATAGACTCCTCCATAGACCTGCTCGAGAGCATGGAATTCAAGGAAGAACCGAAGATCGTGCCGAAGGTCAAGAGGTCCGAGGGCATCGGGGTGATGGAGGCCCCGAGAGGCACGCTCTATTATAATCTGAAAATCGACGATGCCGGGAAGATAGAGTTCGCGGACCTGGTCATACCCACATCGCAGAACCAGATCAAGATGGACATAGACATAGGAGCGCTCGTCCAGGAGAAGCTCGATTCCGGGGTGGATAAGGAAGGCATACCCCTCGAGATAGAGAAGCTGATCCGCGCTTACGACCCGTGCATGAGCTGCGCGACGCATTTCCTGACGGTCAAGTGGAAATAGCTTTGATAATCGCGCTTATCTCTTCGATAGCTTTCTTCTCTTCATAACCGGCAGGGATGGCGATTATCTTCACTGAATCTATGGCTTTCAGCTTGATCAGGATGCGGAGCGTTATCGGAAGGTCGAAATCATGCATGGATGCGGTCTTGCTCATCTGGAGCGTGTCGACATCCTCTATCAACGTTACTTTTTCTATCCCGAACGCGGTGTCCAGGATTATCAGATCCCTTCCCTCGTCCTCGAGGTTCTCCGCGGTGTCGAACTCCTTGAATTCCACTGAAGGTAATAGCTTCTCCAGCTTGGGCATCAGGCGGAGCGGGAGCGAATCCGCTTCCACGAGCATGTTACCGAAGACGAGTATTTTCATCAATCCGATATTCCTGCAATCCATTTAAGATTATTTACCAGAGCTGAAGCAGGTCATTCCTTTTTTGCTTCTGGTGCGGCTGGCAGGCTTTCCAAGGCGTGTGTATTAGCGGCTGTTTTTTCCGTATCTTCCTTGAGACGGCGTTGCATGGCAGCAGGGATCTCATTGATGTGCGGCCAGAACTGTTTATTGTCGCGAAGGAATTTCTTCAGGTTGGCCACCGCATCCCGCTTGGCCATTTTCTGAAAGTGCTTTTCCCGGAACACTATGGATAGGCACAGACTGGTAGCTTCC